>NZ_JBITJP010000002.1:0-708247 GCF_044460165.1 Embleya sp. NPDC050154
CGGACGCTTCCTTTGGTGCGGAGTCAACCGCGCCCTCCGGGCGTTTAACGTTCAAGGTGTTTCAGTTTTTCGTGTTTCGCTTTCGCGTTTCCAGCCTAGCACACCGTTTCGGCGGCTTCGCTTTCCTCGCTTTCGGCTTCCACCGCGTTTCCGCGTTTTCCGCCTCCCGGACTCTAGCAGATCTTCCGACCCGCTTTTCGTCCGCTGCTTCGTGCTTTCGGCCTTCGAAACTCTCGTTTCCCCGGCTTCCGGCTCTTCGAGCTTAGCAGCCCTTCCGGCCTGCTTCGCCCACCGCTTCGGGCATCGGGAATTCACATTCTCCGAGGCATTTGGCGGCGTCCGCAGACTTTAGCGGAGCGCATTCCCGATCGCCTAATCGGTGATCATGGATTTGCTCGCCTCCCGGGCGGACTTCGCAACAGTACACGGCCGGGCCCGGAGCTCCAAATCGCTCCGGGCCCGGCCGCTCGTACCGCCCCTGCGGGCTCAGTCGAGGATCAACGCCCCTTCCCCGTCACGGGGTTCGGGCCCGGCACCGTGTTCGGTCCCGCCTCGGTCACCGGCGGCGTGGTCGTGACCTTGCCGTCGTGTGTGAAGCCGATGCCCTTGAGGGTGGGCAATGCGCGCCCGTCGCCGGTGAGCTCCACCTTGTATTGCAGGAAACGCGATGCGGTCCCAATGGTGTCGCCCGGTCGGGACAGGTCCTTCCATGCGGTCCAGCTCGCGTCCGGAACCGCCGTCGTCCCGGTCCGCACCGATACCCGCAGCGTCGTGCCCTTGGGAATCTCGGCCTGCCAATCACCGGCCAGCCACGTCACCATCCGGCCGGCGTCCAAGGCCTTCGACACATACGTGCCGGTCGGGGCCTTGTCCAGGGTGAGAGCGTCCGGACGGTCACCGCTCACCGCTCCCCCGGAGACGGTGCCGTTGGTGAAGTCGAACGCGCCCGTCTCGGCGACACCCGGCCTGGGCATCACCAGACGCGCGGTGTCCTTCTTCCTACCGCTGCCGCCCGTCCAGGTTCCCTCGTTCCCGGCCGCGTCGACGCCCGCGAGGCGGAACGCGTACGTGCTGCCTGCGCCGAGGTGGCCGAGCTTGGCGTGGTGCTCGGTGGTGGACTGCTTCCGGTCCGCATATACCGGTCGGACCGAGTTCGGGTTGTCGCCCAGAAGGACCGAGGTGGTCGTGGGCTTGTCCGTCTTCCAGGTCAGGTCGGCGCTGCCGTCGGGCCAGGTCTTGACCGAGACGTCGCTGATCACCGGCGCCTTGCGGTCGGCCTTGGGCGTGCGGAACTCCGCGGGCTTCGCGTTCGGGGCGGGCCAGACCGTGCGCTCGCCCTTCACGTTCTCCGAGGTGAGTCGGTAGTAATAGGTGGTGTCGGGCTTGAGCGCGCCCAGGGCGACCTTGTGCTCGCCTGCGGTCTCCACGCTCTTGTGGGTGATCGGCATCTGGTCCGGCTTGGTGCCGAGCTGCATCTCCGTGGTGGAGGGCACGTCGGTCTTCCAGGTCAGCGTGCCCGAGCCGTCGGCGGCCGGGGCCGCCTTGGCCTCGGCGATCAGCGGCGCCACCGCGTTGGCGTAGGTCGCCGTGTACGCGCCGGAGGTCCCGTCGAAGACGGCGTACTCGATGCCCTTGACGGTGGTCTTTTGGAAGGTGACCGCAGAGCCGCCTCGGGACAGGCCCGTGAGGGTCGTGCCGCCCGAGCCGGTGGTCGGCAACATCGTCATCAGGTTCGTCGCGGCCGCGTTCTGGTTGACCGTGAAGGTGACCGTGTTGCCGACCCGGTTGAGGCCGGTGATGGTGGACGCGTTCCGGGCGTCGGTCCAGTCCAGCAATTGTTTGGCGGAGACGATCGGGACGTTCTTCGCCTTGGCCGACGCGATCAGGGCCTGTTCGATGTCGAGCTGGCCCACGTTGCCGACCCCGCCGTTGGCGTTCGCCGAGTCCGTGTGGTTGTTCATCACGAACGCGCCGTAGAAGCCGTCGTTGTTGGCACCGTTGACGAGCTGGTCGAACGTGTCCGGGTAGACCTGTTGGAATTCGTCGTTGATCTGGGTGGTGCCCTGGTAGATGTCGATCATCTGACCGCTCGGGTCGGTGAATCGCATCGGGAAGCCGGAACCGGTGAAGAATCCGGGGCTCGCCTTCATGAGCGGCCCGCCCCACGTGTTCTTCCAGTAATCCGGCATGTAGTAGTAGTTCGTGTCGAGCCGGATTCCCTTGGCCCGGGCGATCGAGGCGTTCGAACTCCAGTCGGGCCAGGTCAGACAGTGCGTCCGGTTGGTGGTGGGCTTCAGCGGGGCGTAGCGGGTGAAGTCGTCGAGGCTGTTCTCGTACACCGCGCCGAGTCCGGCGTTGATGTCCGTCTGGGAGGCGCCGGCGCGAAGCTGCGGGCAGCTGCCGTTCTGGTCGACGTGTCGGGCGATCTCGAAGCCCTGTGCGGTCCAGTTCTGGACGTCGGACACCGACGGCGCCTGGGTGCCCTGTGGTCCCGGGCCCCAGACGTAGATGGTGCCGCGCATGCACTTCCAGTTCCGTACTGCGGCGTCACGCAGTGCGGCGATCGGGCTCGAGCAGGCCGGGTCGGAGCTGTTGTTGTTGTAGCGGGTGACCCTGCCCTGCATGTCGCTGAGGTTCTGGCCGTGGTTGTCGCCGGTGGAGACCATCACGACCTTGAGCAGGTCGGGTGCCGCGGTGGCGGCGTTGCCGGGCAGGTACCAGGTCCTCGGGATCGGGGCCTTGGCCCGGTTGCCGAGTTCGATCAGGTTGGCGAACAGGCGCTGCTGCTCGTCGGCCTGCGGGATCTGGACCCGGCTGAGGTCGATCCAGTCCGGGTAGAACATGTCGTCGGCGCGCATCAGCGGGCCGCCGCTGTCGGAGAAGTTGTCGTTCTCGACGCCGGCCTGGGCCGGGTTGCCCTGGCGGGTCTGCACGATCGAGCGGGCCAGGTCGTAGGTGAACGCGGACGCGGTGCCACTGCCCACCGGGCGGGTGGTGACGGCGGGGCCGAGCGGGGTGGTGCCGGTGCGGGTGTACAGGTCCGCGACTCGGACCGTGCCGGCGCCGCCGGGGACCGTCCAGACGTCGGCGGGCCCGTGGTACTGCATGCTCTGCTGGCTGTAGATGCCGGCGCCGGCGGCGGTGCCGCTGTCCACCTTCATGTACTGGTTGGCCTGGAAGCCGCCGGAGGTACCGAGGCCGAGCAGGCCGGCCAGGGCGGCGCGCGGGTGCATCGCGATCAGGTTGCCGCCGCCGTTGACCCAGGTGGTGAGGTCGGTGACCAGTTGTGCCGAGGGGGCGAAGTCGCCGAGGACGACGGTGGTGTAACCGCCGAGCACCGCGGCGTTGACCGCGCTCGCGTCCTTGACCGCGAACGAGTTGAGTCCCTCGCTGCGCAGGATCTCGGTGTAGTAGCAACTGAACGGGTTCGAGTCGGCCTTGATCACCAGGATGGGGCCGGTGTTGGGCGCGTCGCACGGTGGTGTGGGCGGGGCCTGGCCGGTGGTGAAGGTCCAGGTCGTGTCCGGCATCGCGTTGTCGGACTGGTCCTTGACGCCGCTCACGGTGAGTGTGTACGGCGTGCCGTAGGCGAGTTCGGCGTCCGGTTTGAGGGTGAGCTGGGTCGGCGTGGTCGGGTTGTCGAGTTCGAGTTCGGCGGGTACGGCCGTGCCGTTGCGCTTGAGGACGAAGCTCAGGCCGGTGGGCTTGAGCGGTTCGCTGAACGTCACCGAGGGTTGCACGCCGGAGAGCACGCCGTTGGCGTTCGGCATCGGCGACTGGCCGGTGACCGCGGGGGCGACGGTGTCCTCGGCGTTGGTGCTGAAGACGACGTCCACCCAGTAGTTGCTGCCGTTCCAGCTGTCCGTGGGGTAGATGCTGCCCGCGTTGTACTTGTAGACGCCGTTGCCGCCGTCGACGCCGTCGGCCAGGGCCGTGATCAGCGAGTTGCCGACGGGTTGGGAGAACGAGCCGGTGTTGGCGGGATAGTTGCCGTTGGGCGCGAAGTAGGACGCGACGTAGGTGACGCCCGCGTGCACGGTGATCGGGGTGGGCAGGTCGACGGTCTGCCAACCGCTCCCGGTGCGGCTGACGTTGGGCACGGTGGCCAGGCGGGTCTGGGTGTTCTTGTCCCACAGGCTGACCGCGTACGGGCCGGTGCTGCCGGTGAGCTTCCAGAACTTGATCGACTTGATCTGGCCGTCGGTGGTGGTGCGGAACTTGACGCCGACCTCGACGCTGTTGTTGTCGGTCTGGTTCGGCGTGTTCGGGCTGACCGGGCCGGTCCAGATGTTGGTCTCCACGGACTGGCTGGCGCCGGTGCCGGTGGTGAACGACCAGGACTTGGTGGCCATGGTGTTGCCGGCGGCGTCCTTGGCGCCGGTCACCGTGACGGTGTGGCCCGTGGACACGGCCAGTGGCGCGGAGGGCTGGAACGTCGCCGTGTTGCCGCTGTACGTCGCGGTGCCGGCGACGGCCGGGCCGCCGGTCTGGTTGACCGCCCACTGGATGGTGGCGGGCTGTACGGGCTCGTTGAAGGTCACCGACAGCGGCGCGGCGGTGGCCACTCCGGTGGCGTTCGCGGCGGGGGTGGTCTGGGTGACCGTGGGCGGTGTGGTGTCGGCGCCGGGGACGAAGGAAACGTCCACCCAGTAGTTGCCGGCCTGGTAGGAGTCGGTCGGCATGCCGCCGCCGGGGTTGTAGGTGTAGACGCCGTTGCCTTGGTTGCCGTTGCTGGCGGGGGCGACGAGTTGTTCGACGGTGCGGTCCGACGCGAAGTAGTTGTCGGTGACCGTGTAGCGGCCGACCGGTGCCACGTAGGAGGCGATGTAGGTGTGTCCGGCGGTGACCGGCACGGGAGTTGTGAAGGTCGCGGTCTGCCAGCCGGACGCGGATTCCGCGATGAAGGTCACCGAGGTCGCGGTGCCGGTGGCGGTGTCCCAGATCCGGCCGGTGTGGGTGCCGGTGTTGCCGGCGTCCTTCCAGAACTTGATCTCGGTGATGGTGCCGTTGCTGTTGGGCTTGAAGCGCACGCCCAGTTCGACGGCCACCGCGTCGGTGTCGGTCACGGCGCCGTTCGGGGTGGCGCCGGCGAACAGCGAGCACGGACTGCATGGCGCGGCCTGGGCCGCGGTGATCGGTGCGAACAGGGTGAACAGCAACGCACCGATCGCGGCGAACGCGATGCTCGTCCACGTTCCTCTGCGTTGTCGGTGACCCGATCTGGTTCTGGCGCGGGCAGCCTTCATCGAGTTGGTGCTCCTCAATGGCATGACGGTCGGTTCGTGGTTCGGGGCGGGCGGCGCGGGGAGTCCGGGCCGCCGCGCTCGCCCCCGGGGCCGGGGGGGGGGGGGGGGGGGGGGGGGCGCGGCGCGGGGGGGGGGGGGGGGGGGGGGGGGGGGGGGGGGTGGTGGGGGCCCGCGGGGCCCGCCCGGGGGGCGGCCGGCGGGGGGAGGGGGGCCGCCGGCGGCCGGCTTCCGGGGTGTGCCCGGTCGATGGTGGTGACTCGATCGGGTTCGGTGCCGGGTACCGGGCTTTCGGTGTCCGGGCTTTCGGTGTCCGGGCTTTCGATGTCCGGGCTTTCGATGTCCGGGTGTTCGGTGTTGCCGCGACCGGCTGCCGCGGCTAGTTGGTGGTGAAGACGACGTCCACCCAGTAGTTGCTGTCGTTCCATGTGTCGGTCGGGAACCCGCTGGCGCCGTAGGCGTACACGCCGTTGCCGCCGACGGTGCCGGACGCGGCGGCCTTGACGGGTCCGGTGCCGGCGGCCGCGGTCAACCCGCCGTCCGTGGAGGAGTACCGGCCCACCGGGGCGAAGTACGAGGCCACGTAAGTGGTGTTGGCCGCGATGACGACCGGTTGGGTGAAGTTCACCTGTTGCCATCCGGAGGCTGTCTCACTGCCGAAGACCGCGCTGGTGAGGAGGGTGCCCGTGCCGGACCAGATCGTTCCGGTGTGCGTGCCGGTGTTGCCGGCGCCCTTGTAGAACCGCAGTCCGGTGACCTTGCCCGGGACCGTGCTGCTGAACTTGACGCCGAGTTCGATGCCGGTGGTGTCGCTGTCCTGGAGCACGGCGGGCGTCGCGGTGGCGGGCCAGATCGTGCAGGACGGGTTGCAGGTGGGCGGCGGCGTGCTGCCCGCCGTGGTGAAGGACCACGTCTTGGCGGCCATCGTGGTGCCCTCGGCGGTTTGCGCGCCGGTGAGGGACACCGTGTACGTCGTGCCGGCGGCCAGGTCGACGGTCGGGTCGAAGGCCGCGACCCTGGTCGCGGCGTTGTAGCTCGCGGTGCCGGCGACGGTGCTGTTGTCCGCCTTGGTGACCGACCACACGATCGTCGCGGGCTGGACCGCGAGGTCGAAGGTCGCGGTGATGTTGCCGCCGACCGGGGCGAGCGTCGCCCCGCTCACCGGGGCGGTCGCGGTGACCACCGGCGCGGGGTTGGTCGGCGTGGTGTTCGAGGTGGTGAACACCGGGTCGACCCAGAAATTGCTGTCGTTCCAGGTCGAGGTCGGGAATCCGGTGCCGTAGCGGTAGACGCCGTTGCCGCCGGACGTGTTGCTCGCCGGTGCGGTGAGCGGGCCGCGGATGTGCGCGTTGGTCAGGCCGCCCTGGTCGGCGGAGTATCTGCCGTTGGGCGCCTGGTACGACGCGACATAGGTGGTTCCGGCGGTGACCGGCACGGGCTGGGCGAATGTCACCTGTTGCCATCCGGACGCGGTTTCGCCGGTGAACGGCGCGGTGGCCAGGAGGCTGCCGGACGCGGACCACAGGGTCCCGGTGTGTGTGCCGGTGTTCTCGGCGTTCTTCCAGAACCGGATGCCGTTGATGAAACCGGCCCGGTCGGCCTGGAATTTGACGCCCAGTTCGGTGGCGGCGGTGTCCGGATCCGGGCCGGACGAGGGCTGGTCGGTCGGCGTCCACAGCGTGCATGGGCAGTTCACCGGTTGTGGTGGCCCGCCGAGGGTGACCGTGACGCCCGCGGACGGGATCTCGGTCCGCGCGCTGTCGTCGGTGGCCCGGGTCTTGATGGTGATCGAGCCGCCGGCGCCGGTGGTGAATACGTAGGTCCAGTTCTCCCGGCCGGTGGTGGCCGGGTGCCAGGTGGCGCCGTTGTCCACCGAGACCTCGACGCCGCCGACCTTGCCGCCGGTGTCGGTCGCGGTGCCGGTGATCGTCACGTTGGAATTGGCGGGCAGGCTGCCGCCGTTGGTCGGCGCGGTGATGATCGAGGTGGGCCGGGTGGTGTCGGTGCTCGCCGTGGCCGCGACCATGCCGGCCATCAGCGTGCCGGGCTGCACGCCCATGTCGGCGAACAGGTTGATGGTGGCCTGCTGCATCGCGGTGTCGACGGTGCCGTTGGCGCCGACCCGGTACACGTCCAGACCCCAGGCCCACTGGATGGTGCCCGCGCCGAAGACGAGCGCGCCGCTGGGTGCGCGGTAGAGCGTCAGGCTGTGCGTCGAGCTGCCGTCGGCGTAGGTCGAACCCTGGTCCTGGATCACGGACATGCCGGACTTGACCGTGGTCGAGAGCCGGATCAGTCCCGCGGGCCGGGAGCCGTTGTCCAGATCGGAGTCCCATTCGTAGCCGAGGGTTCCGCTTCCGAGTGTGGTTTGTGCGGTGAGGCCGAGGGTGGCGAGGCGGGTGTTCCGCCACAGGCGAAGGCGGCCGTCGGCGCCGTTGGCGTTCATGTCGGTCGTACAGCAGTTGACCGTGAAGATGGTGCCGCTGAGGCTGTTCTCCGGTCGGCCGCCGTCACCGGGCGGTGAGAACCGCGGGTCGCGCCAGGTGCCCGTCCACATGGCCGGGCCGAGCGGGTCGATCGACTCGTTGGCGTGGGTGTCCTTGTACGAGACCAGGTTGCGGTGATCGGGGCCGTTGCCGTTGATCCCGCCGTTCTCCCAACGGGTCTTCCAGAAGATCTCGTTGCCGGAGAAGAAGGCGAGGTTGACCCCCGCGTCGCGGGCCGCCTCGACGTTGGCGCGTTGGGTGCCGGACCAGTACTCGTCGTGTCCCACCGACAGGAAGACCTTGTGGTTCTTGATCAGTTGGCCGCGTCGGTCGCTGTCCACGCCGGTCGTGTAGGTGACGTCGTAGCCGTTGCGTTCCAGAAAGCGCAGCATCGCGAACTCGGCGTTGAACAGCGAGTCCCCGGGATTGTCCGCACGGGTGGTGAAGGGTCGGTTGTAACTGACCTTGTACGCCCGGCCCACCGGCTGCCCGGTGTAGAGGTCGTTGCCGCCGTAGGCGTTGTACGCCTGCCAGGTGGTGTCGGATGCCTGCATGAACATCGCCGAGTGCGACGCGTCGTTGCGGACCACGAACGGGATGTGGCTCGCGCCCGATGAGCCGTCGGTACGCGTGGGTTTGGCGATGTAGTAGCCGGATACCGCGTCCGCGGGTACGTTCCAGGACGCGGAGTCGGTCCAGTTGGAGCAGTCGATCAGCCCGGTCACCAGGTTGTCGGTGTCGCAGCCGGACTGTTGCCGCGGCGTGACCGCCGAAGCCGGGATCGTGTAGACCTTGCGAGCGCCGTTGCCGTTGTACCAACCGAGTCGGTAGATGTCGATGCGGTAGGAGCTTGCGGACGTGTCGATCTTGAACTTGATCTGGCCACCGGCGTTGACGCTGATGTCGGTGGAGAAGCCTTGAATGGCGTTGCTGCCGGCACCGCTGATGTCCCATTCGGTCCGCGGGTTGCCGGTCTTGGTGTTCTCGCAGGCAACCGCGTTCGCAACGGGTGCGTCACACGGCCCCGCGGCGGCCTCGGGTGTATTCGGAGCCGCGACGGTCAGCGCGAGCAGTAAAGCGAACAATGTCGGAATCGTCGCTCTGCGCAGCCGTGGTCTGGGCAATTTCATGAGTGTCCCCCACCCGGTATCGGTGCCCGGGGCGGTGTCCCGGGTCCGAGATAGGGGAAAGTGTGGCGCACGTTCCGGCCTGTTGTCCGGGTTTTGCCCTCTCGTGAAGCGGGCCGTGGGTACAGTGCGGGAACCGGGGGCGGGTCGGCCTCGGATCGGACTTGGGGGAGTTCGAAACACAGGCCCTGGCGGGGATGGTTCCGCACGATGGTCCGGGGGGACTTTGTGAAGGTAGTGATCACCGGCGGTGCCGGTTTCATCGGCTCGAATCTGGCCGCCGCGTTGCAGGACCACGACGTCGTGCGCGACGTGCACGTGGTCGACGACCTTTCCACGGGGTCGCTCGCGAGTCTGGACGGCTTGAAGGTGACGTTCCATCAGGGGTCGATCCTGGAGCCGGAGTTGCTCGATCGCGCGTTCGCCGGCGCGGACGCGGTGGTGCACCTGGCGGCGCTGCCGTCGGTGCCGCGCTCGGTGGAGGCGCCGCTGGCCAGCCATCACGCCAACGCGACCGGCACCCTGGAGGTGCTCGAGGCGGCACGGCGGGCGGGCAACATCCATGTGGTGGCCGCGTCCTCGTCGTCGGTGTACGGCGCGAATCGCGAGTTGCCCAAGCGCGAGGACATGCGCACCGCGCCGCTGAGTCCGTACGCGGTCAGCAAGTTGGCCACCGAGTCGTATCTGATCGCCTACGGCAACTGCTACGACCTGCCGGTGCTGCCGTTCCGCTTCTTCAACGTGTTCGGGCCCGGTCAGCCGGCCGATCACGCCTACGCGGCGGTGATTCCCCGGTTCGTGGACGCGGCGTTGGCCGGTCGACCGCTGTCCGTGCAGGGCGACGGCGAACAGACGCGCGACTTCACCAACATCGGCAGCGTATGCGCCGTGCTCATCGACGCGGTGTTGCGCCGGGTGGTCTCCGACATCCCGGTCAACCTGGCGTTCGGTTCGCGGACTTCGCTGAACGCGCTGATCGCCCTGTTGACGGAGGTGCTCGGGCATCCGGTGGAGGTCGAGCACGCGCCGCCTCGGCCGGGCGACGTGCGGGACTCGCAGGCGGACGGGTCGCGGCTGCGCGCGTTGTTCCCGACCGCGGAGCCGGTCGAACTGCGCGAGGGACTCGCGCAGACGGTCGCGTGGTTCCGGTCGCGGCTCAACTGAGCCGGTCCGCGGCCTCGCGCGGGCGCAGCGGGCGGGCCGGCGAGCCCACCACGGTCGTGCCCGCCGGTACGTCGCGCGTGACCACGGCGCCCGCGCCGACGAAGGCGCCGGGGCCGACGGTCAGCCCTTGCAGGACCACGGCATTGCTGCCGACGGTGGCGTCCTCGCCCAGGTGCACGTTGCCGGAGATGTTCGCGCCCGGGTACACGGTGCTGCGCGCGTCCAGTACGGCGTCGTGTCCGATGGTGGCGTTGTAGTGGACCTGCGCGTGCGGGCCCAGGGTGACGCTGCTGGAGACGTGCGCGTTGGCCTGGATCAGACAGCCGGCGGCGATCGCGGTCTCCGGCGAGATGACCGCGCGCGGGTGTACGAGGGTGACCGCGTGCAGGCCGCGTTCGTCGAGCAGGCGGGTGAGTCGGGCGCGCGCGTCGGGTGCGGCGATGCCGACCAGGTAGTCGCCGGCGTCGACGTCGGTCGGGCGCAGCACCGGCAGGCCGCGCACCTTCTCGCCGGCTCGGGCGTCGTCGAGGAAAGCGGTGACGGTGAGCGTGGCGGCGATCGCGGCGTCGAGGGCTTCGCGGCCGACGCCGCCGGCCCCGCAGATGTAGAGCGGCATGGGGACATCCTGGCATCGCCGGGCGGCCGGGATGGGGTGCCTGCGCACGCGGGCGCGGTACGGGTGGTCCGGATCCTCGAGCGGAAGCGGATTGTGCTGTGAGTACTGACCGGGAAGGCGATCATCGGGTCCGGGGTTCGGCGCGGTATCTGTCCCGATTGGACCTGTTGGGCACGGCCGTGGTCGCGGCGACCGCGATGTGGGCGTTGGCGGCGGCGGCGAATCGGGCCGGTGAGCCGGAGGCGTATCTGTTCGCGCTGTTGGCCGCGGTCGGGGGCTATGTGCTGGGGCGGGTGCTGGGCGCGCGTTCCGCGTTATTGGCGCCGGCGCTGGTGGCCGGCGGGGTGACGGCGCTGCTGGTGTTGTGGCCCGGCGCGTTGAGCGGTGATGCCACGGCGCCGCCGTTGGAGTACGGGAACGCCGACGGCGCGTTGGTGGCGCAGGCGGTGGGCGCCGCGTGTCTGGCCGCGCTGGTCGTCGCATCCGATCGGCGGCGGGGCGAAATCCTGGTTTTGGCCGGGTTGTTGGTACTCGCGGCCTTCGCGACGCGGTCGGTGGCGGCGGCGGTCGGCGCGTTGGCCGTGCTGCTGACCGCGTTGATGTCGGCGGTGGTGTATCGCAAGGGCACGGTCGTGGTGGTGTCGGCGGTGTGTGTGCTCGGAGTGGCTTTGGGCACTGTGGTGCTGGGGGTGCTCGGCAGCCGCACGGGCGGCCTGGAGGGTGCCGCCGAGGCGGGTCTGACCGAGCGTCGGGTGCAACTGTGGTCCGACGCCGTGGACCTGACGAAGAGTTACCCGCTGCGCGGGACCGGTCCGGGCATGTTCGTGACGAACAGTCCGACCGCGAGCGCGGACGCGGATGCGCGGTCGGCGCATTCGCTGTGGCTGCGCCAAGGCGCCGAGCAGGGGGTGCCGGGAGCACTGTGTCTGGTCGCGCTGGTGGGGTGGATGTACGTCCGGTTGTGGCGTTCGCCGCAGCCGGTCGCGGTGGTCGTGGTGGGCACGGCGACGTTCACGGCGTTCGTGGTGCAGGCTTCGATGGACTATGTGGCCGAATTTCCGGTGGTGTTGGTGGCGGTCGGGCTGTTGGCCGGGGCGGCGACGGCGAGTCCGGATCCGGAATTGCGGGCGCGCTTGGAGCGTGGGGTGTTGTAGCGGGGACGTGGAGCGGGGTTGCGCGGCACAGTTGCGGGGCGGGGTTGCGGGGGCGCCGGGGTGGCATCTTCGGGCGCAATAGGGTTCTTGAGCCGATTTGCCCTGCTTGCCCAGGTATACGCCCACTCGTGCGAGCGAAACCTCAGATGATGCTCAGATCCGTGTCGCGCGAGCGACTCCGCGTCTATTTTGTGGAATCGCCGCAACACGGGCGCACATATTTCCCAGGCAAGGGGAATGTCACGTCGATTCGCAGGTTTGTCGATCCGCGTGCAGGATTGCCGGAATCCCGTTTCGAGTTCGTTGCGGGATTTTCCAGAGAATGAGGAAAGCGGGACGGGCGGTCCGGGGGGCCGCTGCCGCGCAGGTGTGAACGAGCCCTGGGCATCTCGCCGTATATGCAGGTCACAGCCCTTTCACCAGGTGGACATGGGCCCGGTCGACCATGAGGTCGATGCGGTTGGCCGACGTCCTTCCCTACCCCCGAAACGGTGACGGATGCTTCCGGAAAGCCCTTTCCCGAATTTCGCCTCAGGCCTTTCGAATACGCTGCGCGACTGCTTCAATGCTCACTGATCTCCAGGTGGCCTCGGTATCACCTGTTCTTCGGGAGGGCACGATCAGCAGCACAACGGCCGCGAATCCATTCGGCACGGACTTCTGGAGCGGCAACCGGGGCATCGCCTGGCTGGCTCTGCTCGAACTCGTGGTCCTTGTCGTGGTGTTGCTGCGGGTGCTCGCCCGCCGGGCGGGGCCGCGTGGGTTGTTCCGCGGGTTGTGGCAACAGGTCGTGGTGACGGGGCGGGCGTTCGCCGCACCGTTCGTCGCCTGGCGACGGGATCGACGCGGGGTGGCCACGCTGACCCGGTACCTGGGTACGCCCGAGACGTTCGATCTCACGACGCGCGCGGTGGCGCGGGCGCGGTCGGCGGGCGTCGAGCCCTGGGCCGTGGTCCTGGCGGACGAGCGGGTGTCGGTGCGGCTCACCGCCGCCAAGTCCCCCGAGGTGACGGGGCCTTGGGCGGCGGACCCGGAGGATCCCCTGCTGTGGTCGACCTCGGTGGCCGAACTGGGCGCGACGGCACCGGATTCGGCGGCACCGGGTTCGGGAGTACCGGATTCGGCGGCCTCGGACGCGGAGGCTGCGCTGCCGGTCGTGGTCGGGTTGCTGGACTCGGGTGTCGTGCTGCTGGACCTGTCGGCGGTGGCGCCGGTGGTCGCGGTAACCGGGGATTCGGCCGCCGGACGTGACCTGGGGCACGCGCTGACCGCGCAACTGGCGCGGCGGTTGCCGGCGGGTTCGGTCGGGGTGGCTCGGGGTGTACATCCGGGCTTCGCGGGCCGTACGCCGGGCGAGTTGTGCGCCGATCCCGGGGTGCGGGTCATGGTCTGCGCGGAGCCCGAACTCGAACCCGAACTCGAGGACGAGCTCGCGGCGTTCACCCGGGGCCGGACGCGGCGGATGCTCGTGCTCGGGGACGTGCGCGGGCGCCGCCTGACACTGCGGCCGGACGCGTTCGGGGTCCTGCCCTCTGCGGACGGCCTGGGCCCGGTCGAGACGGCGGGCCTGGCCCGCGCGGTCGCGCGAGTGGTCCGCTCCGGACACCTGACCCCCTCGGAACCGCTCCCTCCGAGCCCGACGCCACCGAACCCGGCTGCGGCTCTGCCGGGGGCGACCCTGTCGGGGGCGGGCGGGGCGGGCGGCGGCGGGGCGAACGGGTCGGCTGCCCCTGCGAGGAACGCACGGACCTCGATCCCGGGGGCAGGCGCGAGGCCGGAGGTGGCAACTGCCTGCGTGGGGAATGAGCACGGCTCGCCCGGGAGTGCACGGGCGGCAGGAGCGTCGGCTGCCGGCTCGCCGAACGCGCTAGGCTCGGCTGTCGCAGAGGTGGTCGGTACAACTACGGCTGCGGCTACCGCTCCCGCTACGAGTACGGCAACCACGCGTGCTTCGGCCCCCGGCGGGGCGAGCGCGCGAGCCACACCCGAGCGCGCGGCCGGCGCGGACGGCGCGGCGCGCACGGGCAGCACGGCGGGAGCGGGCGACTCGCCCGTGGGCGTCACGAACCGGGGGAATTCGGCCGCGAACGCATCTGCTGCGGACCTCTCGGCCGGCGGTCCGGCGAACGCGCGCGGCTCGGCAGCGGGTGGGCCTCCCGTGTCCCGCGGACCGGGCGTCCCCGATGGATCCGTCTCGGCGGGGGCTGCCACGGCGTCCGGACCGCGCAGCGCCCGGGCGGGCAGGTCCGGCGGGTCGACCGGCACCGTGACCGGATCCGACGCCGCTCCGGCCGCCGCGTCGGGGCCTATACCGGCATCCGGGTCCGGGTCGGCGTCGGCGTCAACCGCATCCGCCGCGTCCCAAGCCGGAGTTCCGAGCCCGCCCCGGTCCGGTGCCGCGACCTCGCCCACCACACCCGCTCCCGAGTCCACCCGGCAGGCGGCCGTACCCGCTCCCGCGCCCACCGGCCCCACGGCACCGACAATCACGGCACCGACACCCTCGGGATCCGCGTCCCCGGGATCCGCGTCCCCAGGATCCGCACCCTCGGCTCCGCCCACCCCTCCTCGCCGATCGCCGGCGTTCGCCTCCGCACGCCACACCCAGACTCCGACCGATAACATCCCCGCTCCCCGAACCGACCCGCCCCGCTCCGCCGCCCCGGCGACCCCGGCGGCCCCGGCGGCCCCGACCACCCACCCGGCGGAGACAGCAGGCGCGGCAGGCCGGCCCGGCGCAGCGAACATCGCCGACCCGACGGATGGGCCTGATCCGACCGACCAACCTCCGCCGACCCACCCGGCTGCGGATCCCGCGGACCCGGCCGACTCGGCGCGCGCGCCTCACTCGGGCGACCCGGCTCCACCAACCGAACCGCCCACCCCCACACTCCCGCCCACCCCGGCCGACCCCGCCCACGCCGCCGACCCGGCGGAGCCGGCAGGCCCGGCCGACCCCATCAAGCCCAGCACCCCGCCCATCCGCACCGAGCCACCCGCCACCACTCCCCCACGCGACCCGGTCGACTCCGCCCCCACCGCCGACCCGACCGACCCGACCACGCCCGTCGCCCAGCCCATCTCGACCACCCCGACCACCCCGACCACCCCGACCACCCAGTCCATCCCGCCGGACCCCGCCGACCCACCCCACCCCGCAGTTCCCGCCCATCCCGACCCGGAGCACGTCCCCGGCCGGGGTGAGCGGTTGTGACCGCCGTCCGCGTTCCCCTGGAGGCGATCGCATGCGACTGACCATCACCGTTTCCGAGCCCGCGCGGAGTCGGCGGGACTCGATCGTGATCGAGGCGGATTCCGGGACCACCGTCGGCGAACTCCTCGAACACCTCGCCGACACACATGACCTGGGCGCGCCCGGTGTGCCCTGTCGTCTGGCCGACACCGTGCTCGACCACGACGCCGTGTTGTCGGTGTGCGGCATCCGTGAGGGCAGCGAACTCACCCTCGGCCCGGTCTCCGCCGACCCGATCGACGCGCGCCCCGACCCGCCGCTCGTCGAGGTGCATCTCGCGGCGGGCCCGGGTGCGGGGCGGATCTGGCCGCTGCCGATGGGCACTTACGACATCGGCGCGGATCCCTGGTGTGCGATCCGGATCGACGAGCCCGGCGTGCCGGCGCACGGGATCCGGGTCACCGTCGGGCCGTCCGGCGCGGTCCGGGTCGCGGTGCCGCCCGGCAGCGAGATTCGGCTCGGGCGGGTGTACCGGGCCAAGGAGGACACACCCGCGCGGCCGATCGACCCGAAGGACCGGGAGTTCGCCGACGAGCCGCCGCCGGATCCCGAGCAGCCGATCGTCGGCGAGGTCGAGTGGGAACTCGGGCTGGGCCTGACCGTGGGTCCGGTATTGCTGCGCACCGCCGCGCCGTTCGACGCGGGCGCGGACATCGTGCCGTCGGCGGACGGCGCCGGGCTGGACTTCAACCGGCCGCCGCGGATCGTCGAGCCGGTCAAGGGCGGGCGGTTCCGGATCCCGACCCGGCCGCGCGGCAACTTCAGGCAGCCGTTCCCGATGTTGATCACGCTCGCGCCGATGTTGCTCGGCCTGGTCATGGTCAAGATCTTCCATTCGTACTTCTTCCTGATCTTCGCGATCTTCAGCCCGATCATGGCGCTGGCCAACTGGATCTCCTCGCGGCGCAGCGGGCGCAAGCAGTTCGTCAAGGACCTGGCCGCGTACCGGATCCGCAAGGCCGAGGTGCTCGCGGATGTCGCGGCGAGCACCGAGGTGGAACGGCGGGGGCGGGTCGACGCGATCCCGGATCCGTCGGTGACCGGGCTGTTCGCGACCGGGCCGGGGCAACGGCTGTGGGAGCGGCGGCGGGTGGACCCGGACCATCTCGTGTTGCGGGTGGGCACCTCGGCGCACACGTCGCTCAACGAGGTCGAGGATTCCGATTCGGAGTCGCTGGATCGGCGCGCGCATTGGACCGTGCCGGATGTGCCCACGGCGGTGGATCTCCCCCAGCAGGGTGTGCTCGGGGTGGCGGGGCCGAACGGGCCCGCGCTGCGGATGGCGGGTTGGCTGGTCGCGCAGGCGGCGATCATGCACAGCCCCCGGGACGTGCAGGTACGGCTGTTGACCGGGGCGGCCGGTGCCGACGCGTGGGGGTGGTTGGCCTGGTTGCCGCACGCGCGCGGCACGGTGCGCGGCGGGCCCGAGGTGTTGATCGGCGGTGATCCGGAGACGATCGCGGCTCGTGTCGCCGAGTTGGTCCAGGTGGTGCGCGCGCGCAAGGCCGCGGCCGAGACGTTGTTGCGCAACGCGGTGTTCGCCGAGCCGGATGTGGTGCTGGTGGTGGACGGCGCGCGCCGGTTGCGCGAGATCCCGGGCATGACACAGGTGTTGCAGGAGGGCCCGCAGGTGCGGGTGTTCTCGATCTGTGTGGATTCCGAGGAGCGCTTCCTGCCCCAGGAGTGCACGGCGGTGATCGGTGTGGACGACGCGTCGGCGGCGCGCGGGCCGGTGGCCACGGTGCGCCGGCACGGCGCGCCGACCGTGACCGAGGTACGGCCGGACCTGCCGACCGTCGGGTGGTGCGACGCGATCGCCCGGGCGCTGGCGCCGGTGCGCGATGTCACCTCACCGGACGAGGGCGCGTTGCCGGATCGGGTGTTGTTGCCGCGGTTGTTGGCGCTGGATCCGCCCGACCCGGCCGTGATCGGCGAGCGGTGGCGGCGCCGGCCCGCGTCGACCCGGGTGGCGCTCGGCGTCGGCTACGACGGGCCGGTCTCCTTCGACCTGGTCCTGGACGGTCCGCACGCGCTGATCGCGGGCACCACCGGGTCCGGCAAGTCGGAGCTGTTGCAGTCGTTCGTGGCCGCGCTGGCGGCGGCGAACCGCCCGGACGAGCTGACCTTCGTGTTGGTGGACTACAAGGGCGGCAGCGCGTTCAAGGACTGCGTCGAACTCCCGCACACGCTCGGCATGGTCACCGACTTGGACGCCCAGCTCGTACACCGTGCGATGGCCTCGCTCGGTGCCGAACTCACGCGCCGCGAGTTGTTGTTGGCGATGGTCGGCGCGAAGGACCACGCGGAGTACCGGGGAAAGCGGCTGCGCGACGCGCAGTTGCCCGCGCTGCCTCGACTGCTGCTGATCGTGGACGAGTTCGCGACGCTGGTGCGCGAGGTGCCGGACTTCATCCCGGGTCTGGTCGGCATCGCCCAGCGTGGGCGTTCGCTGGGCATCCACATGGTGCTCGCCACGCAGCGTCCGGCCGGGGTGATCACGGCCGACATCCGGGCCAACACCAACTTGCGGATCGCGTTGCGGGTGACCGACGCCGGCGAGAGCTCGGACGTGATCGACACCAAGGACGCGGTGGCCATCTCCTCGGCCACCCCGGGCCGGGCGTTGGCGCGGACCTCGCATCACACGGTGATCCCGTTCCAGACCGCGTACGCGGGCACCGAGCGGGTGGACACCAAGGCCGCCCCGGAGCCGGTCCGCCCGCTCCCGGTCGCGCCGGAGGTGGTCCGACCGCAGACCTCGGTGTTGTCCTGGAGCCGGTTGGGTCGCCCGCGTCCGCCCGCCGCCGAGCCGGAGGTGGAGCCGCAACCGCAGGTGGGCGATGCCGAGCCGACCACCGACCTCAAGGAGTTGGTCACCGCGATCTCTGCCGCGGCCGCGGTGCTCCCGGACTTCACCAAGCCGCCGAGTCCGTGGTTGGATCCGCTGCCGCATCGGGTGTTGCCGCACGAGTTGCCCGAACCCGCGCCCGCCGCCGATCCGGCGCCGGGTGCGCTGGAGCCGGTCGCGTGGGCGATGGAGGACGTGCCGCATCTGCAGGCGCGCAAGGCGGTGTTGCTGGATCCGAGCACGTTCGGCCACCTGTTCGTGGTGGGCGCGCCGCGTACCGGGCGCAGCCAACTGTTGCGCACGATGGCGGCGGCGCTGGCCAAGAGGCACTCCTGCGGGGTCGTGCACATCCAGGCGATCGACGCGGGTGGTGGCGCGCTGGCCGCGCTGGCGGACTTGCCGCACTGCGGCACGGTGGTGCCGCGCAACGACCTGAGTCGGATCGACCGGCTGATCTCGCGGCTCGGCGAGGAGCTGAGCGTGCGTCAGGAGCTGTTGTCCCGACACGCGTGCGCAAGCCTGACCGAGTTGCGGGCGGGCGACGCGCAGGGGTGTCCGGCGCATGTGTTCCTGTTGATCGACGGGTGGGATCCGCTGGCGCCGACGTTGTACGAGTACGACGACGGTCGGGTGATGAACGAGGTGGTGCGGTTGTTGCGCGAGGGCGCGGCGGCGGGCATCCACCTGGTGATGACCTCGGAACGGGCTTTGATCAACGGGCGGTTGTCCTCGGTCAACGACGACATGGTGCTGTTGCGGTTGGCCGATCGGGCCGAGTACTCGGGGGCGGGCGTGCCGCGTACCGCGATCCCCGGTTCGATGCCTCCCGGGCGGATCCTGGTGTCGGGGTCGTGGACCGAGGCGCAGGTGTGCCTGTTGGCTCCGGGCGAGAGCGGGCGCGAGCAGGTCGAGGCGCTGCGTCGGATCGCGGCGGACGCGCGCGAGCGGGACAAGGCGGTGGACGCGGCGCGCCGGCCGTTCGAGTTGGCCGCATTGCCCACCTCGATCACTTTTGCCGAGGCGTACGAGGCGGTGACGCCGGCCCAACGGCGGCCGTTGTGGGCGCTGTTGGGGATCGGTGGGGACGCGGTGGGCGCGGTGGGCGCGGATTTCGGGGACGCGCAGCACACGTTCGCGGTGGTCGGGCCGCCCGGCAGTGGGCGCAGCAACACGCTCGCCACGATGGCGGTGTCGCTGTTGGCGAGCGGGACCCGGGTGGTGGCGATCACGCCGCGAGATTCGCCGCTGCGGCTGTTGCGCGCGCACCCGTTGGTCACGTTGGTCGAGGGCGCGGACTCGGACGGCTCGCGGACCACGGCCGCGGTCGAGGACCTGGCCGGTCCGGCGGTGGTGTTGATCGACGACGCGGATCTGTTGTCGGAGATGGGCTCGATGGTCGGGTACGCGCTGCGCGAGGTGATCGGTTCGGGTCGCGACCGGGGCGTCGGGTTGGCGTACGCGGCCACCGCCGAGACGTTGTTGCAGTCGCTCAGCGGGTGGTTGGGCGATGTCCGGCGCAACCGGCAGGGCATCCTGCTGTCGCCGCAGTTGGGTGGGGAGGGTGATCTGATCGGCGCACGACTGCCCACCGAGCGGGTCCGTCAGCCGTTGCGGATCGGGCATGCCTGGGTCCGGGACCGCAAAGGCTTTTTGGCTCCGGTGCTCGTGCCCGAGACGCACCTGCGCCCCACCGCCGAGTGACGGCGATGGGGCGCGGTGCGGATGGTCACGCGGTTCCCGGGGGCCCCGCGGGGAATCGGGAATTCCGGGTCGGGTCAGGCGTTGTGCGGAGCCGGCGGCGGGACGTCCTCGCCGTCCAGGCTCCGCAAATTGTTCACGACGACCTGGAAGGTGTCGCTGAACTGCTTGATCGAAACCATCGCCTTGTCGAGCGAGTTGGTCAGCTCGTCATAGGACTGGGTCATCTGCGGGCTGGTCTTCCGCAGATAAAGGCCACCGTCTGGGTTCAGCAACGTCGTCACGGTGGTTCGCAGACTCTTCAATGCCGTCTGCGTGTTGGCCGCGCTTTGCACCATGTCGTCGGAGACCAGTTGGACCTCCGCGATATTGACGTCGACATCCGTGCCCAAGGGAGTGGTCATGTCAATCCGTTCCGAGGTGGAGGGGTGATGTGTCGGGGGTGATCGATGTACTCAAGCCGACTTCTGGAGAGCCGCCTTCATGGATTCGTCGAGCTTCCGCGCCGCCTCGACAATCTTGTCGAATTGACCGGAGAATGTGCCGATCGTAAATATTGCCTTTTCCAGGTCCGTGCTCAGCGTCTTGTATTTGGTGTTGAGTTCCTCACTGCTGAGCTTGAGCCACAGGCCGGAACCGGGCTTGAGCAATCCGTCGACCTTTCCCTGGAGTCGGCGGATTTCCAGGACGGCCGCCTCGGATACCCGGGTCATTTCGAGCTGGGCGGTCCGCACCTGGTCGTAGGTGATCTTGAAGTCGCTGGGCATGGAAACTCCTTCGCCGGCGTGTGGTGACGCGTTCGAAACAATCCGCGGGCGCTACATCTCGCGGCGCCCGCCACCGATAGGCGGCCGGTGCGCCGGCGGGTCCTTGACGACCTTGGTCCACTCGGCCTTCGGGTCGTTGACGTTCGGGGTGGTGTAGACCGTCGTGCCGTCCTTGTCGGTGACCGTCTTGGTGCCCCGACCCGAGCCGTCGACCGTGACCTTTTCCGTGGTCACCGAGCCGTCGCGGCCGGTGGTGACGGTGTCGTAGGCCCCACCTGCGCCGTACGTGGTGCGCTCGGTGTAGGTGCTGCCGTGGTCGGTGATGGTCACCGTCTGCTCGGTGACGTTGTAGTTCGCGTCGACCTTGACCGTGACCTCGGTCGTGACGCCGTTCTTGTCGGTGCTGGTGTAGTGCAGGGGCGGTTCGGCGCTCGGTTGCGGGGGGGCCGTCTCGCCTTCCTTGGGCTTTCCGTCCGGGTGGGTCTTGAGCCATTCCTCCCAGGTCTTCTTCTGTTCCAGCCAGCGATTCAGTGGATTACGTCCCGGTGTCGCGGCGAATTGCGCCGCGACGCCGTCGTCCCATGCCTCCGCACCGTCCGCGACATAGCCGAGGAGTTTGGAAAGCGCCTCCAGGCCGTCGACGGCCTTGCCCATCGGAAACGACCAGGCCGTGTAGAAGGAACCGAGTGGAGCGGCCACTCCACCGATGTCCTTCGCCGGAACCGTACCGTGCTGCCCGGGTACTCCGGAACCATGGGTACGGAACTTCGACGCATCGTCCCGGAAGGTATTGGCGAGCAGTGTCAACGCGCTCGCCATTTTGCGAAGCTCGGTGTAATCCAGGGAGATATCGGGCAAAGGGAACTCCATTCGACGGCTCTGCGCGAGCTCTGCGGTCCGAACACTGGCGCCGCGTCTCATCATCGGACAAGATTGCCGGAGAATAAAGAGCCGCACCCACAACGGTGCCGATATCCGTGCCGCGCGAGTGCGACATCCACCACGCGAGCAGCGACATCCGACGCGTACGAACCGCCGCCCGGAGGGCCCATGCCACGCAATGTCGATGCCACGACGTTGAAAAAGCTGGGATACACGACGGACCCGACGCCGGGTGATCCGACCTCGATCACGGATGCCTCGCTATATCTGGCCGCGTTGACGAAGAAAGCCGGCGACGCCTCCACGAAACTCGCCGGCCTGGTCCAGGAGGGCGCGGGCGCGCCGTTGATGGGCGAGGCGGCCGGCGAGTTGCGCGCACACGTCAAGGACCAGCTCAAGCTGTTCGTGGACAAGCTGGCCCAGGCCACACAGCTCGCGAGCACCGCGCTGGCCGGCTACTCGACGGACCTGCTCGCGGCCCAGGCGAAGGCCCAGGAGGCACTGAACGCAGCGGCCCCGCTGCCCGAGAACGACCCGGGTCTGGAGGCGGCCCGGGCGACCATGGCCACGGCGCGCACGATGTACCTGGAGGCGGTCGAGAAGGCGCGCAAGTCGCTGGCCTCGGCCACCGCGCTCAAGACCAGCCCCAAGACGGTCGCCGAGGAGTTCTGGGACTTCTTCAAGATCTTCACGATCGTGCTGACCGTGCTCGGCGTGCTGTTCGGCGGCCCGTTGGGCCTGTTGGCCTTCGGCGCCAACCTGGTCGTGCTGGGCAAGACCATCGCCGACTTCGCCCGGGGCAAGGCCACCGGCCTGGAGTTGTTCCTGAACATCCTGGGCGTGCTGTTCCCCTCCACCAAGGCGCTGCTGCCCGCGCTGCTCAGCGGCCTGAAGAACCTGCTGGTGGGACTCGGCAAGGGCGCGGTCAACCTGTTCAAGGGCGCCGGCGACCTGCTGTCGCTGCTGAGCACCGGGCTCAAGGGATTCAACCTGGCCGGCTGGAGGTTCGCGCTCGCCTACGCGGGTCTGCTCACCGGCACGTTGCTCTTCAAGGGCGGCGCGCTGGTCGGCAAGTTGCTCGTGCTGCCGTTCAAGGCGATCGTGTGGGTGGGCAAGACCGGTTGGGCCGTGGCCAAGAAGGGCTTCGGCGAACTCAAGGGCTGGGGCTCGCTGGGCATCATCCTGCCGGTGGCCGGGGACGAGATCGCCAAGCTGGGCCTGTCCCGGGCGTTGAAGATCGGCTTCTGGGAACGCGGTGTCCTGGGCAGCCAGAAGGACTTCATCCGCGCGTCGCTGGGCGTGCCGCCGGCGGCGGCGGGCGGCGCGGGCAAACTCGGCGGGCACACCCCCACCCTGGCCCCGCCCGGCGGGCCGATGGGCAAGGACCTGGCGCTGTTCAAGGGCCATCCGAACCTGTCCATCGGCGTGTTCGACCCGGGCGGCGTGGCGCGAGCGGGGAGTTCGTTCGACACCGCCGTGTTCGTCCCGGCGGCGAGCGGCCTGTACACCCCGCACTACGGGCTCGGCGTGTACACCTTCGACCACACCCTGCTCGGACACGAGGGCCTGCGATCCCTGGGCACCACGGTCGGCCACGTGGGAACGCCGAACGTGCAGTGGAATTCGCTGCACGACGTGCTGAACCAGGCCGGAAGCATGTCCGCGCTGCACGGCCTCAACCTCGGCGCCATGACGCCGCACACGATCGGCGGCGCGGTCGAGAGCAGCCAGTCGTTCGCCAAGAGCGCGATCGGGTTGGGCGACGACGTACGGATGACCCCGCTCCCGGAGATGCGCCGGCTCACCCACGGCGACACCACACTGACCACCGTCGGCACGGACCGCTTCGTGGCGACGGCCCCCGACCCGCTCGCGAACAAGGTCCCCGCGCCGACCACCACCACGCACACCCCGGGCCTGTCGCACTCGGTGTCCTCGCCCGGCGTGCCCACGTCCACGCATCCGCCGACGGCACTCACCGAGGGCACCACGACCCGCCCGCTCGACGTACGGTCGACGTCGACCGTCTCGCCGTCCACGGCGCCGGTCGGCGGGGCCGCGCCCGCGGTGGACGTGTTCGACCTGCTGGCGCCCGCACCGGGCAAGGTCGGGTCGACGCCGGCGCCACCCGTCCCGCCCGCGGGGTCCGGCGGCCCGGGGGTCTCCGCGCTGCACCGGGACACGGCGTTCAACCTGTTGGCCGGCGGTCCCCGGAACACCGATCACGTCCCGGCCGCCTCGGCCCGGTTCACCCCGGTCGACCTCGCAGGCGGCAACGGCGCCGGCGTTCGCCCGGACCTGGCGGGTGGTCGGGGCACGACAAACACCGTGTCGGCCCTCGTCGGCGAACGGATCCCGCTGCGTGCCGACCCGCCCCAGGTCACTCCCGCGCCCGTACCGCCGCCCACCGCGCCCTCGCACACCGTCGGCGGCGGGCGCGCACCACTCCCCCCGAACGCGCTGGCCCACCTGGGGGCCACGCAGGACAATCTGGTCGCCAAGGTGCTCGACGACGTGGCCACGGGGCCCGGGCCCGGTGGCAAGTCCACGCTTGCGCTGCCCGGTTCACGGCTGGAGGCGTGGCATGACTACACCCGGGCCCGACACGCCTTCGATCGGGCTGCCGCGACCGAGCAGGCGCTGCGCGCCGGGCAGTTCACCGGCGAGAGCAGCGGCGGCGTGGGGCGGGCCGAGTTGATGATCGCCACGGCGACCCGGGCCAACGCCGGGCTCGCACTGGCGGACGCCACGGCGGCGTTGAAGGCGTGGGGCGTAGACCCGGCGGTCGCGGCACCGAAGGTCGCCGACGCCCTGGCCAAGCTGCCGGGACTGCGCGGTGGCCTCCCGCCCGTGGAGCACGTCAACGACACCAGGCCCCGCGAGACGTACGCCTGGCAACAACAGGATCGGGTCGCCCAGCCCCACGAGCCCGCGATCGCCAGGTTCGGCGGCCCGAACGCCGTGGACCACTTCGAGGTTCTGGGCCCGATGGGCCCGAACGGCACCCGCCCGCTGCTCCACGACGGTTACCTCCTCCCCGACGGCACCTATCAGGTCTTCGCGGGACCCGCCGGTGCCGGCTCGGACTTCCGGATCTGGGGGGACCTCGACGGCACCGTCCTCAAGCAGGGGCAACACCTGCCCGAGAGCGGCCGGTTCAAGGTCACCGACGTGGGGTCCGAGGATTTCCAGGTCTGGGGCCCGCGCGGCGCCGACGGCAGCCATCCCGTCCTCACCGACGCACAGCACCTCGGCAACGGGAGGTTCCGGGTCTTCGACGGCCCGATGGACCCTGCGCGCAACTTCCACATCTGGGAACGGGGGTCGGGAACGGGCGACATCGTCTCCAACCACGTCGTGCGGGAGACCGCTCGCAGGTTGGGCGACGGTACCTTCCAGATCTTCGACGGCCCGAGGATCGGCGATACGGACTTCCGGATCCTGGGGCCGCGTCAGGCGGACGGCACCTATCCGCTCATCGCGGACGCCCACCGACTCCCCGACGGCACCTACCAGGTACACCGCATGCCCAAGAAGGACACCGACCCCTTCCAGATCTGGGGTCCGCGCGGCGCCGACGACAGCCATCCGGTCCTCGCCAGGGGTGAATACCGGCCCGTTACCGACGACTTCAAGGTCGTGAGCGAGGCGAGCGGACACTTCCAGATCTGGGGCCGGCGGGGTGCGGACGGCGAACACCCCGTGCTCCACGACGCCTACGCACGCCCCGACGGTACATACCGGGTCTACGACGGACCACGCGCCGACCCGACGCGGAACTTCCGGATCTGGGACCACCAGGGCGGCGTGCTCAAGAGCGCGGAGTACCGGCCCGCGACGGGTGACTTCAAGGTCACCAACACGCACGACGCCGACTTCGAGATCTGGGGAACGCGGCACACGGTCGACGGCACGGACCCGGTGCTCAGGCAGGGCCGGGCCCTCGGTGACGGCACGTATCAGGTGTTCGACGCACCCCGCACGGGGCCGACGCAGGGCTTCGAGGTCTGGGACGGACACGGCACCACCATCAAGCGCGGCGAATACCGTTCCGCCTCGGACGACTTCAAGGTCACCAACGAGGCCGACCCCGACTTCCAGATCTGGGACCGCGACGGCAGCATCCTCAGAAGCGCCGAGTACCGGCCCGCGACCGCCGACTTCAAGGTCACCAACCCACACAACGCCGACTTCCAGATCTGGGACCGCGACGGCAGCATCCTCAGAAGCGCCGAGTACCGGCCCGCGACCGCCGACTTCAAGGTCACCAACCCGCACAACGCCGACTTCCAGATCTGGGGACCGAACACCGCCGGCGGCGCCCACCCGGTGCTCAGGGAGGCCCGCGCCCTCGGCGACGGAACCCACCAGGTGTTCCACGCCCCCCGTACCGGGCCGACGCAGGGCTTCCAGATCTGGGACGCCCAGGGGGTCGTGCTCAAGAACGGCGCGCACATCCCGGGCAAGAACCTCTTCAGGGTCTCCGGCGTCGACGACGCGGCCCGGGACTTCCAGATCTGGGGACCTCGCCAAGCCGACGGCACGCACGCCGTACTGGCCGACGCACGCCGGCTGGCCGACGGTCGATACCAGGTGTTCGACGGCCCGACCGGCGTCGCGGGTCGCAACTTCGAGGTGTGGGCGAACGACGCCTTCAAGGTCGAGGGCAATGCCATACGCGGCCGAAAGGTCACCCATGTCGGCGAGCACCTGTCCGACTCCGGTGAGTTCAGGGTGACCGACCGGCTGCGCGGCACGTGGGAGAAGTGGGACGGCCCCGACCTGTTCGACCACAGACTGCTCGAGTACCCGCTCGGCGGTCCGATCGCCGGCGCCACCCGCCGCATCGATCACGTCACCCTCACCTGGCAGGACGTACGCCCCGCGGGCGCCTCGGTCGGCCACGACCTGGGCTGGGAACACATGCCGTTCCGCAAGGGCACGGTGGAGAAGTGGCCCGCCGGCCCCGACGGCAGGGACAACGGGATCCTTCGACTAATCGACGGAGACGGCACGACCGTCTACACGCGCGATCCCTCCGGCGCCCACGAGGGGCACTGGATCGAGGGCTTCCGGGACCACGCGGGCAAATGGACGTGGGTCGAGAAGACCGCCGGGCACAGCCCGATCGCCTCCGGCACGCGCTACATCCGCTGGGACAACACCGCCTATGACGTCATCGACGGCGTCTTCGAGCTCAACGCCCGTCACCTGTTCGGTGGAAAGGTGCGCGACTTCCACCCGCAGCTCGACGGCGGGATCCTGATCACCGAGAAGACCGGCTTCCGGAACTGGAATTGGCACAAATGGGAGGCGAACGGCACGCTCCAGGCCCAGGGCGAGCTGCGCTTCCGGTTCGATCCGAACTTCGGCTTCAAGGCCCGGGTCACCCATGTCAAGGGCGATGCCGGTGCCGCGATGCAGGATGTGGCCGACCGCGGGCTCGTCGCCTTCGAACGATTCGCGCCGATGCGCGGCGGGCTGGGGAAGAAGTTCTTCTCCGCACCCGACAAGGCGCGAAGCACCAGGCAGTACACGTTCGAGCCGAGCGTGCAGCCGACCGAGCAGTTCAAGCACTACATCGAGCGAAACTACGTCAACGAGGAGTCCGCGACCTTCTCGAAGTTCGGCGACCTCGAGCTCAAGGCGCGCCGTATCTGGCAGCAGCGCTTCAACGTTCCGTTCTTCCCCGGCAAACCGGACTTCCCCGGGAACCTGTTCACTGGGGACGACCGACTCTTCCGGCACTGGGAGGTCTCCTGGACGGCCGCCGACGGGACGATCGAGCGTGCGGTGCGTTTCCAGCGCCTGGACGGCACGTGGCAGGACTTCAACCTGAACGGCGAGCTGCTGCGCGAAAGTCGCGTGCTGCTGGACGGCCGCAGGATCGAGTTCACCGCCGACACTCCGGGCGGAGGCGGAACCTGGCGCGAGGTGGGTGGCACCGAGACGGGGGTGCGCGAGTTCGGCGCGGATCGCCGCTGGGCCGACTACAAGACCGTCCCGGGGACCGATGAGCGCGTCCTGGTCCGCGAAGTCGTCGACCGCAAGGGCACGGTCCGCGAGTACCAGGGCGATCTGGGCCGCACCGGGCCCTGGGTGGACCGCAACCGATTCGGCCAGATCGTCGAACGCCGCGACGCGCTCGAAAGCGGCGGTTTCGTGCACGCGAGGATGGACGGTAGGCCCGACGGCCGCTTCACCTGGCAGCGGTTGGACGAGCACGGTATGGCGCTGCCCGGCGCGGAGAACACCGGCTTCCGTACGACCAACCGCGGCGGCGCGCAGATGTGGGGCGAGGGCTTCGACGACGGGTTCAAGGACTTCCGCAGGATCGGTGATCGGGACGTCCTGGTGTACGAGCACAAGTCGCTCGGCGACGGCCGGATCGCGGTGATCGAACGAGGAGCCGCGGACCGGTACACGACCACGGTCAGGACCCGCACCGGGGAGATCCAGGCACATCCCGGCGGGCATTCGGTGAATCACGTCGACGCCGGTGGCAAGTACTGGCGCGACGAGATCGAGGTGGGCGGCGTCACCCACACCATCCGCGAGGGTCGCGGCGACGCGATCCGCGAATACCGCGTCGGCCCGGACGGCATCCCGAACACCCGGCACTGGGACGACCTCCGCAACGGCGCGAAGATCCGCTCGTTCGAGCCGATCACCCACCAGGGCAACGTCGTCGGCTACCTGGAGAAGGATCTCGCCTACCTCCAGCAGCGGTTGTACGACGCCGACGGCAACGTCGTGGTGCACCAGGGCTTCTCCACGAAGATCTTCGAGAAGATGCCGGCCGCCGACCCGGGTGTGCTCAACCGGATCAAGTCCTGGGCCCACCCGGACAAGCTCGGCGCCACGGGCGTCGACTCGCGGTTCAAGCTGGTCGGACGCGCCGTGGACCACCACGGCGCGTTGAACGAGTTCCGCGGCTACAACCGCGGCCTCGCGGACACCAACCGACGGCACTGGGGTGCGCCCGACGCGCTGCGCGGCACCAGGGAATGGACCTTCGAGCAGAAGGTGTGGACCAAGGTCGGCATGGAGTTCACCCAGGACTTCGGCCTCTCGGTGCTGGCCGGCATCATCACCGAGCTGATCAACGACGGGAACGTCTCCGGCACCGACTGGGGCAGGATCTTCCTCAACTCCGCGGTGTCCGCGAGCTTCGCCGGGCTGATGGCGCGCCTGCACGAACTCAAGTTCCGTCCCGGCTCGTTCTCCCCCAAGCAGTTCAAGGACGGGCTCACCGCGAACGACTTCGGCAAGCCGTTCAACACCAACCCCTACTTCGGCGACAACTGGAAGACCGACTGGGCCAACTTCGACACCGCGCTGCGCTGGCGGTCGGGCCTGTACAAGTTCGGCCTGGGCCTGGCGGTCAACCCGCTCGTGGCTTTCGTCAACGGCTCGATCAACGCCGCGGTGTTCGGCGACAAGAACGGTGTCAAGCACTACGGCCTGGACGCGCTCGCCTACGGCGGCGTTGCGGCGCTCGGCTCACTGGCCGGCGGCGCCTTCGGTCCCGGCGCCCTCAGGTTCGGCGTGGACGCCTACATGGCGGGCCGGTTCTGGCGTAAGTCCGGAGTCCTGGACATCGGCATCAAGCTCGGCGAGAAGCTGATCGACGCGCAGCTCAACAAGCTCTTCCAGGGGTGGCTCGGGTTGAACGACAAGTACCTCCCGCACCCCACACCCGAGAACGGAACCAAGCCGTGAGTGTGTTCGGCAACCGCGGCGGCGCCCGCGGCAATCGCGGCGACCGCGCCACGCGGGGCGCGGGAGCGCGCCGCACCATCGCCGAGCTGATCGACGCCGCCCCTGACGGCGCCCGGGTCCTGCTCGCGCCCGGCGAATACCGCGAACACGTCGTACTCGACCGCGCCGTGGTCCTGGTCGCCGAACAGGGGCCCGGCAGCGTACGCCTGATGGGTGCTCAGGATGTCGCGCTTACCGTGCGCGGCGGATCCGGGGCGGGCGTCGAAGGCGTCGTGCTGATCGCCGCCGACGCGGACGCGCCGGCCGTACGCGTCACCGGCACCGCCGAGGTGGCCTTCGACGAGTGCCGCGTCATGGGTGGCCGGGTGGCGATCGCCGACGACGCCCGGGTCCGGCTGAGCGGCTGCCGAATATCCGGCGCCGGCGTGGCCGGCGTCTCGGTGTCGGACCGGGCCCGGCTGGCGATGACCGGCTGCCGGGTGCTCTCCGTGGACGGCGCGGGCGTGCTCGCGGCCGGCTCGGCCGGCGTGACCCTGGCGGACTCGGTGATCGTCGAGGCGGTGATCGGGCTGGAGGTGCGGGACCAGGCAGGCGTGCAGGTGCGCGGCTGCGCCTTCCTGCGTTGTGCGCGCAACGCGGTACTCGCCGAGGACGACGCGGCCCTCGGCCTGGACGCCTGCCGCTGTGCCGAGAGCGGCGAGGACGCGGTGCTCGTGCGCGGCGGCGCGAAGCTGACCATGCGCGGCACCGCGATCGAGCGCGCGGGCGCCTCCGGGCTGGCCGCGATCGGTCGGGCCCACGCGAGCGTGCTGGACTGCCAGATCGTCGCCTCCACGCTCAGCGGCGCGGTCGCCGACGAGGATTCCCGCTTGGACGTGATCGGCGGACTGATCCGCTCCACCGGCGCCAACGGCGTCTTCGCGCGCGGCCGGGCCCGGGTCGGCCTGGACGGGGTCGCCGTCGCGGACACCACGTTCACCGCCGTGCACCTGGACGAGCACGCGCACGGCGAGCTCGCCGCGGTCGTCCTGGGTCCGACCCCCGAACACGGCCTGTGCCTCGCGGGCGCGGCCGGCGTCGGCGCGGACGGGGTACTGGTGCGCTCCGCCGAGATGACCGGCATGCACCTCGGCGGCATCGGCACCGCCCGGTTGACCGGGTGCGCGGCGCACCACTGCGGCACCGGGCTGCGGCTCGAGGAGGATCTCGACGCCGGGGTCGAGGACTGCGCGTTCACCGTCACCGGGCGGGCCGGGATCGAGGTGGGTCCGCGGGCCCGGCCCACGCTGCGCCGGGTCCGGGTGGCCCGGGCCGGGACCGCCGGCGTGGTCGTGCACGAGGGTGCGACGCCCGTGTTCGAGGACTGCGCGGTGACCGACAGCGCGGGTTCGGCGATGGTGGTGTGGACCGACGCGGCGCCGGTGGTCCGGTCCGGCTCGCTGACCGGCGCGGGCAAGAACGGCATCTTCCTCAAGGGCGGCGCCAAGGGCGAGTTCACCGACTGTGTGGTGGGCGGATCGGCCTATCCGGCGGTGTACGTCGCCGCCGGGGCCGCACCGACCCTGCGTGACTGCTCCTTCCGGGACTGCCCGAGCGACGCCACGATCGAGGACCCGGACGCCACGTCAGCGGTGTTCACCGACTGTGTCGCGCGTGGTGTGGCGGACACAACGGTGTCCGGTCGGAGTTCGTCCGCGACCGCGCCGCTCTCCGGGCGGGAGCCCGAGCCGGGCGACCCGGTCCCCGCGCCGGCGGATCTGACCTCACTGCTCGCCGAGCTCGACGACCTGGTCGGTCTGGCCCGGGTCAAGCACGACGTGGCCACGCTGGTGCAGCTCATGCAACTGGTGCGCCGCCGCGAGGAGGCCGGGCTGACCCCGCCGCCGCTCAGCCGGCATCTGGTGTTCGCGGGCAACCCGGGTACCGGCAAGACCACGGTGGCCCGGCTGTACGGACGGATCCTGGCCGCGCTGGGGATGTTGACGCGCGGTCATCTGGTGGAGGCCGATCGCGGCGCGTTGGTCGGCGAGTACGTCGGGCACACCGCGCCGCGCACCACGGCGGTGTTCCGCAAGGCGCTCGGCGGCGTGCTGTTCATCGACGAGGCGTACTCGCTCACCTCCGCGGGCGGGAGCGACTTCGGTCAGGAGGCCATCGCCACGCTGGTCAAGCTGATGGAGGATCACCGCGACGACGTGGTGGTGATCGTCGCGGGCTACCCGGACGAGATGCACCGCTTCATCGACTCCAACCCCGGCCTGGACTCACGCTTCAACCGCACCGTGGTGTTCGAGGACTACGCCTCCACCGACCTGGTCAGGATCGTCGAGCACCAGGCCGCGGCGTACGAGTACACCCTCGACGAGTCGGCCCGCGCGGGCCTGTTGGCCTACTTCGACTCGGTCCCGCGCGATCGGCGGTTCGGCAACGGTCGCTCCGCGCGGCAGGCCTTCCAGGAGATGACCGAGCGGCACGCCCGGCGGATCTCCGCGATGGCCGAGGTGACCGCGGCGGACCTGGTCTCGCTGCGCGCGCCCGACCTTCCCGATCTCGTTCCGGCCGCGCCCGATCAGGCGTGAGCGGCCGAACCGACCCGAAAGGCACGACATGGCCGAACTCCCCAACCCCGAACGCGACTTCGGGCACGCCTTCGCGCGCTCGGTGCGTACGCCCCGGCGGCCGCTGCGACCCGGCCGCCGGGTGTGGACGGTGAGCCTGGGCATGCCGGCGCTCGCTGCGGCCGGTCTGGCCGTGGTGACCATCGCCTCGGCGATCGAGTTCGATGGTGACGACGGCGGTCACCGCAAGCCGGTCGCGCAGGCGGCGCCGATGCAGGACAAGCCGGTCCAGGTGACGCCGCCGAGCGCCTCGACGCCGCCGCAGAACACCGCGATCTCCGGGAGCGACACCGGCGTTCCGCCCGGCGATCCCGGCCCGGGCAACAGCGCACCCGGCGCGGGCGCCCCCGCCGGCGGCTCGGCGTACCCGCCCGACTACCCCACCGGCGGCAACGGTTCGTCCGGAACCGGCAATTCGGGTGGTTCGGCCTCGTCTGGCGGCTCGACCGGAACCTTCGGTGGCGGCGGTTCCACGCCCGGCGCGCGCGCTCCGCTCTCCGGTTCTCCCGGCGGCGGCACGGCTTCGAACCCCGGGACCACGCCGGGTGGTTCCACCCCGAAGCCGGCCGTCCCGCCGCCCGCGCAGCCCGGCTCGCTCGCGCCCAAGCAGACCTTCACCGGCGTCTCGGGCTACGGCTGCGCGAACAGCGGCGCGAGCGGTTTCGCCGAGGTGGGCCGCTACAGCGACGGCTCCAAGGGCTGGTACACCGTGGGCAGCGGCGGCTGGAACAAGGACGGCTGCAACGGCAGGTTCGACGCGGTGCCGATGTCCGGCGACAAGAACAAGGACGACACGAGCGCCCGGGTGTTGTGGTGGTTCGACGTCGGCTCGGCCACCCGGCGCTGTCAGCTCAGCGTGTACGTACCCGCCGGCAACGGCCGGAACGTGGGCGGCAATCCCGCGCAGTACTACGTGCTGCGGGGTAAGGAGGACGACAAGACGGGTACCTGGTACGACAAGTTCACCGTCGACCAGGTCTCCAACAAGGGTCGTTGGGTCAGTGCCGGCACCTTCCCGGTGAGCAACGGCAGGATCGCCGTCAAGCTGGTCACCCGCGGCGTGGACTGGGGCGGCACCGCGGGTGCGCATCTGGCGGCCGGTCAGGTGCAGGCGAACTGCACGGGCTGACCCGGGCCGAACGCGACGATGTCCGTGCCCGATCCCCACGATCGGGCACGGACATCCGTGCGCACGGCGGCCTCGGGTTCAGGAGACCTCTTCGGCCATCGATTCGCCCGCCGGCCGCTGCGGAGGCAACATCCGGGTCGGGTCGACCGGGGAGTGCGTGATCGGCGCGGTCCACACGATGGGTCTGGGCAGCGGGAACGTCTCGCCGCGGTCGAAGCGGGTGCCCCCGGGGCGGGCCGCGGCCTCCCGACCCGGGTCCTCCGCGGGCAGCGTGGCCACCGGCACCGGGAAGCCCGGGTTGACCCCGCCGGCGGCGGTGATCCCGGTCGGGCGCAACAACACTCCGATGGTGCGCCACAGAATGGTCAGGTCGACCCGGGCGCTGCGGTTGCGCACGTACCAGAGGTCGTATTCGATCCGCACCGGCCAACTGAGCGCGTTGCGCCCCTGGACCTGGGCCCAGCCGGTCAGTCCGGGCCGCACGTCGAGCCGGCCGCGCTGGCGCCGCGTGTAGTGCACCACCTGACTCGGCAGCGTCGGACGTGGGCCGATGATGCTCATGTGTCCGCGCAACACGTTGATCAGTTGCGGTAGTTCGTCCAGGCTCGTGGTACGCAACAACTGTCCGGTGCGGGTGATGCGGGTCGCATCTGGTTCGTCCGGAAATCGCGGGTCGTGCATGGTGCGGAACTTGAGGATCTCGAAGTCTCGGCCGTGCAGGCCGCTGCGTGTCTGGCGGAACAGTACCGGCCCACCCATGGTCGCGCGGATCATCACGTGTATCGCGAGCAGGACCGGCCCCAATAGGACCAATGCCAGCACGGCCACGGTGATGTCGAACAGTCGTCGCATGCCATGCCCCTCCCCTGGTGTGGCGTTCGTTGTGGCGTCTTCCGGGCGTCGGCGGTGTCTCCCTCACCGGTCGTCGCCCACTGTGTGCGTCAAGTCCAGCCCAGGCCGCGGCGCTTGGCCACGGCCCGGTAGGTGTCGATCGAGATGCCCGCGACCTTGCGCTGGTCGAACTCGGCAAGCGCGCGGCGCCGGGCCGCGGCGCCGAGTTCGGCGCGCAGGTCCGGTTCGGTGATCAAACGGTCGATCGCGGCGGCCAGTGCTCGAGGGTCGCCGGGTGGTGCCAGGAGCAGGTGTTCGCCGTGGGTGCCGATCTCCCGGCAGCCTCGGATGTCGCTGAGCACCATGGGCAGCGCGCAGGACGCGGCCTCCATGGCGGATCGTGAGAATCCCTCGCGGTGCGAGGGCAGCACGAACACGTCCAGCGCGTTGTACACGGCGGGCATGTCGGCGCGCGCGCCCGGGAATTCGACCTGTGACCCGTGCACGGCGCGGGACACCGCGTCGGCCTTGTCCGGGTCCTCGGGTCCGATCCACACGAATCGGGCCTTGCCCGCGAGCAGTCCGGCAGCTTCCACGTACTCGAGGATGCCCTTCTCGGCGACCTGCCGCCCGACTCCGCCTACCAGTAGTTCATCTTCGGCCACGTTCAGTGCGCGCCGAACGGCCGCGCGGGCCTCGGGATCGGGTCGAAAGCGGGCCAGGTCGGTGCCGTTGCCGACCACGCGCGATCGCCATCCGGGCACGGCCCGGCGCAGCGTGGCGTGGTCGGTGGCGTTCTGGTACAGCTCGGCGTGCGACGCGCGGGCGGCGATGCCCTCGGTGCCGAGCACGAACGCGCGCCGGACCCACGGATCGCCGGGGCGGATCCACAGGCCGTGGCAGGTGTTGACCACCACCGGAACGCCGGTGGCGCGGCCCAGGATCCGGCCCAGCACCCCGGTCTTGGGGTTGTGTGTGTGCAGCACGTCCAGGCGCAGTCGGCGCAGGGTACGCACCAGTTCGGCGGCGGCCGCGGCGTCGCTGCGCGGACTCCAGGCGCGGGTGAGCGAGTTCAGGGGTACGTGGGTGACGCCCAGTTCCTCGACCTCGGGGACGTAGGGGCCGGACGCGCTGATCCCGAAGGTCTCGAAGCCGGCCGCGACGTCCTCCTCGAGTTCGGTGCGCAGGAGCAGGGCCAGGCTCATGTCGATGGTGGTCAGGTGCGCGACCCGCAGGGGTCGGCCGCCCGGACCGCGCGGCTCACGCATGCGCACCGGCTTTCTTGCCCAGGCCGACCACGGCCGCGTAGGCGCGTTCCTGGGCGAGCCGGCCGCCGAGTTTGGCGCGGAAGAACGCGGGTGGGTCGGTGCGCCGGACCGGGACCCGGCGCAGCCGGATCGGGTCGCAGCCCGGGAGGTTGCGGCCGAGCACGCCGGTGGCGGCGCTGCGGAATCGGCAGCGCAGCGCGTGTTCCATGTCCGGGACGGCGATGCCCCACGGATAGGCGAAGTGCGCCGGCCGCAGGCCGAGTCGGCGCTCGATGTCGTCCGAGGCGGTGTCGAGTTCGGTCGCGGTGAGCGCCTCGGGGCGGGCGTGGCTGTGGGTGTGGTTGCCGATCGTGGCCAGGCCGGATTCGGCCAGTTCGGCCACCTGGTCCCAGCTCAGCGCGGGGGATCCGCCGCTGGTGCCGGTGGAGCCTTCCCAGCGCATGCGTTCGCCGATGCAGCCGGTGGCGAGGTAGAGGGTGAACGGCAGTTCTCGGCGCCGAAGTTCCGGCCAGGCGTTGGCGTACACGTCGGCGAAGCCGTCGTCGAAGGTGAGCACGATCGAGGGCGTGCGGTCTCCGGCCGCCAGCCGGTCCACGGCGGTGTCCAGCGAGACCACGTGCGCGCGCGGGAGCAGATCGAGTTGGGCGCGGAACGCCTCAGCGGGCAGGTCCAGTTCGTCGCGTGTGCCGCCGCCGACCCGGTGGTAGATGAGCAGCGTCGCGCCGGGTGCGGGCTCGCGGGCGAGGGCGGTGGCGGCCAGGCCGCGTTTGAGCGTGGCGCGCACGCGGTCGCCGCTGATGGCGGTCATCGGGTGGTGCCCTTCGAGGTGAGCCGGGTGGGAGCGGTGCGGGCGACCGGCCACGGGACCGGTTCGGGTTCCTGGCGGAGCGGGGTGCCGGGGGTGCCGGCGGGGTCGAGCGGGTACAGGCGCAGGGTCTCGCCCAGGGCGGTGGCCACGCTGCGGGCCGCCTCGTCGGGGTGTGGGGAGTGCGGTCGCTCGCGGTCGGTGCCCAGTGCGGCGATCGTGTGCACGGTGCGGTCGGCGCCGAGGTGGACCAGGGTGTGCGGTTGTTCGCCGACCAGCCACCACGTCTCGCCCCGGGCCCGGCCGGCGTCGACCACGTCGGTGCCCCGGTAGCCGCAGGCGAGGGCGATCGGGCGGTTGTCCTCGATGCCGGCCTCGTGTACCGGGTCGAGTTTGTGGCCGGCCTCGCCCTGCGGGTTGATCGCGGGCGCGATCACCGTCTCGGCGACCAGGGTCGGTTCGGGGCCGGCGGACTTGGCGCGACGGACCCGCAGATGTTGTTCGACCGACATCCGGGTGGCCCGGGCGAAGCCGCGCGCGGGCAGTGTGGCGGCGAGCAGGGGCCGGTCGCGGACCGCCTCGATGTCCCACAACGCCGGTCGTTCGGGCGCCAGCCGCAACTTCTGCGGGGTGCGGGTGGGCATCAGGTCGACCAGGCGCGGGCTGCTGCCGGCCGGCCAGGGTTCGCTCAACACCCGCTCCTGGGCCTGCCATTGCACGACGGTACCGATGCCGAGGGCGGCGAAGCGTTCGTCGTAGGCGGTGGAGTGCCAGGTGGCCACGTCGCCCAGGCGGAACCACAGGTGCATCGCGGCGGGTACGCCGTCCACCCGCAGGATGTACAGCCGTGCCCAGTCGTGCCGCACGGCGCGGGCGATCAGGTCGCGTCGCGCGTCCGCCGCGGCGGGCTGGAGCGGGCCCTTCCAACTGCGGGCGAACAGGTCGGTGTAGATCGCGAATCCGGCGTCGAGGTCGCGCTCGTGCGTGCGTCCGGCGCCGCCGATCTCGTCGACGGTCAGCTCCCAGTGCGCGCGGACCCGGGCGGCGAAGCGGTGCGCGTAGCGGTCGAAGCTGCGGAACCGGGCCTTGTGGCCGGCCCAGCCGCCTTCGACGCCGGCGAGCATGTCGCAGGCCTTCTCTCGGGCGGAGACGGTGTAGCCGCACGCGCGCAGCCCGGCGATCAGTCGGTGGGTCTCCGGGTCCCGGCTGGGCATCCGGTGCAGGCGCAGTTCGCGGATGCCGGTGCGGGCGAGCGCGTCGGCGATCGAGTCGGCGCCGTGCGGTTCGTCGGGGTGTACGACCACGTGGCTGCGTGGTCGGCGGTGCGCGGAGAACACGCCCCAGCGGTCGGTGCCGATCCGCTCCAGCGGGAGCAGCGCGCGCGGCTGGTCTGCCTCGTCGAGCACGGACACCACGCGGATGTCGTCCAGCGGGTCGTGGTGGCCGTGCAGCGTGGAGGCGAACCACGCGTGGGTGTCGAACGGGTCGGCGTGTACGCCGCGCGCGGCCACGAGCCGGTCCCAGGACGCGGCGAACGCGGTGTCGATCTCCAGGGGGTGCATCGGGCGGGCCCGCATCAGGCCCCCTCGGCACGGCTCAGCGCGCCGCGTGTGCGCGCGCTCGCGATGGCGGACACGGCGGCGGCCGACGGTGCGGCGGGCCCGATCGTGGGCGGTCCCCACGCGCGGGGCCAGCGCAGGCGCGGGTCGCGCACGGGCACCGCGTCCAGATAGCGGACGGGCGACGCGAGCAGGTCGGCCAGCATCAGCGCGATCGCCTCCAGGGTGTAGGTCGGGTCGTAGCGCACGACCTCGCGCAGGGTGGGAACGACTTCGCCGGTATCGACCCGGGCCACCGCCAGCGGAGCGGCGCCGATCCGGTACCAGCGGTCGTGCGGGCCCCATTCGGCGCGCATCTCCTGCGGGCCCCTGCGTGCGCAGGCCACGGTGAGCAGGCGCAACGTGGGCTGGTCCAGAGTCAGTTCCGGACTGGGCAGGGCGGGGACCTCGGTCGCGGGTCTGGCCTCGAGCCGACGGGGGATGCCGGATGTGCCGGGTTCGCTCGCCGTCGCCCGGGCGCGCAGGCCGCGGACCCGGGCCCGGGCGGCGATCGGTACCGCGCGCTGCACCTCGCGGGCGCCGCGCAGCAGCGGCAACACCCGGCGCGGTACCCGGGCCGCGCACACATCCAGCAGCGGGGGCCTTTCGGTGCTGATCCGGTCCTTGAGCGGGCTGGCTCCCGGCAGCAGGTCGATCAGGGTCAATCCGCCCTCCGCGAAAGCCAGTTCCTGGGCGCGCCAGTGCACCACGTTGCCCGGTGAGAGCATCGCGGCGGCCGGATCGTAGGCGACGGTGTGCCAGTGCACGACCGGGCCGATCCGTACGCCCAGGCACGACGCGATCGCGCGGTCGTCGGCGTAGAGCACGTACAGCCGGGCCATGCCGCGCGCGTCGAGCGCGTGGGTGAGCAGTCGGCGGCGTTCGGGCGAGGCGCCGAGCCGCCCCTTCCAGCTCAGGTCGAACAGTTCCTCGTGGTCGGCCAGGCCGGCCGCGAGCGGCGGGGTGCCCGGTGCGCCGAACGCGGCGACCCGCAACTTCCACAGTTGTCCGGCCCGGCGGGTGGTCTGCCCGACCGCGCTGTCGAAGCCCCGGTGGCGGGCCCGGTAGGCGGACCAACCGTCGGTGGTGGTCTCGATCATGTCGGTCATCCGCTCGCGCACGTCCACCGCGTAGCCCGCCTCGCGCAGCGCGTCCAGCAGGGCGTGCGTGGCGGGGTCGCGGCCGGCCATTCGATACAGCGTCAGTTCCCGGATGCCGCCGCGGCGCAGCTCCGCCGCGAGTTCGTGGAGCACGGCGGGTTCCGGGTCGGTGGTGCCGATGACGACACGTGTCCGCTCGCGTTGGCCGCGCCCGAGTTCGTGCGCGCGGCCGGCCGAGTCCAACTCCAAAGGGAGCAGGGCCAGCGGGTGGTCACCGTCGAACACACCGGGTATGCGCACGTGTTCGGCCCGATGCGGACGGCTCGCCAGCCACGACGAAGCCCAGGCGTGGGTGTCGAAGACGTCTGCCTGAACCCCCCGCCCGACCACCAATTCGTCCCACGCGCGTGCGAGATCGACCTCGATCTCCTCGGCGCGCAGGGTCGATGCACGATTGACCATCGCCCGGCCCCCACCTCGCGGTCCCGATGTGAGCAGCATCGGAACGTTTGTGCCCGACCGGCGCCCTCCGCCCCCACACGGTTGGGACACGAGTCGCCCGCCGACCAGATTAGGCCGGATGGGTCACGCGTGAAGGGTGTTTCGCAATCCGTCCACGAGTCGTGCGTGATGTTCCCCGATATCCGGGGTCCGTGGTCTTGCCCGGATGTGACCGGCGGGCGGACGTTCGGTGACCGGCTGACGGGAGGTGACCCCGCTGTTACGGTTCCGGCAGCGGGAGCCGCGTGGCTGGGGAGGCTGGGGTGGGCGGTTCGATGGTGGGGTCGGTACGGGCCGGGGGCGACGCTTTGTTGCGGCGGTCTCCGGCGCAGGTGTGGTTCGTTCGCCGTGCCCGGCTGCGACTGGCGGTGCTCGGGTACCACGGGATCTCTGATCCGGGCACGTTCGCACGGCAGTTGGACCGGCTGCGTCGGGTCGCCCGGCCGGTGTCCCTGGACGAGGTGGAGTCGGCGCTGGAGAAGCGGCGCGCGTTGCCCGCCAAGGCCGTGCTGTTGACCTTCGACGACGGTGAGCGCAGCATCCTGGAGCACGGCCTGCCGCTGCTGCGCGAGCGCGGCGTCCCGGGCGTGGCCTACGTGGTGGCGTCGGCGATCGACTCGCGTACGCCGTTCTGGTGGCACGAGGCGGACCGGTTGGTCGCCGCAGGGGCACGGGTGGCCGGGGAGCCGGAGCGCTCGCCGAGCGGATGGGTGGCGTATCTCAAGACGGTGCCGCAGGAACGGCGATTGAGCCTGCTCGCCGCGCTGCGAGCGGGCCACGAGGCGGTGGACACCCCGCAGTTGACCGGCGCGGACCTGCGCACCCTGGAGTCGGGCGGGGTGCGGGTGGAGAACCACTCGCTCACGCATCCGCTGCTGGACCGTTGCGCCGACGCTGACGTGCGGGCCGAGGTGGTGGACGCGCACGAGCGGTTGACCACGCTGCTCGGTCGCGCGCCGAGCTCGTTCGCGTATCCGAACGGGAACTGGGACGTGCGGGCCGAACGACTGCTGGCCGAACTCGGCTACCGCACCGCGTTCCTCTTCGATCACCGGCTCGGGCCCCGGTTGCCCGACCATCCGCTGCGGATCTCCCGCCTGCGGGTCGGGTCCAACACCCGTCCGGACCGGTTCGCGACGATCCTGTCCGGGCTGCATCCGGCCGTACACGCGCTGCGCGGCGGACGTTGACCTGCTTGAATCGGCGGGTTGTTCGGGCCGGCGGGACGGGTCCGATCGACGGAGAGATCCGGGGGGATCACCGTGCTTGCTCTGCCCACGCTGTTGCGCTCGCCCGGCGAGTTGGCGGCACTGGTTCCGTCCTGGCGCGCGCTGGTCGCCGCGACGCCCGGGACGTCGTACTTCACCACGCCGGATTGGGTGTTGGGCTGGACCGAGTCGTTGGGCCGGGACCAGGCCGGGCGGGTCGTGGTGGCGGTGTGGCGCGCCGAGGACGGCGGCGCCGAGGCGGTGGTGCCGCTGCTGCGCACCCGTGAGCGGCTGCACCCGCGGCTGCCCGGCGGCGTGTCGAGTTGGACGCTGCTGGGCACCGGGCCGGGCGCCGCCGACCACTGCGGGTTCGCCGTGGATCCGCGCCGGCATCAGGACGTCCGCGCGTGGCTGGCCTCGCTCGCCCGGCGGCGCACGATGGTCTTCCCGCATCTGGACGCCACGACCGGTGATCCGTTCCTGCCGCCCGGCGCGCGCGAGATCGAGCGCACCGCGTGCCCGGTGATGCCCGCCGACCCGGCCGCGCTGGGTTCCGCGCGGCACCGGCAGGGCGTGCGGCGCAAGGCCAAGAGGCTGGCCGAGGACGGGGTCACGTTCACGTGGGTGTCGCCCGAGGCGATGACCGCCGAACTCTTCGACGACCTGCTGCGGCTGCACCGGGCGCGGCGGGAGGCGATCGGCGGATCGAGCGCGTTCGACGCGACCCGACGCCCGCTGCACGCGGCGCTCGCGGCGCGCTCGGACGCCGGTCGCGGGCCGTGCGCGCTGGTCGCACGCGATCCGGCGGGCCGGCCGGTGGGAATCCTGTACGGGTTCCTGTGGCAGGACACCTTCGCCTACTACCAGTTGGGCTGGGACCCGGCGTACGCGAAGGCGAGCCTGGGCACGGTGCTCTTCCACGAGACGCTCACCGCACTCGCCGCGCGCGACGTGCGCACCTTCGACTTCCTGCGCGGGGCCGAGGAGTTCAAGCACCGGTTCGGTGCGACGGATCGTTACGACACGACATGGCTGGTGGCCCGCGGGCCGGGCGGTGCGCTGCTGGGCGCCAAGTCCGCGGCCCGCCGGGTCCGGGATCGCCGGTCTCGGCCGGTTCGGGGGGAAGCGTGAAGGACCGCATCAGGCTCGTGCACGTGGTGTGGCGGTTGAGCGTCGGCGGCGGGATCCCGCAGGTGAGCCGACAGGTGCTGGCCGGGCTCGACCCGGAGCGCTTCGACTGTCACGCGATCATCGCCAGGCCGGCCTGGGAGGAGGACGAACTCGGCGAGTTGGGGCCGAATGTGACGGTGCATTCGCTCGACCACGAGGGTCCCACCCGGCCGCCGGACGAGATCCGGCTCGGGATGCGGATCGCGGGCCGCGTCCGCGAGTTGCGGCCCGACGTGCTGCACGCGCACAGCGGAACGGCCCGGCTCTCGCTGCCCGCCGCCCTCGGCTCCCCCGGGCTCCCCCGGGTGTTGGAGGTGCACGAGCCGCTCAAGGACGGTCTGCACTCGCGGCTGACCAACGGCATCGAGGTCGGCATGGTCAAGGCCGCCGGCTTCCGCCCGTTCGCGCACTCGACCCATGTCCGGGACGCCACGGCGGCGATCGTCGGGTGGCGGCCGGAGCGGATCCCCCTGGTGCCGTTGGGTGTCCCGGTCCATCAACCGGACCCGGCGGCCGGGGTCGCGCTGCGCGCCGAGTTGGGCATCCCGGCCGAGGCGCTGGTGGTGGTCGGTGTCGGCCGGGCTCCGCAGAAGAACATCCCGCTGATGGTGCGCGTCGGCGCGGACGTGGTGCGCAAGCTCGGCGACGCCGGTCCGCCCGTGGTGTTCCTGGTGATCGGTCGTCAGGAGCCGGAGGTCCCGGCGCTGATCGCGGAGCTGGGCGTCGGGAAGCAGGTCCGGGTGGTCCCGCCCCTGGCGCGGCTGAGCGACGCGTTCGACGCGGCCGACCTGTTCCTGTCCACGTCGCACTACGAGGGCTTCGGGCTCGCGGTCGCCGAGGCGATGATGGCGGGCGTACCGGTGGTCGGCACCGCGGTGGGCGGCGTGACCGACGTGGTCGCGGACGGGGTCACCGGCCGGCTGCTGCGCGCGGGCGACCGGGGCGGGTTGGTGATGGCGTGCCGCGAACTCCTCACCGACGACGCGCTGCGGGCCCGAATGGGCGCGGCGAGCCGGGAACGGGTGCTGGCGCGCTTCACCCGGCAACACATGCTCGACGGCTTCGCCCAGGTCTACGAGCGCGCGGCGCTGCGACGTCGCCGGGGGTAGGTGGACGGCGGGGCCGGGCCGGGGGGCGGTCGACCCGGCCCGGCCCGACCGCGCGCCCGGTTGCGCGAACGGGCACGAGCAAGACCGGCTCGGGTCGGAGCAGGCCGCGTCGGCGCGCGGGTCAGCCGGTGCCCGGCCAGTCCCAGTGCGGGACTTCGCGGAGCGGGTGCAGTTGTTCGTCGGTCTCGGCGTGCGAGTTCTGCTTGGCCACCTGCGTACCGAACTCCACGTGGGAGCGCAGCGCCTCCCGAAACGGTGCGTCGGCGGGGAGTTCGGCCGCGTCGGCGGCGGCCAGGTACAGGTCGACGAAGCGTTGGCGCTGTTCCTCGGTGATCCGCAGGCCGCGATGCACCTCGATCAGATGCGGGAAGCCGCCCATGTTCCGGCTGAAGTCGTCCGGGCCGCCGAAGGTTTCGGCGGTGAAGGCGGTCAGGTGGTCCACGTGTTCCGGGCGTCCCGCGCCGAACAGGGGCTGAAGCAGCGGGTCGGTCAGGACGCTGCCGTAGAAGATGTCGATGAACCGGCGCAGACCTGCGTGTCCGCCCGCGTGCTCGAAAAGCGTCTCCATGGCCCCTCATCCCAGACAGCGCGGGGGCCGGCTGTCAACTACCCGTTACCTGCCGAGTTCGGCCAGGATGCGATCGGCGACCGCGGGCCACGTCATCGTCGCGCGCAGTTCCACGCCTCGCGCGAGCGCTCGGTCGCGAAAGCCGGCGTAGTCGGTGCCCAGCCGCGCCAGAGCGTCGGTCAGCGCGTCAACATCCCCCGGCGGCACGGTGATTCCCGCGTCACCCACGATCCACGGCTGATTGCCGACCGTGGAGGCCACACACGGCAGGCCCCGGGTCAGACCCTCGACCAGGGCGATCCCGAACGCCTCCATGTGCGTGGGGATCACCACCGCGTCCGCCGCGTCGTACGCCGCGCCCATCGCCGCGTGCGGCACCCGGCCGAGCACCCGCACCCCGGGCGGCGGTGGGCCGTCCGGGCCACTGCCGACCAGGGTCAGCCGCCGGCGCGGGTCGCGCGCGTACAGCCGGGCGAAGGCCTCGAGCAGGATCGGGCCGCCCTTGAGCTCCCACTGCGTGCCCACGAACAACAGTCGGGGCGGATCCGCGGCGCGCGGCCCGGGGTCCGCCGCGGCCGGGTCGACGTTGGTGCCCGCGCCCACCACGTGCACCCGGTCCGGCGCCAGGCCGTACTCGGTGACCAGCACGTCCGCCGTGCTGGGGCCCATCACGAACACCCGGTGCGCGCCCAGGAGCAGCCGTCGCTCCCGGGCCAACCACCCTGCCGTGTACCGGGATCGGTGGATACCGCCGACCGCCGCGCCCTCCAGGCCCACCCGGTCGGTGTACACGCCGTAGCGCACCCCCGCCGGCGGCACCAGCGCGGGCAGCGTCTGCACGATCAGCACCGGGTCGCGCACACCGAGCAGCCCTCGGGCCCGCACTCGTCGGTCCAGCGCCGCCGTCCAGGCGTCGGTCTTGGTCCACGGCGTCCCCGCTCCGGCCCGGCGCGCCTCGCGCACGGCCCGCAGCCGCGCGCCGGCCAGGCCCGGTGCGCGGGCCAGCGGCATCAAGTCGTGCGCCCGCACCGCCGTGCGCTCCGCCAGCGCCCGGCGCAGCGCCGGCACCGAGCCGGAGAACGCCCCGACATGCAGCATGGTCAGGCCGGTCGGCTCGCTCATCCGGTCGCGGTCCCGCGCCGGTCGCGGGTCCGCCGGCGCAGGGCCTGGCCGCGCTGGGTCGCCTTGAAGCCGACCAGTCGGCCGCCGACCCGGACCGCCTCGCCCACCCGGCCGCGCACGACCGGCCGTGCGGTGCGGGCCTGTTCGTACCACTCGACCACTCGCTCGGCCTGGCGTTCCAGCGCGAATCGCTCGTGCACCAGGTCCAGTGACCAGGTGCCGATCCGCTCGCGTTCGGCCTGATCCCGTAGCAGCGCGCCGAGTTGGCCGACCAGCGGATCCCGCTCGACCGGTTCCCGGCCCGCGCCCAGGCCGTAGAAGCCGAGCGCGTCGAAGTCGCCGATCGTCTCCGGTGTCACCGGCTTGCTGAAGCCCTGTTCGCCGACCACGACGGTGGGCTTGCCGAAGGCCATCCCGCGCAGCACCGAACTGCCCATGCCCACCACGATGTCGGCCAGCGCGTAGGCCGGGCGCGGGTCGGCCATCTCGCCGGTGAGCACGATCGCGCGCCGGCCCAGGGCAGCGTTCAGCCCGGCGGCCCTGGCCTGGAGTTCACCCTCGATGGAGCCGCCACCGACCATCACCAGGCGCAGCCCGGAGACCTCCGGGGACAGCCGGGCCACGGCGTCCATCGTGCGCTCCAGGTGTTCCTGCTTGAGGTGCTTGGCCAGTCGCGACACGATCACCACCGTGGGCGCGGGTTTGAGCAGCCCGTGCTCGGCGGCGAACGCGTCCACGTCGACGTCGGGCGCGCTGCCGTTGACCGCCGAGGTGACCGGGTGGTCGATCGCGGTGTCCACGGGCGGTTCGAGCAGGTGCACCCGCGCGCCCTCCAGGCCGCGCAGCTCGCCGGTCTCCTCGTACAGCTCGCCGTAGCCCACGGTGAGCGGAACGCCGGTGCGCGGGAAGTACGGCGGCAGGCTGCCCATCGACATGACGGTGCCCAGCACCGGCGTGCCGCGCGGCACGAACGCGCCGAGGAACGCCTCGACCAGTGGCCAGTACTCGTAGGTGTGCACGACGTCGATCCGATGGCGGCGCACCGCCGCGGCGATCGTCCGGGAAACCGCGGGCGAGGGCCGCACGTGCGCCCGCTCGGGCAGTGCGAGCAACGGCAGCCCGGCGGCGGCGACCCTTTGCCGCAGCGGGCCCTGACGACCCATCACCCACACCTCGTGGCCCAGGTCGCGCACCGCGCGGGCCAGGTCCACGGCGTTGATCGAGCTGCCGCCGAGTTGCATGTCGTGCGGACACACCAGGATGCGCACGCTCGTTCACCCCTCCCAGGTGTGGTCGACGTACACCGGCGCGGCCAGCACGACCGCGCGCGGCGGGGTGTCCAGCTCGGGTCCGGCCACGTCGAATTGCTTCGCGGGATGCCACGCGGTGAGCGGATGGCCGTCCCGGTCGTACACCCCGATCCACAGCGCGTAGCGCCCGCGCGGCAGCGGCAGTCGGTCCAGCGTGCACTTGACCCGGTTGCCCGACCAGCCGAACTGCACGTCCCGCCGGGTGGTGAAGACCGGACTGGCGGTGCCCTCGGTGACCCCGATGTGGACCGTGGCGGGTCCGCGGTAGTCACCCGCGAAGTCCGCCTCGACCACCATCGAGCGGTTCGTGGTGGGGCCGGCGGTCTCCACGCCGCGTACGTCCACGTACGTGGTCCGGATCGCCTCGTCGGTGCGGGTGCGGGCCTCGGTCTCCTCCTCGACGCTGTCGCGATATCCGCGCAGCGCCTGCCGGATCGGTCCGTCGGTGCGGATCTCGCCCTGTTCCAGCCAGATTCCGCGCGTGCAGATCGACTCGACCGACGCGAGGTCGTGCGAGACCAGGACGAGCGTGGTTCCCTGTTCCAGCACCACCCGCATCCGGTCCAGGCACTTCTGCTGGAACAGCGCGTCGCCGACGGCGAGTACCTCGTCGACCAGGAGCACGTCCGGTTCCAGGAACGCGGCGACCGCGAAGCCGAGCCGCATCTGCATGCCGGAGCTGTACCACTTGACCTGCCGGTCGATCGCGGTGCCCAACTCGGCGAAGTCCACGATGTCGTCGAACCGCTTGGCCACCTCGGCCCGCTTCAGACCCAGCAACGAGCCGTACAGGAAGGCGTTCTCACGCCCGGTCAGGTCCGGGTGGATGCCCGCCCTGACCTCGATCAGCGCGCCGACCCGGCCGCGCACCTGGAGTCGGCCGGCATAGGGGTACATCACGCCGGTGAGCATCTTGAGCAGCGTGGACTTGCCCGACCCGTTGGAGCCGATCAGGCCGACCGCCTCGCCGGGGTCGATGTGGATGTGGATGTCGCGCAAGGCCCAGCGCCAGTCGGCCTGGTCGCGGCCGGAGAGCTTGCGCGCGATCCGGCCGAGGTTGTCCCGCAGCAGCATGCGCTGGCTGTCCGCGCGAAAGCGTTTCCACAGGTGCTGGGCCTGGATGGTGCCCAGCGGGAGGGTTCCCGGTTTGCCCGGCGCGGCCATGGTCGTGGTGCGGCTAGGCGACATCGGCGATCCCCGCCTCGAGCTTCTTGAAGATCTTGTATCCCACGAACAGGAGCACGGTGGCCGACGCGGCGGCGGCTCCGGTGAGTTCCCAGTCGGGTTGTTGTCCGTACAGGATCGCGCGCCGGTAGCCGTCGATCACCGCGGCGAGCGGGTTGAGGATCACGTACGGGAGCAGCCAGTCCTTGGTGATCTGGTCCATGCCGTAGGCGACCGGGGTGGCGAACATGCCCATCTGCATGAGCAGGGGCAGCACGTGTCTGATGTCGCGGAAGTAGACCACCGCGGCGGACAACACGAGCACCACGCCGAGGGTGACCTCGAATTGGATCAGCAGCAGGATCGGCAGCGCCCAACTGGTCGCCGCGGGTGGTGTGGTGTACGCCGCGAAGAGCACGGCCAGCACCGAGGAGGCGATCAGCATGTCCACGGTGGCCACGATCACGGTGGCGAACGGGAAGACCTCGCGCGGGCAGTAGACCTTGTTCAGCAGCGGCCCGTTGGACACCAGCGACGACGAACCCTGGGTCACCGAGGACATGAAGAAGGTCCACGGCAGGAGGCCCAGGTAACTGAACAGCGGGTAGGGCACGTTGTACTTGTGCGCGGTGTCGCTGAGGTTGCCCACCCGCTGGAAGACGACGGTGAACACCACCATCAGCAGGACGGGCGTGATGATCGCCCACGCGAAGCCGAGAACGGCTTGTTTGTAGCGGGCCTTGAGGTCGCGCTCGGCCAGCGTGCGGACGAGTTCGCGCGAGTGCCACAGTTCGCGGACGCCTCGGATCAGGCTGGTGCGGCGTTTGAACTTGAGTTCCGGTGGTGGCCCCTTGATCTCGGGGTCGGGTGCCTGCGCTGCGGCGATCCGGCCCGTACCGCTGCCCACGCCCGCTTGCGGGGCCGCGTGTCGTCCGGTTCCGGTGCGACTGTCGATGGTCGGCGTGGTCGCTCCCCCGTGGCCCGCGTCGGGCGCTCCGTTGACGTGTGTTCGGTGGTCGGCGGGTTCGTCGACACTGCCGCCCGGCCGCGCGTGCCGGCCCACCCGGCCGACACCGTCGACCCGGCCCAAGCCGTCGCCGGGCATGCCGACGGCACCCCCCACATACTCCCCCACGGACTCCCCCTCCCTGGTTCGACAACAACCTTGGCACATGCGATCTCCCCACGAGTCGCATTCGGCCGTTCGGGAACCGGCGCTCCCGCCCTACCTCTTCCCCACCATGCGGTTGCGGGCGGTCACCGGCTCCGCTCGTCCAGCAGCGTGATCCACGCGTCCACCACGGTGTCCATCGCGTGACGTTCCAGGCAACGCTCCCTGGCTGCCCGGCCCATGGCGTCCCGGTCGGCCAACACCCGGCGGATCGCGGCGACCAGCGCCCGCGGGTCGCCGGAGCCCGGGCCGACGTCGGCGAGTGCGCCGGTGACCCCGTCCACGACCACGTCGCGCACGAAGCCCACATCGGTGGCCGCGGCCGGGACCGCGCTCAGGCCCGCCTCGACCAGGACGCCCGGGACACCCTCGCTGGTACTGGACAACACCAGCGCGTCGGCGGCCCGGTACACCGGGCCGAGGTCGGCCAGGTTGCCGGTGAAGGCGACCCGCCCGGGCGAGCGCCGCTCGGCGAGCGCCTCCAGGCTCGACCGCTCGGGGCCCTCCCCGGCCACGAGCAGGTGGTACAAGGGCCGTTCGCGCTCGGTGGCCTCGGTCTCGGCCTGTTCGGTGACGGCACCCGACGCGGTGTCCCGCTCGCCGTCCTCGAGCAGCGCGAACGCCTCGATCGCCAGCGCGACCCGCTTCTCCGCGGCCAGCGCGCCGACCACCGCGAGTACCCGCGCGCCGGCCGGCAGCCCCAACTCGGCGCGAGCCTTGGCCCGGTCGTCGCCCTCCGGCGGCAGGAAGCGTTCCGGTCGCCGTCCGTTGGGGATCGCCCGGACCCGATCCGGGGGCAACCGGTAGGTGCGCAGCAGCACGTCCCGGCCCATCGGCGACACCGAGGCGATCGCCGCCGCCCGGCGCAGCATCAGCCCGACCCGGGCGCGGCGCAGCGCGTCCCGGGCCCAGTGTCGGGGGTCGCCGATGTTGACGTAGACGAACGGTGTCCCGGTCCCGGCGAGTGCGATCCCGCAGGCGTCCAGCGTGGTCGAGCCGTGCGCGATCACCAGGCCCACGCCCGCGGCCCGGCGGCGCAGTTCGCGCAGCGTGCGCGGGTGCAGCCGGCCCGGTCCGAGCACCGGGATGTCCATCTCGCCCGTGCCCGCGAGCGCGACGACCGACGACGCACGGCCGCGGTCGCGCAGCGCGGCGTCCAGGTCGTGGGCGAACGCCTGTGAGCCCCGGCGTCGGGGGTCGGTCACGACGTGCAGGACCCCACGCCGGTCCGTCGTTGTCCCCATGAGGTGACAGGTTGTCACGAATCCCGCCCCGCCGGGGGCGTATCGATGACATGCTCAGCCGTGAGGGGTGGGGGCGCCCTGTGGTCGGCGTTTTTCGGGGAGTTGGCGGGGGATGGCAGAGGTGATGCAGTGCACGTGCTCCAGGTGATCGACAGCGTGGATCGGGTCGGCGGCGCCGAGCGGGCGGCGGTGGCGATGGCCCCGGAGCTGATTCGTCGGGGGATCACGCTGGATATCGCGTATCTCCTGGATCTGGACGGATTTCAACCGGAGTTGGCCGAGGCCGGGGTGACGCTGTTCGGCGTGCACCGGAATTCGCGGGCGGGTTCCGCACGCGGGCTGGCGCGGGTGATCCGCGATCGCCGACCGGACCTGGTGCACACGACCTTGTACGAGGCGGACATCGCGGGGCGAATCGCCGCTCTGGCCAGCGGTGTTCCGGTGGTCTCCAGCCTGGTGAACAACTCCTACGGTGCCGAGATGCGGGATCAGCCCGGGATTCGGCCGTGGAAGCTGCGCGCCGCCCAGGGCCTGGACGCGGCCAGCGCGCGCGGCGTGCGGCGGTTCCACGCGTTGACCGAGCACGTGGCCGGTGTGATGTCCCGCCGACTGGGGGTGCGCCGGTCGCGGATCGACGTGGTGCCGCGCGGGCGTGATCCTCGACCGCTGGCCGCCGCCCGCGAGCGCCGCGAGCGCACTCGGGCCGCGCTGTGCCTGGGGCCGGACGTCCCGGTTCTGGTGACGGCCGCTCGGCAGGAGTACCAGAAGGGCTTGGACGTACTGATCACCGCGTTCGCCCGGGTGCGTGCCGAGGTGCCGGACGCGGTCCTGCTGCTGGCCGGTCCGGCGGGTGGTCGCACCGAGTCGTTGCGCCGACTGGCCGCCGAGACCGGCGGAATCGGGGATTCCGCCGGCGCGGCGGAGCCCGTACGGTTCTTGGGACACCGCGACGACGTGCCCGATCTGATGGGCGCGGCCGATGTGTTCGTGCTGCCCTCGCGCTGGGAGGGGTTGGGCAGCGTGCTGATCGAGGCGATGGGTGTGGGGACGCCGATCGTCACCAGCGATCTGCCTCCGGTGCGCGAGATCACCGGGGCGGGCGACTGTGCGGCGTTGGTGCCGCCGGACTCGCCCGAGGCGCTGGCGGCGGCGCTGGTCTCGGCCCTGACGGAGCGGGAGAAGACCGCGATACGCACGGAGGCGGCGTATCGACGTTTCGGCGAGGAGTACACGATCGACAGCGTTTGCGACCGGATGGTCGCGTTCTATGCCCGGGCACTCGACCCGCGAGCCGGCCGTGACGTGTCGTCAGGTCCGGTGCGGTGACCGCCACCCGAACACGTCCGGTCGGATCTCGACGGAATCTCCACACTTCCGGCACAGTCCTGGGGTCGTTCGGCACCCCGTTTGCTCTACGTTTGGCCTGCCCCGCGGTCCGCTCTCGGGGCGGCAACTCGAACCGGAGGGGGACCGGTGGAAACCTCTAGCTACTTCTCCGTTCTCCAGCGCCGTTGGCCGCTGGTGCTCGCGTGTCTCGCGATCGGACTGCTCGCCGGGTTGATCCTGACCCCCTCGGACCCCAAGGGCACCGGGAACCAGTGGACCAGTTCGGTCAACGTGGTGCCGGCGCCGAACTCGGCGAAGGAGTTCAACCTCGCGCCCGTACAACTGATGACGGACGGCGGCGAGGTGGCCCGCCGGGTGGCGAAGCGGCTGAACAACCCCGATCCGGCCGTGCTGGCGTCCAAGGTCACCTCGCAGCTCAACCCGGACCTGGGCCTGGTCCAGATCTCCGCCAAGGCGCCCACCCGCAAGGTGGCCGAGGAACTGGCCACCGCGTGGGCGCAGGAGACCGTGTCCGCGTTCGCCGACTCGCAGCGCAGGACCCGGCAGGGTCAGGCGGACAGCATGACCGCCCAGTTGGACAAGCTCAAGACCGACATCGACGGTCTGGAGAAGAGCACCACCAACGCGCCGGTGGGCAAGAAGGCAACGCTCCAGGCGGAGTTCGACGCCAAGCGGGTGCAGTACACCACGCTGGTGGGTCAACAGCAGGAGTTGGTGAACCCGCTGAACGACCCCAAGGTCGAGGTGATGGACGGCCTCAAGAGCACGCCGGACTCCACCACGAGCATCCTGGCGCCCACCTCGCGGCCGTTGCGGATCGCCCTCGCGGCGGCGCTCGGGCTCGCGCTCGGGCTGATCGCGGCGCTGATGGTGGACCGGATGGACGTACGGCTGCGCGGGCGCATCCAGTTGGAGGACGCGTTCGGCCTGCCGGTGATCGCCGAGGTACCGCGGGCGACCCGGCGCCAGCGGGCGGGACACGCGGTGCTGGTCGCGGGTCGACCGGACAGTCCGGTCGCGGAGGCCTATCGCACGCTGCGCTCGGCGTTGCTGCTGTCCGGCCCGCCCGGGCTCGCCTATCGACTCGGCGGCACCGACCCCCGGCAGACCCGGGGCACCGCGATGCCGGTGCGTCGGATCAGCGACCCGGCGCCGGTGATCCTGGTGGTGTCGCCGCGCCCGGGCGACGGGCGCACCAGCACGGTGGCCAACCTGGCCGCGGCGCTGGCCGAGGCGGGCCGCTCGGTGCTGGTCCTGGACTGCGACTTCCGCAATCCGGCCACCCACCTGTATCTCGGCGCCAAGCCGGGCAAGGGCATGTCCGAGGTGCTGCTCGCCGAGCAGGAGATCGACCTCGGGGACGTGGTGCGCAGCACGAACATTCCGAACGTGCGGGTGATCACCGCAGGAGCCCCGGCCGCCTATCCGGCCGCACTGCTGTTGCGCGCGGGCGAGGTGGTCCAGCGGGCCCGGCACCACGCGGACGTGGTGCTGGTGGACAGCGCGCCGCTGCTCTACGCGAACGACACCAACGACCTGGTGCAGCACGTGGACGCGATGCTGGTGGTGGCCCGCAGCGGCAACCTGACGGCCGATCAGGCCTCCCGGGTGGGCGAGCTGTTGACCCGTACCGGGGTGCCGATCGCCGGTGTCACGCTGCTGGGGGTGGACCCGACCCGGTCGATGGGTGGCGGTCTCAAGCGCGGTCCGCGCACCGGCGCGGTGGGCCGGATGGGCGCCGGCGCGAGCCTGGTGCTGCGCGGTCGCTCGGCCGAGCCGACCCCCGACGCGGACGAGGACGTCGAGCGTCCCGCGCCCAGTTGGGCCAAGCGCGGCGAACTGACCGAGGGTGAACCCGAGTCGGCCGCGAGCGGTCGCGGTGCGCATCGCGCCGATCCGATCGGCTCGGCCGAGGACGCGGACTCCGGCTTCCGGATCCAGTCGGCGGCGGAGCGGGCGCTGCACAACGGCTCCGGCGACGGTGCGCACCTGGGACCGCACTTCGATACGTGGTCCACCGTCGAACTCGGCTCGGAGGATCGCTGATGGGTGACCGCGTTCGTGTCCTGTGGCTCGCCAAGGGTCTGGGGCGCGGTGGCGCCGAGCAGTTGCTGGTCAACTGCGCGCGCCGACTGGACGACGAACGCTACGAGGTCGAGGTCGCCTACGTCTTGCCGTGGAAGGACGCGCTGGTGCCGGCCCTGCGCGAGTTGGGCATCACGGTGCACTGCCTGGGTGGCGGGCGGGTCTGGCCGGTGCGGCTGCGCGCGCTGTTGCGGGCGCGCGAGTACGGCCTGATCCACACCCACATGCCGGTTCCGGCGGTCGCCGCTCGGATGTTCTCCGGCAAGGTGCCGATCGTGCACACCGAGCACAACATGTGGCCGCGCTACCGGCGGCTCACCCGGATCGCCAACGCCTGGACGTACCGGCGCAACAACGGCGTGATCGCGGTCTCCGCGGCCGTGGCCGAGAGCATCGAGCCGGCCCGACTGCGGCGCGGCACCGTGCCGACGGTGATCCATCACGGCCCGGACCTGGGCGACGCGTTCGCCGGCCCGGGCGCGCGCGAGCGGGCCCGGCAGGCGCTGGACCTGGACCAGGACGCGTTCACGGTCGGTTCGGTGGCCAACTTCACGCCCAAGAAGGACCAGTTGGGCCTGCTCGCGGCGCACGCGCTGGTCCTGGAGCGGCATCCCGGGGCGGTCCTGGTGCTGATCGGGTCCGGCCCGCTGGAGGCGACCCTGCGCGAGCGGGCGAGCCGGCCCGACCTCAAGGGCTCGGTGGTCTTCGCCGGGTCGCGCGGCGACGTGCCGGCGTTGTTGCCGGCCTTCGACGTGTTCGCGCTGAGTTCGCGTCAGGAGGGGCTGCCGGTCTCGTTGATGGAGGCGATGACGGTCGGATTGCCGTCGGTGGTGACCGCGGTGGGCGGGATGCCGGAGATCGTCACCGACGGGGTCGAGGGCGCGGTGGTGCCGGCCGGTGACCCGGCGGCGTTCGCCGACGCGTTGGTGGCCTTCGCCGCCGAACCCGCGCGTCGGCGCGCGTGCGGCGAGGCCGCGGCCGAGCGCTCGGACGAGTTCGACGTCGCGGGGGCGCAGCGGCGGATCGAGGACGTGTACGCGAGAGTGCTGGAGGGATCGCGGTGAGTGGGCCAGAGGTCGGGAGTTACCCTTTCACCGTCCGAGAGTTGGGCAAACACGACGAACCCCGGGTGTTGGCCCTGTTGGGCGACGCGCTGTCCGGCGGGCCGACCGGGGAGCGCACCCCGGAGTTCTTCCGATGGAAGCACAGGGACAACCCGTTCGGTGCAAGTCCCGGGCTGGTCGCCGAGGCGGACGGCCGGGTGGTCGCGGTACGGCTTTTCCTGCGCTGGGAGTTCGTGCTCGGTGGCGAGGTGGTCCGGGCGGTGCGCGCGGTGGACACCGCGACCCACCCGGACGTCCAGGGCCGGGGTCTGTTCCGCCGGTTGACCACCGAGTTGCTGGAGCGGATCGAGGTGGACACCTCGCTGGTGTTCAACACCCCGAACGGCAACAGCCTGCCCGGCTATCTGCGGATGGGCTGGCACGAGGTCGGGAAGGTACCGGTCTCGCTGCATCCGATCCGGCCGATCGCCTTCGCGCGCGGGCTCAAGGAGCTGCGCGCCACCGGAGATCTCTCCGGCACCTCGCAGTCCTGGAACTCGGAGGATCCCGCGGCCCGGTGCCGCTTTCCGACTGCTCGTCAGTTCTTCTCCGATCCCAAGGCGGCGGTGGGCTTCGACGAGTTGGTCGCCGAGGCGGACGCGGGCGACGCGGCGATCGGCCACGACAAGCTGCGCACCGCGCTCACCGGCGACTTCCTGCGCTGGCGCTACGGCGACGCGCCCGGACTGGACTACCGGGTGGTGGCCTCGTACAAGAACGGCGAGTTGACCGGCGTGGTGTTCGGGCGCCCGCGTCTGCGCGGCCCGCTGGTCGAGTTCACGCTGTCCCAGATGGTGGTGCGCCCCGGCGACCGCGACACCGCGCGCAAGCTGTTCTCCGGGGTGGCCATGTCCGGGTGCGACCACGTCGCCACCCATCTGGCGCGCGGCTCGGAAGCGGCCAGGGCCGCCCGCTACGCCGGGTACGCCACACCGCCGCGCACCGGCATGCTGCTGGTCGCGCGCACCGTGCACCCGCACCCGATCGACGTCCACGACCTGCGCTCGTGGCAGCTCTCCCTGGGGGACTTGGAGGTCTTCTAGCCAGCCGGCGAGCCGCCGCCGGACCGGTCCGAACCGGTCCCCGCGGCACCGCCGCCCGACGCCGCACCGGTTCGCCGTCCCTGCAAGGAGCTCCGTTGTCGTCCCGTCTTGCGCCGTACGCCCGGTGGGTGCCTCCGTCGCGGCTGCCATGGGGTTCCCTGCTCGCGCTCACCGCGGTCGGCTTCTACGTCTCGGTGTTCGCGTGGGCGATGGAGTATCGCCCGTACGACACGTGGGGCGCGCTGATCGTCTTCCCGCTGCTGCTCACCATCAGCGTGCCGCTGCTGTCCCGGTTCTCCCGCGACGAGCCGCCATGGGTACGGCGGTTGGTGATCGGCGCGCTGGTCGCCAAGTTGCTCGCGTGCTTCGCCCGGTACTGGATGTCCTTCGTGCTCTACGAGGGGCGCGCGGACGCGGCTACCTACGACCTGGTCGGGCGGGCCATCGCGCCGCACTTCCGGGACGGCGACTTCACCGTGGACATCGGTCGCAAGGTGATCGGCACCGGTTTCATCATGATCGTCACCGGGATCGTGTACGCGATCGTCGGGCAGTCGTTGCTGGCCGGCTACCTGGTCTACTCGTGGCTGGGGTTCTGGGGTCTGTACCTGTTCTGGCGCGCGTTCAACGTGGCCTATCCGGACGGCGATCGGCGCCGCTACGGCAAGCTGCTGTTCTTCCTGCCTTCGCTGCTGTTCTGGCCCTCCGGGATCGGCAAGGACACGTGGATGATGTTCACGCTGGGCCTGGCGGCCTACGGCGTGGCGCTGCTCCTGGTGCGCCGGCGCGGGGCGTTCGTGTTCCTGATCCTGGGGGCGGTGGGCACCACGATGGTGCGCCCGCACGTGACGGTGCTGCTGCTGTGCGGGCTGTGTGTCGGCTATCTGCTCCGCAATCGTCCGCAACAGGCTTCCGCGCTGGGCCCGTTGCGGGCCGGCTTCGGGATCCTGGTGCTCGGGGTGGGTTGTGTGCTCGCGCTCCAGCAGGTCGGCACCTTCTTCGGTACGCCGGGCATCGGGGCCGCGCAGGCCAACCAGGTGATCGCCAAGACCCAGACCCAGACCGCGCAGGGCGGTTCGGCCCAGGCGGTGGACGATTCGGCGGCGCTGTCCATCTCACCGGCCGCGTTGCCGCAGTCGCTGGTGACCGTGCTCTTTCGGCCGTTCCCGTTCGAGGCGCACAACATCCAGGCCCTGGTCGCGTCGCTGGAAGGCGTCGTGCTGATGGGCCTGTTCGTGGTCGCGCTCCCCCGGTTGAAACGCATCCCGGGGCTGCTGATCCGAAGACCCTACGTGGCCTTCGTGATCGTCTACACGCTGGTGTTCGCGCTCGCGTTCGCGAACATCCGCAACTTCGGCATCCTCACCCGCGAACGGGTCCAGGTGTTCCCGTTCGTCCTGGTGTTGCTCGCGGTGTCGAAGCCGGATCGCACCGAGACCGAGAAGGGCGGGAGTTCGGAGCGGAAGCGGCGGCGGGCGATGGGGCGGCACGCGACGCCCCTCGCGGCCGATTCCGGTGGTGGGGAGACGAGTTCGATCAGTCCGGGGAATCCCGGTGAGTCCAGGGGGGATGCGATATGGCGGTGACCGGCAAGCCGGCGGTGCTCGGTGGGGACGCGACGTTCGCGGAGGGCCTGCCGCTGACGCGCGTGCATGTGCCCGAGCGGGAGGAGTTGGCGCGGCGGCTGGACACGATCCTGACCAGCGGTCGGTTGACCGACGGTGCCACGGTGCGCGAGTTGGAGGAGGACGCGGCCGCGCGGCTGGAGGTGCCGTACGTGGTGGCGGTGTCGAACTGCACGAGCGGGTTGATGCTCGCCTTGCAGGCGTTGGGGGTGAGCGGGTCGGTGGCGATGCCCGGTTTCACCTTCTCGGCCACCGCGCACGCGGCGCACTGGGCGGGGGCCACCCCGGTGTTCGCCGAGGTGGACCCGGACAGCCTGACCCTGGACGCGACCGACGCGGCCGCGCTGCTGGCCGAGTCGGGCGCGTCCGCGTTGATGGCCACGCACGTGTACGGGACGCCGTGTCGCGTCGAGGAGTTGGCGAAGGTCGCGGACGACGCGGGGGTGCCGATCGTCTACGACGCGGCGCACGCGCTGGGCAGCCGGCGGGCGGGCACCCCGATCGGCGGCTTCGGCGCCGCGGAGGTGTTCTCGCTGAGCCCGACGAAGGTGGTGACCGCGGGCGAGGGCGGGTTGATCGCGACCCGGGACGAGGGCTTGGCACAGGCCTGCCGACTGGGTCGGGGGTACGGCAACCCGGGCGACTACGACTGCCTGTTCCCTGGACTGAACGCGCGGATGTCCGAATTGCACGCCGCATTGGCGCTGGTGTCGCTGCGCGGTCTGCCGGAGCGGGTCGCGGCCCGCTCGCACCTGGTGGGTGTGTTCGCCGACGCGATCGCCGACGTGCCGGGGCTGCGGCTGCCGGTGCTCGCCGACGGCGACGTGTCCACCTGGAAGGACCTGACGCTGGTCGTCGACCCGGACACGTTCGGCCTGGACACGCCTACGCTGGCCCGGGCGCTGAAGGCGGACGGGATCGACTCGCGCCGCTACTTCCACCCGCCGGTGAACCGGCAGAAGGCGTACGCCCACCTGCCCGCGCGGCCGTTGCCGATCACCGACGACGTGTCCTCCCGGGTGTTGACCCTTCCGCTGTGGTCGCACATGGACGAGCCGACGGTGCGCCGGGTCGCGGACACGGTGATCCGGCTGCACGAGCACGCCGCCGACGTACGGATCGCCTCCGTCTGAGCGGCCTCGCCCGAAGCGTCGGCCGGTGCGCGTTCGACCCGGCCGGCGCTGGGGCCTCCCGTCGGGGCCACCGTCGGGAGAGGGTGGGTGAACGGCCGGCGGCGCTCGCTCAGTCGAGTTGCCGGGCGAACTCGCCGGCCAGGTCCGATATCTGAGCGGGCGTCAGCGTCTCCGAGGAGACCTGCAGCATGGCCACGCCCGGGCCGTTCACGTTCAATCGGACCGCGGCCACATGCCCGTTGCCGACCGGGACCACCTGGTGCGGCCCGATCGTGGCCATCTTGTCGGCGAACGCGCTGAGGTCCTGCACGGCCGCGTCGGCGTCGCGCTGGATGATCGGCAGGGCCATCATGACCGGGTGCCCGCGCCGCGAAGCGTACGTGGCCACGTCCAGTTTCGCCGCGCCGACCCGGTAGGAGCAGGTCACCTCGACGCCGTTGGCCCGCTGAGTCGGCGTGAGGTTCGAGTACGGGTCGCGTGCCGCGGCCTCGTCGTCGGACCACCCCTCGCTAGCGGTCGTGACCGGCTCGCCCGGGGTGACCGCGCCGTCCAGGTGGATCTTCGCGGTCGCCGCGGCGACGTCGTACGGCAGCGGGCACGGCAGGGCGCCGTTCTCGCTGATCGGCCGGACCGCCTGTCGAAGCTTCTCGATGTTCAACCGCCCCGAGGACAAGGATGCGGCGTCGTCACCGTCGCCGCTGCACGCGACGAGTCCGGTGAGAGTCAGGACCCCCGCCGCACATACGGCGAGGGCCCGGCCGGGAAGATGCTGCAAACCGATCATTCACGCAGCGTATCGAGGCCCGATCGGCCCCTGCTCAGCCCATCGGGAAGACCTCGAAGGCGGCCGCGAACGGGGTGCCCAGCCGCGAGCCGGCCGCCCGGCCCATGCCCTCCAGGAACTCCCCCGCGTCCGCCATCTGCCCCTGGCCCAGCCCCGCCAGATAGGCCGCGTGTGCCTCCAGCGACGCGACACCGATCGCGAAGTGCTCGGTGGTGTCCACCGCGTGCCGCGACTGCGGCGAGCCACCCGCCCACACCGCGCGCACCCCGCCCCACGGCTCGTGGCCCTCGGCGAGCAGCTCGCGGAACACCCACCGGTTGCCCGCGTCGCGTACCGCGTCCACGACCGCCCGGCCGACCGCGATGTGGTCGGCCTGGTTCAGGAAGACGCTGCCCCACGTGTCGCGGAAGTTGCCGGTGATCACGATCTCCGGCCGGTGCCGGCGGACCACGCGGGACAGGTCGCGGCGCAGCGGCAGGCCGTACTCGATCACGCCGTCCGGGTAGCCGAGGAACTCGACCGTGTCGACGCCGACGATGCGCGCCGACTCGATCTGTTCGGCCTCGCGCAGCGGGCGACACTCGTCCGGGTCGAGTCCGTCGATACCGGCTTCGCCGCTGGTGACCATGACGTAGGTGATGTGCTTGCCCTGCCGGGTCCAGCGGGCGATCGCCGCGGCGGCACCGTATTCGAGGTCGTCGGGGTGCGCGACGATGGCGACGGCGCGCTCCCAGTCCTCGGGCAGCGCCTCGTACCGTTCGGGCCGGGGTTCGGTGGTCATGCGTGGTCCTTCCCAGGTGGCCGCACGGGCCGGTGCTACACGGACGTCGTCATCCTTTCAGCGGCCGATAGGATTCGTATCCTCATGAGCGCCACGATCGTCGTCAAAGACCTTGCCGCCGGACACGGTGACCGTGTCCTGTTCTCCGGATTGGACCTGGTGATCGCCCCCGGCGACGTCGTGGGTCTGGTCGGGGTGAACGGCGCGGGCAAGTCCACCCTGTTGAAGCTCCTCGCCGGGCTGGCCGAGCCGGAGGCGGGAGCGATCCAGTTGAGCCCGCCGACCGCGTCGGTGGGCCATCTGCCGCAGGAGCCGGAGCGGCGCCCGGGCGAGACCGTGCGCGCGTTCCTGGCCCGGCGCACCGGGGTCGCCGCCGCGCAGGCCGCGCTCGACACCGCGACCGAGGGCCTGGTCGAGGGCCGCGCGGGCGCCGACGACGAGTACAGCATCGCGCTGGATCGCTGGCTGGACCTGGGCGGCGCGGACCTGGAGGAGCGGGCCGAGGAGGTCGCGGCGGATCTGGGCCTGGCGGTGGACCTGGATCGCGAGATGACCGCGCTGTCCGGCGGCCAGGCCGCGCGCGCGGGGCTGATGTCGCTGCTGCTCAGCCGGTACGACGTGTTCCTGCTCGACGAGCCGACCAACGACCTGGACCTGGACGGGCTGGACCGGTTGGAGCGGTTCGTCACGGGGCTGCGCGCGGGCACCGTGGTGATCAGCCACGACCGCGAGTTCCTGGCCCGGACGGTGGACCGGGTGGTCGAACTGGACCTGGCCCAGCAGCAGATCCGCAGCTACGGCGGCGGCTACGACGCGTACCTGGCCGAGCGCGAGGTGGCCCGCCGACACGCGCGCGAGGAGTTCGACGAGTACGCCGACAAGCGCGGCGACCTGGAGGCCCGGGCCCGGATGCAGCGCGGGTGGATGGACAAGGGCACCCGCAACGCGCGCCGCAAGTCCACCGACAACGACAAGATCAGCCGCAAGACCCGGTCCGAGGCGAGCGAGAAGCAGGCGTCCAAGGCCCGCCAGACCGAGCGGATGATCGAGCGCCTGGAGGTGGTCGAGGAGCCCCGCAAGGAGTGGGAGCTGCGGATGGAGATCGCCGCGGCGCCGCGCGCGGGCGCGGTGGTGGCCGCGCTGCACGGCGCGGTGGTCGAGCGCGGCGGCTTCACGCTGGGTCCGGTGACGTTGCAGATCGACTGGGCGGATCGGGTCGCGATCACCGGCGCGAACGGCGCGGGCAAGTCGACGCTGCTGGCGGCGCTGCTCGGACGGGCCGAGTTGACCGGCGGTCGGGGTTCACTGGGTTCGGGTGTCGTGGTCGGCGAGGTGGACCAGGCGCGCGGGTTGTTCCTGGGCGACCTGCCGCTCCTGGAGGCGTTCTGCGCGGTGGTCCCGGACCTGCTCCCGGCCGATGTGCGTACGCTGCTGGCCAAGTTCGGGCTCAAGGCGGCGCACGTGCTGCGCCCGGCGGCGACCTTGTCCCCGGGTGAGCGCACCCGCGCCGCCCTGGCCCTGCTCCAGGCCGAGGGGGTCAACCTGCTGGTCCTGGACGAGCCGACGAACCACCTGGACCTGCCCGCGATCGAGCAGTTGGAGTCCGCGTTGGAGTCCTACGAGGGCACACTGCTCCTGGTCACCCACGACCGGCGGATGTTGGAGGCGGTGCGCACCACCCGGCGGATCGAAGTCGCGGACGGCCGGGTCACCGAGGTGTGATCCGTCGTTAGAATCCGAGGTCATGAACGAACTGCCGCCGGGTGCGAACCAATCCTTGCCGGGCGGCGTCGTGCGCGTACGCGTGCCCGGCCCCTTCGACATCTCCGCGCTGATCACGGGTGAGGACCGACGGGTGTCCGGCGACGCGGACTTCGTCTTCTTCAACCAGGTCTCGGCGCCGGGGGTACGGCTGGGCGGGGACACCGTCACGGTGGACCCGACCGGCCTGCGGGCGGGCGCCACGCGCGTGACGGTGGTGATCAGTCCCGCCGACACCACGCACACGCTGGGCGAGTTGCCGCCGCCGGCGATGACGCTCACCGGTGCGAGCGGCACACTGCTGGCGCGGTTCACCCCGCCTCGGCCGCGCGCCGAGACGGTGTTGTTGCTGGCCGAGATCTACCGGCGCGGTGCGGGCTGGAAGGTGCGCGCGCTGGGCCAGGGCTACGCGGACGGGCTGGCCGGGATCGCCCGGGACTTCGGGGTCGAGGTCGAGGAGCAGACCCAAACCCCGTCGGGGCTCTCCGAGTTCCAGCGCGGGGTGGTCGAGCTGACCAATGGCGAACGGGCCCGGCACGGCCTGCGCGCCCTCGTGCCACAGCCACAACTGACCGCGTGCGCACAGGCGTTCAGCGCGGACATGATCAACCGCGCGTTCTTCTCGCACACCGATCCGGACGGCCGCGAGCCGTGGGACCGGGCGATCGCGGCGGGCTATCTCTACAGCCGGATAGGGGAGAACATCGCGTGCGGACAGCGCACGCCGGCCGAGGTGGTGCAGGGCTGGATGGACAGTCCCGGCCATCGCAAGAACATCCTCACTCCGGAGTTCACCGAGATCGGTGTCGGGTATGTCACCGGCGGCACCTACGGCACCTCGTGGACCCAGGTCTTCGGCACCCCGCGATAGCGCTCCCGGAGCCGGTGTCGAAGCTTCCCGGATTGGCCCGAACGGGTACAAAGCCGAGGCCGACGCCGGCCCCGACGGGAGCGTTGCCGTCCGGGTACGGGCACCCGGCCGCCCTCCCCCGCCGAACCGGCAACCGGGTGCGAGGAAGCCCGATGACGGTGCGCCATACTCGGTTGTTCGAGGCGAGGGAGATCACGTGCAGCTTGAGTTGGATCCGCCTTACGGCGTAGGGCCGATCAAGATCGGCATGTCCATGGACGAGGCAGAGGCGGCTCTGCGCGAACTCGGAGGAGATCTGTCGGGACGCACTCGTGGGTTCGCCCACTTCGGTGCGGACCTCTCGATTCATGTGGTGAGCGACAAGGACGGACTGGTCGAGGCAATCGAGGTGCACCGGTCCGAGGACGACTTCGCGGACACGGTGTTGTGTCTGGGCGTCGACGTCTTCGGTACGCCGGCCGTCGACGTCACCCGACTGCTCGGTGAACTGACACCCGTCCGGGTGGAGACCGAGGGGGCCTCGTTGGTGGCCCCCGACCTGCTGGTGGCCCTGTGGCAGCCGTTCGTGCCCGGACACGGCAACAACAACGGCGTCGTCGGCGAGGGCCTGTACTTCCGCACCGCTCTGGTGGCCGGTCCCGGCTACTACGACAAAAGCGGGCAACACCGGGCGATCCACATCGGATGACCGGTACCCCATGAACCGAACCGGGCGGCCCGGCCGCCCGAGTGTGTGACCTGTCCGCTCGTCCGGCGAGGCATTCGCCGAGCGGGTGGAGTCCGGAGGGATCGCGACCGGGATCGAGGCGGGGGCCGGCGTCTCGGTACGCGAGACCGCGTCGTGGCACGTCGACGAACGACAACCGTGGATCGCCGCCGAGGACATGCTCGGCAAGGTCCACGACGTCGTCGACGGGTCGCACGGCCGGCCGGATTCCACCGCTCGGCGCCTCGCCGGCGGGCCGGACGCGGCGTCGGGTGCGGGCCGGTGGATCGGCCGTTGGTTTGCGTCGCGATCGAGGCCCACGAGGCCGCCACGGCCTCGTGTGGCGGGCCGTACGAGCCGCCGGGACGCGCGACCTGCCGGAGGCCCGGAGGCCGCTCACACGGCGACGGTGGACGTCGGGGAGTCCCGGAACGAGTGCCCGCGAGTCCGCGGGCAGGCGAGTCCGAGGGTCCGCGAGTCCGCGAGTCCGCGAGCAATCGGAGTCCGAGAGTCCGCGGGCGATCGTTTTCGGACGGTCGGCCGGCCCGGTGATCCGATCGCCGTGCAACGCGTATTCCGTCGCGATCGCGGTGGGCGCGGAGGTACCGTCCGTCGGTCGTGCGGATGTGGGGGCACGCTCGATCGCCGAGCGGCAGGGCTTCGCCGACGCGCGGAACGATGCCGTCAGCGTGGGCGTCGGAAGGCGGCCTCGCGCGGTCGCCCCTGGGGTCCGCCTCGGTCTGCGCCTCGAACCGTCCGCCTCGGACCGATCGCCTCGACGCGTCCGCCGCGGACCGTTGGCCCCGGACCCTTGGCCCCGGACCGTCCGCCTCCGGCGATATGCCGGCTCCCGCAAGCTGCGGGAGCCGGCATCAGGTCAGCGCGCTGCCAGGATTCGCCCGCTTACCTCGCCGAATCCGATACGAGTGCCGTTCGGACCGGGGGCGGTAGCGGTGATCGTGACCTCGTCGCCGTCCTCCAGATAGGTCCGGGTGGACCCGTCCGGGAGTTTGAGGGGGTTCTCGCCGTTCCAGGTGATCTCGATCAGCGCGCCGCGCTGGTCGGCCTCGGGGCCGCTGACCGTACCGGAGGCGAACAGGTCGCCCGGGCGCAGCGCCGCGCCGTTGACGGTCATGTGCGCGAGCTGCTGCGCGGCCGTCCAGTACATCGCCGCGAACGGCGGCCGGGAGATCAGGTGGCCGTTGAGCCGGACCTCCAGGGCCAGGTCCAGGCCCCACGGTTCGCCGGCGCGGTCGTCCAGGTAGGGCAGTGGCTCGACGTCGCGCGCGGGGGGTGCCACGCGTGCGACGCCGAGTGCTTCGAGGGGGACGATCCACGGCGACACCGAGGTGGCGAACGACTTGCCCAGGAACGGGCCGAGCGGAACGTACTCCCAGGCCTGGATGTCCCGGGCGGACCAGTCGTTGACCAGGCACACGCCGAACACGTGGTCGGCGAAGTCGGCGAGCCCGACCGGCGTGCCGAGTTCGGAGCCGGCGCCGACCACGAAGCCGACCTCGGCCTCGATGTCCAGTCGGCGGGTGGGCCCGAACGAGGGCACCGCGTCGGTGGGCGCCTTGCGCTGCCCGCTGGGGCGCACGATCGGCGTGTGCGAGACCACCACGGTGCCCGCGCGGCCGTGGTAGCCGATGGGCAGGTGCTTCCAGTTCGGGGTCAACGGCTCGGAGCCGGGCCGGAAGATCCGACCGAGGTTGCTCGCGTGGTGCTCGGAGGCGTAGAAGTCGACGTAGTCCGCGACCTCGAACGGCAGCCGCAGCACCACTTCCCGACGCGGGATCAGGTGCGGTTCGATGTTCGCCCGCAGCTCGGGGTCGGTCAGCCAGGTGGTGAGCGCGGCGCGTACCGCGGTCCAGGTCGCCCGGCCGGCCGCCATCAACTCGGTCAGGCTCGGCGCGTCCAGCACATCGGCCGGCGCCCCGACCGCGTGCGCCGCCGCGCCGGCGTCCAGCACGAAGTCGCCGATCGCCACCCCGACCCGCGGCCGGTCCGGCTCGCGGTCGGTGGCGAACACGCCGTAGGGCAGGTTGTCGATGCCGTACACCGTGTCGGTCGGCAGCGGGACCCAGGTGGTGGGCATGAGACGTCGGGCTCCTCGATCGGATCAGTCGCGCTGGTGCGGGGGTTCGCCGAGCAGACCCAGGGTGAGTGCGTCCTGGAGCGGCTCGGCGACGCTACAGGTGCCGTACGAGGTCAGGTAGCCACGCAGGCGGGTGCGCTCGGTCAGGGTCAGGTCGTGCGCCATCCGGGTGAGTTCGGCGCTGTCGCGGATCGCCAGCAGGTCGGCGAGCGCGTCCGGTTCGGCGCCGGCGACGGCGTGGTGGGTGGCGAGCATCAGGTTGAGGTACCCGTGGTGCTCGAAACCCGTGGTCGGGTCGGTGTGCCGCACGGCGTTGTGCAGCCCGGCCGTGACCTTGAACGGCAGTTCGCGGATCCGGCACGCGTACACGAACGCGGCCAACTCGGCCTCGTCCGGGAACGCGTGCGCGGCGGTACCGCCGGTGCGGAACTTGGGCCGCCCGTACGTGCCGGCGAGATTGTCCAGGTCTGCGTCCAGGCCCGCGCCCTTGAGGACCTCGACGTAGCCCGCCGTCATCTCCGGCAGGTGTTCGTGCAGCGCCGCGACCGCCTTGCCGATCTCACCGTCGCCGGCGACCTCGATGCCCTCCAGGAACAACCCGGGGGCGCTCAGGATGGTGCGTACGGCGGGACCCACCGAGGCGGGGCCGCCGGGAGCCACGAGCACCACACGCAGCGGCTCGCCGGAATCGGCGAGCGCGAGCAGGTCGGGCACGTGTGCCGCACCGACCAGGAAGTTGCGCACGAACGGCGCGAACCACTCGACGCGGTACACCCGGTGCGCGGGCACCGCCTCGGCCATCGGGGCGTTGCCGGGTGGGAACAACGCGGCGTCGTCCCACAGTCCGGTGAACAACGCGTGGTGCAGGGTCTCGGGTGCCTCGGTGGATGCGCTCATGGTCCGGGCGCCTTCCCGGCCCAGGTCCACGCGTAACCCGGATCCTCGCTCGCGATGCCGCCCTCGCCGACACCCAGCGGGCTGAAGGTGTCCACCATGACCGCGAGCTCGTCGAAGAACTCGATGCCGATGCTGCGCTCGTAGGCGCCGGGCTGCGGCCCGTGCGCGTGCCCGCCCGGGTGCAGCGAGATCGATCCTTGGCCGATCCCGGACCCCTTGCGGGCCTCGTAGTTGCCGCCGCAGTAGAACATGACCTCGTCCGAGTCCACGTTGGAGTGGTAGTACGGCACCGGGATCGACAGCGGGTGGTAGTCCACCTTGCGCGGCACGAAGTTGCAGATCACGAACCCCTGCCCCTCGAACACCTGGTGCGCGGGCGGCGGTTGGTGGATCCGGCCGGTGATCGGCTCGAAGTCGGAGATGTTGAACACGTACGGGTACAGGCACCCGTCCCAGCCGACCACGTCGAACGGGTGGGTGGGGTAGACGTAGCGGGTGCCGGTGATCTCGCCGCCCAGGCCGCGGTGCTTGACCAGCACCTCGACGTCCGTGCCCTCGGCCAGCAGTGGTTGGACCGGCCCGCACAGGTCGCGCTCGCAGAACGGCGCGTGCTCGAGCAGTTGGCCGAATCGGGAGAGGTAGCGCTTGGCGGGCGTGATGTGCGAGTTGGCCTCGATGCAGTACGCGCGCAGCGGCTCCTCGGTGCCGGGCACCCACCGGTGGGTGGTGGCACGCGGCAGGATCACGTAGTCGCCGGGGCCGACGGTGAGCGCGCCGAACACGGTCTCCACCGTTCCGGAGCCGGACTCGATGTACACGCACTCGTCACCGAGCGCGTTGCGGTACAGCGGGGAAGGGCTGCCCGCGACCACGTAGGAGATCCGTACGTCGCCGTTGCCCAGCACCAGCCGCCGACCGGTGACCGCGTCGACGGCCTTCCACTCGTTGTCCGCGAACAGCTCGTGCAGCTTGAGGTGGCGCGGCTTGAGCGGGTGGTTGGCGGTGACGCTCTGGTCGGGGACCTCCCACACGCTCGCGTCGGCGATCGCCGACGGGATCGCGCGGTGGTAGAGGAGCGAGGAGTCGGAGGTGAAGCCCTCCTCGCCCATCAGCTCCTCGTAGTACAGGCCGCCGTCCGGGCGGCGGTGCTGGGTGTGCCGCTTCGGCGGCACCTCGCCCACGCTGCGGTAGTACGCCATGACTGCCCGACTCCTCCGTCCGCTCCCGCTGCCCTGTCGGCCCGTGTCCTGCCGGCCGCCGCCGTACGCGACGGCCGGCCCTGCGGCCTAGAGGTTGCCGCGGCGCTCCTGCTCGCGCTCGATCGCCTCGAACAGCGCCTTGAAGTTCCCCTTGCCGAATCCGAGCGAACCGTGCCGCTCGATCAGCTCGAAGAACACCGTCGGCCGGTCCTGCACGGGCTTGGTGAAGATCTGGAGCAGGTAGCCGTCCTCGTCGCGGTCGACCAGGATCTTCAGTTCGCGCAACGTCTCGACCGGTACCCGGGTCTCGCCGGCCCATTCCCCGAGCGTGTCGTAGTAGCTGTCCGGGGTGGACAGGAACTCGACGCCCATCTCGGCCATCGCGCGCACCGAGGCCACGATGTCGCCGGTGGCCAGCGCGATGTGCTGGACGCCGGGGCCGCCGTAGAACTCGAGGTACTCGTCGATCTGCGACTTCTTGCGGCTGACGGCGGGCTCGTTCAGCGGGAACTTCACCCGGTGGTTGCCGCTGGTGACCACCTTGGACATCAGCGCGGAGTACTCGGTGGCGATGTCGTCGCCGACGAACTCCTTCATGTTGGTGAAGCCCATGACGCGGTTGTAGAAGGCGACCCACTCGTCCATCCGGCCGAGCTCGACGTTGCCCACGCAGTGGTCGATGGCCTGGAAGTAGCGCTTGGGGTGGGCGGCGGGCTTGCCGCGGAACAGCGGCTCGGCGGCGACGAAGCCGGGCAGGAACGGGCCCTTGTAGCCGGACCGGTCCACCAGCGTGTGCCGGGTCTGGCCGTACGTGGCCAGCACCGCGGTACGCACCGTGCCGTGCTCGTCGGTGTCGTCGTGCGGCTCGACCAGCACGGTCGCGCCGTTCTCCCGGGCGAAGGCGATGGCCTTGTCGACGTCGGGAACCTCGATGGCGATGTCGGACACACCGTCACCGTGGGCGGCGGTCGCGACGCCGACCTCGGTGCCGGCGTGAACCTCGCCGGTGATGCGGAAACGTGCCTTGCCGGACACGAGCACGTACTCGGCGACGTCGCGGCTCCCGGTCTCGGGACCGCGATAGGCGACGCAGGTCATCCCGAACGCCGTCGAGTAGTAGTGCGCGGCCTGCTTGGCGTTGCCGACGAAGAAACGAACATGGTCCATCGCGACGACCGGGAAGGGGTCTCCCGCCGGGTCGTGCTCGACGGCGCCGACGAGGGCGTCGGTGTCTTCAAGGGTGGTGAAGGTGCTCATGACGCGCGATCCCCTCGGAAAGGAACGGATGCCGGAAGTACACTTCCGAATGCAACATCTGACAAGGTTCGATCTGCGAGCTATGCAATTTGCCTAGATGGGCGGCCCATATGCGGGATGATCTACAGGATTCGCGCAGCACGCTCGACGAATTGGACGTGCGTCTCATCCGGGCCGGCCGACAACACCCGCGGGCGGGCATGTTGGAACTGTCCCGGGTGATCGGTGTCTCCCGCGCCACGGTCCAGGCCCGCCTGGAGCGGATGGAGGCGGCGGGGGTGATCACCGGCTACGGCCCCGAGGTCGATCTGGTCGCCGCCGGGTACCCGGTTCTGGCCTTCGTCACACTGGAGATCGCCCAGGGCGGCCTGTCCGGCGTGGCCACCGCGCTGAGCGCGGTCCCACAGGTGCTGGAGGCGTACGGGACGACCGGCATCGGCGACGTGCACTGCCGGATCGCCGCCACCTCGAATCAGGACCTGCAACAGATCCTGATCGACATCAACCGCATCCCCGAGGTGGTCCGCTCCACCAGCGTCATCGTCTTGTCCGAGGTAGTCCCGATGCGCACCCTCCCCCTCCTCGAAGCCCAGGAACGCCGCCGCCCCAGCCGCGTCCCGTCTCTACGGGAGAACCCGCCGAGCGCGAACGCGTGACATCGCGGTCTCCGAACACCCGGCCGACGCAGATCGAGACCGCACACGGACCGCAGACCGCATCGCGATGTCCGCTCCGGTTGGTAGAAACGAACGATCGGCCGCTCGACACTGCCCCCACTGCCAAGGAGCAGCACCTTGCCCGCAGTCGTCATCGCACCGTCATACGGGAGCAAGGAATCAAGAACCCATTGGGCTTCGACCCTGGCGGAGCCCGTCTCGTTCACCGAACTCGCGGTGGACAACCTGCTGACGGAGTCCCAGAAAGCCGACCTATCCCTGCTCCATCCCGAAGGCAAGGCGCGCTTCTGGGGTGCTCAGCCCGCGCACGACAAGAAGATGGAGCACGTGAAGACCGGCGACGTCGTGCTCTTCACAGGCGAGAAGATAGTCCGCGCAATCGGCGAAATCGGACATATTTTCCGAAATCGCGGTTTCGCCGACCACCTGTGGCCGCCCCACGCGGAGGGCACCAGCTGGCACACGGTCTACAGCCTCGTCGGATTCGAGCGCACGGAAATCCCGTACCCGGACCTGTGCCGCGTCCTGGACTACAACGAGAAGCACACATTTCCCGGACAGATCGTAGTCAGGGCAGAAGACCCGAAGGCCCGACGAGTTCTCGACGAGTTCCTGATCGAGACCAGGTCGGAGCAGCTGATCGTGGAGCTCGCACCGAACCTGCACGGTCCGGGCACGACACGCGGGCAGGCCACCCGACTTCTGCCTGGCGAGCGCCACTTGGTACCGCACGCCCGCTATTCGCAGGCTGCCGGGTTTCGCGTCGCCGAGCGCAAGGAGTCGGCCCTCCTCGGGGCGTACCGCGCATTCATCGACGTGGGTACCGGCCACAGATACAGCTGCCGGGCAGGCATCACGGATCTCTACGTTGTACATACTGACGGTTCCGAGATCATCGAGGCCAAGGGCGAGTCAGGGCCGAAATGGGTACGCCAGGCGCTGAGTCAGTTACTCGACTACGCGCCGTACAGCCCCGAACCGGCGCGTCGGTTGACCGCCCTCTTTCCCGACCGTCCAGCGTCTGCCGATGTGGAATACCTGCATCGATACGGCATTGATTGTGTCTACCGAACCGCGACCGGAACGTTCGACCGAATCCCGGCGCAAGAAAGCGTGCGCACCGAGATGCGCAGACGATGGTCGGAGTGAATCAGGATCCGCCATACGGCTCTGCCGTCGGTCGAGCGGCCGCGCCTCGTGTGGGCGCCCTCGGTGGGGCAGGGCGACAACCGGGGGTGTGGCCCGAGAGAATGCCGGGGGCAGGCTTGGTGATGAGGTGGATCGGGACGTGACGATGTCGGTGTCGGGGCAGCAGGGTTCGGAGCAGGGTGCGCAGCAGGATGTGCATCGGCGGATCGCCGAGGAGCTCGGGGTTCGGGAGGGGCAGGTCAGAGCGGCGGTCGAGTTGCTCGACGGCGGGGCCACCGTGCCGTTCATCGCCCGGTACCGCAAGGAGGTGACCGGGACCCTGGACGACACGCAGTTGCGCAACCTGGAGGAACGCCTGCGCTACCTGCGGGAGCTGGAGGAGCGCCGTACCGCCGTGCTCGCCGCGATCGAGGCGCAGGGCAAGTTGGACGACCCGCTGCGGGCGCAGATCCTGGCGGCGGACTCCAAGGCCCGGCTGGAGGACATCTACCTCCCGTACAAGACGAAGCGGCGGACCAAGGCGCAGATCGCCCGCGAGGCCGGTCTGGAACCCCTCGCGCTCGGCCTGCTGGCCGACCCCTCGCGCGACCCGGCCGCCGCGGCGGAGGCATTCGTCGACGCGGACAAGGGTGTCGCGGACGCGCAGGCGGCGTTGGACGGCGCGCGCTCGATCCTGGTCGAGCGGTTCGCCGAGGACGCCGACCTGATCGGCGCGCTGCGCGAGCGGATGTGGACGCGCGGGCGCGTGGTGGCCAAGGTGCGCGAGGACAAGGAGGAGGCCGGGGCCAAGTTCGCCGACTACTTCGACTTCGCCGAGCCGTTCACCCGGCTGCCCTCGCACCGGATCCTGGCCATGTTCCGGGGCGAGAAGGAGGACGTACTCGACCTGACCCTGGCGCCCTCGACGGACGAGGAGGTCGACGGCCCGACCGACTACGAGCGCTCGATCGCGCACGCGTTCGGCATCGTCAACCGCGACCGTCCGGCCGACAAGTGGCTCGCGGACACCGTGCGCTGGGCCTGGCGTACCCGGATCCTGGTGCACCTGGGCATCGACCTGCGCGGTCGGCTGCGGCAGGAGGCCGAGGACGAGGCGGTCCGGGTGTTCGCGGCCAACCTGCGCGACCTGCTGCTCGCCGCGCCGGCCGGCACCCGCGCCACGATGGGCCTGGACCCGGGCCTGCGCACCGGGGTCAAGGTCGCGGTGACCGACGACACCGGCAAGGTGGTCGCCACCGAGACGATCTACCCGCACGAGCCGCGCCGCCGCTGGGACGAGTCGATCGCCACCCTCGCCAAACTGGCCGCCGCGCACCGGGTGGACCTGATCGCGATCGGCAACGGCACCGCATCCCGCGAGACGGACAAGCTGGCAGCCGAACTGATCTCGAAGCACCCCGAGTTGGGCCTGACCAAGGTGATGGTGTCCGAGGCGGGCGCGTCGGTGTACAGCGCCTCGGCCTTCGCCTCGCAGGAACTCCCGGACCTGGACGTGTCGTTGCGCGGCGCGGTCTCCATCGCCCGCCGACTCCAGGACCCGCTGGCCGAGTTGGTCAAGATCGACCCGAAGTCGATCGGCGTCGGCCAGTACCAGCACGACCTGTCCGAATTGAAGTTGTCCCGCTCGCTGGACGCGGTGGTCGAGGACTGCGTGAACGCGGTCGGCGTGGACGTCAACACCGCGTCCGCGCCGCTGCTCACCCGGGTGTCCGGGATCGGCGCGACGCTGGCCGACAACATCGTGCAACACCGGGACGCGAACGGCCCGTTCAAGACCCGGCGCGACCTGAAGAACGTCGCGCGACTGGGCCCGAAGGCGTTCGAGCAGGCGGCGGGCTTCCTGCGGATCCCGGCCGGGGACGACCCGCTGGACGCGTCCTCGGTACACCCGGAGGCGTACCCGGTCGTCCGCAAGATCGCCGCGGCGGCGGGTGGCGACGTCCGGACCCTGATCGGCGCGGCGCCGAGGCTGCGCGCGCTGGACCCGAAGGCGTTCACGGACGAGAAGTTCGGCCTGCCGACGGTGACCGACATCCTGCGCGAGTTGGAGAAGCCGGGGCGTGACCCGCGGCCGGCGTTCAAGACGGCGACCTTCAAGGAGGGCGTCGAGAAGCTGTCCGACCTGCAACCCGGCATGCTCCTGGAGGGTGTGGTCACCAACGTGGCCGCGTTCGGCGCGTTCGTGGACGTCGGCGTGCACCAGGACGGCCTCGTACACGTCTCGGCGATGTCGAAGACGTTCGTGAGCGATCCGCACGACGTGGTCAAGTCGGGCGACGTGGTCCGGGTCAAGGTGCTCGACGTGGACATCCCGCGCAAGCGGATCTCGCTGACACTGCGGCTGGAGGACGAACCGGAGCAGCGCGGGGCGCGTGGCGATCGGGGCGACCGCGGTGACCGCGGCCCTCGCGGCCCTCGGCCGGAGCGCGGGGCTCGCGAGGGTCGGCCTCAGGGCGACGGGCGACAGAGCGGTGGCCGGCAGGGTGACGGGCGGCAGGGCGGTGCGCGCCAAGGCGGCGGCTCGGGCAGTGGTCAGGGCGGTGGCCAGGGCCGGCGCGCGACTCCCCCGAAGCAGAGCCGAGGGCCGCAGGGCCCGGCCGGAGGCGGCGGCGCGATCGCGGACGCGCTGCGGCGGGCCGGCTTGGTCGAGTGAGGACGTGAAGTAGGGCAGGGCGGTGGGATGAGGGCGGTGATCGCGGCCGGGCGGGACTGTGGGAATCGGGCTTCCCGGCCGCGTTCGGACCGTACTCGTTTCGGACCGTACGCGTTCGGACCACACGGGGCTGAAAACATCGGGCCGGGCCAGGCGGGCTCTTCGCTCCGGCCCGATAGGCCCGTTTGGCCCGAACGCGGTCGCATCGGCATGAGCCCGGATTGGGCTTGAACTTCGCGGCGGCGTTCGGGCCGACTGAGGTGGGCGGGCCGGACGGGCCCGGGGCAGACCGAACGAGCCTTTCGCTCCCGCCCGTTGGTCCCTTCCGGGGCGAAGGCGACCGCGCGAGCGTGGCGCCGGTCAGGATCTGAGCTTCTGGGCCGCGTCCGCGCCAGGTGGAGTGATCCAGCGGAAACGAACCCGCCCGGGCGGGCCTTCGCTGCCGGCGGTTCGGCCCGGCCGGGTCGGCATGGGATCCACGTGGGACTTGGCCTCAGCGTCCGGGTTCGGACCGAGTGAGGCGGGTGGGCTGACCGGATCCGGCCGGGCGGACCTTCCGCTCCGGGCGATAGGGCCCGCCCGACCCGAACGTAGGCAGGTGAAGATGAGCCCGGGTTGGGCTTGGGCTCCCCCGCTCCCCGGCTCCCTTCGGCTCAGCGGGCTGCGCCGGACCGGGCAGGCAGGTCGGGCCCTCCGCTCGCATCCGTTCGATGGGCCCGGCCGCCCGGTGCGTGTGGGTTTTGGCGCAGGCCACCGGCGTTGGCCGGGCCGCCGCTCGTCGGGCGAGGGCGTACCGCTACGTCTCCGGTCGGCCGTCGGGCGAGGGCGAGGTCGAGGTCGGCCCACGACGTCCCGGTCCCCCATCGCCCGTTGGCGTGGTCAGCCCGCCTGTGCCGTCGGCGCCAGTGCCCGCAGTACCGCCGTGTGGGTGACGCCGTGTTCCGCGAGCAGGTCCGCGACCACGCCCGAACAGGCGGTGAGCGCGAGCAGGATGTGCTCGTCGCCGATGTGCCGCTGACCGCGGGCCACCGACTCGCGCAGCGACTGCTCCAGCACCTTCTTGGCGCCGGGCGCGAACGGGACATGCCCAGTACGCCCACCGAACGGCCACAGTCGGCGCCGCCGTCGGCCCACCGCCAACGCGCCCTCGCCGTGCGCCTGTTCGACGCGCGCGACGATCTCCCCCACGTCGATCCCCAGGTCTGCGAGCGCGGCCTCGTCGGCCTGCGACATGCCGCCGCGCCGCCGGGCCCGGGCCAGTCCGCGTTCGAACTCGTCCCGACTCGCCACGAACCCGAGCGTCGCCAGCGCGACCGAGGCCTGCGTACCCTGCGCGTCCAGCAGCGCCGCGAGCATGTGCTCCCCCTCCACGCGGGCGTCCCCCGCCCGCCGCGAATGCTCGATGGCCCCGTACACGACGCCCCGGGCACTGTCCGTGAACCTCTCGAACATCAGTTCCTCCCGTGCTTCTTGTGCACCGCCTGGCGGCTCACCCCGAGCTCGGCCGCGATCTCCTGCCACGACCACCCCTGCACACGCGCACTGCGCACCTGCACGGCCTCCAACTGCTCGAGCAGCCGGCGCAGCGCGGCCACGGCCCGTAGGCCCACCCGTGGATCCCGGTCCCCCGCACGACTGGCGAGGTCGGTTGCTTCGGTCATGACCGTCAACCTACGTTGACATCTCGGGCCTGTCAACCACAGTTGACATGCGACATCGAGAATGCGGGCGCGCCCGTCCCGACGACCCGATACGGTCGCGAACCATGCGAATTCTTGTGCTCGGGGGCACCGCGTTCGTGGGCCGGGCGATCGTCGAGGACGCCCTGGCCCGGGGCGCCGAGGTAACCCTGTTCGGCCGAGGCAGAACCGGCACCGACCTCTTCCCGCAGGCCGCCCGACGGATCGGCGACCGCGACACCGGCGACTACACCGCGCTGCGCGACGGCGAGTGGGACGCGGTGGTGGACGTCAGCGGATACGTACCGCGCCACGTCGGGCAGGCGATGGCAGTGCTCGGCGACCGGGTCGGCCGCTACCTGTTCGTCTCCAGCCACGCCGTCTACGTACAGTCCGGAGTCGGCCCCGGCTCGGACGAGGACACCCCTCGCCGCGCACCCGTCCGCGACACCGAGGTACTCGACAACGACACCTACGGCCCCTGCAAGGTCGCCTGCGAGGACGACGTACTCGCCCGCTACGGCGACCGCGCCACCATCGTGCGCCCGGGCAAGGTCGCCGGCCCTCACGACGTACAGGAAACCTTCACGTACTGGAGCCGCCGAGCCGCCCGCGGCGGCCGCGTCGCTCTGCCGGGCCGACCCGAACAGCCGATCCAAGTGGTCGACTCCCGCGACCTGGCCCGCCTGGTCAACCGACTCCTGATCGACAACCGCCCCGGCGCCTTCCACGCCGTAGGCCCCGCCGAACCCACCACCCTGGGCGACCTGATCCACACCTGCGCCCGGGCCGCCGGCACCGAGGTGGAAATCGTCCCCATCTCCCCCGACGCGGTCCCCGGCCCCTTCCCCCTGGTCACCCCCGAGCCCCAATGGCCCGCTCGCCAACGCAGCGCCACCCGAGCCCGCGCCGCCGGCCTCCCGACCACGCCGCTGTCGATCACCGCCGCCGACGTCCTCGCCTGGGACCGCTCCCGAGGCGAACCCCCACTGCCCCAGGGCCTGACCCCAACCCAGGAAGCCCACCTACTCAACGGGCCCTGACCCACCCCACCAACCCCACCAATCCACCCCGCCCCCAATCCACCCCAGCCAGGCCCGGCAACCAAACCACCCCGGCCCCGGACCTCCCCCACCACCGAACCACGCACCGCGCCAACCCAGGCCAACCCCCCAGGTCAGCCCCACCCATCCCGGTCCGATTCCCCTCCGGATCTTTGATATGGTTCTCCACGTCGCCGCACGAAACACCAGCGGAGACCACCCGGTCCGGGTGGCGGAATTGGCAGACGCGCTAGCTTGAGGTGCTAGTGCCCGAAAGGGCTTGGGGGTTCAAGTCCCCCCTCGGACACAGACGGGCTGTTCTTGAGGTAGCCCGAGAGTAATTGACGAGATCCCGTACGAACCATTAGTTCGCGCGGGATCTCGGCGTTTCAGCGCCTATTCGCCCTGGCACGCGGGCCGGGGACGTGAAGTGCCGGAGCGGATTGCGCGACGAGGACCTGCTCGCGCCTCTGGGGCTGATGAGGCCGTGCCGGCGAACGTCCGAGGAATAAGTCGGTCCGCGACGGGGTCATGCCTCCGTGAGCTCGCGGCGCAGCGCGAGGACAGCGGCTCTCCACGACTGATGGTTCGCGGTCGCGGCCCACATCTCGTTCAGCTCTGAGTCCGCCGCCAGCGCCCGTTCGAGCGCGCGCGCAGCGAGCGGGGTGAGCTTCTCGGGAATCGGCGGAAGCCCGCCCGAGCCGAGAAACGCGATCGGCTCCGGGATCACGACCTCGGCTTCCGCGGTCCGGAACGTCCGCACGATCGCGGCGGCGACGATGGCCGCCTCAGCCTCGTGACTGTCCAGGAAGTCGTCGCCGGGGTCGGCCCCTGTGCGCAATACCGTCTCGATCACCCTGAGGCGTCCGTCGGTGTCCGTGTCGTACAGGTCTCGGATGAAATCCGCAGCCGCGTCCGAGTCGAACGGGCCGACGCCCTGGAAGTCCATGTCCGACGCCCTCCTGCGGATGCCCGTGCCGACCGACGCGAGTGCGGTCAGCTTGCCAGTGAAAGGCCCCGCCGGCATCAGCGGGGGTGCCGGTCTGCGATGCCCGGTCATGCCTTGGAACGAACAATCCCGGCGATCCGTCGCGCGGCCTCCTCCACCTCCTCGTGTTCCCACACTCGCACCACGGTCCATCCGGCCGCCTCCAGCGCGGCGTTGGTCTCCGCGTCACGGGTGCGGTTGCCGTCGATCTTCTGCCGCCAGAACGCGGTGTTCTTCGAGGACGGCCGATGGTGCTCGGGGCACCCGTGCCAGTAGCAGCCGTCGACGAACACCGCGACCCGGGACCTCACGAATACCAAGTCGGCGGTGCGCCGCAGTCGTTCCTCCGGACGCACCGACACCCGGTAGCGCAGACCCCGCTGGTGCAGGGCCGATCGCAGCCGCAACTCCGGCTTGGTGTCGCGGCCCCGGTTCCCGGTCATCGACCGGCGGACCGCCGGCGAGGACGCCCAAGAGCCCTCGGGGGCCGGTTCTTCGGCGACCAGCTGGTCCGCGCGGGCCATCCGCCACGCCTGCGTGAGATTCGCCGCGCGGGTCGGCTGGTCGACCTCACCGACGTAGCGCGTATGAGTTCGTCCCTGGTCCGACCAGCGCAAATAGGCGCGGATGCGTCGCGTCTTCGGGTACACCTTCAGTGCGATCGACGCCCGGGCGAAATTGCCGTCACCGAGGTCGACGGCGCGTAGCTGGACGCCGCCAGCGGCGCGGTCCTGCTCGGCCGACCGGGTCTGACGGTTCATCCGGCCTTGCGCCCGCCAAGCTCGGTCCGGCGGAGGCTTGTCCTTCCAGCGGCCCGACCGGTCAGCCGTTGTCGCGGGCACGACACTCCTTCGCTTCCTCCTCCGGCTGCCCCTCCGGGTGGGGTTTGGCTGCCGCGAGTGCCTCCGCGACCCTGTTCGCGAATACCTCGCCGAGTTTGACCGGCACCGCGTTGCCAAGTTGGCGCATCTGCTCGCCACGCGGGCCTTCGAGCTTCCACCTGTCGGGGAACGACATCACCCGTGCGGCCTCACGGACGGTCATGTACCGGTAGCCGGTGCCGTCGTACGTCGAGTCGTCCAGTTCGATGACCGACTCGCCTCCCGGCACACCGTGGACGCCGGCCTTGACCGTCTTGGCGGGTCGATCGAGCACGTTCGGCGTGTGTCCGGGATACTTCCGCGCGCCCGGCCAGCCGAAATGCAGCGGGTCGGTGGCGGGGTCGTCGTCGACGTGCCGCTTCGACTTGAGGTGCTCCACCGGGACCGGCGGCAGCCGTCGTTCAGGCTTGCCATTTTCGTCCAGATAAATGCCCGCGAGCGCGTCGCGCAGCGTCCGCCACGGTTCCCGGCCATCAGGCGCAAGGTCCTGGGGAAGTGACGCCGTGACACGGTCCCGTACCTCTTGGGGGACATCGGGGTGCCGCTTCCAGTACTCGCCGCCGACGATCGAATTGATGAGCGCCGTCTCCGAATATTCGCCAATGGGCTTGTACTTATCCCAGTTGATTCCGAGGTCGGCGCGGAACGCCACGATGATCACCCGATGACGGATCTGCGGTACGCCGTAGTCGGCCGCGTTCACCACCTCGGGGTCGTCTTCGACGACGTACAGCCGGTCCGAGTCGGTCGGCTCCTCCGCGATGGCCTCAAGAATTTCCTTGTTGTGCTGCTCCCAGGTCGTGTCCTCCTCACGGACCACCCACGGGGCCCGCATCGCGTTGAGGATGTACTTGAAGTAGGGGGCGAACGATCCTCGTGTCAGCCCGCGCACGTTCTCGCAAATGACGGCCTTCGGGCGCAGTTGGGCCATGGCACGGAACATCTGCGGGAACATGTTCCGCTCGTCCTCGTGGCCCTTGTGGACACCGCCCAGGCTGAACGGCTGGCATGGTGGGCCGCCCGCCAGGATATCGACCTCATGCCCCAGTTCGCGGAGATAGTCGAACTTGAGGTCCGCGACGTTGCCCTCGTAAAGCGGCCACCACTCGTCGTCAACAGACGGCACCATATTCCGGAGATCGTCCAGGTCGACACGTACCGCGTGGTTCTCGACGAGGGTCTCGCACGCGCGCTTGTGGAACTCGTTTACCAGGAGCGGCCGGAAGCCCGCGTTGTGGACGGCCTGCGCGAGCCCGCCGCCGCCAGCGAACAACTCGACACAGGTGCCGACCTTGGGGCGGTGATTTCGCTGATCAGACATGCGCAAAGCATACCGCGGAGTGTTGATGTGACTCGACCGGACACACAGGCTTCCGAGTGATCGAGTAGCGTCTGTGTCGCAGACAGCGACGCCACTGACGGGGAACCGGACGGCCGCAGAATGACGAGCGCCCACGGTAGCAAGACGGGTAGGCATCCTCCCAAGTTCGATCGGAGCGTCAGCTCGGCTGCTGCCAGCGCTCAGCTGACACTTGGTGAGATCGAGTTCGAACGAGTGGCAGCGATTCTCGGAACCAGAGGATCACCCGCGCCAATCGACGACGGAGCCCACATGACAAGCCAGTTCAGCAACCAGTTCCGACTCAGCATCACCAAGGCGTTAAGCACACAGTTGTACGACGCCTTGGAGGGGCTGGAGCCCGCGCCGCTGACGAAGGAGAACCTTGCCGCCCTCGCGCCACAGGCCGAGCAGCTCGGGCTACCCAGGCTGTCCGGGGTGTATCAGCTCTTTCGTCAGGGGCCCGACATGAAGCGCGAGCTCACGTACGTCGGAAAAGCCGACGAGCCTCTGCCCGAGCGACTTGGGCAGCACCTCTACAAGCTGTCCGGACGTCAAGGGATCTCCGTCGACGAGATGTCATTCCGGTGCCTGTTCGTCGAGGAAGACCTATCCACCGTCTCCCCGGAAAAAATGTTGATCAAGAGGCATCTTGAAACCGGAAGAATCGTCTGGAACAACCGCGGATTCGGCAACAATGATCCTGGGCGCAATCGGGACCGCACGAAGGTCAAGAGCAATCACTTCGACCTTGAGTTCCCTATCGACCTGTCACGCAAAGTACAGGGGCTGAAGCCGGGCACTCAGCCTCTGCACCTGGCGCTCGCGGATATCAAACGCGGTATACCGTTCAACTTCCGCTTCAAGCGCGCAAAGGCCCTCGGCAAGCAGGTGATCACCATCCCTGATGCCGATATGACCGTTGACGAGGTTTTCTGCCTCATCTCAGGGCATCTATCCGAGAAGTGGCAGATCTGCGCTTTGCTTGGTTGGGTGATCATGTATGACGACAGTCCCTTGACCTATCCCAGCGCACGGCGCTATTACCGCTTCGGCAAGGTCGTCGATCAGACACCGGAAACGAGCAATCCCGGCGAAGACGACGCGGAAGACGAAGAGTGAAGTCCGCAACCCTGGCGACGACGACCGCAGTGTGCTCACTGCGGCGTCGGCCAACACTCTGGCGCCCGAGGAGGCTTTGGCCCCTCAGACACCGCGACGTGCATCAGCGGGCTTTCGGCCATGAGGTCGGGCGTGCTCAGCCTCCGTGAGATCGGCTGCGAGAGTGGCGCCGCAAGCGCTGGGGACGGAAGAGATCTGGAGATCTCCGTGCTGCCAGCACCATGCCGCCCACTACTGTTGGTGGCATGGTGATGGAAGATCCTCGTGGCCGCCTGAGCAGGCCAGATCACGGACACCGCACGGTTGTTGGGCGACGACCTGAGTCTGTCCGCCCGGCGTGGGATCAGGACGAGGACAGGCGTCTGGCATGACGGACGATCAGTACATCAATGTCATGCCGCACCCGCGCATCCTGGGCGTCCTCGGTGACATCGAGTTCTCGCACTGGCAATGTCTGGCCGAGCTCACCGACAACTCTTTTGACGAGTTCCAGGCCGCGGGCGAGACGGTAGAACGGCCTTCGGTCTCGATCTCGTTGCCCGCCGCGAACTCGCGGCGCGCAACGGCGGAGATCGTTGTGAGGGATAACGGACGCGGCATGAGCCTGGAGGCCGTGACCAACGCGATCAGCGCGGGCTGGACGAACAACGGCCGGCACGGCTCTCTCGGCCTGTTCGGTATGGGCTTCAACATCAGCACGGCCCGGCTCGGTCGGCGTACCACCGTGCGCACCAGCCGGGCCGGGGATCCCGCCTGGATCGAGGTGACACTCGACCTGCTGGAGATCGCCAACTCCTCCAGGTACCAGGCTCCGTACCGCGCGGTGCCGAAGGAAAACCCCGACGAGCACGGCACCACGGTCACGATCAGCGAGCTCAAACAGGAGCAGTACGCGACGCTGCGCCGCCCGCAGACCCAGAACGTGATCCGTGAGAAGCTCGGGGACGTCTACAGCTACCTGTTGGCGGAGAAGGGCTTTCTGCTCACGCTCAACGGCAGAAAGGTCAAGCCGCGCCTGCCGTGTGTATGGGACGAGAAGCGTACGGTCACCCGCCAGGGGGTCGAGATCCACGCGGTGCAGAAGATCGAGCACGCGCTGAGCGCCAAGAAATCCTGCGCGGGATGCGGCTATTGGAGCTCCGTCGACGCCGAGAAGTGCGAGGAGTGCGGAGGGGACCGCCTCGAACCGCGGGAGCGGAGGATCTGGGGCTGGATCGGTATCCAGCGCTACGTCCACCGGACCGACTACGGCCTGGACTTCCTGCGCAACGGGCGAAAGATCCTACTCAAGGACAAGCGGGTCTTCTTCTGGCAGGACGAGGACGGCCTCGCCGAGCTGGAACTGGAGTACCCCATCGACTCCAAGACCCAAATGGGCCGGATCGTCGGTGAGATCCACTGCGACCACGTCGCGCCCAACTACCAGAAGGCCGCCTTCGAGTTCGAGACGGCCGAATGGCGGCAGGTCCTGCGCGTGGTACGCGGGACCAGCCCCCTGCGCCCGAAGATCGCCAAGGACCTCGGCTTGCCTGAGAACCGCAGCCCGCTGGCCCTGCTCTACGCGGGGTTCCGTCGCCAAGACCCCGGCCTCAACTACCTGATCCCCGGAGACGGGCGCAACGCTCTCCACGAGAAAGCCGCGCAGTGGGCAGCCCTGATGCGGACGGGGGACGACGAGTACCTGAGCGATGAGGCTTGGTATCGCGCCGCGTTCCAGCACGACAACCCAGTCATGGTCGAGGCACAGCCGGAGAATGATGAGATTCTCCCCGGGCTCGGAGCGGGACTTCTCGACCCCGGCAGCGAGACCGGCGCGCCGGGCGGCGGGGCGACAGAGGGGCGTGCGGCGGCCGACGGAGACGCCGCACCCGTCGAAACCATGGACGAGCGACTCCAGCGCTACCGGGACAATGCCGATCCCGTCGTGGACCTGGCAGGCCCGTACCTTCTCGAAGACCTGGGCCGCGTCGATCTGATGGCCTGGGCGGTCCGGGGCCAAGGTCTCGTTACCGGCGACGGGCGCCACGCCCCGGTGATCGTCTCGATGGTACGGGCTCCGCGCTTGGAGGTGTTCATCGACACGGGCCATCTACTCTTCCGCGAATTCGGAACCGACATGCGTGACTTGGCACTGGTCGAGGTCGCGGAGTTCATGCGTGTGCGCGCGAACAGCGTCTCGGTGCCCTTGACGGAGATCGTCGCCCAGCTCAAAGCGCGAGCCTCCAGCCCTCGGCTGACCCCGGCCGCGATGGCGGAGGAGTCGGAGCGGTTGTTGGAGCAGGTCCGCGCGGCCATGGTGGTGCCGGTTTCGGCGAATCCAGCCGTCCCCTGGCTGCTGCTCAGCCAGGACGAGCGCGCGGCCTCAGAGCGCCGGTTCGCGGTCGAGTCCGGAGGCAGGTCTTCCTGGAACGACGCACGCACCAGCGGGGAGTTCATCCGCTACGTTCCGGCCAGCGCGGTGATCCGTATCATCCAGGACTGTCCGGGCGCTTACCTGGACGGTCAGGTCTTCAAGCGCGAGTACATCGCCCTGAGCGACCCTGGCGCCCGAGCCCTCGTCGTGGAGAGGCTGCTCAGTCCGCTGGGTGATCTCGCGCTGCTGGAGCAGCACCGCCCACGCCTCGACATGGAGGAGCTGGCCCGGATCCGAATCAGCTGTCGCCTGATCGCGCGCGACCTGGCCGAAAGTACGTAGGGGAGGCGAGATGCCGGGATTCCTGGACGCGGCCCCGCTTCTGGACGCGGGCCCGTCGCAGTTTCCCCGCCGAATCGAACGCCTCCTGTGGCACCTGGGCATGACCGATGTGGCCAACATCGACGGCTCCGGCGACGAAGGCGGCGACATCCTAGCCCGCCGTGGGGATGACGTCTGGGTGGTCCAGTGCAAGTGGAAACGGCACGGCGCCGTCGGGGCCGACGCCGTGGACGAGGTCGCCCGGGCACGGGACCGCTATCGTGCCCACCACGCGGTCGTCGTCACCAACTCCCGCTTCAGCCCGGACGCCCGACGGCGGGTGGTCGACCTGGCACGTCTCGGGCCCGCCATCCTCCTGTGGGGCGGAACGGATCTGTCGACGGGCTTCGGCAGGGTTGCCCCCCGATTCGGACAGGTCACGCCCCGGCCCTATCAGGCCGAGGCGCTACGGGCGCTCACTGCGGATCTCGACGCCACCGGACGTGCGCTGCTCGTCCTGGCCACCGGGCTAGGGAAGACCGTCGTCGGTGGCGAAGTCATCGCCGAACACCTGCGCCGCAACCCCCGGGACCGTGTGCTCGTCGTCGCCCACGCTAAAGACCTCGTCCAGCAGCTCGAGCGCGCGCTGTGGCGGCACCTCCCCAAGGACGTACCAACGCGCCTCCTCACCGGGGACACTCGCCCCGATGACCTTTCCGGCCTGACCTGCGCAACGGTGGGCTCGGCGCTGTCCGCCGCCCGTTTCGGGTACCGCCCGGAGTTCGTCATGATCGACGAAGCCCACCATCTCGGAGAAGAGGGCCAGTACGACGACCTGCTCGAAATGCTCGGTGAGTCCCGCCACTTGGGCGTCACCGCGACCCCGTGGCGTGGCGACAAGCACGACATCACCCATCAGCTCGGTGCCCCCAGTTTCAGTCTGGGCATCGAGGAGGGGATGCGGCGCGGCTACCTCGCCCAGGTGGACTACCGCCTGTTCGTCGACGACATCGACTGGGACATCGTCCGCGAGGCGAGCGACCACTCCTACGGCTTGGCCGAACTCAACGCGAAGCTCTTCCTACCGCAGCGGGACGAGGCCATCCGCGACGAGCTGGCCATCACGTGGGCGAGCACAGCCAATCCCCGGGCCATCGTCTTCTGCCGCACTATCGAGCACGCCGAGCGCCTCGCCGACATGCTGCGGCGCACCCCGCTCTGGTCTGGAGCCCTCGCCATCCATGCCCACCTCGCCAGGCGGGAGCGGCAAAACCGTCTCCTCGCCTTCCGCTCCGGGGAGGTGCCCATCCTGACCTCAGTGGACATTCTCAACGAAGGCGTCGATGCGCCCGACGTGAACATACTCTGTTTCGCCCGGGTCACCCACTCTCGCCGGATTTTCGTCCAGCAGCTCGGCCGAGGTCTGCGACTACGTGAAGGCAAGGAGCGGGTTACCGTCCTGGACTTCGTCAGCGACCTCCGCCGCGTCGCTGCCGCTCTCAGGCTCAAGCGGGCTCTGGACGGAGACGGGGAGATCGAGACCCTTCCAGAGGTCACCCCGTCGACGATCGACTTCAGCGACCAGCGAGTGGCCACCCTCATGAATGAGTGGATCAGAGACGCGGCCAGCCTCGAGACCGCGTACGACGAGCACCGCCTCCAGTTCCCCGCCGCCCTCCCTCCACAGGAGTAATAACGCCGTGCCGCCCATGCAGCTGCCCGCGTCCATCCGCGAGCGTCTCCTCATCGAGATCTACCAGCAAGCCAACGATCTGGACTGGGAGTTCCTGAGCAATGGCGAGAAGACCGACCAGTACCGCAGGTGGATTGAAGACCGAAAGGTGGGCGGCGTGCTGCTCTCCTACGGGCCGGAGAAGGACGCGAGGGTCTGGATCAAGGACGTGCCCATGAAGGAGTACGCCCGAGCCCAGGAAGGCATCGGGAACTACGTCCGCTATGCGGTGAATCGGTTCCGGGGAGCCGAGGAGATCGTTCAAGCGGCGTTCGGCACCCAATGGGGCTTGAAATCCGATTCGACAGGCGAGAAGCCGAACCACTGCTACGCCACGGATGGCAACTCCTCCCGCTACGTCTGCTGGGGCCGCACTGGCACCTTCCGTGACCTCATCTGGGCCGCTCTGAACCAGGCCATCCGCGGACCGGAGCGGCCGGCGATAGTCATCACGACCCGCGACGGGGAGAACATCGCCTCCGTCGACCACCAGCTTCAGCTCCGGCTCGCCGCGCACTGCGGCGTCGACTTGAAGCACCTCCACCGCACGATGATCCCGAACCCCGACTACGTGGGCTTTGGGAACCTCGTAGTCGAATCACGCTCTGGCGCGGGGGTCGACTGAGTTCTGCTGAAGGCATGGCACACGCCTAGGGATGCAGCAAGTCGGGTTGTCGATGCGGGTGCGGATGCGGGTACATCGCATTTACGGCGTGGGGCGTGCGACGCCGGGAAGCTGGAAGGTCCCTGTGCGGAGTTGACTTGGTCGTAACCGGTCGCGCCGATCCGACGCCCGGTCAGCCTCCCGGCCCCGGGGGGCCGTCGCCGCGTAGGCGTTCGAGGTCCGAGGCGCGGACCTGGATGACGAACATCGCGATCACGGCGGCGATCACCGCGAAGATCGCGGCCGTCACGAAGGCGGCGGAGATGCCCGTGGTCAGCACCTGGTGGCTCCAGGGCGCGGGCAGGTCGCCGGTGCGCTCGAAGGCGGCGCGTTCGGCCGGGGTGGCCTGGGCGAGGAAGGCCGGGACCTGGTCCTTGGCCTCGTTGCGGTTGGCGGTGCCGAAGACGGTGACCAGGATGGACAGGCCGAGCGAACCGCCCACCTGTTGGGTGGCGTTGAGCAGGCCCGAGGCTGCGCCGGTTTCCTTGGAGGCGACGCCGGAGACGGCCATCAGGGTCAGCGAGACGAATTGCATGCCCATGCCGAGGCCGAAGACCAGCGTCGGGCCCAGGATGCTGCCGACGTAGGTGCTGTGCACGTCGGTACGGGTCAGCCAGGCGAGACCGGCCGCCGCCAGGAGGGCACCGACGACCATGAAGGGTTTGGGTCCGTAGCGCGGCAGCAGTTGCGACGCGAAGCCTGCGCCGACCGCGATCACCGCGCTGATCGGGAGGAAGGCCAGACCGGCCTCGATCGGACTGAAGCCCAGGACGTCCTGGACGAACAGGGTCAGGAAGAAGAACATCCCGAAGATCGCCGCCGCCAGGCACAACATGATGCCGTAGGTGCCCGACCGGTTACGGTCCGCGAACATCGCCAGGGGGGTGATCGGCTGCCTGGATCTGCGCTCGATGGAGAGGAAGATCGCCAGCAGCACGACGGCCGCCGCGAACGCGGCGAGGGTCAGGCCGTCCCGCCAGCCCTCCTGGGCCGCCCGGATGAAGCCGTACACGAGCGAGCCGATGCCCAGGGTCGAGGTGAGCGCGCCGAGCACGTCGAAGTGGCCGGGATGTCGCTCGGACTCCCTGATGTAGCGCGGGGTGGCCAGTGCGATGAGCACACCGATGGGCACGTTGACGAAGAACACCCACCGCCAGTCCAGCCATTCGACCAGGATGCCGCCGGCCAGCAGCCCGATCGCGCCGCCGCCCGCGGAGACCGCCGCGAAGACGCCGAAGGCCCGGTTGCGGGCCGGGCCTTCGGGAAAGGTCGTGGTGATCAGGGCGAGGGCGGTCGGGGAGGCGATGGCGCCGCCGACGCCCTGCAGCGCCCGGGCGGCGAGCAGTTGCGGCGCGGTCTGCGCGAGTCCACCCAGTAGCGAGGCGACCACGAACAGCAGCACGCCGAAGATGAACACCCGCCTGCGGCCCAGGATGTCGCCCGCACGCCCGCCGAGCAGCAGCAGACCGCCGAAGGTGAGCGTGTACGCGTTGAGCACCCAGGACAGGCTGGTGGTGGAGAACTCCAGCGAGCGCTGGATGTGCGGCAGCGCGATGTTCACGATGGTGATGTCCAGCACCACCATGAGCTGACACGAGGCGATCACCGCGAGCGCGGCGCCATTGCCGCCGCGTCGTTTCGGTGCGGCGGCGGTCTGCGAGGGTGTCGCGTGAGGATTCGCCATGGTGGGTCCCGCGGTTGCCGAGGGCCGCGCCACGCGGCGCCGTCCGGCGGGAATCGACGGTCTCCGACCGATCCGGTGCGGTTCGGCGGTCCCGACGATCCGGTGTGCGTCGACGGCCCCGACGATCCGGCAATGGTGCGCCCGACCGGACGGGGTGCGCTCACTCGTTCGACCGTAAGCCCGGACCCGAACCGGCACCACCCGGGGCGCCTGGCACACGCGGGATGGTGCGGGTCGGATCCGGGCTCACCGGGCCGTGCTCCCCAAGGCGGCCCGGCGGCGGGTCAGGCGGTCTTCGGGGTGGCGCGTACGCCCATGTGTATGTACGGCGAGCCGTCGGCGAGTTCGTAGAAGACCACGTTGTCCCACAGCGGGCTGCCCTCGCGGCGGCCCACGAACGTGGTCTCGTCGACGGGTATCAGATCCCAGTCCATCTCCGGCGAGATGTCGGCCAGCGCACCGGTGATCCGGATGTTCAGGTGCAGCTTGGCGTCGTCCTGGACACTCACCGTGGCGAGGCAGCCCACCCGCTCGTACGTCCCCGCGTGGCGCGCGACGTCCACGTCCACCGGTGTGTCGGGCGGGCCGAGCAGCTCCGGCATCTCGACGTCCGCGAGCACGGCGAACAGCTCGGCGCCCAGGGTGCGTTGCAGCGCGGACGTCTCACCGCCGTTGGCCAGCAGGCAGACCACCGTGCCGGTGTCGGGCAGGACCCAGAGCATCGCGGACTGGCCGATGGTGTTGCCCGCGTGCATGATCACCCGATGCCCGGACCACTCGTCGAGGATCCAGCCGATCCCCCACTCCGGAGCGATCGTGTACGGGTTGGGCAGGCGCACCTGCGGCTCGGTCATCGCGCCCGGCGCGGCCAGCAGTTCGGTGCCCAGGTGGGCCAGGCCGAACGCGACCACGTCGCTCGCTCGCGCGCAGATCAGGCCGGCCGGGCCCATGGCCCGGGTCAGGCCCCATACCGAGGTGGGGCTGCCGTCCTCGACGTGCCCCGTCGCCGCACCGAAGCGCAGCACGTCCTCCGGCAGCGTCCAGGTGTGCGTCAGACCCAGCGGCTCACAGATCTGCTCGCGCAGCGCCGCGTCCCAGGTCTTGCCGGTGAGCCGCTCGATGATCCGTCCCGCGATCACGAAGCCGGAGTTGCAATACGAGAACGACTCGCCGATCGGGTGGTTCTGGGTCAGCTCGGCGCAGGCCGCGACGTACTTCTCCAGACAGTCGTCGCCGCGCCCGGAGTCCAGGAACAGGTCACCGTCGATACCGGAGGTGTGCGTCAGCAGGTGCCGCACCGTCACCGTCTTGGTCACCTGCGCGTCGGCGACCTTGAACTCGGGCAGCAGGTCGACGACCGGCGTGTCCAGGGTGAGCCGGCCCTGCTCGACCAACAGCATCAGCTGGGTCGCCGTCCACACCTTGCTCACCGAGCCGATCTGGAACAGCGAGTCGGTCGAGACCGGAGTACCGGTGTCCTTGTTCAGCACCCCGGCGACGAAGGTGTGTACCTCACCCTCGTGCGCGAACGCCAGGCTCGCGCCCGGTACGTCGTATCGGGTGATCAGCTCGGCGAGACGGGCATTCCAGTGGGCGGAGTCGACGGTTGCGGCCATGGGACCTCTTTCGCGAGTGGGCTCGGCGGCGTACCGGCACGCTACGCGGACGAAGCGCTCCCGCTCATGGCCGTGACGACGAACCCGAGGGCAACCCTTGGTGCGAACGCACAACCGGTCAGCGCGGCAGGCCGGTGTGGCCGACCCGGACCAGGCCGGATTCGTACGCCACCACCACGGCCTGGGCACGATCGCGCAGGTCGAGCTTGCCCAGCAGGTCCCTCTCGTAGCGCTCCACGGTGGCGTCCTCGACCCGCATGGCCTCGGCGATCTCGCCGCTGTCCCTGCCCGCCGCGACCAGGCGCAGCACCTCGATCTCGGCCGGGGTGAGTCCAGCGAGGGCGTCGGGAACCGGGGGCGTCGACGGCGTCGTGGGCTCGTCGGCCGGCCCCGTCGCAGGCGTCACCGGGATGCTCGCCGCGACCAGGAACCCGCCGCCCGCGACGTGCTCGGCCCGGAACGACCCGCCGTGCACCGCCACCCGCTCGCGCATGCCGAGCAGCCCGTGACCACCGCCGGTCGTCGCGTAACCACCGCCGGCCTTGTCGCCGCCGCCGTCGTCGCGGATCTCGATGGCGACCGCGTCCGGCAGGTATTCCAGCAGCACCCGAGCCATGGCCGCGCTGCCGGCGTGCTTGCGCGCGTTGGTGAGCGCCTCCTGGGTGATCCGGTACAGCGCGAGGCCGACCGGCAGCGGCAGTTCGCGGCGCGTGCCGAGCACCTGGAGCTCGGTCGGCAGGCCGGCCAGGCAGGATTCGGCGATCAGCCGGTCGAGGTCGTCGACGCCGGGCTGCGGGCTCGACGGCGCGCTCTCCGGGTCCTTGTCGCTGCGCAGCACGCCGAGCAACTGCCGCATCTCGTCCAGCGCGACCCGGCCGGACGCCTCCAGGGTGAGCAGCGCGCCGCGCGCGCCGTCCAGGTCGCGTTCCAGACTGGCCCGGGCGCCGCCGGACATCAGATGCATGGTGGTGATGTGGTGCGCCACGATGTCGTGCAGTTCCCGGGCGATCCGCCGGCGCTCCTCGGTCAGCGCGCGCTCGGCGAGCAGGACCCGGTTGACCTCGACCTGTCCCTGCCAGTGCCGCACCGCCGCGCTCGCCCCCAGCACGAGCGCGGTCGCGACCAGGTCGCCGCTGAACACCCAGAAGAACGACTCGTCGGCGTTGCGGTAGCCGGAGGTCTGGGCGGCCATGGTCAGCGCCGCGGCCACCGCGATCGTCCGGGGCCGGCAGGCCAGGCCGACGGTGTACAGCGCGACCGCCAACGAGATGCCGAACCGCTGCCCGATGTCGGTCGACAGGTTCAACCCCACCTGGAGCACGAGAACCGCGAGCAGCACCGGGAACGGGGCGCGCCGGCGCGCCACCAGGCACAGCGCCGAGGCGACCAGGAACGCGACGCAGGTCGCGGCCTCCCCGGCGCCGTCGCCGCGGACGGTGACCACGTAGCCGAGCAGGTCGACGGCCATCGCCACGAGCGCGACCAGGAGGTCCGACCGGGTACGCGCCGGGAGGATCCGGCGCGCGGGGGCCGACCCGAACCCCGCGGGGGTGTCCGTGGCGGTCAGGTCACGGCCGGTGATCGCCTTGCCGAGCGTGGCCATGGACTTGGGGCCGAAGCCCATCCAGGGCCTCCTTCCATGGGGAGCCTCCATGCGGAGCGGCGGCCAGTATTCCACCGCGACGATCATTCGGCCGAAACGCGCGAACCGTGCGAACCACCCGGCCCTCGACGTCCCGGCCGCGCTCGCGAACCATCCGGCGGCCCCTCGAAACCCCCGCTCCCCACCCCCTCGGGCCGGCCGACACCGGCCCGCCACCCGCGCTCAGCCCCTCCCGTCGGCCCCGCCGGCCCCGTACAACCCGCGCTTGGCCGCGCCGACCGGGTCGGTCCCCGGCTCGCAGGCCGCCGCGAAGCGCATCGCCGCCCGGGTCGGTGTCGTGTACCGCTCCCACGCGGGCAGTCCGGCGTGGTTGGGGTCGCCGGTGCGGACGAACGCGATCCACGCGTCGTGCATCGCCGCGCCCAGCCCGTCCAGGGTCTTCGGCTCGACCCCGGCCAGGAACGGTGCGTGTGCCCACCGGTCCGCGTTGCGGAACGTGAACGGCAACTCCAGGCAGTGCGCGGCGCCCAGCCGGCCCCCGTAGGCGGGCGTCGCGTAGTCGAACTGGTAGAGCCACACCGGCCGTTCCTGTGCGGCCAGACCTTCCGCGAGGGCCGTGCCCGGCAGCCGGAACAGCTCCTCGGAGACCAGATCGGTCAGCAGTTCGAGCGCGGTTGCCCCCGGACGCTCGGCGGCGAAGATCTCGTACGCCTCCCCGCCCCGCGCGCCGAACGCCTCGTCGAAACGTGCCCGGACCTGCTCGAACGTGGCCCGCGCGTACATCTCGTTGGCCCCGAACGCGAAGCCGGCCTCGTCGGCGGTCCAGCCGAGCAGGATGTCCAGGTCCGGATTCTCCCCGGCCAGGAGCGCCGCCAACGGGTGCCGGGTCAGCGTCGAACCGTCGACCATGGGCAGGAACGGCACCGGCCATCGGCCCCACCGGGCCTGTACCCCGAACATGCCGACGGTGGCCTCGACCAACGCCTCCCACGGCAGCGCGCGCAATCCCGCGACGTCGGGGACGCCGGCCACCTCCAGCAGCGCGGCCGTGGTCCGCAGCGCCTCCTCGCGGTCGGGCGTGCGCACACCCAGCGGCGGGCTCTGCAGGATCGCCCGGTGGAACAGGCCGCGGCCCTGCGGATGTACGGCCAGCGCCGCCGTGGAGAAGGCGCCGCCCGACTGGCCCGCGACGGTGATGTCGTCCGGGTCGCCGCCGAAGGCCGCGATGTGCTCCCGGACCCAGCGCAGCGCGGCGAGTTGGTCGGTCAGCCAGAAGTTCCCGGCGTCCGCGTCGTCCTCGGCCCCGAGGTAGAGGTAGCCGAGCGCGCCGATCCGGTAGGAGACGCTCACCACGACCAGGTCGCCGTCGCGCGCGAAGGTGTCCCCCGCGTAGATCGGCAGCGTGCCGGAGCCGCTGACGAAGCCGCCGCCGTGGATCCAGACCAGGACCGGGCGGCGGGCGTCGTCCGGGCCCGGTGTCCAGACGTTCAGCGTGAGGCAGTCCTCGTCGAACGGCGGCGCGCCGTGGCCGCCGAGGACCGGGTCGACCAGCCCGACCTGCGGGGCACTGGGTCCGTACTCGCCCGCGTCCCGGACCCCCGCCCAGCCCGGATGCGGTCGGGCCGGCCGCCAGCGCAGTTCGCCGACCGGCGGCGCCGCGTACGGAATGCCGCGAAAGACCGCGAGCCCGTTCTCGGCCCGCCCGCGCAGCGTGCCGACAGGCAGCCGTACCAGCGGCGCGTCGTCCGGGCCCGGGGCGCTCACGTCGCCGAGCCCGCGTCGGCGGAGGCGGCGCCCAGGGGCGCCTCGGCGAACTTCCCGGTCAGCAGGTGTCCGGCCCCCGGCGCGAAGGCGGGCAGGTCGAGGGCGCGCAACATCTGGTGCACGGTGCACACCGCGGCGGAGACGACCGGCTTGCCCAGTCGTTGCTCGGCCTCCTCGATCGCGGCCAGCGAGGGCATCTGCACGCACGCGGACAACACCACCGCGTCCGCGTCCGCGTGGGCGAGCCGCTCCGCGATGCCCGGCAGGCGCAGCGGGTCGTGCGCGGCCACGTCGAGGTTGTCCGGGATCTCCAGCGCCTCGAAGTCGAGCACCTCGATGCCCTCGTGTCCCAGGTAGTCCACCACGGTGCGGGTCAGCGGCAGCATGTACGGCGCGACCAGGGCGACCTTGCGCGCGCCGATCGTGTGCAGCCCGTGCACGAGCGCGCCCGCGCTGGTGACCACCGGCGCGGGCGCGCCGTTCTCGACGGTCCGGGTGTGCAGGCGCTCCTCGGAGACCCGGTGGTAGCCCAGGCCCATGCTCATGATCGCCACCAGGCACGCGTAGCCGAGCACGTCCACCCGCGCGTCGGAGAGTTCGACGGCGCAGCGGTCGGAGTCGGCGTCCATCGCCTTGAGTTGCTCGGGCGTGACGTGTGTCATCCGCATCCGACTGGAGTGGAACGTGAAGCGCTCCGGGGCGACCGCTTCGCGCGCCCGCAGGATCGCGGGCACCTCGGTTTCCATCGTGACGTTCGAGCTCGGCACGATCTGGCCGATGCGGTAGGGGTGTTGACGCACGGAGGTCCTCCTGCTGGATGCCGACTGCGAGCCGAGAGTGTGGGGTGGGGTCGAGCCGCGGGTCAGCGGGCGTCGATCACCGGGTTGGACAGCGTGCCGATCCGCTCCACGGTGGCCTCCACCACGTCGCCGGGGCGCAGGTACTGCGGCGGGACCTGGGCCGCGCCGACGCCGGACGGCGATCCCGTGGAGATCACGTCGCCCGGCTCCAGGGTCATTCCGGAGGAGATGTCGGCGATCAGGCGCGGGATGCCGAAGAGCATGTGCCGGGTGTTGGACTTCTGCTTGACGTCGCCGTTGACCCGCAGCGACAGGTCCAGCGCCTGCGCGTCCGGGATGTCGTCGGCGGTGACCACCGCGGGGCCGAACGGCGCGTAGGAGTCCTGGCCCTTGGAGAAGAACCACTGTCCGGACCGGCGCTGGTCGCGGGCGCTGATGTCGTTCATGATGCTGTACCCGAACACGTGGTCCCACGCGTCGGCCTCGCTCACCTTGTACGCGGTCCGCCCGATCACGACGGCGAGTTCGCACTCCCAGTCGAGCTGCTGCGTGAGGTCGCCGTTGTGCAAAATCGGCGCGCCGGGGCCGGTGACCGCGGTCGCGGGCTTACCGAACAGCACCGGGCGATCCGGGAGTTCCCTCGCGGTGTCCAGAGTGCGGTTGGACTCGGCCACGTGCTCGACGTAGTTGAGCCCGATGCCGATGATCTTCCCGGGCCGCAGCGGCGCGAGCAGCCGCACGTCGGCGCTCGCGTGCACGGCGGCGGCGGGCCGGTCGGCCGGGTCGCCGCCGAGCAGGTCGCGCGCGGCGTCGAACGCCTCGGCGCCCGCGCGGATGAACGACAGCAGATCGCCGGGCAGTTCGGTGTCCGCGGCGGCGGCGAGCGCGACGAGGTCGATCACGTGCGCGCCGTCCTCGGCGCCCAGGCGGGGCGTCGTGCCGTCGACGGTGTAGGTGACCAGGCGCATGGGAGTGTCCTCACTGTCCTTGCGTCCGGGCGGCACGGTCGCGCCGCCCGGATCGTCGTGGGGGTTGGGAATCGCGGGGCCTGCGATCGGTGGGCACGCGGCCTGATCGGCCGCCCCGGTGATCAGGGGGTCGGCTGGTGTCCGTCGTTGTCGACGTACGCCTCTTCGCGGTGGAAGCCGAGCGAGCGCATCACCGGGAAGTCGTTGAAGGAGAACAACACCGCGTCCTCGGACGGGTCGAGGTTGGCGTGTTCGTGCCAGGCCCAGGCCGGGACCGCGAAGACGTCGCCCTCGTGCCACTCGAAGCGCTGCCCGCCCACGATCGAGACGCCGTGGCCCTTGGCCGCGGTGTACACGACCGAACCGGTGTGCCGGTGCGCCTTCGTCGCCTGTCCCGCGCGCAGGAGTTGGATGTGCGCGCTCATCGTCGGCATCACCGAGCCGCCGGTGGCGGGGTTGGTGTACTCCATGATCACGCCGTCGTACGGCGATCCCTCGCTCGCCTTCGCCAGGTCCAACAGCGCCTGGTAGGTGGGCTCCCACGGCCAGGCCAGCAGCGGCGAGTAGGGCCGGGTCCACCGCTCGGTGCCGTACGGCACCAGGTTGCCGCCGAAGGTCAGGACCGAGGAGTTCACCACCTTGCCGGGCACCTGGTACACGTCGGGGTGCACCTCGTAGAAGCCCGCGTCCAGCGCGTTGACCAGCGGGATGTCCAGGCCGTCCTGCCAGATCACCGGTGCGTCGTCGGACTCGTTGCCGTGCTCGTGCCAGGTGCCGTTCGGGGTGATCGCGAAGTCGCGGGCGCCGACCTTGAGTTTCTCGCCGTCCACGATGGTCCACGCGCCGCTGCCCTCCAGGACGAAGCGCAGCGCGGCGGCCTGGTGTCGGTGGGCGGTCATCGACTCGCCCGGGCCCATGATCTGCAGGCCCGTGTACAGCAGGCCGGCCGCGGCGCTGACGTCCCGGCGCCCGGGGTTGACCAGCATCACCACCCGGCGGCCCGCGTCGTCCGCCTTGACCAGGTCGAGCGCCTTGCGTACCAGGGGGCGCAGTTCGGCGTAGCGCCACAGTGTGGGCACCGACTTGGGCTGTGGGTACCACGGCTCGATCTCGTTCGCCACGGTCCACAGCGCACCGGCCTCGCGGTCGGCCAACTCGGCGTAGTAGGCGCTCAGTTCCGGGGTATCGGTGACTCGGGCCCGGCCGAGCATGTTGTCGTCCTGGGTGGTCATTTCTCCTCCTCGGGGGCAGGTGCGAGGGGCGTGGGGGCACTGTCGTGGGTGAAGGTGATCGGCGATCTGGGCCGGTTGTCGACGTTGAGTCGGAAGATGTCGAAGCGGTTGTAGTGGCCGACGATGTCGTGCATCTGCTTGGGCTGGATGCACTTGGCGAGATCGATGTCGGCGTAGACGATGCCCTCGTCGTCGATCAGCGGTTCGGTCACCGGGCGGCCGTCGGGGCCGAAGATCCCGGAGAGCGCGCTGCGTTCGCGGCCGAGCTGCTTGCGTACCTCGTCGTCGTCGCCGGCGATGGCGTCCACGATCTCCGGCGAGATGGTCGAGCACGCGACCACCGAGAAGACCTTGCCCTCGAAGCTGTGCGCGGCGGTGCGCACCGCGATGGCGTCCGCCATGTCGTAGTCGGCCGGTGCCACCGGCAGGGCGATGTAGCTCGCGGCGTGCACGAGTTCGCCCTGCGCGAGCAGGGTGAAGCGGGCCAGCGTGTTGGTGTTCTCGCCGCACGCGAGCACGCCGAGCGGGCCGATCCCGGTCGGGTGTACGCGCAGCGAGCTGCCGTCGCCGCCGGTCCAGGTCAGCTTCTCCGCCCAGGTGGGCACCAGCTTGCGGTGCACCCCGATCAGTTCGCCGTCCGCGTCGATGGTCAGCATCGTGTTGTAGAGCACGCCCATGCTGTGCGGGCCGCGCTCGTTGACGCCGATCACCACCACCGCGCCGGCCGCCCGGGCGGCGGCGCGCAGTGCCTCCACGTGCGGGCCGGGCACGTCCACCGAGGAGCGGTACAGGCGTTCGAACCAGGGAGAGCCCTGGACCGGGTTCATCGTCCAGTTCCAGTACGGGTACCCCGGCACGAACACCTCGGGGAAGACGATCAAAGCGGCGCCGTTGGCGGCGGCTTCGCGGATCAGCGCGACCGCCTTGGCCACCGTGGCGGCCGCGTCCAGGTAGACCGGCGAGGCCTGCACGGCGGCGGCCTTGAACCGGGGCGGGTTGTCGCGTTGTTCACCGGTCAGCACGATCGGCGGGGTGGGACTGTCCATGTCGGGCTCCTCGTGTCCGGGTCAGCGCCGGCCGGGTACGGCCACCAGGCTCGGGTCGGGCTCGGGCCGCCAGCGGCGCGGCACCGCTTCGACGCTCTCGCGCAGTAGGTGCAGTCTCGGTGGCACCCGGTCGCTGCCCGCGCCGGGCGGCTTGCGGCTGCCGGGGCGCCACGCGCTCGGCCAGGGCGCGCCGGGTCCGGTGTAGCCCTGCTCGGCGGCGGCGTGCAGCGTCCACATCGGGTCGTACAGGTGGGCGCGGCCGACCGCGCACAGGTCGGCGCGACCCGCGAGCAGGATCGAGTTGACGTCGTCGTAGGTGGAGATCGCACCGACCGCGATGGTCGGCACGCCGGTCGCGTTGCGGATCAGATCGGCGAACGGGGTCTGGTAGCCGCGCCCGTAGGCGGGCCGCTCGTGCGCGACCACCTCGCCCGAGGACACGTCGATCCCGTCCGCGCCGGCCGCCGCCAGTGCCCGGGCGATGCGTACCGCGTCGTCCTCGGTGGTGCCGCCCCGGGCCCAGTCGCTCGCCGAGATGCGCACCACCAGCGGCTTGTTCGTCGGCCACACCGCCCGCACCGCGGACAGCACCTCTATCGGGAAGCGCAGCCGGCCGGCGAGCGAGCCGCCGTATTCGTCCTCGCGCAGGTTGGTCAGCGGGGACAGGAAGCCGGACATCAGGTGGCCGTGACCGTACTGGAGTTCCAGCGCGTCGAAGCCCGCCCGGTCGGCCCGCGCGGCGGCGGCGGCGAACGCGGCGGTGATCGCGTCCAGGTCCGCGCGGTCCGCCTCGCGCGGCCGGAAGTCGTTCGCGGTGTCCCATGGGATCGCCGACGCGGCCACCGTCGGCCAGCCGTTCGGGCCCAGCGGCACGCTCCGACCGTCGGCGTCCGGCACGGTGGTCGCCGCGCGGCGTCCGGCGTGGCTGAGCTGGATGCCCAACAGCGGTCCGTCCGGGGACTGTTCCTTGACCCGGGTGACCACCTCGCGCCACGCGGCCTCGTGCGCGTCCGACCACAGACCCGGACATGCCTCGGTGGCCCGGCCGTTGGGCAGTACGGCCGTCATACCCGCGAAGACCAGGCTCGCGCCGCCGAGCGCGAGCGCGCCCAGGTGGGCGGCCTCGAACGGTCCCGGGATGCCGTCGCGGGCCGCGTAGGTGGCCATCGGCGGCACCAACACGCGGTTGCGCAGCCGGACCGACCCGAGCCGGAAGGGCTGGAACATCGGCGCGGCGTCCACCCGGTCCGGCCGCCCGGCGGTGAACGCGGCATCCACCCGGGCGACGAACTCGGGGTCGCGTTCGAGCAGGTTGGCGTGGGTGACCCGGCGGCTGCGGGTGAGCAGGTTGAAGGCGAACTGCTCGGGCGCCTGGCCGACCGCGCGGTCGATGTTCTCGAACCATTCCAGGCTGGCCTGCGCGGCGCGCTGGGTGGAGCCGACCACCGGCTTACGCTCGGCCTCGTAGGCGGTCAGCGCGGCCGGGATACCGGCGTGCTCGTTCAGGCACGCGGCCAGCGCGAGCGCGTCCTCCATCGCCAGCTTGGTGCCCGAGCCGATGGAGAAGTGCGCGGTGTGCGCGGCGTCGCCGAGCAGGACCACGTTCTCGTGGTGCCACGAGGCGTTGCGCACGGTGCTGAACCTGATCCAGCGCGAGTTGTTCGGGATCAGCCGGTGGCCGTCCAGGTGTTCGGCCAGCAGTGCCTCGCACCGCGCGATGCCCGCGTCGTCGCTGGCCCCGCGCGGCAGGTCGCGGCCGGCGAACTCGGCGAACCCGCCGCGCCGCCAGGCGTCCTCGGTGAGTTCGACGATGAAGGTGCTGCGTCGGTCGTCGAACGGATACGCGTGCACCTGCACCACGCCGAAGTCGAACTTGTCGACGATGAAGGTGAACGCGTCGAAGACCTTGTCGGTGCCCAGCCACATGTACCGGCAGCCGCGCTCGTCGAGATCGGGCCGGAAGGTGTCGGCGTAGCGTTCGCGCACCGCGGAGCGCACGCCGTCCGAGGCGACCACCAGGTCGTGGGTGCGCGCCAGTTCGTCCACGTCGGGTGCCTCGGTGCGGTAGCGCAGGTCCACGCCGAGCGCGGCGCAGCGTTCCTGGAGGATGCGCAGCAGTCGCTCCCGGCCCAGCGCGGCGAATCCGTGCCCGCCGGAGGTCAGGGTGCGACCGCCGTAGCGGATGTCGATGTCGGTCCAGCGAGCGAAGCCCGCGGACATCGCGGCGAAGATCTCCGGGTCGGCCTGCGCGATGCCGTCCAGCGTCTCGTCGGAGAAGACCACGCCGAAGCCGAACACGTCGTCCGGTGCGTTGCGCTCCCACAGGGTGATCTCCGCGGCCGGCGAGAGCTGCTTGGCGAGGGCGGCGAAGTACAACCCGCCCGGCCCGCCACCGATGACTGCGATGCGCACAGCGTCCTCCAATGTTCCCGGCCTACCCGAGCGTATGTAATAAATTCCACGGTCGTCAACAGGGCGCGATATCCGGCACGGGTCGAGGGCTCGCGGGTGCCTTCGAGCCCTCGCACCGGCGCGCCGGTCAGGCGTACGACTCCGGTCGTTGCGGGCCACCGCTGGAGAGCGCGGCCCGCGTCGCGTCCGGCCAGGGCGAGGCACCCTTGGCGTCCGGCGGGCAGTGCGCGACGGACACCCGACCGGTCGCGGCGACGCCCTGCTCGCCGCGCACCTCGAACGTGTAGTGCAGCGAACTGGTGCCCACCCGGGCGATCCCCAGCGCGATGTGCGCGGACTCGCCGAACCACAGCCGCTCGCGGTAGTCCGCCTCGAAGTGCACACGCGGGATCCGGCCGAACAGGTCGGCCACACCCAGCCGGCGCAGCAGCACCGCCTCCGCCGCCTCGACCCAGCGCTGCACCGCCGAGTAGTGGTAGTGGCCGGCGGCGTCGGTGTCCTGCCATTCGACCCGGCGCTCGATCACCACCGAGGGCAGCGTGGCCGCCTCGGCCGAGTCGGCCGGGTCGGTCTGTGCCGGGCGGGTGTCCTGCATCTCGTCGCCTTTCACGAGGTCTCCGGGGCAAGGGGGTTCGGGGCCGGGGGTTTCGGTCCGGCCGGTGCGGGCGCGGTAGGCGCCTGGGCCCAGGCGCGCAGTTCGCCGCGCCGCAGCTTGCCGTTGCCGGTGCGCGGCAGCGTGGCCACGAACTCGACCGCACGCGGGTACTTGTACGGCGCGATGGCCTGCTTGACGAAGGTCTGGATGCGGGTGGCGGTCTCGGCGTCGGCGGCCACGCCCTCGCGCAGCACGACGTACGCCTTGACGATCAGGCCGCGTCTGGGGTCCGGCGCGCCGACCACGCCGCACTCCGCGACGTCCGGGTGGGCGGCCAGGGCGAGTTCGACCTCGGGGCCGGCGATGTTGTAGCCGGAGGAGACGATCATGTCGTCGCTGCGGGCCTGGTACCAGAGGTAGCCGTCGGCGTCGCGGATGTAGGTGTCGCCGGTGATGTTCCAGCCGTCCCGCACGTAACTGGTCTGGCGCGGGTCGTCGAGGTACCGGCAGCCGGTCGGCCCCTTGACCGCGAGCTGCCCGGGCGTACCGTCCGGGACCCGCTGCCCCTCGGCGTCGAGCACCACGGCCTCGAAGCCGGGCACCGCTCGGCCGGTCGCGCCGGGCCGGATGTCCTGGTCGGCGGCGGAGACGAACACGTGCAGCAGTTCGGTCGCGCCGATCCCGTCGATCAGCTCGATCCCGGTCGCCGCGTGCAGGTCGTGCCAGGTCTCCGCGGGCAGCGCCTCACCCGCCGACACGCACCGCCGGACACCCTTGAGCAGGTCGGCCAGGCCCGCGCCCATGATCGCCCGGTACGCGGTCGGCGCGGTGAACAGCACGGTGACGCCGTGGTCGGCGATGATCCGGGCCAGCCGCTCGGGCGAGGCGTGCTCGAGCAGCAGGGTGGCCGCGCCGACGTGCAGCGGGAAGACCACCAGGCCGCCGAGACCGAAGGTGAAGCCCAGCGGCGGAGTGCCCGCGAACAGGTCGTCCGGGGTGGGCTTGAGGATGTGCCGCGAGAAGGTGTCGGAGTTGGCCAACACGTCGCGGTGGAAGTGCATGGTGGCCTTGGGGCGCCCGGTGGTCCCGGAGGTGAACGCGATCAGCGCGACGTCGTCGGCCGAGGTGTCCACCGCCTCGAACCCGCCGCTCTTGTCCGCGCAGCGCCGGCCGAGGTCGGTCGGCGCGTCGCCGCCGTAGGCGACGGTGGTCAGCCCCGGCACCCGGGCCGCGTCCAGCTCCTCCAGGAAACGGTGGTCGCACAGCGCGACCGTGGGCGCGCTGATCTCGCACAGCGTGGTCAGCTCGTGCGCCCGAAGCAGCGGCATCGTGGTGACCACGACACCACCCGCCTTGAGTACGCCGAACCAGCAGGCGACCAGCCACGGGTTGTTCGGGCCGCGCAACAACACCCGGTTGCCCGGCACCACGCCGAGTTCCTCGGTCAGCACCCGGGCCACCTGATCGGCCCGAAGCAGCAGGTCACCGTACGTCCACTCGTCATCGAGCGTGACCAGACACCGCCGGTCGGGACCCAGTCGGCGCACGGTGTCGTCCAACAGCACCCGGGCGCAGTTGAGCCGAGTCGGGTAGCGCAATTCCGGCAATTCAAAACGCAGTTCGGGCCACAACTCAGCCGGTGGCAGTCGATCACGACAAAACGTGTCGACATGAGCGGAGGGAAACAGCTCCATGTGCGCGCACCTCATCCTGGTGTCAGCGGGAGTCGCGGAGCCAGTATCTATCATTCCTGACGACAGTCAATGTAACGCGATAGTTCTTCGATCGGCAGAGTGCGCCTCGGGCGGGCGACGGGGTGGGCGCGGATCGCGTCCGAGGCGGGCTCGGGCCGGGTGGGATGGGTGGAGCCGTTGGGGCCGCGAGGGTAGGGAGGGTGGGGGCGGTGTCCACACCCGAGACTCCCCCGCCGCGGGCCGGCCTGCCCACCGCAGGTCGTCTCTCCGGGTGATCCGGACGGCCCCCCGATCGGTCGCCGGCGTGCGTTTGCGGGTCGCCGTACTGCCATACCGGTGTCGTGGGGCCGGAGCAGGCAGGCCCGGACATGCGTCCGGCCCGCTCGGGGATGGCGAGCGGGCCGGGTGGGCAACGGGGGACGGGTGGACCGAGTGGCCTACTCGACCGTGACGGACTTGGCGAGGTTGCGGGGGCGGTCGATGTCCTCACCGAGGGCTCGGGCCGCGTGGTAGGCCAGCAGTTGAGTGGGGATCGTCAGCAGGATCGGGTCGAGTTCGGGTTCGTTGCGCGGGATGTCGATCCGGTCGGCTTCGAGGTCGCCGAGGTCCACTCCCGGGTGGGTGATCACGGTCAGCCGGCCGCCGCGCGCGCGGATCTCGTGTGCCGCCGCGAGATTGCGGCCGACCAGGCCGTCGTCCGGGATGATCGCCACCGTCGGCAGGTCGGCGTCGATCAGCGCGAGCGGACCGTGCTTGAGCTCGCTGCTCGGGTACGCCTCGGCGTGCCGGTAGGTGATCTCCTTGAACTTCTGCGCCGCCTCCCGCGCGACCGGGAAGCCCCGCACCCGGCCGATGAAGAACAGGCTGCGCGCGTGCGCGAGCCGCCGCCCCGCTTCGGCGATGGTCTGCTCGTCGGCCAGGATCTCGGCGATCTGGCCGGGCAGCGCCTGAAGGCCGGCCAGGATCCGCGCGCCGTCCGCGTGCGACAGGTCGTGCACCCGACCGAGCGCCAGCGCCAACAGCGCGAAGCCCACCGACATGTGGGTCAGCGCCTTGGTCGAGGCCACCGAGACCTCGGGCCCCGCGTGCAGGTAGATGCCGCCGTCGCACTGCCGCGCGATGGACGAGCCGACCACGTTGACCAGGCCGACCACCCGACCACCCTTGCGCTGGATCTCGCGCACCGCGAACAACGTGTCGGCGGTCTCGCCGGACTGGCTGACCGCGACGTACAGCGTGTCCGGCTCGATCACCGGATTGCGGTAGCGGAACTCCGAGGCCGGTTCGGCGTCGGCCGGCACCCGGGCCAGGTCCTCGATCAGCCCGGCGCCCAACTGGCCCACGTAGTAGGCCGATCCGCACCCGAGCACCTTGACCCGACGGAACCCGCGCAGTTCGCGCAACTCCATCCGCAGTCCGTCCAGCCGGGCCGAGCCGAACCGGTCGTCGAGCCGCCCGCCCAGCATGCGCTCCACGGAGGAGGGCTGTTCGTGGATCTCCTTGTGCATGAAGTGCTCGTGGCCCGCGAGTTCGAGTTCCTCGACGGTGAGCTCGACCGTGGTGGGCGTCTTGGCGACGTCCTCGTGCTCACGGGTGAAGGTGCGGAAGCCGGTCGCGGTGACGCTCGCCAACTCGCCGTCCTCCAGGTGCACGACCGAACTGGTGTGCCGGACCAGGGCCGCGGCGTCGCTCGCGACGAACATCTCCCGCTCGCCGACCCCGATCACCAGCGGCGAGCCGTTCCGGGCCACCACGATCCGGTCCGGGGTCGCCGCGTCCACGACGGCGATCGCGTACGTCCCGGTCACCTGCGCGAGCGCGGCCACCACGGCCGCCTCCAGGGTGTCCTCGTTCGCCCGGGCGATCAGGTGCGCCAGCGCCTCGGTGTCGGTGTCGGAAGCCAGTTCGACCCCCTCCGCGGTGAGTCGGGCCCGCAACGCCGCCGCGTTGTCGATGATCCCGTTGTGCACGACCTGGATCCGGCCGTCCGCCGAAGCGTGCGGATGCGCGTTGGTCTCCGAGGGCACGCCGTGGGTGGCCCAGCGGGTGTGTCCGATGCCGACCCGGCCCGAGGTCTTGGCCGGCACGGCGGCCGCGAGCGCGTGGACGCGGCCCACCCGACGCACCACCTTGGCCGCGCCGCGCGAGCCCAGCACCGCGATGCCGGCCGAGTCGTAGCCTCGGTACTCCAGCCGGGCGAGTCCTTCGAGCAGGATGGGGGCGGCCTGCTGCGCGCCGATGTAACCCACGATTCCGCACATGCTGCTGCGCTCCTTGCTCTTGGCAGGTCGGTCCGTTCGGCCGCGCCGGGCGGTCGAAGGGTCGGAGGTCGGTCCGTCGGGCACGTCGCGGGTCGCCGGCGAACGGGTCGGCCGAAACGACCCGGTCGAGCCGGGGAACCCGGTCGGCCGGCGGAACCCGTCGGCTCAGCCGTAGATGACGCGCCGCAGTTGACGCTCGGTCAACTCGGGTGGCGCGACGAGGCGATCGCCGAGTTCCGCGGCGATCAGGCGGTAGATCTGCGCGTTGCGCTTGCCGTAGACCTTGTGGTGCCGATGCCGGCGCCGGACGTAGTCCTCGACCGGCTCGCGGTACCAGGCCAGCACGTCGTCGACGATCCGCGCCGCCTCCGAAGGAGAGAGCCCCGTCGTCGCCGCGATGCGCTCCACCAATTCGCCGTCAGCCACCCTCCGATCCTGGACCCGACCCGTCCGGACGGCAAGAATCTGCCCGAATTCGGGCAGATCCCGCCTCTGCGGCGGGCGAGAGCGAGCTCTCGACGCCCGAACCGGTACGCCCTCGCCGGTCAATCCGTCGCCCGCGGGGGCGTGGCCTGGTCACTCCTGCCGCGAGCGCGACACCACATAACCCGCGTCCCGGTCGAAGCTCAGCACCGTGGCTCCGTGGTCGAGGAGGACGCCCAGGGTGTCCCGCAGGGCTGTGCGCCAGGCTCGGGACGTGGTCGGGTCGGTGCGGCGGAGGGATTCGATGTCCGGGGGGACCGCGATCAGTACCGTCTCGGCGTTCGTGCCGGTCGGAGCCGGTCGGCCGGCCCGTATCGTCAGGGCCGACTCGGCGTTCGGGGGCGGCGGGGGCGGGGTCCACTCGTGGCGCACGGCCGCTCGTACCCTCGGATCGTTCAGCTCCCAGGACACCAGGAGCCGGTCGCTCTCGTCACCGCTGTTGACGGTGTCCATCATGTCGCCGTAGAAGTCCGGCAGGTAGGACACCGGACGCGCGCCCAGCTTGGTCACGTTGAAGTGGGCGTTGCGACGGATCAGCGGGTCGTAGGTCCAGGTGATCCGGCGCAGCCCGCGCGCGAGGGCCCAGCCGCGCTGGTGCGTCTTGAGCGCGAAGCCCGCACCGCTCCCGGCCAGCGCGCCGGTGACGTGCGAGTGCAGCGTCTCGCCGATCGGCGCGCCCAGGAAGGCGACCGTCGCACCGACCATTCGACCGCCCCGATACGCCCCGGCGACGTAGTTCCCGGCGTACGTAAGCGCCCGCATCAACTCGACGGTCACCGGGAGGCCCTGCCCCGGCACGGCCGGCCAGATCCCGCCGTACAGGTGCTCGACGTCGCGAAACTCGTCGATCTCGCGCAGTTCGCGCACGTCCGGCTCGCCCACTCCCGGTGCACGCCCTCCCGGCTCGCGCACGCCCGGTTCACGCGCCTGCGAATCACCCATTCCAGCCGCACCGCCCCTCATCCCACATCTCGTCGTGTTTCGTCGTGCCCCTGGTGTGTTCGGCTACCCCTGGACGGCACCGCGCGAACGACCCGGGTCCCCTCCCGACCCCCTCGGTGACGCGCTTCACACGCAAACAAATCGACCGAGCAATCACCGCCCGGCAAGATCTTTGCGTCTTCGGCCCTAAATCTCGCAAGGTACTTGCGTCCTGGAGGCGCCGTTGGTGTGCTTACCGCACCCCACCCCACCCCCAGCCGCCACACCCATCCGGCTACGACGGAGGCTTCCGTGCGCACAGATCAGGCTTCGCCTTCGCTTCCGGTCCCGGTGGCGCAGGACGCGCCCACGTCCTTCCCGGATGTCTCCCTGGACGACAAGTACACCGCCGAGCAGGGCCGCGTGCTGATCTCGGGTGTGCAGGCGCTGATCCGACTGACCCTGGAACAGCGCCGTCTGGACATCGCGCGCGGCCTGGACACCCGGGTCTTCGTCAGCGGTTACCAGGGTTCGCCGCTGGGTGGCGTGGACCTGGAGATGGGTCGCGCCAAGCGCTGGCTGGACCCGGCCGGCGTGGTGTTCCAGGCGGGGTTGAACGAGGAACTGGCCGCGACCGCGGTCGCCGGGACGCAGCTCGTCGACCAGACCCCGGGCGCCCGGTACGCCGGCGTGACCGGATTCTGGTACGGCAAGAACCCGGGCCTGGACCGGGCCGCGGACGCGATCCGGCACGCGACGATGGCCGGTACCGCCCCGCTCGGCGGCGCCGTCGCGTGGATCGGCGACGACCCGGGCAGCAAGTCGTCGACGGTGCCCAGCTCGTGCGAGCCGATGATGGAAAGCCTGTCGATGCCGCTGCTCGCACCCGGCACGGTCGGCGAGATCGTCGAGTTCGGCCTGCACGCGGTGGCCATGTCCCGCGCGTGCGGCCTGTGGACCGGCCTGAAGATCGTCGCCGACATCGCCGACGCGTCGACCACGGTGGACGTGTCCGCGTGGGGCAAGGGCATCCCGGTCCCGGCGGCGACCAAGCGCGGCACGCTGCCCACCCTGGTCGGCCCGGCCGCGCTCGACGCCGAGCACGACCTGATCACCCGTCGGCTCGACCTGGCCCGCGCCTACGCCCGGGAGCACCGGCTCAACCGGATCGAGCGGGACGCCCCCGACGCCCGCCTCGGCATCCTCGCCGCGGGCGTGTCGTTCTCGGTGGTCCGCCGCGCGCTCGCCGACCTCGGCCTGGACGGGGACGACACACTCGGCGTCCGGCTGATCCGGATCGGCATGCCGTTCCCGCTGGACGACGCCGAACTGGCCGAACTCACCGACGGCCTGGACGAGGTGCTGGTCGTCGAGGACAAGGTGCCGTTCCTGGAGGCCCGCCTCAAGGAGGCGCTGTACCGTCGCCCGGACGCGCCGCGCATCGTCGGTCGCCGGGACGACACCGGTCGCCCGCTGCTCACCGCGCGTGGCACGCTCGGCGCGGACGACGTGGCCCGGGCCATCGCCGCGCGCATCGGCGTCGAGCGGCTGCCCGCGTCCGCGACCGCGTACCTGGCCACCCTCGCCCCCCGGCGCCCGTCGCGGATCGCGCTGCCGATGTTGGCCTCGCGCACCCCGTACTTCTGTTCCGGTTGTCCGCACAACGCCTCCACCCGCACCGCCGACGACACCCTGGTCGGCGTCGGCATCGGCTGCCACGTGATGATCGCGCTGGACGGCAAGGGCCGAGGGCATCAGCTCGGGCTGACCCAGATGGGCGGCGAGGGCGCGCAGTGGATCGGCCTGATGCCGTTCACCGACGACAAGCACTTCGTGCAGAACCTCGGCGACGGCACCTTCCACCACTCCGGGTCGCTGGCGATCCGGGCCGCCGTCGCGGCCGGCGCCAAGATGACCTACAAGCTGCTGTACAACGACGCGGTCGCGATGACCGGCGGCCAGAAGGCCGAAGGGCGGCTGGACGTACCGGCGTTGACCCGCTGGCTCGCGGTCGAGGGGGTGCGCCGGGTGGTGGTCACCACCGACGACCCGCGCGGCTACCGCGGAGTTCGGCTCGACCCGATCGCCACTGTCCGCCACCGTGACGAACTCTCCGATGTCGAGCGTGAGTTGGCCGCCCTCGATGGCGTCACTGTGCTGATCCACGACGACCGGTGCGCGGCCGAGGAGCGCCGGCTGCGCAAGCGTGGGCAGTTGCCGACCCCGGCCGAGAAGGTGGTCGTCAACGAGCGGGTGTGCGAGGGCTGCGGCGACTGCGGGGACAAGTCCTCGTGCCTGTCGGTGCAGCCGGTGGACACCGAGTTCGGCCGCAAGACGCACATCCACCAGGGCTCGTGCAACTCGGACTTCAGTTGCCTGAACGGCGACTGCCCGTCCTTCCTGCTGGTCGAGCCGGGCACCCGCAAGGCCCGGAGCATACCTGCCCTGCCGCTGGAACCGGCGCTGCCCGCGCGTCGGGTCACCGACGCCGACCTGCTGGTGCGGATGCCCGGGATCGGTGGCACCGGCGTGGTGACCGTGTCCTCGATCCTGCAGATGGCAGCCCACCTGGACGGGCTGTACGCGGCCGGCCTCGAGCAGACCGGCCTGGCCCAGAAGGGCGGCCCGGTGGTGTCCGACCTGCGCATCTCGAACCGGCCGATCGACGGCGCGCTGCGCGCCTCGCGGGCCGGCGCGGACGTGCTGATCGGCTTCGACCTGCTCGGCACGGCGGCCGCGAGCAACCTGGCCACCGCCGACCCGGAGCGCACCGTCGCCGTGGTCAACACCGCGATCGTGCCGACCGCCGCGATGGTCACCAACCAGATCGCGCTGCCCGGTTCACCGACCGAGACGCTGGAGCGCATCGACGCGGCGACCAGGCGCGCCGAGAACCTGTACCTGGACGCGCTGGGCCTGTCCGAGGCGCTGTTCGCCGACCACATGCCGGCCAACATGATCCTGATCGGCGCCGCGTTCCAGCACGGCTGCCTGCCGCTGAGCGCGAGTGCGATCGAGCGGGCGATCACCCTCAACGGCGCGGCCGTGGACAAGAACCTGGCGGCGTTCCGCTGGGGTCGGGCGATGGCCGTGGACCCGGCCGCGGTACTGGCCGCCGCCGTCGAGGCGCCGCCGCGCGCGGTGGTCGAGGTCGACGCGGCCTCGGCCGCGCTGGCCGACGGCTCGGGCGGCGAGGCCGAGCTGCGCGAGGTGCTGGGCACCCGGATCGCCGACCTGACGGGCTACCAGGACGCGGCCTACGCCCGCCGGTACGCCGACGACGTGCGCGCGGTCCGGACCCTGGCGATCGAGCGGGCCGGCGCGCCGGCGGGTGAGCGCGTCGCGGTGGCGTACGCGCGGGCACTGCACCACCTGATGGCCTACAAGGACGAGTACGAGGTGGCCCGCCTGCACCTGGACCCGGTCGAACAGGCCCGTCGGGACGCCGAGTTCGGCCCGGACGCGGCGGTCTCGGTGCTGCTGCACCCGCCGGTGCTGCGCTACCTGGGGATGAAGCGCAAGATCCGGCTGCGCCGCACGGCGGTGCCGGCCTTCCGGGCCCTGCGCGCCGCGCGCGGCCTGCGCGGGACCCGCCTGGACGTGTTCGGCTACGCCGAGGTGCGTCGGGTCGAGCGCGAACTGGTGCCGCAGTACCGGAACCTGGTCCGGGCCGCGCTGCGCGAGCTGTCCGCCGCCAACGTGGACGCGGTGGTGGCGCTGGTCGCGCTGCCCGAGTCGATCCGCGGCTACGAGGAGATCAAGCTCGCCCGGGTCGCCGAGTACCGCACGGCGGCGCGCACCGCGCTGGCCGAACTGACCGCGCCCGCCCCGGTCGACGGGGCCGCCGACCCCGCGCTCGTCTGGGCCGGCTGAACCGCTTCCCGCCTCGGCCGGCCCCTCGGGGCCGGCCTTCCCTCCCCCGACACCCCCGACACCCCCGACACCCTCGACTTCCGGAGCAGCCGTGACCGTCGACCGCCTCCTGCCCACTCGGGACGCCGAGGACCTGCTCGATCTCACCCGTACCGTCGCGGATCGCGAGCTGGCACCCATCGCCGCGCGCTACGAACGTGACGAGACCTACCCCGAGGGGTTGTTCGGCATCCTGGGCGAGGTGGGCCTGCTGGGTCTGCCGTACGCCGAGGAGGACGGCGGCAGCGGCCAGCCCTACGAGGTCTACCTCCAGGTCCTGGAGGAACTGGCCGCGCGCTGGGCGGCGGTGGCGGTCGCCACCAGCGTGCACACGCTGGCCTGCTTCCCGGTGGCCACCTACGGCACGCCCGAGCAGCGCGAGCGGTGGTTGCCGCGGATGCTGGAGGGCCGGTTGATCGGCGGGTACAGCCTGTCCGAACCGCACGCGGGCTCGGACGCGGCCGCGATCGTCTGCAAGGCGCGCCCGGTCGCCGACGGGTATCGGATCAACGGCACCAAGGCGTGGATCACGCACGGCGGAAAGGCTGACTTCTACGCTCTGTTCGCCCGGACCGGCGAGGGCAGTCGGGGCATCTCGTGCTTCCTGGCGCCGGGCGCGGCCGAGGGGCTGGAATTCGGTCGGCCCGAGGAGAAGATGGGCCTGAACGCGGTGCCCACGACCAACGCGTTCTGGGACGGCGCGATCCTGGACCGGGACCGCCTGATCGGGGCCGAGGGCCAGGGGTTGGCGATCGCGTTGAGCGCGCTGGACTCGGGCCGGTTGGGCATCGCTGCGTGCGCGACGGGATTGGCCCAGGCCGCGTTGGACGCCGCGGTCGAGTACGCCAACGAACGCACCACGTTCGGCCGTCGGATCGTCGACCACCAGGGTCTGGGCTTCCTGCTCGCCGACATGGCCGCCGCCGTCGACTCCGCACGCGCGACCTACCTGGACGCGGCCCGCCGCCGCGACCTGGGCCGTCCGTACAGTCGCCAGGCCAGCGTCGCGAAGCTGGTCGCCACCGACGCGGCGATGAAGGTCACCACGGACGCGGTCCAGGTGTTCGGCGGATGCGGCTACACCCGCGAGTTCCCGGTCGAGCGCTACATGCGCGAGGCCAAAATCATGCAGATCTTCGAGGGCACCAACCAGATCCAACGCATGGTCATCGCCCGGCAGTTCGCCCGGGCCGCGAAGGAGTAGGCCGATGCCCGCGAAGAACGCGGCGCGCTAGGGGCGCGCTCCGACGGTCGCCCCGACGGTGGCCTGGAGTGCGGGCAGGTAGCCCTGGCTCTGGCCCGCGCCGTTGGGGTGGTAGGACTCGTCGATGGGCAGCTTGATGCCGTTGATCCAGGGGTTCGAGCCGCATACGCCGTGTCCGGCGAAGCGGTTGCGCACATCGGCGTAGTCGGCGTTCGCCGCGCCGGCCCGCCCTCGGGTGATGTCGGCCAGGGTGTCGGCGGCCTGGTTGAGGATGGTGCGCTTGTAGGTGCTCATGCCCAGGAAGCACCCGCCGAGTTCGAACAGGCGCGGGTAACCGAGCACAACCAGCCGCGCGTTGGGCGCGCGGTTGTGGATCTGCGCGTACGTGGCGTCCAGGTCGGCGGGGAGCTTCGTCGTCGCGTAGGTCTTCGCCTTGTCCACGGCGACCGAGCAGTCGTTGTCCGAGCCCAGCACGCAGGACTTGACGGTGTCGACGAACCCGGCGTCGTTGCCGCCGATGCTGATGGTCACCAGGGTGGTCGCGGAGTTCAGCACGGACAGTTGGCCCGCGCGGACGTCGGCGGTCTTGGCGCCGGAGCAGGCGACGAAGGCGAAGCCGCCGCCCGGGTGGCTGTTGTTCCACAGGGCCGGGTAGGAGTTGGCGCTGCGCTTGCAGGCGCCGCTGTCGGGCAGGTAGTTGCCCGCGCCGACACCGGCGCTGTACGAGTCGCCCAGGGCCGCGTAGTTCGACGCGGAGGCGGCATGGGCGGTCGGCGTGACGAATGCGGTCCCGGCGGCGACGGTGACGGCCACGACCGTCGCGGACAGGGTGCGAGGCAGCGAGAGCACGAGTGGACTCCTCGGCGGACGTGGGGACGTCGGCGGAGGCATCGACGGAAGTTGCGCTGTCCGAACCCGATGACCCGTCGGGATGCCGAGCCGGAACGCCCGTTCGCGGTCCGGATCTTCCGCAGTCGTCGCCCTTGGTGCTCGGATGGGGTCCCTCATCGTCCCGTGCCGAAATCACCCCTGCATAGGCGGATTTCGGCCCCGACCGCCGACCCCGGCAATGTTCACCGGCCGGCCGCTCGGCGTTCTCGCGGGAATATCCAGGCCGCGCCTCAGCGACGGGTCAGGTCCGGGCGCAGCCGTTGCCAGGTCGGGTGGCGGAGTCGGCCGGCGGTGGTCCAGCCGGAGACGGTGACCTCGGCGACCAGGCGGGGTTCGACCCACTGCGCGCCGGGGATGTCGGCGAATCCGGCGAAGGGCGAGTCGGCACGGGTCAACGCGCCCAGATATTCGCCGAGTTCGCCGCGCTCGGCGGCGGTCAGACCGTCCTCCACCGTGCCGACGAAGCGCAGCCCGTCCGGTGCGTCGACGCCCACGAGCAGGCTGCCCGGGAGGCCGCGCAGGTCGCCTCGGCCCTCGACCCAGCCGCCGATGACCACGTCGTGCGTCTCGATGTGCTTGGCCTTGATCCAGTCCGGGGAGCGGCGCCCGGGCTGGTAGTCCGAGGCCAGCCGTTTGCCCACGATGCCCTCGTACCCGTGGTGCAGGCTCGTCGCCCACGCGTGCTGCACGTCGCCCTCGCTCCATTCGGGCGTGGACCACCGGGGGCCGGCCAGGTCCAGGCTCTCCAGGAGCATCCGGCGCTCGCGGTACGGGGTGGGCAGCAGCGAGCGGCCGTCCAGGTACATCACGTCGAAGAGCATCAGGTGCACCGGCGCGTCCATGGTCAGCCGGGCCACCTTGCGCGGGTTCACCACGCCCATCCGCCGTCGGAGCAGTTCGAGGTCGGGGCGCCCGCGATCGTCGAGCACCACGATCTCGCCGTCGAGCACGGCCTGCCGCTGTCCGTGCTGCTCGCCGAGGCCGGCCAGCTCGGGATAGGTGCGGGTGACGTCCTCGCCCTCGCTCGAGACCAGCCGTACGGTCCGGTCCCCCGCGCAGTACGCCACCGTGCGGGCGCCGTCCCAGTTGACCTCGAAGCCCCAGTCGAGGTCGTAGCCCGCCCCGGGCAGCGGCGCGGCGGTGGCCAGCATCGGCTGAATCTCGGGCAGTACGGCGTGAACTTGATCCTGACCGGCCATGCCTCGATCATCGGCGGGCCGCATCGCCGCCGCCGGCGGAGCGTGCACCGTGTTTCGTACACGCGTTCGATCCAGCGCTCGTCGGCCCCCGTGTCCCGGACCGGTACGCCGGTCGAGACCGGGAGCCATTCGAGCGAGCGCCTCGGGCGGCGGTCCGCCGACGGGGGCACTCCGGGTCGCTCAGGCCCGGGAGCGGCCCGTCACCGCCGCGACCGCGGCGGCGATGCGCGCGGTGACCTCAGCCTGGTGATCGGTCAGGTAGAAGTGACCTCCGGAAAAGGTGTGCAGGGCGAATGTGCCGATCGTGTGTTCGCGCCAGGACATCGCCTCGTCGAGGGTGACCTTCGGGTCGCTGTCTCCGATCAGCACCGTGATCGGGCACTCCAGCGGGTTCGCGGAAGCGCACTTGTACGTCTCGATCGCGCGGTAGTCGGCGCGCAGTGCGGGCAGCACCATGCGCAGCACCTCCTCGTCCGCCAGGATGCTCGCGTCCGTGCCGCTCATCGAGCGCAGTTCGGCGGCCAGCCCCGCGTCGTCCAGGAGGTGGAGCCGCTCGTCGCGCCCCCGGTCCGGGGCCCGGCGGCCGGAGGCGATCAGCGCGGCGGGCGGCACCCGCAACCGGCGGGCCACCTCGTAGCCGAGGATCGCGCCCATGCTGTGGCCGAACAGGATCAGCGGACTCCGCTCGTCCAGCCACGGATCCAGGGCCTCGGTAATCCGGTCCGCCAGGGTGTCGATGTCGTCGATGAGCGGTTCGGCGCGCCGATCCTGGCGCCCCGGGTACTGCACGCCGAGCACCTCGGCCCGACCCTCGAGCGCCGCCGACAGCGGAAACCAGAAGCTCGCCGATCCACCCGCGTGCGGCAGGGCGACCAGGCGCGGCAGCGGTTTCGCGGCCGGATGGAATCGGCGGATCCAGGCATCCGAGACGGCGGAGGCGGTAGTCATGTGACGGGTTCCTTCCCGATCGTCGCTGTTGATCATCGCTGCACGGTGCCGGCCGGCTACCCGGCGAGCGAGTCGGTCCGCGTGCCCCGCGGCTCCACCCCGGTGAGCACCGCGTGCTGTACCTCGCGCAACGCCCGGGACGGCTCCAGGCCCAGGACCTCGCGCAGCGCTCCCCGCGTGCCCTGGTACACCGCGAGCGCGTCGCCGCGCCGGCCGCAGTGGTTGAGCGCGACCATCAGGTGCCGGGCGAAGTTCTCGTGCAGCGGATACTCGGCGGTCAGCGCGTACAGCCGCGCGACGCTCTCCCGATAGCGGCCGAGCGCGAGGTTGGCCTCGATCAGCATTTCCAGGCACTCCAGCCGGGACGCGTCCAGCCGCGCGGCGTGCGCGCGCACGATCGGCCCCTGGGCGACGCCCGCGTACGCGGGCCCCCGCCACAGGTCGAGCGCGCTCGTGAAGGTCTCCGCCGCCTCGTGCCGCCGCCCGGCGCACAGTCCCGCCCGGCCTCGGTCGACCAGGCCGTGGAACGCGTCCGCGTCCAGCCGGTCCGGTCCCGCGTGCAGCACGTAGCCGCCCGCGCAGGTGGCCAACGGGCCGTGCCGCGCGGGCCCCTGGGCGCCGAGCATCGCCCGCAGCCGGGAAACGTACACGTGCACCGTGGACTTGGCCCGCTGCGGTCCGGCGTCGGGCCAGATCTCGGCCACGATCTGCTCGACGGTCAGCAATTGGCCCCGCCGCGCGAGCAGGGCGGCCAGGAGGGTCTCCGGCTTGGGCGCCGCGATCGTGCGCGGCTCATGGCCGTCGACGATCCGCACGGGGCCGAGAATCTCGTACCGCAACGGCTCTTCCCTCTCTTTGACGGTCGGGTCTTGCGCTCTCCGGCGGTCCGGTCTTGCTTCCTGACGACGGTGACATACGCCGGGCGTGTGGCGTACCCCTGACCGACCCCTACGCGACCTTGCGCGGGACTTGCGTGCGGGTCGGACCACGCCGTGTCGGCCTTCCCAGCGCACCGCGAACCCGCTTATGGTCGATCGATGAGCACTGCCCGTTTGCCCGAGCGCGCGCTGTACGCAGTCAGCGACCTGCATTCCGCGATCCCGTCCAACCGCGTACTCGTCGAGGGCATCCGGCCCGGAACCGACGAGGACTGGATCCTGGTCGCGGGTGACGTGGCCGAGCACATCGAGGAGACCCAAGCGACCCTTCGGCTGCTCGCCGAGCGTTTCGCGCGCGTGGTGTGGGTCCCGGGAAACCACGAGTTGTGGTCCACACCGGATGATCCGGTGCAACTGCGCGGCGAGCGGCGCTACCGCCATCTGGTGGCGATGTGCCGGGAGTTGGGCGTGCTCACCCCCGAGGACCCGTTCCCGGTCTGGGACGGTCCGGGCGGTCGGGTCACCGTGGCACCGTTGTTCGTGCTCTACGACTACACCTGGCGCCCGCCCGGCACGACCACACAGCAGGAGGCGCTGGACGCCGCGTACGCCGCGGGCGTGGTGTGCAGCGACGAGTTCATGCTGCACCCCGACCCCTATCCGACCCGAGGCGAGTGGTGCCGGGCCCGGGTGGCGTACAGCGAGGGCCGACTCGCGGCGGCGGCCGATCCGGACGCGCCGCTGTTGCTGGTCAATCACTTCCCGCTGGTCCGGCAGCCCACGGACGTGTTGTGGTACCCGGAGTTCGCGCAGTGGTGCGGCACCGACCTCACCGCCGACTGGCATCGCCGCTTCCCGACCGCCGCCGTCGTCTACGGCCACCTGCACATCCCGCGCACCACGTGGTACGACGGGGTGCGCTTCGAGGAGGTCTCGCTCGGCTATCCGCGCGAGCGCAAGAACGGGCTGCGCCGGCCGATCCCGCGCCGGATCGTGCCCGCCGAGACCGCCGACACCTCCCGTACGGACCAACAGGCGGGCGCCCGATGACCGCCGCGCGTCCCGTCGACCGGACGCTGATCGCCCGCGTGCTGCCGCCCGAGGTGTTCGCCGAGGAGTCCTTCGACGACCCCGACGGGCCGCCGCTGTTCCCGGCCGAGGAGGCGCTGCTCGCCAAGGCGGTGGACAAGCGCCGCCGCGAGTTCACCACCGTACGGCGCTGCGCTCGCCGCGCGTTGGCCCGGATGGGTGTCCCCGCCGCACCGCTGCTGCCGGGGTTGCGCGGCGCGCCCGGGTGGCCGGCGGGCGTGGTCGGCAGCATGACGCACTGCGCCGGGTACCGTGCCGCGGCCGTCGCCGATCGGGCCGTGCTGCTCACCCTGGGCATCGACGCCGAACCGGCACTGCCGCTGCCCGAGGGGGTGTTGACGACCGTCTCGTCCGAGACCGAGCGCAAGCACCTGCTCGACCTGGCCGCCGCTCGACCCGAGATCGCCTGGGATCGGCTGTTGTTCAGCGCCAAGGAGTCGGTCTACAAGGCGTGGTTCCCGCTCACCGAACGGTGGTTGGACTTCGCCGAGGCCGAGGTCGAATTCGATCCGGTGGCCGGCACGTTCGCCGCCCGGCTGTTGATCGAGGACCGACCGCTGGACGGGTTCGCCGGTCGCTGGCAGGTCGACGCGGGCATCGCACTGACCACGATCGCGGTGGCCCGCTAGGGCGTGTCCGCAGTCCCCCACCGCGTTCCACGGATCGGGGCGGGCCGTCGGCCGCGCCCCGATCCGCGCGTTTCTCACTCCCGGGCGAAGCGCACCACGTTGTCCGCCGTGGGCCGCCACGCCCGGGCGAACTCCTCCGGCAGGTCGATCCGGTCCAGGATCGGATGCCGGGGCACCGAGACCCGGTACTTGATCCGCCAGCCCCGCGGCGTGCGTTCGAGGATGTCGTAGTAGTCCCCGCCGTGCACCTCGCCGTCGGTCAGCGTGGCGATGTACCGGCTGCGGGCCCGCACCGTGCCGCCCGCGTCCACCAACAGCACCGTGTCCAGCGTCTGGTGGTCGGGTGTGTCCGGGCTGCGTCGACCGGTGAACTGCCGGGCCGAGGCCAGGCCGTCGATCGTGTAGCCATTGCCGATGGTGTTCTCGATCACCGCGTCGTCGGTGAACACCCGGTCCAGCTCGCCGATGTCGTCGTTGTCGAAGACGTGTGCGAACAGCGCGAGGGTGTCGTGGATGCCCGCGACGTCCTCGGCGGTCAGCCTCGCCGCGCCGGCGGTCACGGTGCGACCACCTCGGAAAGCCGTACCGGAAGCGGGAATTCCGCCTTGGGCACGCCCGCGCCGGCCTGCCGGGGGGCGCGCGGCAGGCTCAGTCGGTAGGCGATCCGCCAGCCGTGCGGAGTCTCCCGCAGGATGTCCAGGAACTCGCCGCCGGTCAGCCGGCCCGCCGGGTTGATCCCGATGTACCGGCTGCGGGCCTGGACCTGCCCGTGCCCGTCCACCTCGACGGTGGTGTTGAGCGTGTGGTGGTCCGGCGTCGCCGCGCTCTTGCCCCGGGTGTACTCGGCGAACTCGGCGATGCCCCGGAAGGATCGCGGCGCGCCGACGCCGATCTCGACCACGACGTCCTCGGTGAACACGAGATCGAGCCCGGCCACGTCCCCGTTGTCGAAGACGTGCGCGAACAGCGCGAGTGTGCGGTGGATCTCGGCGAGATCCACCGGGGACAGTACCTTCGTCATGAATTTCCCAGCCTCGAAGTGGTGTTGTGCTCGCGACGTGCCGTGGTGGTGGAGCGGTCAGCCGGGCAGACCGGCCGCCCAGTCCACGATCGTCGCCGCCGTCAGGTCGGCGTGGTCCTCCAGCACGGTGAAGTGGTCACCGGTGATCCCGATCAGGTCGTGCGGCAGCGGCCAGTACGCCCGCCAGTCCCACCGGCCCTCGGGATCGATCACCGTGCCCCGTACCGGGGTCTGCGCCTGGGCGACCAGGGTCGGGGTCGCGATCGGCTGCGGCTTCCAATCGGCGAACAGCCGCTGATACCGGCCCATCGTGGTGAGGTTGGTGTCGTTCAGGGTCATGTCGTACTGCGCGACCCGGCCGAGCATGCCCTCGATCATCGCGGGCAGCCACCAGTCCATGCCCGGGACCAGCGCGGTGTCGATCGGGAACGTGTCGATCAGTCCCAGTCCGACCGGGCGCACCCCCTCGGCCTCCAATCGGCGGGTCACCTCGTGCGCGATGCAACCGCCCATCGAACGCCCCACCACGATGAACGGCCGCTCGCCCACGGCCGCCCGCACACTCTCCAGATGAATCTGGATCAGGGTGTCGGCGTGCTCGGGCAGCGACTCCTCCGCCGCGAAGCCCGGTGTCCGGAGCACGAACACGTCCCGCTCGCCCTGGAACACCTGCCCGAACCGGGCGTATTCGTGCGGTCCGGAGATCGCGCTCACCGACGGGAAGCACACGATGGCGGGCCCCGTGTCGCCGGTGGCCAACCGCAGCACCGGCTTGGCGTGCCGGTCGCGCTCGGCCGGCGGGAAGGACGGACGCAGGCCCGCCGAGGCCATGATCACCTCGGCCGCGGTGTTGTACTTGCCGGCCGCGCAGAGCTGGACGTAGAAGGAGGCCAGCGCGCCCTTGGCCACCTCGGTGGGCGCGGCATCCGAAGCCGGCGCCGGCGCCGGGGACGTGCCCTGTTCGGCCAGTTCGGCGTCCAGATGCAGGGCGAGGCCGCGCGGGGTGGGGTGCGCGATCGTGACCGTGGCGGGCAGCCGGAGACCGGTCGCCGCGGACAGCCGGTTGCGCAGTTCCACGGCGGTCAGCGAGTCCAGGCCGACCTCGAGGAACGCCTGTTCGGCGTCCACCGATTCGTCGTCCGCGTGGCCGAGCACGACGCCCAGTTCGGCACGCACCAGATCCACCAGGATCTCGACCCGCTCCCCCTCGGACCCCGCCGCGAGCCGCTGCGCGAACGCCGATGCGGTGCTCGCCGGCGCCGAGCGCACCGCCCGCCGGGTGCGCCGTACGGCTGCCGAGCCGGGTACGTCCGCATCCGCCGAGGCCCGCGACCGGGTGCCGCCGCCGGCCGGCAGGCCGCCGGGCACCGGGCGGGAGATCAGCGACCCGACCGACAACACCGGCGCGCCCCGCTCGTCCGCGGCCTCCAGGGAGACCGCGTCCGGACCGGCGAACGCGAGTCGCACCCGCAGCCGCACCGCGCCGGTCGCGTGCAGCCGCACACCGCTCCAGGCGTAGGCCAGGCTCGTCCCGGCCTGCTCACCGGCGGCCGCGGCCCGCCGCACGGCCTCGACCACCGCGATGTGCAGCGCCGCGTCCAGCAGCGCCGGATGCACGCCGAACCGCGGTGCGTCCTCGGCCTGCTCCGGGGCCAGCGCGACGTCGGCGAACAGGGCGTCCTCGCCGCGCCACGCGGCCTGTAGGCCCTGGAAGACCGGGCCGTAGTCGATCCCTGCGGCGACGAGCACGTCGTAGGCGTCCTCAACCGGGACCTCGACCCCGTCGACGGGCGGCCAGTCGCCGAAGGCGAACGCGGCGTCCGTCCCGGCGTCGACCTCGGCCGTCTCCGGCGCCAGGAAGCCGCCCGCGTGCCGGGCCCAGTCCGCGTCGTCCGGCGCGTCCTCGGCCCGCGAGAACACCGCGAACCGGCGCCGCCCGTCCTCGGCCGCCGCGCCCACCGCGACCTGAAGGTGCACGGCCGTGTCCGGGTCGGTCAGGATCAGCGGCGCCTCGATCACGAGTTCGTCAACCGTGCCCAGGCCCACCTCGTCACCGGCCCGCAGCGCGAGTTCCAGGAAGGCGGACGCCGGCAACAACACCGTGTCGCGCACCGCGTGGTCGGCCAGCCACGGATGCGAACGCACCGAGATCCGCCCGGTCAGCAACACGTCGTCGCCGTCGCCGGCACGCACGGCAGCGCCCAGGAGCGGGTGTTCGACCGGGCGCAGGCCCAGCGACGCGGGCCCGGCCGTCGGATCGGCCGGAATCTGCCGCCAGTAGCGCTTGCGCTGGAACGCGTAGGTGGGCAAGTCGACGCGGCTGGGTTGGTGTTCGGCGAAGGCCGTGCCCCAGTCGACGGACACCCCACGCACCCACAACTCGGCGAGCGAGGTGTACAGGCGCTGCGCGCCGCCCTGGTCGCGGCGCAACGTGCCGACCACGACCGGACTTTCCCGACCCGCGTCCTCCAGCGTCGCCTCGATCGCGGCGGTCAGCACCGGATGCGGGCTCACCTCGACGAACACCCCGTGCCCGGATGCCGCCAACCCCCGGGTCGCCTCCTCGAACCGGACCGTCTCACGCAGGTTGGTCGCCCAGTACGCGCCGTCCATCCCGGTCGTGTCCAACCAGTCGCCGGTCACCGTCGACCACAGCGGCACCGACCCGGACGCCGGCGCGATCGCCGCCAGATCCTCGGTGATGTGTGCCCGGATCTGCTCCACCTGGGCCGAGTGCGACGCGTAGTCCACCGGAATCAGGCGGGCCCGGCCACCCTCGGCCGTCACCGCCGCGACCAGCTCCTCCAGCGCGTCCGGCTCTCCGGAGACCACCACCTGCCCCGGACCGTTCACGGCCGCGACCGAGATCCGCCCGTCCCACGCGCCGATCCGCGCGCGGACGTCCGACTCGGCCAGCGCCACCGAGGCCATCCCACCGCGCCCGGACAACGCGACGATCGCCCGACTCCGCAGCGCCACCACCCGGGCGCCGTCCTCCAGGGACAATCCGCCGGCCACCACCGCCGCCGCGATCTCCCCCTGCGAATGGCCCACGACCGCGTCCGGGACCACCCCGAACGAGCGCCACACTTCGGCCAGCGACACCAGCACCGCCCACAACACCGGCTGGACCACATCCACCCGGTCCAGGGACGGCGCGCCCTCGGCGCCGGTGAGCACATCGATCGGCGACCAGTCCACGAACGGCTCGAGCGCCTTCGCGCACTCCGCGAAAGCCGCCGCGAACAGCGGTGACTGGTCGTACAGCTCCGCCGCCATCCCGGTCCACTGCGAACCTTGGCCGGGAAAGACGAACACGGTCCGGCCCACCGGTCCGGCCGACCCGGTGACCACGCCGGCCACCGACTCGGCGCGCAGCACCGCGCCCAGACCCGCGACCAGTCGGCTCCGGTCGCCGAGCACGACGGCGCGCTCCCCGAACGCGGCCCTGGTGGCCACCAGCGAGAAGCCCACATCCACGGTCGCGGGCGACGGGTCGACGCCGAGCCGATCCGCCAGGCGACCCGCCTGCGCGCGCAAGGCGTCCGGGGTCTTCGCCGACAACACCCACGGCAGTACGGCGGGCTCCGGCGCGTCGTTGTGCTCGGCGACCTCCGGCTCCGATTCCGGGAGTTCCAGGATCACGTGCGCGTTGGTGCCGCTCACCCCGAACGCGGACACCGCCGCCCGACGCGGGCGGTCCGCCTGCGGCCAGGGCCGAGCCTCGGTCAGCAGCCGCACCCCGCCCGAGGACCAGTCCACGTGCGGCGTCGGCTCCTCGGCGTGCAGCGTCCTCGGCAACACGCCGTGGCGCAGTGCCTGGACCATCTTGATCACACCCGCGACACCGGCCGCGGCCTGCGCGTGGCCGATGTTGGACTTCAACGAACCCAGCCACAGCGGCCGTTCGGCCGGGCGGTCCCGGCCGTACGTGGCCAGCAGGGCCTGCGCCTCGATCGGGTCGCCCAGGGTGGTCCCGGTCCCGTGCGCCTCCACCACGTCCACGTCGCCCGCCGCCAGCTCGGCGTTGGCCAGCGCCTCGCGGATCACCCGCTGCTGGGCCGGGCCGTTCGGCGCGGTCAGACCGTTCGAGGCGCCGTCCTGGTTGACCGCGCTGCCGCGCACCACGGCGAGCACCCGATGACCCAGGCGCTCGGCGTCCGAGAGGCGTTCCAGGATCAGTACGCCGACCCCCTCGGCCCACCCGGTGCCGTCCGCCGACGCGGCGAACGCCTTGCACCGGCCGTCCACGGACAACCCGCGCTGCCGGGAGAACTCGACGTAGCCCATCGGCGATGCCATCACCGTGGCGCCGCCCGCGAGCGCGAGATCGCACTCGCCCGAGCGCAGCGACTGCGCCGCCAGATGCAGTGCCACCAACGACGACGAGCACGCGGTGTCCACCGTCACCGCGGGCCCCTCGAACCCGAAGGTGTAGGAGATCCGCCCGGACGCCACGCTGCCCAGCGTCCCGGTGCCCAGGTAGCCCTCCAACTCCTGCGGAACGCGGTCCGGGGCCGGCGCGTAATCGATCCCGGCGATTCCGGTGAACACCGAGGTCCGGCTGCGGCGCAGGCTCGTGACGTCGATCCCGGCCCGCTCGAACGCGTCCCACGCGGTCTCCAGGAGCAGCCGCTGCTGGGGGTCGGTGGCCAACGCCTCGCGGGGCGAGATACCGAAGAACGCCGCGTCGAAGTCCCCGGCGTCCGGCAGGAAGGAGCCCGCCGTCGTGTAGGTGGTGCCGGGCCGGTCGGGGTCCGGGTCGTACAGGTCTCGCAGGTCCCAGCCCCGATCGGTGGGGGCCTCGCCGACCGCGTCCGTCCCGGATTCGACCAGCCGCCACAGGTCTTCGGGCGAGCCGACGCCACCGGGCAGCCGGCAGGCCATCCCGACGATCGCGATCGGCTCGCGCCGGCTCGCCTCGATCTCGTGCACCCGTTTCCGGGCCTGGCGGACATCGGCCAGCGCGCGCTTGAGGTATCCCCGGAGCTTGTCTTCGTCCGACATGGAACTGCCTTTCCTGGTGGGTTCGGTGATCCGGGGGGTCAGAAGGATTCGACGTTGCCGTCGAGCAGGCCGAACAGTTCCTCGTCGCTGGCGGTGTCCAGATCGATCTCGTCCGAGTCGGCCGGTGCCGAACCGGAACCGACCGAGGGGTCGGCCCACTTGTTCGCGAGCACCCGCAGCCGGTCGAGGATCGCCAACCGCTGGGCGGAGTCGCCGAGGTCCGCCGACAGTGCGGCGTCCAGCCGGTCGAGTTCCTCCAGCGCGGACGGCAGCGGGCGGCCCGGGACCGTGCTCGCCGGTCGGTCTGCGAGCAACTCGGCGACGAACGCGGCGACCTCGGCCGGGGTCGGGTAGTCGAAGATCAGCGTGGCCGGCAGTTGCAGGCCCGAACCGGTGTTCAACCGGTTGCGCAGTTCCACGGCGGTCAGCGAGTCGAAGCCGAGTTCGCGGAAGGCACGTTCGGGCTCGACCGCGACCGGGTCGCCGTGGCCGAGCACGACGGCGGTCTCGGTGCGTACGAATTCCAGCACCACACCCTCGCGTTCGGCCGCTCCCAGGCCCGCGAGACGGTCCGGGAGCGTGGGCGCCGCGTCCTCGACGGGCCGCCCGCCGGCCTCGCTCGGCAGGCCGAGCGCACCCGCGCCGCCCCGCGCGGTCCGGCTCCCGTCGAGCCAATAGCGCTCGTGCTGGAACGCGTACGTGGGCAACTGCACTCGGCATGGCCGGTACCCCGCGTAGGCCGCGCTCCAGTCGACGTCGATGCCGCGCACCCACAACTGGGCGAGCGAGGTGTACAGGCGCCGCGCACCGCCCTGGTCGCGGCGCAGCGTACCGACCACGAGCGAGCGCTTCGTCTCGGCGGCCTCCAGGGTCTCCTGGATCGCCGCCACCAGCACCGGGTGCGGGCTCACCTCGACGAAGACCCCGTGCCCGGAGGCCGCCAGGGCTCGCGTGGCCTCCTCGAACCGCACGGTCTCCCGCAGATTGCCCGCCCAGTAGCCGGCATCCATCGACGCGGTGTCCAGCCACTCGCCGGTGACGGTCGACAGGATCGGCACCGTCCCGGACACCGGCGCGATATCGGCCAGATCGGTGACGATCCGGTCCCGAATCTCGTCCACCTGGGCCGAGTGCGACGCGTAGTCCACCGGGATCACCCGAGCCCGGCCACCCTCGGCCGTCACCGAGGCGACCAGTTCGGCGAGCAGTTCAGGCTCGCCGGACACCACCACCTGACCGGGACCGTTGACGGCGGCGATCGACACCCGCCCGCCCCAGTTCGCGATCCGCGCCCGCACATCCGCCTCGGGCAGCGCCACCGACGCCATTCCACCGCGTCCGGACAAGGCCACGATCGCCTTGCTTCGCAGCGCCACCACCCGCGCGCCGTCCGCCAACGACAACCCGCCCGCGACCACCGCCGCCGCGATCTCGCCCTGCGAATGGCCCACGACCGCGTCCGGGAGCACGCCGTACGAACGCCACACCTCGGCCAGCGAGACCAGGACCGCCCACAACACGGGCTGGACCACGTCCACTCGATCCAACGACGGCGCGCCCTCGACGCCGGTCAGCACATCGGTGGCCGACCAGTCGACGAACGGTTCGAGCGCCTTCGCGCACTCGCCGAATCGGGACGCGAACACAGGTAGCTGGCCGTAGAGTTCGGCTGCCATTCCGGCCCACTGCGAGCCCTGCCCGGGAAAGACGAACACCGTCCTGCCGAGCGTGCCCGCCGCCGATCCGGTCACCACGCCGGCGGCCGAGTCGCCTCGGGTCAGCGCGGCCAGGCCCTCGGTCAGCGACGCCCGTTCGCCGATCACCACCGCGCGCTCTTCGAGCACGGCCCGGGTGCCGATCAGGGCCGAGCCGACGTCCACCGGATCCGGGCCGCTCGCGAGGAGGTCGGCCAGTCGTTCGGCCTGTGCGCGCAGCGCCGGGACCCGCTTGGCGGACACGATCCAGGGCAGCACCGTGTCCGGGTGCGTGTCGCCCGGGTCGGGCTCGACCTCCGCCGGCGGCTGCTCCAGGATCACGTGCGCGTTGGTGCCGCTGACCCCGAACGAGGAGACCCCCGCTCGGCGGGGCCGCCCGGTCTCCGGCCACGGCTGGGCCTGCGTCAGCAGCCGCACCGCGCCCGCCGACCAATCCACGTGCGGCGTCGGCTCGTCCACATGCAACGTCCTGGGCAACACCCCGTGCCGCAGCGCCTCCACCATCTTGATCACACCCGCCACACCGGCAGCCGCCTGCGCGTGCCCGATATTCGACTTCAACGACCCCAACCAGAGCGGCCGTTCCACCGACCGGCCCTGCCCGTACGTCGCGATCAACGCCTGCGCCTCGATCGGATCCCCCAACGTCGTACCCGTCCCGTGCGCCTCGACGACGTCCACCTCACCGGCGGCCAGACCGGAGTTGGCCAGGGCCTGGAGGATCACCCGCTGCTGGGACGGACCGTTCGGCGCCGTCAGCCCGTTCGAGGCACCGTCCTGGTTCACCGCGCTGCCCCGCACCACCGCGAGCACCCGATGCCCGTTGCGCCGCGCGTCCGACAACCGTTCGAGCAACAACATGCCGATGCCCTCGGCCCAGCCGACGCCGTCTGCCGCGCCTGCGAACGCCTTGCAGCGCCCGTCCACGGACAGGCCGCGCTGCCGGGAGAACTCGGTGAAGGCGCCCGGTGAGGCCATCACCGCGACGCCGCCCGCGACCGCGAGGTCGCTCTCGCCCAGCCGCAACGACTGCGCGGCCAGGTGCAGCGTGACCAGCGAGGACGAGCACGCGGTGTCGATGGTGACCGCCGGGCCCTCGAAGCCGAACGAGTAGGAGATCCGGCCGGACGCGACGCTGCCGGCGTTGCCGTTGCCGACGTAACCCTCCAGTGCGCTGGGCACGTTGCCCGGGTGCGGCGCGTAGTCGTGGTACATCACGCCGGCGAACACTCCGGTCCGGCTGCCGCGCAGCGTGGTCGGGTCGATGCCGGCCCGCTCGATCACCTCCCACGTGGTCTCCAGGAGCAGCCGCTGCTGGGGGTCGGTGGCCAGCGCCTCGCGCGGTGAGATCTCGAAGAACCCCGCGTCGAACTCGGCGGCGTCGTAGAGGAAGCCGCCGTGGCGGGTGTACGACTTGCCGGCCGCCTCGGGGTCCGGGTCGAACAGGTCCTCGACGTCCCAGCCGCGATCGGTGGGGAACTCGCCCACCGCGTCGGTGCCGGATTCGACCAGCCGCCACAGGTCGTCCGAGGAGGCCACGCCACCCGGGAGCCGGCAGGCCATGCCGACGATCACGATCGGGTCGTCCGCCGTCGCGGCGAGCCCGCTCGCCGGCGCCGGCACCGGCGCGGCGTGCGTGTCCGGCAGATCGCCGAGCAGTGCGCCGCGCAGGTGGTCGGCCAGCGCGCCCGGGGTCGGGTGGTCGAAGACCAAGGTCGCGGGCAGCCGCAGGCCGGTGGCGGTGTTGAGCCGGTTCCGCAGTTCGACCGCGGTGAGCGAGTCCATGCCCAGGTCGCTGAACGCGCGTCGGACGCCGACCGCCTCGGGGTCCGCGCCCAGTACGCCCGCGACCTCGGTGCGGACCAGGTCGAGCAGTGCCTGCTCGCGCTCGGCCGCGCCCAGCGCGGCCAACCGCTGCCCGAGCGAGGCCGGTCCGGCCGTCTTGACGGCCTGCCGTCGGCCCGGCCGCACGAGGCCGCGCAGCAACGCGGGAACCGTCTCCGGCCGGGCTCGCAGGCCCGCCAGGTCCAGCGGCGCCGGCACCAGCACGGCCCGGTCGATCCCGCTCGGGCCGCCGTCCGGCCGCACGGCCAGGTCGAACAGGCGCAGCCCGGCGGCCGAGCCCAACGCGCGGATCCCGGCCCGGGCCGCGCGGAGCCGGTCCGCCTCGGCCAGGTGCGCGGTCATCCCGCCCGCCTCGGCCCACATGCCCCACGCCAACGACACCGCGGGCAGCCCGAGCACCCGGCGTCGGACGGCGAGCGCGTCCAGGAAGCTGTTGGCGGCGGCGTAGTTGCCCTGCCCGGGGCCGCCCAGGGTGGCCGCCACCGAGGAGAACAGCACGAAGCCGGCCAGGTCCTGATGCCGGGTCAACTCGTGCAGATGCCAGGCCGCGTCGGCTTTCGGCCGCAGTACCGCCGCCAGCCGCTCGGGGGTGAGCGCGTCGAGCACACCGTCGTCGATGACACCCGCCGCGTGCACGACGGCGGTCAGCGGATAGGCCGCAGGCACACCGGCGATCAGCGCGGCCAGCGCCTCGCGGTCCGCCACGTCCGCCGCCGCCACGGTGACCCGCGCGCCGAGCGCGGTCAGTTCGGCGACCAGGTCGGCCGCGCCCGGGGTGTCCGGGCCCCGACGGCCGGTCAGCAGCAGCCGGCGCATGCCGTGTTCGGCGACCAGGTGTCGGGCGAGCAGCGCGCCGAGCACGCCGACACCACCGGTCACCAGGACGGTGCCCTCGGGGTCCCAGCCGCGCACCTCGCGCGGATCGAGCGCCGCGGCCCGGCGCAGGCGCGGCGCGTACGGCGCTCCCGCGCGGATCGCCAGTTGCGGTTCGTCGGCGGCGAGCGCGCTCGCGTGGGCCGCGCCGAGCACGGCGTGCGAGGCGGGTTCCTCGTCCAGGTCGATCAGCACGATTCGGCCCGGCTGTTCGGACTGGGCGGAGCGGACCAGACCGGCCACCGCCGCGCCGGTCGGATCCGGTACGTCGCCCTCGGTCACCGCGAAGGCGCCGCGGGTGAGCACCAGGACACGTTCGGCGTCGCCTTGGAGCTGCGCCAACACCCGCGCGGTCTCCCGGTGTACGGCGGCGAGTGTGTCCTCGGCGGCCTCGACCGTCACCACGAGCGTTCCGTCGGCGAGCCGCATGCCGTCCGTGCCGAGTGCGATCACCGGGGCCGGCGAGCCCGGTGCGTCGACCACCACGTGGTCGACCCAGGCGAGTTCGAACAGCGCGTCCGTATCCGCCGCCTGCGACCCCTCCAGCTGATCCGCCGTCACCAGCCGTGTGGCCAGCGTGTCGATCGACACCACCGGTGCACCGCCGGCGTCGGTGGCCGTCAAGGTCAGCTCGCCGGGCCCGGTCACCGAGATCCGGATCCGGAGCGTGGTGGCGCCGGAGGCGTGCAGTCGCACGCCGTTCCACACGAACGGCAGCCGGCGCCCTTCCGTGTCCCGCGATTCGTCCAGGCCGTCCAGGGAGGCGATGTGCAGCGCCGCGTCGAGCAGTGCCGGGTGGATGCCGAACAGGGCTGCGTCGGCGTGTTGTTCGGCGGGCAGTTCGGCTTCGGCGAGGATCTCGTCGCCCAGCCGCCAGGCGGCCCGCAGGCCCTGGAACGCCGGGCCGTAGTCGATCCCGGCCTCGGCGAGCGTGGCATACGCCCGGCTCACGTCGATCGCCGTCGTGCCCGCCGGCGGCCACACCTCCACCGCGGCGCCATCGGTCCGCGTCCGGTCCTCGGCGGCGGCCAGGAAGCCGACCGCGTGCCGCGTCCACGGCGCGTCCGACTCGGCGTCCTCGGGCCGGGCGTACACGGCGATCGGCCGTCGGTCGCCGCGATCGTCCTCGGGGCCGTCGACGACGACCTGGAGATGTACCGCGTCCCGCTCACGCAGGATCAGCGGAGTCTCGATCACCAACTCGTCGACGGTGTCCAGGCCGACCTCGTCGCCGGCCCGGATCGCGGCCTCCACGAAGGCTGTTCCGGGCACCAGGACCGAACCGAGCACGACGTGCGCGGCCAGCCACGGGTGGGTGCGCACCGACAGTCGCCCGGTCAGCAGCACCGCGTGTGATCCGTCGTCCGCCGCCGCGCCCCGGCCGGTGGCCACCCGCAACGAGGCGGCCAGGAGCGGGTGATCGGCGGTGGCCAGCCCCAGGCCGGCTGCGTTCCCGGCCGTCGTGGCGGGTTGCTCGATCCAGAAGCGTCGGTGCTGGAAGGGGTACGTGGGCAGGTCGACCCGGCGTGCGCCGGAACCGGCGTACAGAGCGGCCCAGTCCACGTCGGCGCCGTGCGTGTGGGCGGTGCCGAGTGCGAGCAGCGCGGTGTCCGCCTCCGGCCGATCCCGGCGCAGCGCCGCCGCGAAGGCGGGCGGGTGGTCGCTCGCGGGCGCGTCGGCCAGGCTGTCCTGGGCCATCGCGGTGAGCACGCCGTCCGGGCCGAGTTCGAGATATGTGGTGACGCCGGCCGTCGCGAGGTGTGCGATCACGTCCCGGAAGCGGACCGCGTTGCGCACGTGCGCGACCCAGTGGCCCGGGTCGCCCAGTTCCTCGATCCCGGCCGGTCGCCCGGTGAGGTTGGAGACCACCGGGACGCGTGGCGCGCGATAGGTCAGCGTGGCGGCGACGCGCTCGAACTCGGCGAGCATCCCGGTCATCAGCGGCGAGTGGAACGCGTGGCTGACCCGCAGTCGTTTGGTCTTGCGGCCCTGTGCGGCGAAGCCGGCGGCGATCTCCAGGGCCGCGTCGGCGTCGCCGGAGAGCACGATCGAGCGCGGGCCGTTGATCGCCGCGATGCCCACCTCGTGCTCGCGCCCGGCCAGCGCGGCGGTGACCTCCTCCTCGCTCGCCTGCACCGCGATCATCGCGCCGGTGGTGGGCATCGCCTGCATCAGCCGGGCCCGGGCCGCCACGAGTGTGGCCGCGTCCGCGACGGTGAGCACGTCCGCGACGTGCGCGGCGGTGAGTTCGCCGAGCGAGTGCCCGGTGACGAAGTCCGGCCGCAGGCCCCACGACGCGTACAACCGGTACAGCGCGACCTCGATCGCGAACAGCGCCGGCTGCGCGTACACGGTCCGGTCCAGGTGTTCGGCGGCGTCCTCGGCGACGCCGAACACCACATCGCGCAGCGGGTACGGGACGTGACCTGCCAGCTCGCCGTCCAGCGCGTGCGCCACCTCGTCGAACGCGGCGGCGAACACCGGATAGGCGTCATACAGTTCACGGCCCATGCCGACGCGCTGGCTGCCCTGTCCGGTGAACAGGTAGGCGAGCGGCCCGGATCCGGCGGCCGAGCCCCGGACCAGGGTCGGGGCCGGCGTGTCGGCGGCGAGCGCGTCGAGGCCGGCCAGGAAGCCGGCCAGGCCGGTCGGCGTGTCGGCGCCCGCGACCAGCACGGCGCGCTCGTCGAACCGGGCCCGGCCGGCGGCCAGCGAGTAGCCGATGTCCACGACATCGGTCGCCTTGACCGCCGCGCCTCGTACGTGTGCCGCGAGCCGGGCCGCCTGCGCGCGCAGCGCGGCCGGCGTCCGGGCCGAGAGCAGCCAGGGCGCGGCGGCGAGCGTGCCCTCGCGCTCCTCCTCCGCCGCGGTGGTCGCCGCGACGGCTTCCGGCTGCTCCAGGATCAGGTGTGCGTTGGTCCCGCTCGCGCCGAACGCCGAGATGCCGACCCGGCGCGGACGTCCGGTCTCCGGCCAGGGCGTGGCCTGCGTCAACAGCCGCACCGCGCCCGCCGACCAGTCCACGTGCGGGGTCGGCTCGTCCACGTGCAGCGTCCTGGGCAGCACGCCGTGTCGCATCGCCTCGATCATCTTGATCACGCCGACGATTCCGGCGGCGGCCTGGGTGTGCCCGATGTTGGACTTGGCCGAGCCGATCCACAGCGGTCGATCCTCGGGGCGGTCCTTGCCGTAGGTCGCGATCAGCGCCTGCGCCTCGATCGGGTCGCCCAGCGTGGTCCCGGTGCCGTGCGCCTCGACCGCGTCGATGTCGGCCGCGCTCAACCGGGCGTTGCGCAGTGCCTGCCGGATCACCCGCTGCTGGGACGGGCCGTTCGGCGCGGTCAGACCGTTGGAGGCGCCGTCCTGGTTGACCGCGCTGCCCCGCAACACGGCCAGCACGCGATGGCCCAACCGCCTTGCGTCCGCCAGCCGTTCGACCAGCACCAGACCGGTGCCCTCGGACCATCCGGTGCCGTCCGCCGCGCCCGCGAACGCCTTGCAGCGGCCGTCCGGGGCCAGGCCGCGCTGCCGGGAGAACTCGACGAAGCCCAGCGGCGAGGCCATCAGCGTCACGCCGCCGGCGAGCGCGAGATCGCATTCGCCGCTGCGCAGCGAGTGTGCCGCCAGGTGCAGCGCGACCAGCGAGGACGAGCACGCGGTGTCCACGGTGACCGCCGGGCCCTCGAAGCCGAACGAGTAGGCGATCCGCCCGGACGCCACGCTTGCCGCGTTGCCGTTGCCGATGTAGCCGCCGACCTCGTCGGGCACCTCGCTCAGCCGGGCCGCGTAGTCCTGCCCGTTGAGGCCGGCGAAGACCCCGGTCCGGCTGCCCGCGAGCGTGGTCGGGTCGATGCCGACTCGTTCGAAGAGCTCCCAGGCGGTCTCCAGGAGCAGCCGGTGTTGCGGGTCGGTGGCCAGCGCCTCGCGGGGCGAGATGCCGAAGAACTCGGCGTCGAACCCGGCGATGTCGGACAGGAACGCGCCCTTGCGGGTATACGACTTGCCTGGTCGATCGGGGTCCGGATCGTACAACTCCTCGACGTCCCAGCCTCGGTCCTCGGGGAAGTCGCCGACCACGTCGACCCCTTCGGCCAGGATGCGCCACAACTCCTCGGGCGACTCGGCGCCGCCGGGCAGCCGGCACGCCGCCGAGACGATCGCGATCGGCTCGGGCGTCGGGTTCTGCGCCTCCTTGAGCCGTTCCCGGGTCTCGTGCAGCTCGACGGTGAGCCGCTTGAGCAGGTGGCGGATCTGCTGGTCGCTCATTGTGGTTGTGCCTTTCGCATGGACCGACAAGTCAGGAGATGCCGAACTGCTTGCCGATGAATTCGATGAGCTCGTCGTCGGTGGCCGAGTCGATCTCGTCGGCGATGCCTTCGAGTTCGGTGCCGGGCGACTCCGGAGCGGGTGCCGCGCCGGCGGCCCAGCGTGCGGCGATCTCGGCGAGCCGGACCGCGGTCGCCTCGTGTTCGGCCGGATCGGCGGCCGCGTGCGCGAGGAGCGCTTCCAGGCGGTCGATCTCGGCCCGGATGGCGTCGGCGCTCGGAACCACCCGCGGCAGCAGCTCGCCGTGCAGGAATTCGGCGAGCGCGTTGGGCGTGGGGTAGTCGAAGACCAGCGTCGCGGGCAACCGCAGACCCGTCTCGGCGGTCAGCCGATTGCGCAGCTCCACCGCCGTGAGCGAGTCGAACCCCTGGTCCCGGAAAGGCTTCCCGGCCGCCACCGCGTCGGCGGAGGCGTGCCCGTGCACGATCGCCGCCCGGGTCCGGACCAACCGCACCAGATGTGGTCGACGCTCCTCCTCGGCCAGTTCGGCGAGTGTCGCGATCAGCCTGGTGGCAGCCGTCTCGGGTGAGGTCGACGCCGAATCCGTTGCCGATCCCGAGGCCGTCGCCGAAGCCGCGGGCGCGCGCAGGAGTTCGGCGACCAGCGGGTGCGGCCGGTCGCGGAACAGCACGTCCCAGTCGATGTCGCAGACCGTCAGGTGGCTCTCGTCCGCGTCCAGGATCTGCCCGAGCGCCTCGACCGCGAGGGCCGGATCGAGCATGGTCAGGCCCTGACGGCCGAGGCGCTCCTCGATCTCCGGCGCGGCGATCCCGCCACCGGCCCAGTGCCCCCAGGACACCGAGGTCGCGGGCAGCCCGTCGGCCCGACGACGCGCGGCGAGCGCGTCCAGATAGGCGTTCCCGGGCGCGTAGTTGCCCTGGCCGGCGACCCCGCACAGTCCGGCCACCGAGGAGAACAGCACGAACGCCGACAGGTCGGCGCCCCGGGTGAGTTCGTCGAGATGCCGGGCGCCGTCCACCTTGACCCGCGCCACCCGCTGCTGCTGCTCCGGGGTCAGTTCGCCGATCACCGCGTCGTCCAGGATCGCCGCCGCGTGCAGCACGGCGGTCAGCGGGAACTCCGCCGGGATCGCGGCCAGTACGTCGGCCAGCGCGTCCCGGTCGCCCACGTCGCACGACGCGAAGGACACCCGCGCGCCCGCCGCGGCGACGTCCTCGGCCAGTCGATCGGCGCCGGGCGCGTCCGCGCCGGTACGGCTGACCAGCAGCACGTGTTCGGCCCCGCGCGCCGCGACCCAGCGGGCCACATGCCCGCCCAGCGCCCCGGTCCCACCGGTCACCAACACCGTGCCGGACGGCCGCCAGGTCCCGGCCGGCCGGGCGGCACCGAGCGGCGCGCGAACCAGCCTGCGGCCCCAGGCCCCGGTCGGCCGCACCGCGACGTCCCGCTCGTCCACCGCGCCGGCCAGCACCGCCACCAGGCGGGCCCAGGCCGGTGCCTCGGCGTCCGTGCCGGGATACGCGCTCGGCAGGTCGATCAATCCGCCCCACGAACGCGGATTCTCGGCCGCGACGACCCCGCCGAAGCCCCACACCTGCGCCTGCTCGGGTACCCGGACCGGGTCCGCCGCACCGACCGTCACCGCGCCGCTGGTCACCGCCCACAGCGGTGCCACCACACCCGCGTCGTCCAGGGCCTGGACCAGGGCGACGGTCGCCGCCGTCCCCCACGGCACCGCGTCGAACCCGGCCGCGGTGCCGTCGGCCAGTGCCAACAGCGAGAGCACACCCGCGACCGGTCCTGGCTGTGCCGCGGCCAGGTCCCGCAGCGCCGCCCGCTCGCCCCGGTCGCGAGCGACGGGAACACGCTCCACCCGGGCACCGGCGGCGGTCAGCAGCGGGGTCAGGAAGTCCGCCCACCCGCGGGCGGCCTCCTCCTCGGGCACCACGAGCAGCCAGGTCCCGGACAGGTTCCCGATCCCGGTCCCGGCGACCGGACGCCACACGATCCGGTGCCGCCACGCGTCGAGGGTGGCTCCCGAGCGCCGACGGTCCCACCACGACGACAACGCGGGCAACACCGCGCCCAACGACTCCGCCGAGGTCTGCGTACCCAGCGCCTGGGCCAGGCCCGCCTGGTCACCGCTCTCCACGAGCGACCAGAACGCCGCGTCGATCGTGTCCACCACCCCCGTGGCCGTAGCCGCGCCGGTCGTCGAACCGGCCGGGCCCGGGGTGTCGAGCCAGTAGCGCTTGCGCTCGAAGGGATAGGTGGGCAGCTCGACCCGACGCGGCCGGGTCCCGGCGAACGCGGCGGTCCAGTCCACCGCGACGCCGCGCACGAAGGCTTCGGCGAGCGAGATGTACAGGCGCTGCGCGCCGCCCTGGTCGCGGCGCAGTGTGCCGACCACGACCGGGTTCTCCAAACCCTCCTCGTCCAGCGTCGCCTCGATCGCGGCGGTCAGCACCGGATGCGGGCTCACCTCCACGAACACGCCGTGACCGGTGGCGGCGAGACCTCGGGTGGCTTCCTCGAAGCGCACCGTCTCGCGCAGGTTGGTCGCCCAGTAGGCGCCGTCCATCGCGGCCGTGTCCAACCAGTCCCCGGTGACCGTCGACCAGATCGGGATCGTCCCGGACACCGGTGCGATCTTGGCCAACTCGGCCACGATCTCCGCCCGGATTTCCTCGACGTGCGCCGAATGCGACGCGTAGTCCACCGGGATGAGCCGGGCCCGGCCGCCCTGGCCGGTGACCGCCGCTACCAACTCGGCCAACGCTTCCGGCTCGCCGGAGACCACCACCTGGCCGGGGCCGTTCACGGCCGCGACCGAGATCCGCCCGTCCCAGCCGGCGATCCGCTCGCGGACCACCACGATCGGCTCGGCCACCGACGCCATCCCGCCGCGCCCGGACAGCGCGACGATCGCCCGACTCCGCAGCGCCACCACCCGTGCTCCGTCGGCCAGGGACAGTCCGCCGGCCACCACGGCCGCCGCGATCTCGCCCTGCGAGTGGCCGACCAGCGCGTCCGGCGCCACCCCGAAGGAACGCCACACCTCGGCCAGCGACACCAACACCGCCCACAACACCGGCTGGAGCACATCCACCCGATCCAACGACGGCGCACCCTCGACACCGGTCAACACCTCGACCGGCGACCAGTTCACGAACTCCGCCAGGGCCGCCGCGCACTCGTCGAAGCGGGCCGCGAACACCGCCGATTGGCTGAGGAGTTCGGCCGCCATACCGGTCCATTGCGAGCCCTGGCCCGGGAACACGAACACGGTTTTGCCCACCGGTCCGGCCGTCCCGGTCACCACGCCCGCCGCACTCTCGCCACGTGCCACCGCGTCCAGGCCGAACGCCCAGCCGGTCGTGTCCCCGACCAGCACGGCCCGTTCCGCGAACAACGCCCGCGAGGTGAGCAGCGAGAACCCCGCGCCCACCGGATCCTCGTCCAGTGCGCCGCGCACCCGACCGGCCTGCGCCCGCAGCGCGTCCGGAGTCCGGCCGGACAGGACCCACGGGAGCACGGCCGGGGCGGCCACGAGCGGCTCCTCGACGCGCACCTCGGCAGGGGGCTCCGGGAGTTCGAGGATCACGTGCGCGTTCGTGCCGCTCACCCCGAACGCCGACACCGCCGCTCGGCGCGGCCGCCCGGTCTCCGGCCACGGCTGGGCCTGCGTCAGCAGCCGCACCGCGCCCGCCGACCAATCCACGTGCGGCGTCGGCTCGTCCACATGCAACGTCCTGGGCAACACCCCGTGCCGCAGCGCCTCCACCATCTTGATCACACCCGCCACACCGGCAGCCGCCTGCGCGTGCCCGATATTCGACTTCAACGACCCCAACCAGAGCGGCCGTTCCACCGACCGGCCCTGCCCGTACGTCGCGATCAACGCCTGCGCCTCGATCGGATCACCCAACGTCGTACCCGTCCCGTGCGCCTCGACGACGTCCACGTCCGCCGCCGTGACACCCGCGTCGGCGAGCGCCCGGCGGATCACCCGCTGCTGGGACGGGCCGTTCGGCGCGGTCAGACCGTTCGAGGCGCCGTCCTGGTTGACCGCGCTGCCCCGCAGCACCGCGAGCACCCGATGCCCGTTGCGCCGCGCGTCCGACAACCGTTCGAGCAGGACGAGTCCGACGCCCTCGGCCCAGCCCGTACCGTCGGCGGCGCCGGCGAACGCCTTGCAGCGCCCGTCCACGGACAGCCCACGCTGCCGGGAGAACTCGACGAACATGCCCGGCGTGGCCATCACGGCCACGCCCCCGGCGAGCGCGAGGTCGCTCTCGCCGGTGCGCAACGACTGGGCGGCCAGATGCATCGCCACCAGTGACGACGAGCACGCGGTGTCCACCGTGACCGCGGGACCCTCGAAGCCGAACGAGTAGGAGATCCGACCGGACGCGACACTGCCCGCGCTCCCGGTGCCGAGATAGCCCTCCAGGCCCTCGGGCGCCTCGGTCAGGCCGCGCCCGTAGTCGTGACCGGCCATGCCGGCGAACACGCCGGTCCGGCTCCCGATCAGCGTGTCCGGGTTGATCCCGGCCCGCTCGAACGCCTCCCACGCGGTCTCCAGGAGCAGCCGCTGCTGCGGGTCCATGGCCAGCGCCTCGCGCGGCGAGATGCCGAAGAACGCGCTGTCGAACCCGGTCGCGTCGGACAGGAAGGCACCCGCACGGGTGTACGACGTGCCCACCCGGTCCGGATCCGGGTCGTACAGGCCATCGATGTCCCATCCCCGGTCGGTGGGGAACTCGCCGACGGCATCCGTACCGGCCTCCACGAGCCGCCACAGGTCGGCGGGCGAACTCACCCCACCGGGAAGGCGGCAGGCCATCCCGACGATCACGATCGGATCGTCGGCGTCCGCCCGAGCCGCCGCGCCGGCGGCGGCCGTCGTCTCGGTCTCGCCGACGCCACCGACGTCGCCGAAGATCTCACCGCGCAGGAATTCGGCGAGCGCGTTGGGCGTGGGATAGTCGAAGACCAGCGTCGCGGGCAGCCGCAGACCCGTCTCGGCGGTCAGCCGATTGCGCAGCTCCACCGCCGTCAGCGAATCGAACCCCTGGTCCCGGAACGGCTTCCCGGGATCCACGGCGGCGGCGCCGCGGTGGCCCTGGACCACCGCCGCCTGGGTACGCACCGCCTCGACCAGGAAGCGCAGCCGGTCGGCCGAGCCCAGCCCGGTCAACCGGGTCGCGAAGGTGTCGCCGCCGGCCTCGGCGAGTGCGGGCGCGGACGCGGCGGGATCCGGGCCCTTCGCGCCGAGCAGTTCGGCGACCAGCGGCGCGCGCCGATCCCGGAACAACACGTCCCAGTCGATGTCGCACACCGTCAGATGCGACTCGTCCGCGTCGAGCACCCGGCCCAGCACCCGGATGGCCGCATCCGGGTCGAGCATCCGCAACCCCTGTCGGGTCAGCCGCTGTTCGACCTCGGGAGCGGCGATCCCGCCACCGGCCCAGTGGCCCCACGAGATCGCCGTCGCGGGCAGCCCGGCGGCGCGGCGCCGGGCGGCCAGCGCGTCGAGGTGGGCGTTGCCGGGCGCGTAGTTGCCCTGGCCGGGCACGCCGCAGATGCCCGCGAGCGAGGAGAACAACACGAACGCGGACAGGTCGAGGTCGCGGGTGAGTTCGTCCAGGTGGCGGGCGCCGTCCACCTTGACCCGCAACACACGGTCGAGTTGATCGAGGGTCAGGTCGGCGATCACCGCGTCGTCGAGCACCGCCGCCGCGTGCACGACGGCGGTGAGCGGGAATTGTGCGGGGACGCCCGCGAGTACGTCCGCCAGCGTGGTGCGGTCGCCGACGTCGCAGGCCGCGAAGGACACCCTGGCGCCGGACGCCTCCAGGTCCGCCGCGAGGGCCGGTGCGTCCGGGGCCTCGGCCCCCGACCTGCTCACCAGCAGCACGTGTTCGGCGCCGCGCGCCGCGACCCAGCGGGCCACGTGCCCGCCCAGCGCTCCGGTGCCGCCGGTGACCAGCACGGTCCCGGACGGCTGCCACGACCCGGCCGAGGAGCCGGCCGCGTGTGGTGCCCGGACCAGCCTGCGGGCCCACGTCGCCGCGCCGCGGATCGCGATCTCGCTCTCCCCCGCCGCGCCGGACAACACGGCGCTCAGCCGTGTGGCCGCCGCGTCCGCCGGCAGCGCGTCCGGAATGTCGATCAAACCGCCCCACAGGTCCGGGAGTTCGGCCGCGGCGATGCCGCCGAAGCCCCACACCTGGGCCTGTTCCGGCACCCGGACGGGGTCGTCCGCGTCCACCGAGACCGCACCGCCCGTGACCGCCCACACCGGAGCGTGCACGTCCGCGTCGCCCAGGCCCTGGACCAGCGCCAGTGTCGCCGCCGCGCCCCACGGCACCGCCGGGTACGCGGTGACCGACCCTTCGGCCAGGGCGAGCAGCGACACGATCCCGGTCACCGGCTCCCCGGCGGCCTCCGCGAGCAGCGCGCGCAGCGCGGCGCGATCCGCCTGTTCACGGCCCACCACGACGGGCACCACCCGAGCCCCGAAGGATGCCAGGGCGGTATCGAACCACCGGGCCACCGGGCCGGAGGCCGACCCCTCCGGAAGCGCCAGCAGCCAGGTGCCGGTGAGCCGCTCGCCGCCCTCCGCGCCCGCCACCGGCCGCCAGACGATGCGATGCCGCCAGGCATCCGTGCCGGCATCGGAACGGCGCCGGTCCCACCACGAGGACAGGGCCGGCAACACCGCGCCGAGCGGCTCGGCCAGATCGCCGTCGACGTCGCCCAGCGCGGCGGACAGACCCGCGCGGTCGCCGCCCTCGACGAGGTCCCAGAAGGCCGCGTCGACCGCCACTGCGGCGGGCGGCGTGTACTCGCCGGTGTCCAGCCAGAACCGCTCACGCTGGAACGCGTAGGTCGGCAGGGACACCCGCTCGACCGCCCCCGCCTCGAACGCGACGTCCCACGCGACCGGTACACCGCGCACGAACGCCTCGGCCAGCGAGGTGTGCAACCGGAGCAGATCGCCCTGATCGCGGCGCAGCGTGCCGACCACGACGGTGTCGGCCGCGCCGATCTCCTCCAGCGTGTCCTGGATCGCGGCGGTCAGCACGGGATGCGGGCTCACCTCGACGAACACGCCGTGATCGGCGTCCGCGAGCGCGCGCACGGCCTCAGCGAACCGCACGGTCTCGCGCAGATTCGTCGCCCAGTACCCGCCGTCCAGTTCGGCGGTGTCGATCCACGCGCCGGTCACCGTCGACCAGAGCGGGATCGTCCCCGAGGTCGGCGCGATCGCGGCCAGGTCGGCGACGATGCGCGCGCGGATCTCCTCCACCTGGGCCGAGTGCGACGCGTAGTCCACCGGGATCACCCGGGCCCGACCGCCCTCCGCGGTCACCGCGGCGACCAGTTCCTCCAGCGCGTCCGGCGCGCCCGAGACCACCACCTGACCCGGGCCGTTGACCGCCGCGACGGAGATCCGCCCGTCCCAACCGGCGATACGCGCCCGGGCCTCGGGCTCGGCCAGCGCCACCGAGGCCATCCCGCCCCGTCCGGACAGCGCGAGGATCGCCCGACTGCGCAGCGCGACCACCGTGGCCCCGTCCTCCAGGGACAACCCGCCGGCCACCACCGCGGCCGCGATCTCGCCCTGCGAGTGACCGACGAGCGCGTCCGGGACGACCCCGTACGCCCGCCACACCTCGGCCAGCGACACCAGCACCGCCCACAACACCGGCTGGACCACGTCCACCCGATCCAACGACGGCGCGCCCTCGTCACCGATCAACACCTCGACCGGCGACCAATCCACGTGCGCTTCCAGCGCCTTCGCGCACTCGTCGAACCGTGCCGCGAACACCGGCGACTGGGCGTACAGGTCGGCGGCCATCCCGGCCCACTGCGAGCCCTGTCCGGGAAAGACGAACACGGTCCTCCCGGCCGCGTCCGCCGTGCCGGTGACCACGTCCGGTGCCGATTCGCCACGTGTCAACGCGCCCAGCCCGGAGGTCAGCGCGGCCCGATCCGCGCCCACCACGACCGCCCGCTCGCCGAAGACCGAGCGCGCGGAGGCCAGTGAGAAGCCCACCTCGGCGGCGTCGATCGCGGGGGCGGCGTCGAGTCGCTCGCCCAGTCGAGCGGCCTGGGCTCGAAGTGCCCGCGGCGACTTGGCGGAGAGCACCCACGGGGTCGACGGTGCGGGCGCCGGCGGCGGAACCGGCCGCGAGTCGCGATCCTCGTCCGGGAGTTCCAGGATCACGTGCGCGTTGGTGCCACTCACCCCGAACGCGGACACCGCCGCGCGGCGCGGCGCGGCCGTCTCCGGCCACGACCGGGCCTCGGTCAGCAGCCGTACCCCGCCCGAGGACCAGTCCACGTGCGTGGTGGGTTCGTCCACGTGCAGGGTCTTGGGCAGTACGCCGTGCCGCAGCGCCTGGACCATCTTGATCACGCCGGCCACGCCCGCCGCGGCCTGCGCGTGGCCGATGTTGGACTTCAACGAACCCAGCCACAACGGCCGTTCCGGCGCCCGGTCCCGGCCGTAGGTGGCCAGCAGCGCCTGCGCCTCGATCGGGTCGCCGAGCCGGGTGCCGGTGCCGTGTGCCTCGACCACGTCCACATCGGCCGGGGTCAGGCCCGCGTTGGCCAGCGCCCGGCGGATCACCCGCTGCTGGGAGGGGCCGTTGGGCGCGGTGAGCTGGCTGCTGGTGCCGTCCTGGTTGACCGCGCTGCCCCGGATCACCGCGAGCACCCGGTGCCCGGCCGCGCGTGCGTCGGAGAGCCGCTCCAGCACCAGCAGCCCGACGCCCTCGGCCCAGCCGGTGCCGTCGGCGGCGCCGGCGAACGCCTTGCACCGGCCGTCCGCGGACAGGCCGCGCTGGCGGGCGAACTCGACGAACATCCCGGGCGATGCCATCACCGTGGCGCCGCCCGCGAGCGCGAGATCGCACTCGCCCGAGCGCAGCGACTGCGCCGCCAGATGCAGCGCCACCAACGACGACGAGCACGCGGTGTCCACCGTCACCGCGGGCCCCTCGAACCCGAAGGTGTAGGAGATCCGCCCGGACGCCACGCTCGTGGTGCTGCCGGTGAGCACATAGCCGTCCACCCGGTCGGGCGTGGTCTTGTACAGCCGCGGCGTGTACTCCTGTGCGATCACACCGGCGAAGACCCCGGTGGACGAGCCGCGGATCGCCGCCGGATCGATCCCGGCGTCCTCCAGGGCCTCCCACGCGGTCTCCAGGAGCAGCCGCTGCTGGGGATCGGCGGCGAGCGCCTCGCGCGGCGAGAGGCCGAAGAAGGACGCGTCGAATTCGGCCGCGTCGTGCAGGAATCCGCCCTGGCGGGTGTACGTCCTGCCGACCGCGTCCGGGTCCGGGTCGTACAGACCGTCCAGGTCCCATCCCCGGTCGGTCGGGAAGCCGCCGACCGCGTCCCGGCCCTCGGCAACCAGCCGCCACAGGTCGTCCGCCGAGTGCACGCCGCCCGGCAGCCGGCAGCCGATACCGACCACGGCGATCGGTTCGTTCCGGGCTTCCTCGTTCTCCCGCAGCCGGCGCCGGGCCTGGTGCAGGTCGGCGGTCACCCGGGTGAGGTAGTCGCGCAGCTTCTCTTCGTTCGCCATGGGGTATCTGCCTTTTCCGTGCGGCGGCTTCGCCGTGGTGGTGGTGCCAGTCGTGGGGGCCCGGGGGGCGTGGGTGGGCCGGGTCAGGAGATGCCGAGTTCGTTGTCGATGAAGTCGAAGAGCTCGTCGTCGCCGGCCGCGCCGAGTTGTTCGATCAGCGCCGCCGTCGGATCCCCGGGTACCTCGGCGCCCAGCCGGCCCAGCAGTGCGTACAGGCGCGCCACCGCGCCGGTCCGGAAGTCCTCGTCCGGGGCCTCGCCGTCGGCCAGCAGCCCGGTCAACGAGACCTGCCAGCGATCGAGTTCGGCGAGCAGCGAGCCGGTGCCCGGGTGCGGGGTGGCGGCGAACAGCCGCTCCCGCAGGTGTTCGGCCAGCGCGATCGGGGTCGGGTGGTCGAAGATCAGCGTGGACGGCAGTTCCAGGCCGGTGCCCGCATTGATCCGGTTGCGCAGCTCGATCGCGCCGAGCGAGTCGAACTCGGCCTCCAAAAAGCCGCGTTCGGGCTTGATCGCGGCCGGTCCGTCGTGCCCGAGAATGGCCGCGGCGGTGAGCCGGACGAACGTCAGCAACTCGCGGCGCTGTTCGTCGGCCGGGCGGCCCGCGAGCCGCTCCCGGATCCCCGCGCCGGCCCGACGGCCCGTGCCGGTGCGGGACGAGGCGCCGCGTTGCGCGGGCACTCGGCCGGGGCCGGCCGCGCGGATCAGGCCGGCCAGGAGCGCGGTCGCCGCGTCGGGACGCAGCGCGCCGGTATCGATCCGGGCCGCGACCGGTGCCGGCAGGGGTGTGTCCAGCGCACGGTCGAGCAGGTCCAGGCCGGTTTCGCTGCTCATCGGGGCCAGGCCGCTGCCCGCCATCCGGCGGCGGTCCACCTCGGTCAGGTGCGCGGCCAGACCGCCCGCCTCGGCCCAGTGCCCCCACCCGATCGAGGTCGCGGGCAGGCCGTGACCGTGTCGGTGGTGGGCGAGCGCGTCCAGGAAGGTGTTGGCGGCGGCATAGACGGACTGGCCGGGGTTGCCCAGGACGCCGACGGCCGAGGAGTACAGCACGAACGCGGACAGGTCCAGGTCGGCGGTGAGCGTGTGCAGGTGCCACGCGGCGTCCACCTTGGGCCGCAGCACGGCGTGCAGTCGCCCGGGGTCGGTGCCGGTGAGCGCGCCGTCGGCGACCACGCCGGCGGTGTGCACGACGGCGGTGAGCGGGTGTGCGGTCGGAATGGCGGCGAGCAGTTCGGCGAGCGCGCTCGGGTCGGCCACGTCGCACGCCGCGATCTCGACCTCGGCGCCCAGCGCGCGCAGTTCGGCGCGCAGTGCGTCGGCTCCGGGCGCGGCCGGGCCGGTGCGGCCGACCAGCAGCACGTGTCGGGCGCCGTGTCGGGTGATCAGCCGGCGGGCGGCCAGGGCGCCCAGCGCGCCGGTGCCGCCGGTGATCAGCACCGTGCCGGTCGGATCGAGGCCGGCGGGTGCGGGCGCGATGGTCAGGACCAGTTTGCCGGTGTGTCGGGCCTGGCTCAGGTGCCGCAGCGCGCGTACGCCGTGCCGGATGTCCCACGCGGTGACCGGCAGCGGGGTGAGCGTGCCGGCCGCGAACAGCGGGGCCAGCACGCGCAGCATCCGGCCGATCCGCTCGGGCTCCAGGGTCAGCAGGTCGAACGCGCGGTAGTCGACCCCCGGGTGGGCGGCGGCCACCGCGTCGGGTTCGCGCGGGTCGGTCTTGCCCATCTCGACGAACCGGCCGCCGGGCGCGAGCAGCCGCAGTGAGGCGTCGGTGAACTCGCGGGCGAGCGAGTTGAGTACGACGTCGACGCCGCGCCCGCCGGTGACGGCGCGGAACCGGCCCTCGAAGTCGAGGGTGCGCGAGGACGCGATGCTCTCGTCGGTCAGGCCCTGGGCGCGCAGCATGGGCCACTTGGCCGGGCTCGCGGTGCCCAGGACGTCGGCGCCCAGGTGTCGGGCGAGCTGCACGGCGGCGGTGCCGACCCCGCCGGTGGCGGCGTGCACCAGGACGGATTCGCCCGGGCGCAGGCCGGCCAGTTCGACCAGGCCGTGGTACGCGGTCAGGAACGCCACCGGGACGGTCGCCGCCCGTGCGTAGGTCCAGCCCGCCGGGATCGGGGTGAGCAGTCGGTGGTCGACCACGGCGTGCGAGCCCAGGATGCCGGGCAGCAGGCCCATCACCCGGTCGCCGACCGCGAGTTCGCTCACTCCCGGGCCGACCTCCAGGACCCGGCCGGCGCCCTCCGCGCCGATCCGGGCGGCGCCGGGGTATCCGCCCAGTGCGATCAGCACGTCGCGGAAGTTCAGTCCGGCCGCGCGCACCGCGATCCGCACCTGGCCGACCGCCAACGACAGGGCGGCCTCGGGCGCGGGCAGCAGCGCGATGTTGTCGATGCTGCCGGGTTCGGTGACGTCCAGTCGCCACGGTGGGTCGAGGGCGGGCGGTTCCAGTGCGTCGTCGGGGCGTACCGGGGCCAGTCGCGGGGCCAGGATCGCGCCGCCGCGCAGCGCGAGTTGCGGCTCGCCGCCGGCCAGTGCCGAGGCCACCGCGGCGGCCGAGTCGGGGTGCGCGTCCAGGTCCAGGATCCGCAGCCGGCCCGGGTGTTCGCCGGCCGCGGCCCGGATCAGGCCCCACAGGCCGGAAGCGCTCAGGTCGCGGACGTCCTCGCCGGCGTGCGTGGCCACCGCCTCGCGGGTGACCAGGACGAGTTCGATGTCCGCGAAGCACGGGTCGCCCAGCCATTCGCGGAGCAGGGTGACCGCCCGTTCGGTGACCGCGTGGGTGGCGACGGCGGTGCCCAGTGCGGGGCTCGGCGGGTCGAAGGCCACCAGCACCCGCGTGGGCGGGCTCGCTCCGGCAGCGAGCGCGGCGCGCAGTCCGGCGAGGTCGCGGTGCACCTCGGGCGACGCGGGGCGCATGCCCGATCCGAGTGGGTCCGCGTCGCCATCCGCGAGCACCACCCAGGTGCCCTGGTCGGCGGCGACCGTGTCGCCCGGCACCGGCACCCAGTGCACGTGGTACCAGGAATCCGGCGTGGTGGTCGGGCGGGCGGCGAAGCGGTCGGCCGGGATCGCGCGCAGGGTCAGCCGGTCGATCGAGACCACGGGCGTGCCGTCGGCGTCGGTGGCGGTCAGCGCGACGGCGTCGGGGCCCAGCGGCGCGATCCGCACCCGCAGTTCGCGGGCGCCGGCGGCGTACGCCCTGATCCCGGCCCACGCGAACGGCAGCCGGGTGGGCGCGTTCGGGTCGGATCCGGGCAACAGCGCGACGACGGCGTGCAGCGCGGCGTCCAGCAGTGCGGGGTGCACCGGGTGGCCGAACTCCTCGGCCGGGTCCGGCAGCACGACCTCGGCGAGCAGCTCCTCGCCGTGGCGCCACGCGGCGGTCAGGCCCCGGAAGACCGGGCCGTAGTGGTAGCCCAGGTCGGCGAGCCGCTCGTACAGGTCCTCGACGTCCACGGCGACCGCGCCCGGCGGCGGCCACGCGCCCTCGTCCCGGCCGGGCGCGGCGGTCTCGGCCGGGGTCAAGCGTCCGGCGGCGTGCCGGGTCCAGTCCTGGGCGTCGGCGGCGCGCGAGTGCACGGTGACCGCTCGGGTGCCGTCCGTCTCCTGGGCGCCCACCGCGAGTTCGATCCGTACGGTGCCGTCCTCGGGCAGGACCAGGGGTGCGGCCAGCACGAGTTCGCCGATTCCGCCGGCGCCGGCACGTTCGGCGGCGTGCAGCGCGAGGTCGACGAACGCGGTGCCGGGCAGCAGGACCGTGTCGTGCACGGCGTGGTCCGCGAGCCACGGCCGGCTCCGGGTGGAGAGTACGCCGGTCCAGACCAGGCCCGAGCCGTCCGCGCGCTCGAAGCCCGCGCCGAGGAGGGGGTGTTCGCTGGGGTCGAGCCCGGCCGAGGTCGGGTCGGCGGCGGGTGGCGCGTCCAGCCAGTGCCGGCGGCGCTGGAAGGCGTACGTGGGCAGGTCGACGCGGCGCACGGCGCGGCCGGCCCAGACCGGGGCCCAGTCGACACCGACGCCTGCCACGTGCAGTCGGGCCAAGGCCCGGGTGTAGGTGAGCGCTTCGGGGCGGTCGGCGCGCAGTGCGGCGAGCACGAGCGGCGCGGGGTCGTCCAGGCTCGCGAGGGTGAGCGCGGTGAGCACGGCGTCGGGGCCCAGTTCCAGGTAGGTGGTGGTGCCCAGTTCGGCGAGTCTGCGCACGCCGTCGCGGAAGCGGACCGCCTCGCGGATGTGCCGGACCCAGTAGTTCGGGTCGGCCAGTTCGGCGGCGTCCGCCACATCGCCGGTCAGGTTGGAGACGATCGGGATGCGCGGCGGGGAGAAGCTCAGGCTTGCCGCGACCGCGCGGAACTCGTCGAGTACGGCGTCCATGTGCGGCGAGTGGAAGGCGTGGCTGACCTGGAGCCGCTTGGTCTTGCGGCCGCCCGCGCGCCACCGCGCGGCCAAAGCGTCGACGATGTCCGCCGTACCCGAGATCACCACGGAGTCGGGGCTGTTGACGGCCGCGACGCCCACGTGCGCCTCGTGGCCGGCGACCAGTTCGGCGACCTCCTCCTCGGTGCCCTGGAGCGCGATCATCGCGCCGGTCGCGGGCAGTTCGCCCATCAGCCGGCCGCGGGCCACCACCAGCGTCGCGGCGTCGGCCAGGGTGAGCACGCCGGCGATGTGCGCGGCGGTCAGTTCGCCGATCGAGTGGCCGATCAGGTGATCGGCGCGGATCCCGCGCGATTCGGCGAGTCGATACAGCGCGGTCTCCACCGCGAACAGCGCGGGCTGGGTGTACTCGGTCGCGTGCAGCAGCGCGGCCTCGGGGCTGTCCGGCGCGGCGAACAGCAGGGAGCGCAAGGGGCGTTCCAGGGCCGCGTCCAAGTGCTCCAGCGCCTCGTCCAGGGCTCGCGCGAACACCGGTTCCACCGCGTACAGTTCGCGGCCCATGCCGACCCGCTGGCTGCCCTGTCCGCTGAACAGGACGGCGAGCGAACCGGTCGGTCCGGCCTCGCCGCGGATCAGGTTGGCCGCGTCGACGCCGTCGATCAGCGCGTCCAGGCCGCGCAGCAGGTGCTCCCGGCCGGTCCCGGTGATCACCGCGCGGTGCGCGAAGGTGCCTCGGCCGTCGGCCAGCGCGAAGCCGAGGTCGCCGGGCGCGACGTCGGGGTGGTCGGCGACGTGCTCGCGCAGTCGGGCCGCCTGGGCGCGCAGCGCGTCCTCGCTCGCGGCGGACAACAACCACGGGCCGGCCTGGTCGGCGCCGGGCGGGACCGAGGTCTCCGCGGCCTGTTCCAGGATGACGTGCGCGTTGGTGCCGCTGATCCCGAACGAGGACACCGCCGCGCGGCGCGGGCGGTCGGTCCGGGGCCAGGCGGTCCGCGCCGCGAGCACCTCGACGCCGCCTCGGGACCAGTCCACGTGCGGGGACGGCGCGTCCAGGTGCAGGGTGCGCGGGAGTTCGCCGTGCCGCATCGCCTCGATCAGCGCGATCACGCCGGTCACCCCGGCGGCGGCCTGGGTGTGTCCCAGGTTGGACTTGACCGAACCGAGCAGGAGCGGGCGATCGGCGGGCCGGTCGGCACCGTAGGTGGCCAGCAGCGCCTCGGCCTCGATCGGGTCGCCGAGCGTGGTGCCGGTCCCGTGCGCCTCGACCGCGTCGATCTCGGTCGGGTCCAGGCGCGCGTCGGCCAGCGCCTGGCGGATCACCCGCTGCTGGGCGGGTCCGTTGGGCGCGGTCAGGCCGTTGGAGGCGCCGTCCTGGTTGACCGCGCTGCCGCGCACCACGGCGAGCACGGGGTGGCCCAGTCGGCGGGCGTCGGACAGCCGCTCCAGCAGCACCAGGGCAACGCCCTCGGCCCACGCGGTGCCGTCGGCGGCGGCGGAGAACGGCTTGCAGCGGCCGTCGGGGGCGAGCCCGTGTTGCCGGCTGAACTCGGTGAACATGCCGGGCGTGGACATCACGGTGACGCCGCCGGCCAGCGCGAGCGTGCATTCGCCGGCGCGCAGCGCGCGGGTCGCCAGGTGCAGCGCGACCAGGGAGGAGGAGCACGCGGTGTCGATGGTCAGGGCGGGGCCCTCCAGGCCCAGGGTGTAGGCCAGCCGGCCGGAGGCGACGCTGCTCAGGCTGCCGGTGAGCAGGTGGCCGCCGTAGCCTTCGGGCGCCTCGTGCAGCCGCGGGCCGTAGTCCTGCGGCATGGCGCCGACGAAGACGCCCGCCCGGGTGCCGCGCAACGCGGTCGGCGCGATGCCGGCCCGCTCGACCACCTCCCACGCGGTCTCCAGGAGCAGCCGCTGCTGCGGGTCCATCGCGGCCGCCTCGCGCGGGCTGATCCCGAAGAAGCCGGGGTCGAACGCGTCGGCGTCGTAGAGGAATCCGCCCGCGCGCACCGAGGAGGTACCGGGGCGGGCGAGTTCGGGGTCGTAGAGCGCGTCCAGGTCCCAGCCGCGGTTGCTCGGGAACGGGCCGATCGCGTCGGTCTCGGCCGCGAGCAGGTCCCACAGCGCCTCGGGGGTGTCCGCACCGCCGGGCCAGCGGCCGCCGGTCGCGACGACGACGATCGGGTCGTCCTCGTGCGCGACCGGCGCCGGGCCGGCCCCGGACCGCGCGGCACCGGCGGGCACGGTGCCGGCCGTGCGATCCGCGAGGTGACGGGCGACGGCCCGGGGGGTCGGGTGGTCGAAGGTCAGCGACGCGGACAGCCGGGTCCCGCTCGCGGCGGCCAGCCGATCGCGGAACTCCAGTGCGCCGACCGAGTCGAAACCGAGGTCCTTGAAGGTGCGGTCCGGGTCGACCGCGCCGGGTCCGGCGTGTCCGAGCACGACGGCGGCGGTGGCGCGGACCAGGATCAGCGGGTCGGGTCCGGCGGGAAGGGCCGGCTCCGGGTGTGCCGCCGGCTCCGGGTGTACGGCGGGCTGCGCGGGCTCGGCCGGGCGCGCGGGCTCGGCCGGGCGCGACGCGGCGTCGGGAGCGGGCGACGTGTTGTCGGGAGCGGGCGATTCGGGTTCGGGGATCCAGTGCGAGGTGCGCCGGAACGCGTATGTGGGCAGTTCGGCGCGGCGGGCCGCGGCCGGCAGCGCGGCGGTCCAGTCCACCGGGGTGCCGTGTACGTACGCCTGGGCCAGCGAGGTCAGCAGTCGGCGCGGCCCGCCGTCGCCGCGGCGCAGCGTGCCCACCGTCAGCGCCTCCGGTCCGGCCGCCTGGTCCGCGTCCAGGATCTGGCGAAGTCCCATGGTCAGCACGGGATGCGGACTGGCCTCGACGAAGGTGCGCCGGCCGTCGGCGAGCGCGGCGCGGGCCGCGTCCTGGAAGCGCACCGTGCCGCGCAGGTTGCGGTACCAGTAGTCGGCGTCCAGTTCGGCGGTGTCCAGCGGACCGCCGGTGACCGTGGAGTAGAACACGATCGGGCTCGACACCGGCCTGATTCCGTCGAGTTCGCGGGCCAGGTCGGCGCGCAGCGGCTCGACGTGCGGCGAATGCGACGCGTAGTCGACCGGGATCGCCCGTACGTCCACGCCCGCCTGGGTGTACTCGGCCAGCAGCGCGTCGAGCGCGGCCCGGTCGCCGGAGACCACGGTGGACGCGGGCCCGTTGATCGCCGCGATGCCGAGCCGGTCGGCCCGGTCGCCGAGCGCGGCCCGCACCTCGTCGGCCGGACGCGGGATGGAAGCCATGCCGCCGCCGGGCGCCAGACCGGTCAACAGTCGGCTGCGCCGCGCCACCAGGCGGGCCGCGTCCGCCAGGGTGAGCGCGCCGGCGATGTGCGCGGCGGCGATCTCCCCCTGCGAGTGGCCGATCACCGCGTCGGGTCGAACCCCGAACGCCTCCCACAGCCGGGCCAGCGAGACCATCACGGCGAACAGCACGGGCTGTACGACGTCCACCCGATCGAGCGAGGCGGCGCCCGGCACGTCCCGCAACACGTCGTGCGGCGACCAGTCCACGTGTGGCGCGAGCGCGTCCGCGCAGGCGTCCAGGTGAGCGGCGAACACCGGTGAGGCGTGCAGCAGTTCGGTGGCCATGCCGACCCACTGCGAACCCTGGCCGGGGAAGACGAACACGGTCGAGGTGTGCGGGCGGGCGGTGCCGGTCACGGCTCCCGCGGTCGGCAGCGACTGGGCCAACGCCGCCGTGGCGTCGGTGAGTTCGGCCAGGTCCGCGCCCAGCAGCACGGCCCGCTGCTCGAACGCGGTGCGGCCCGCCGTGAGGGTCAGCGCGACGTCCTGCGGCACGGTGTGCTCGGTCAGCGCCGCGCGCAGCCGGCCGGCCTGCTCGCGCAGCGCCTCGGGGTCGCGGGCGGACAGCGGCCACGGCAGCACCGCGGGTGGGTCGAACACCCGGGTTCCGGGCAGCTCCCGGGCGTGCGTGGCGGGCGGCTCGCCCAGCACCACGTGGCAGTTCGTCCCGCCCATCCCGAACGAGCTGACCCCGGCGAACAGCGGCCGGTCCGGGTGCGGCCAGGGGCCGGGCGCGGTCTGCACCCGCAGGCCGGTCTCGTCCAGGTCGATCGCCGGGTTGGCGGTGGCGTGGTTCAGGCTCGCGGGCAGGGTGCGGTGCCGGATGCCCAGCACGGTCTTGACCAGTCCGACGATCCCGGACGCGCCTTCGAGGTGGCCGATGTTGGTCTTCACCGAGCCGACCGCGACCCGGTCGGCGCCGGTGCGGCCCGCGCCGTAGGCCGAGCCCAGCGCGGCGGCCTCGATCGGGTCGCCGACCCGGGTGCCGGTGCCGTGCAGTTCGACGTACTGGATCCGCTCGGGGGCCACGCCCGCGGCGTCGGCCGCCCGAAGCAACACGTCCGCCTGCGCCCCGGCGTCGGGCACGGTGAGTCCGTCGGTGTCGCCGTCGCTGCCGACCGCACTGCCGTGGATCACCGCGTGGATCGGGTCGCCGTCGGCCAGCGCCCGCTCCAGCGGCTTGAGCAGCACCACCGCGCCGCCCTCGCCGCGCACGAAACCGTTGGCCCGCGCGTCGAAGGTGAACGAGCGGTGGTCGGGCGAGAGTCCGCCGAACCGTTCCGCGCCCACGGTGCTCTCGGGCGCGAGGTTCAGGTGCACGCCGCCGGCGAACGCGACGCTCGACTCGCCGCGGCGCAGGCTCTCGCAGGCCAGGTGGATCGCGACCAGGGACGAGGACTGCGCGGTGTCGACGGTCAGGCTCGGGCCGTTCAGGTCCAGGGCCCAGGACAGCCGGTTGGCGATCAGGCCGCGGGCGACGCCGGTGAAGGTGTGCCTGGTGATCGCGTCGGTGCCGTACCGGTGCACCACGGTGGACCAGTCGGCCGCGATCGCGCCGACGAACACGCCGGCTCGGGTACCGGCCAGGGATCCGGGCGGGAGGCCGGCGTCCTCGGCGGCCTCCCACCCGAGTTCGAGGACCAGTCGCTGGTGCGGGTCCATCGCGTCGGCCTCGCGCGGCGAGATCCCGAAGAACGCCGCGTCGAAGGTGTCGACCCGGTCCAGGTAGCCGCCCGGACGCAGTTCGGCGCCGCGGCGGCGCTCGGCGCCGGCTTCCCCGACGGCGTCGACGCCCTCGCGCAGGAGTCGCCAGAACGCGGCGGGGTCGGCGGCGCCCGGCAGCCGGCACGCCATCCCGATGACGGCGATCGCGTTGCCGTGCCGGTCACGCTTGCTGGTGGTGTTCTCGCGGCTCATCATCGCGGAGTGGTCGCCCCTCATCCCGAACGGTCCGGTCCCGAACGGCGACGACTGCGCCGAACGGTCTCAAGATTCGTCCGGTGGACCCCACCCGAATAACCCCTGTCGATCCCCTACCGACCCCATAGGGGAGCAGTCATGCACAGGACTCGCGAAACGGCCCCCGACCGGGTCTTCCGGGGGCGCCGCCCGACCCGCGCGGCGTCCCCGGTCCCACCCCCGGTCAGGGGCCGTTCAGCCCGCGATCTCCTCTTCCAACCACGGCGGCAGATCCAGTCGGCGGGCCACCCCGAGCTTGCGATAGACCCTGGTCAGGTGCTGTTCGACGGTGCTGACCGTGATGAACAATCGGCGTGAGATCTCCCGGTTGGTCTGCCCCTGCGCGGCCAGTGCGGCCACCCGGCGCTCGGCGTCGCTCAGGCCCGCACCGGGCTGTTCGTCCACACCGGCGGACGCGCCGACCATCGGGGTGGGCTCCGAGGCGCGGGCCCGGCCCGCCTCGACGACGCGCCCCGACTCGGCGACCCGCCCGGCCTCGCCTACCCGCCCGGCCTCGCCGATCCGGCCCGCCTCACCGATCCGGGCCGGTTCACGGATCGGCGCCGGCTGCGGCACGTGCGGTATCGCGCCGTCCCGATCGGGCACCGCGGCCAGCCGCTCGGTGCGCGGCAGCGGGCGCGGCGGCTCGCCCTGGCACGCCTCGGACAACTGCTGCGCCCGTCGCGCGGCGCGCCGGGCCCGTCCGAAGTCGCCCAGCTCGCGGTAGGCGTTGCCGAGTCGGGCGAACGCCAGCGACAACTCGAAGCGGTCGCCGCAGGCCTGGAGTTCGCGGATCGACTCCCACAGCAGGGCGGGTCTGCGGCGCAGTTCGACCACCTCCGCCTGCACGCCCAGGGCCAACCCCCGGGTGCGCGAGGGCTCGTCCGACAGCCGGTCGAACTGCTCCGCGAGCAACTCGCGGGCCGCCTCGTGATCGCCCAGTCGCACATGCGCGCGGGCCGCCTCGACCCGCCACGGCACCAGCCCGGGCAGGTCGATCCGCCACGCCATCATCAACTCGCCGCACGACATGAAGTCGTGCAGGGCCGCGTCCGGGCGGCCGGTGGCCAGGTTGTACCGCCCACACGCGTGCAGGTAGTGCAGCCCCGCCGGGGTGTGGAACATCGCTCCCGGCACCGGGAGTTCCATATGCCGGGCGGCCTGCTCGTGGTCACCGCGGGCGACCGCGGCGGTGATCCGCGCGGCGAGCGGGACGCCCACCGCGACGCCCCAGCCCTCGGGCACGATCCGGGTCAGCGCGGTCTTCGCGCTCTCCTCGGCCCCGAGCAGGTCGCCCTGGCGGACCGCGATCTCGCCGAACACGGCGGCCATCAGCGCGTGCGCGATCGGGCTGCGCCGCGCCGCCGCCTGGTCGATCAGCGCGGCGCACCACTCCTGTGCCTCGGCGGCACGATCGGCGTACACCAGCGCGGTCAGCGTGGAGGTGAGCGATTCCATCGTGCCGTCGTCCAGCCGTGAGCCGCGCAGGATGCGCTCGGCGCGATCGCACACCTGGTCGCCGCTCAGCCGCCCGGCCAGCACGGCGGTGAGCAGGTCCAGTCCCTCGATCCGGCCGATGGTCGCGGGCAGCGGGGACACCTCGGGCTCGGATACTCCCGCGTCCACGGCGGGATACCAGTACTTGAGCCAGACCCGGGCGGCGCGGACCTCGGCGGCGGTGGCCCACTCGGCCTCCTCGCCGGGCGCGCACGAGTGCCGGCCGGCCTCGACCACGGCCTTGGCCTCGTCGAGTCGGCCGTACCAGGCCAGATAGCGCACGCACACCAGCGCGTCCCGGCCGGTGAGTCGGCCGTCGCGGACCGCGGTGGCCAGCCACGGCACGTGTCGTGCCGCGGCGGCCGGGTTGACCAGCCACTCCAGACCGATCAGGAACGCCTTGATGGACACCCGGGTGCACTCGTCCGGAGCGATCCGCTCGGCCAGCTTGAGGTAGTCGACGGCCAGCCGCAGATCACCCTCGGCAACCACCGCCTCGGCCGCCTCGCGCAGCGTGCGCACCGCCCACGGCGCCCGGAACTCCCCGGCTCCGGCGAGGTGTTTGGCGACCGACTCGGAGGGGGTGCCGTCGATGTGCAGCAGCGTGGCCGCCCGGCCGTGCCCGCGCTCGCGCTCCGGACGGGTCATGGTGTCCAGCACCGCAAGGCGGGCCCGGTCGTCGCGGAATCGACCGCACGCCACCAGTCCCGCGTCGTTGAGCGTGCGGGCCGCGCGGGTGGCCGTGGCGGGTTCGAGTTCGAGCAGTTCGGCCAGACCCTCGGTGGTCTCCGATTCGCCGAGCAGGGCCAGTCCGCGCGCGACGTCCACGGTGGCCGGGTCGAGCCGGTACAGGCAGCCGACCACGGCCCGGCAGTACGCGTCCGCGACGGTGGGCCGCAGTGGGCGTCGGGAGGGGTCCGAGCGGGCGCCGGGGCCCGTGTCCTCCAGTAAGGCACGGATCAACAGCGGGTTGCCGCCGCTGAGTTCGAGCACGTCGGCGGACAGCCGGGCGGCCGCGGCCGGGCCCAGCGAGTGGGCCAGCAGCTCGGTGACCGAGGCGCGGCCGAGCAGGCCCAGGCGGATCCGTTGGTGGTGCGGCTGGCGTTCGACCTCCGCCGAGAACGCGGCGAACGCGGCCGAGGGCGCGGCGGCGTGATCGCGCTCGCCGAGCAGCACCAGGACCGACGCGCCGCGGATCCGCCGGATCAGGTGGGCCAGGAACTGGAGCGACACCGGGTCGGCGTGCTGGATGTCGTCGACCACGATCACGACGGGTCGGGTCTGCGCCAACGTCAGGAGCACGGCGCTGAGTTCGTGCACGGCGCGCACCGTGGTCGGGGCCGGCGCGTCGGTGCCGCCGAACGCGGCGGTGTACGCGCCGTCGTCCAAGAGTCGGTCGATCCGGCTCGCGTCCACGTCGGCCGGCGGCGCCGCCAGGACCAGTTGGCGGACCACACCGAGCGGGAAGTCCTGTTCCATCGGGGTGCCGACGGCGCGCAGGAAGAGCGCGTCGTCGGACGCGGGCCGATCACCGAACGCGTGCAGGAGCGCGGTCTTGCCGACCGCCACGGGCCCGCAGACGGTGATCACACCGCCGACGCCGGTCGCGCAGCGGGCCCGGGCGGTATCCAGTCGGCTGAGTTCCTCGGTTCGACCCACGAAAAACACGTGCCACTCCCCCGGCGGAAATCTCTGCGTTTCCGCATGTTGAATTCGCTATTGACGCTGAATTAATATTTCCGCACGCCCGTACCACGCCCGGGCCGAAACGAGGCAGGATATCCATGCCTCGAACGACTGCGGCACGCGTGATTTCGGAGTCCGGGGTGCCGGAGCCGTCGGGCACGTCGATGGGCCCGAGGGGACCAGGGAAACGGAGAGGGATCGACCCGGTCCTGGTCGGATGTACGGGTACTCGGATGTACGGGTACGACATCCGCCCGCCACCTGCCGGGCGGCGCGGGCATCAACCCGACGAACGATCCCTGCGACGAAGGACTCGACGACACAGCCCGCTGGACATGCGCGCGAGGTCGACGTCGAGGCGGGACACCAGGGCGAGTCGCGAAGCGCTCGCACCACGGGTCCCCTGCACGGCCATCTCCGAAGAAGAAGTAGTAAAGCTCCGAGTCGGTGATCCGGACTTTCGCTTCATAGCTGAACGGCAGTCTAGAAATCCGCCCGCGTCGCGTCAACACGAAGGCATCGCGAAAGAAAGCCGACACACGGACACGCCGTTCGCCCCCTTATGACCCGGGCGAGACGCACAAATGGAGCACCGCCGGACAAGTCACGCCGGGCTCTCGATCGCACCCGTTTCCGTCCCCGCACCCGCAAGGGTCGGTAGGGGTCCGTTAGGGGTGCTGGGGGTCGCGGCGGCGCCACTAGCGTCCTGGTGTGCCGGCGGCGGTCGCTCCGCCCTGCGCCTCTTCGCACGATCCCCCGACTCTCGACAGGACTCGACCATGCGCGTATTCCGACCACGTCTACCCGGAATCGTCGGTGCGGCACTCGCCGCCGCGTTGGTCCTGTCCGCCTGTACCGCGAACACCAGGACCGACAAGGCGGCGGCGGAGCCGGCCGCGGGTCCGCCGGTCAAGGGCGGATCCGCGACGGTGGCGATCAACACCGAGCCGACCTGCTTCGACATCCACGTCAGCCCCCAGGACATCACCGCCTCGATCCAGCGCAATGTCTTCGACTCGCTGGTCTCCGAAGACGAGCAGGGCAACTTCCAGCCCTGGTTGGCCACTTCCTGGGAGGTCGCGCCGGACCTGACCAGCTACACGTTCAAGCTGCGCACCGACGTGAAGTTCACCGACGGCACCGCGTTCGACGCGAACGCGGTCAAGGTCAACTTCGACCGCATCGCGGCCAAGACCACCAAGTCGCAGTACGCGGCAAGCCTGCTCGGCCCCTACACCGGCGCCGAGGTGCTCGACCCGGCGACCGTCAAGGTCACCTTCAACAAGCCGTTCGCACCCTTCCTCCAGGCCGCGAGCACCGCCTACCTCGGCTTCTACTCGCCACAGGCGTTGACCGCGGCGGGCGACAAACTGTGCGCGGGCGGAGCCCAGTTGGTGGGCACCGGCCCGTTCAAGTTCGCCGCGCACACCAAGGCCCAGAGCCTGACGCTGGAGAACAACCCGGCGTACAACTGGGCGCCGGCCGGATCCAAGCACCAGGGCCCCGCCTACCTGGACAAGCTCACCTTCCGCTTCCTGCCCGAGGACTCGGTCCGGGTGGGCGCCTTCGCCGGCGGTCAGGTGGACATCGCCGGTTCGATCCCGCCGATCAACGTCAAGAGCCTGGAGGCGCGTGCGGACGTGCGCGTACTGCGGCACGACTTCGCGGGCGCGGTGTACAGCCTGTTCCTGAACACCACGCGGGCACCGTTCGACGACGAGCGGGTGCGCAAGGCGGTGCAGCGCGGGATCAACATCGGACCGAACATCCAATCGATCTACTTCGACCAGTACCGGCGCGCGTGGGGCCCGCTGGGACCGGCCACGCCGGCCTACGACAAGTCGTTGGAGAACACCTGGCCCTACGACCCGGCGCTCGCGGGCCGACTGCTGGACGAGGCCGGGTGGAGCGCGCGCGACGGGGACGGCTATCGCACCCGGGACGGCAAGCGGTTGACCGTGCAGTGGCCGACCGCGCCCGCCGCCGTGCGTGAGCAGCGCGACATCCTGGCCCAGGCCGTGCAGTCGGACCTGAAGAAGATCGGTGTGGAGGTCCAGCGCCCGGCCCTGGACCTGGGCGCGTTCACCACGAACGCGTACGCGGGCAAGTACGACCTGCTCGACATGAGTTGGGCCCGGTTCGAACCGGACGTGCTGCGGCTGTACTTCAACTCGGCGAACCTGCCCAGCACCGGCGGACAGAACGCGGCCTGGCTGAGCAACCCGCAGATCGACGAATGGACCAACGCCGCGGCGGCCACCCTGGATCGGCCCACCCGCGACCAGCTCTACGCCAAGACCCAGGGCTGGGTGATCGAACACGCCGCGGTGGTCCCGCTCTACTCGGCCACCACCCTGTTCGCGACCGGCAAGCAGATCAACGGGCTGCGGTTGGACCCGAACGCGTGGCCGCTGTTCCACGACGTGTGGACCTCGCGGCGATGACCTCCGCCGCGGCCTCGGCCGCCCCCACCGCCCGCCTGCCGCGCGTGTTGCGCGCGGTCGGCGGGCGCCTGGTGGCGATCGCGACGGTCCTGCTCGGCGCCGCGACGCTGGCTTTCGCCGGGCTCAAGCTGCTGCCGGGCGATCCGGTGGCCACGCTGCTGGGCCCGCAGACCACCGCGTCCCCGGCCGTACGCGCGCAGATCCGCGCCGACTACGGCTTCGACGAACCGCTGGTCAGCCAATACCTGCACTATCTGTGGGAGTTGCTGCACGGCCGACTGGGCGAGTCCTATCAGCTCCAGCAGCCGGTGTCCGCGCTGATCGGCGAGCAGTTCGGCTCGACCTTCGAACTGGCGCTGTCCGCGCTCGTGTTGGCCGTGGTGATCGCCGTGGTGTCGGCGCTGGCCACCGCCGGGCGGCGGTCCGCGCTGCGGTCGGCCCTGGGCGCGTGGGAGTTGGTCGCGGTGTCCACACCCTCGTTCTGGCTGGGCATCGTGCTGCTGACGGTGTTCTCGTTCCGGTTGCAGTGGTTTCCGGTGGCCGGCACCGAGGGCGTGCAGACGCTGGTGCTGCCCGCCGTGACGCTCGCCCTGCCGATCGCGGGGGTGCTTGCGCAGGTGCTCCGGGAGAGCCTGGACAAGGCACTGGGCGAGCCGTTTGTGGTCACCGCGCGGGCGCGCGGGCTGAGCGCGACCGCGGTCCGGGTCCGGCACGCCTTCCGGCACGCGGCGATTCCGCTGCTGACCCTGTCCGGCTGGCTGACCGGAACCCTGCTCGGCGGCACGGTGCTGGTCGAGAAGGTCTTCGCCCGACCCGGGATCGGCGCGCTGACCCTGCAATCGGTGAACACCAAGGACATGCCGGTGGTGATGGGCGTCGTGCTGCTCGCCGCCCTGGTGTTCGTGCTGATCTCGCAACTCACCGACGTGCTCTACGCCGTCATCGACCCACGGCTGCGGAAGGGCTGAGCGGATGAGCCAGACACTGGCGGCCGGCAAACGGCGGGTGCGGATCCGGCGCGGCGACACACCGCGGCCGAGCGTCGTGGTCGCGCTCGCCGTTCTGCTCCTGTTCGCGCTGATCGGCCTCGCGCCCGGGCTGTTCACCGGCACCTCGCCGATCGAAACCGATCCGCTCGCCGCCCTCGAGGGACCGAGCGCGGAGCACTGGTTCGGCACCGACCAACTCGGTCGCGACGTGTTCGCCCGGGTCCTGCACGGCGCCCGCCCCTCCCTCCTGCTGGGCCTGGGGGCCACCGTGTTCGCACTGGTCGGCGGGACCGTCTGGGGGCTGCTCTCGGCGCTGGGCGGGCGGGCCGCCGACCAGGTGGGCATGCGCCTGGCCGACATCATGTTGTCGCTACCCGAACTGCTGCTCGCGCTGTTCGTGGTCACCCTGCTCGGCCGGGGCACCGTGGACGTGATGGTCGCGGTGGCGATCGCGGCGATGCCCGGTTACGCGCGTCTGGTGCGCGCCGAGGCCCTGGTGGTGCGCCGCTCGGGCTACGTCGAGGCGGCGGCGGGCCTGGGCCTGCGTCGACCGGTGCTGATCGTGCGGCACGTGTTGCCCAACGCGATCGGGCCGCTCCTGGTGCTGGGCACGGTCGGCTTCGGCACGTCGCTGATCTACGCCTCCGGGCTCAGCTTCCTGGGCCTGGGCGCTCAGCCGCCCTCGCCCGAGTGGGGCGCGATGCTCTCCGAGGGGCGCGGCTTCCTGGAGACCGCGTGGTGGATCGGGGTGTTCCCCGGCGCGGCGGTCACCTGCGCGGTGATCGCGGTGAACGTGGCCGGCCGGCATGCCCGTACCCGATTCGCCGGAGGGATTCCCCGATGACCACCACCCCCGCGACCGATCCGCTGCTCGTCGTGGACGGACTCGACGTCGCCTTCCCCGGCCGTGAACCCGTGGTGCGCGACGTGTCGTTCACCCTGGCACGGGGAGAATGCCTGGCCGTGGTCGGCGAATCCGGGTCCGGCAAGAGCGTCACCGCGCGCACTCTGGTCGGGCTCACCGGCGGCGGCGCCCGGGTGAGCGCCCGTCGCCTCGACTTCGCCGGCACCGACCTGAGCCGACTGTCCGAGTCGCGCTGGCGAACGATCCGGGGCCGCCGGATCGGCCTGGTCCTCCAGGACGCGCTGGTCTCACTCGACCCGCTGCGCACGGTCGGCGCGGAGGTCGCCGAGACGCTGCGTACCCACGCCGTGGTGCCCCGCGATCGGGTCGGCGCCCGGACGCTCGAACTCCTGGGCGACGTCGGCATCCCGGACCCCGCCCGCCGGGCCCGGCAGTACCCGCACCAGCTCTCCGGCGGGCTGCGCCAGCGCGGCCTGATCGCCTCCGCGCTGGCCGGCGGCCCCGAACTGCTCCTCGCGGACGAGCCGACCACCGCGCTCGACGTCACGGTGCAGGCCCAGGTGCTCGGCCTGCTGGGCCGGCTCAAGGAACAGGGCACGGCCGTACTGCTGATCAGCCACGACCTGGCCGCGGTGGCCCGGATGGCCGACCGCATCGCGGTGATGTACGCGGGCGAGATCGTCGAACAGGGGCAGGCCGAACGGGTCTTGTCCGAGCCCGAGCACTCCTACACCCGGGCGCTGCTCGCGGCGGTGCCGTCGGTGCACGCGAAGGGAACCCGCCTGTCCGCGCCGGTGGGCTCGACCCGGGTGGCGGTACCGGCCGCGCCGCCCGTGGGCGAGGTGTTGTTGGAGGTGGCCGGGATCGGCAAACGCTTCCGCGGGCCGGACGGGACCCGGCACGACGCGGTCCGGGACGTGTCGTTCGAGCTGCGGGCGGGCGAAACGCTCGGCGTGGTGGGCGAGTCCGGATCCGGCAAGACCACGGCCGCGCGGATCGTGCTGGGCTGGGAACGGCCCGACACGGGATCCGTGCGCTTTCGCGACGCGCCGTGGAGCGAGCTTCCCGAGTCCGCGCGGCGTGCCTCGCGCGGTCGGATCCAGGCGGTACAGCAGGACCCCCTCGGCTCGTTCGACCCCCGCTACCCGGTCGCCCGGATCCTCGGCGAGGCGGTCGCCGCCGCGGGGCTCCCGGGCGGCCGGCTGCGGCCCACCCGCGCCGCGCATCGCGCCCGGGTGGCCGAACTCCTCGAACTGGTCGGCCTGTCCACGGACCTGTTGGATCGCAGACCACGCGACATGTCCGGCGGTCAACGTCAACGTGTGGCCATCGCACGGGCGTTGGCGCCCTCACCGGACCTGATCGTGTGCGATGAGCCGGTGTCCGCGCTGGACGTGTCCATCCAGGCCCAGATTCTCGACCTGCTCGCCGATCTACGCGCCGAGTTGGGCCTGGCGCTGCTGTTCATCTCGCACGACCTGGGGGTGATCCGGCACGTCAGCGATCGCATCCTGGTGATGAAGGACGGACGGGTGGTGGAAGGCGGCGACGCCGAGCGGGTGTTCACCCGGCCGCAGGCGCCCTACACGCGCGAGTTGCTCGCGGCCGTACCGCGCCCGGTGGCGGCGGCCGACGACAACCCGCTCCCCGCACCGAGGCATCCGGCGGAGCGCGACGGTCGGGTGCTCAGCGCCGGGGGCGCGTCGTGACCGGGGCGGCGCCCGTGCGCGGCCCGAACGCGCGCAGGAACGTGGTCACCCCGGCGGTGACCGCGCGGTCCAGGGCCGCGTCGTCCACCGGCCGGGTGCCCAACGCGGTGAGTGTGGGCAGGTCCCCGGAGATCAGCGCCAGGAACTGGTTCGCGGCGGTGACCGGGTCGTCGATGTCCAGGTGTCCGCCGTGCGCGAGCCGGGCCAGTCGGCCCGCCAACGCGTCGATGATCCGTACCGTGCCGCCCTCGCGGATGGTGTCGTACAGGTCCGGGAAGCGCGCGGCCTCGGCGTACACCAGCCGCTGCAGCGCCCAGCCCTTCTCGCCGGCCTGACACTGCACGACGCGGTGGGCGATGGCGGTCAACCGCGGATGCAGGTCCTCGGCGTCGGTGGGAAACGCCTCCAGGGCGGCCAGGATCCGGCCACTGGACTCGATCGCGGCCTCCACCACGACGGTGCGGAAGAGGTTCTCCTTGCCGCCAAGGTGGTTGTAGATGGTCGGCTTGGACACGCCCGCCTCGGCCGCGATCGCGTCGATCCCGGCCAGCGTGTAGCCCTCACGGGTGAACACCGCCTCGGCGGCGGCCAGGATCGCCCGGCGCTTGTCGATCCGCCCGCGCGTGGTGGCATGCGCGGCCGGCGGCGCCGGTTCGGCCGCCTCGGCCGGCGCCGTTTCGGCGCTCGTGCGGGCCGCGCCGCCGGCCCGCGTCGCCGTACCGCCGGTCGTTCGCGTCGTCGACCTCTTCGTTCCCTCGACCATGTTGCGACATTACCAGACGTGCTGTTAATTTTTACTCACGAGTTTAGTTAACTGATCTCATCGGTAACTTGGAGGCGTTCATGGCCACCGCACCCCCCGACCCCGAGACCAAGATCGACGGGCCACTCCTGCGCCTGATGCTGGTGATGCTGCTCGGCGGCGTGATGGGCATCCTGGACACCACGATCGTCAACGTCGGCATCGAGACCCTCGGCGACCGCTTCGACGCACCACTCAAGACCATCGAATGGGTGGCCACCGGCTACCTGTTGGCCCTCGCCGCGACCGTGCCACTGGCCGGCTGGGCCGCCGCCCGCTACGGCGGCAAGACCGTATGGCTGACCGGGCTGACCGTCTTCCTCGCCGGTTCGGCGCTGTCCGCGATCGCCTGGAACGCGGAGAGCCTGATCGCCTTCCGGGTGCTCCAGGGCATCGGCGTCGGCGCACTGGAGCCGACCCTGTTGACCATGCTCGCCCTGGCCGCCGGCCCCAAGCGGGCCGGAAAGATGATCGGCATCGTCGGCGCCGTGGTCACCCTGGGCCCGATCCTGGGACCGGTTCTCGGCGGCGTACTGCTCGAACACGCCAACTGGCGCTGGATGTTCATCATCAACCTGCCGATCGGTGTGCTCGCGCTGGCACTGGCCTATCGGCAGATCCCGGCCGATCCGCCGCGCGAGGGCGAGCCGCCGCCATTGGACGCGCGCGGCATCGCGCTGCTGTGCCCGGGGTTCGCGGCGGTCGTGTACGGCCTCTCCCAGGCCGCCGGCGACAGCGGCTTCGGCGCGCCGCAGGTGATCGCGGCACTGATCGCGGGCGCGGCCCTGATCGTCGGCTACGTACTGCACGCGCTGCGCGCGGAGCACCCGCTGATCGACGTCCGGCTGTTCCGGATCCGCGGCTTCGCGGGCGGCATCGGCGCGGTGTTCCTGACCGGGATCCTGTTGTTCTCCCTGCTGTTCCTGATCCCGCTGTACTACCAGGTCGCGCGCGACCGGGGCGTGATGGCGGCGGGCCTGCTGCTGGTACCGCAGGGAGTCGGCGTGTGGATCGGCATGCCGATCGCGGGGCAACTCTTCGACAGGATCGGTGCCCGCGCGCTGATTCCGTTCGGCGGCGTACTGGCCGCGCTGGGCATCCTGGGCTTCAGTACCGCCGACGCCGGTACCAACACCGCGATCCTGGTGGGCTATTCGCTGGTGACCGGTGCGGGCCTCGGCTTCGTCGGCGCGCCCGCGATGTCCTCCGTGTTCGGCTCGGTGGCCCCGGAATCGGTGCCCAGCGCGACGGCGGCCGTCTACCTCAGCAACCAGATCGGCGGCACGCTCGGCATCGCGATCGCCGCGCTGGTCCTGCAGAACCGCACCGAGAGCCACGCCGTGGTGCCCGCGTTCCAGGGCACCTTCGGCTATTTGATCGCGATCGCGCTGGTCGTCGGGGCGGTCGGGCTGGTGCTGCGGCGCGCGGCGGCCGGAGCTTCGGGCGGGGACGTGGACGGGGCTTCGGACGAGACTTCGGACGAGACTTCGACCGGGGACGCGAAGGCGGTGGCCGAGACGGAGGCGGGTTCCAAGGACGGCGTGGCTGCGGCCGGACCGGCGCGGCTGGAGGTCTGACGCCCGGCGTGGTCCCGGTCCGTGCCCCGTCTCGGCGGCGCGCGGACCGGGGCCGCCGGGTCTCGGCGGCTCGACGTCTCCTCCCGCGTTCGAAAATTCCGCGCACGAGGCGTGAGGATGCGCCGGTCGCGGTGTCCCAAGGAGGCAGGATCCGGCGGGGAGCCGGGCCACCTCGGGGGGATACACATGGGGGACACCGATCGCGACGGCGAACGACCGGACGGTTCGGTTCCGGTTGATCTACGCAAGGACCTTCCGCTCGCGCGACAAGCACCCGAAGCTGCGTCCGCGGCTGCGTCGGCGACCGCGACCAAGACCGCGCCCGCGCCCGCGCCGAAGCCGACCGGTTCCCCCGCGGAGCCGACCGGCCTGATCTACGACCTGATCCGCTGGCCGATCCGGATCGTCGCGGTGCTCGTGCTGTTGCCGACCCGGCTGGCGTGGGAACTGCTCAAGGTCGTCGGCCGAGGCGCCCGGAACCGGGTCCTGTACCCGGCCGGCCGGTTTCTGGCGGCGCTCGGGCGCGCCGCCAAGGCGGGAGTTCGGAACTGGTTCCTGATCCCGATGGTGCGGGCGATCGTGGCCATCGGGCGCGGGCTCCATACCTGGGTGTGGGGCCTGATCGTGGTCCCGCTCGCGAAAGGCGTGCGGGCCGGTGTGTTCGCGGTGGGTCGCGGGCTGCGGTGGCTGGCCGTCGACCTGCTGTGGCGCGGGCTGCGGCTGTTCGTTCGGTACGCGATGGTGGTGCCGCTGCGCTGGGCCCGGACCGCACTGCTGCGTCCGCTGGGTTCCGGGCTGGTCGCGCTGATCCGGTTGCTGATCCGCGCCCTCCGCCTGCTCGGCGCCGCGATCGGCCGCGCCGGGTACGTGCTTCTCGTGTTGCCCGCCCGGTGGGGTTGGCGCGCCGGCCGGGTGGCCGGTCGCGGCCTCGGGCGGTGGTTGCACTACCTCCTGATCGTGCCGCTGAAGTGGCTGTCGCGCGGCGTGTTGGCCGGCGCGCGATTCGGCCGACGTGGTCTGGTCGTGCTCGGGCGGGGTGTCGGCTTCCTGCTCCGGCACGTCGTGCTGACGCCGGCCGGGTGGGTGTGGCGCGGACTGCTCGCCGGAGCCGACCTGGTCGGGCGTGGCCTGGTCCTGAGCGCCCGGTTCGTCGGACGCGTGTCGTACCTCGGCCTCGTCGTCCCGATCCGCTGGGCCGGCCGAGGCACGCTGCGCGGGCTGCGGCTCGTCGGGCGCGGGATCGCGGCCGTCGGGCGCGGCATCGGGATCGTCTTCGAGGTGGTCGTCGCACAATCGGTGGTCTGGGCCTGGCGCCGGGTCGTCCGCCTCGTCCGCGCCCTCGGCCGGGTGTTGTACGTCCTGGTCGTGCCGCCGGCGCGCTGGGCCGGCCGCGGGACCCTGGTGCTCGCCCGGATGATCGGCCGCGCGCTGCGCTTCCTGATCGTGCTGCCCGTGCGCTGGGCCGGCCGGGAGACGGTGCTGCTTGCCCGGGCGGCCGGCCGAGGACTGCGCTTCGCGGCGGTGCGACCGGCGTTGTGGATCGGACGGCGGACGGCGCTCCTGGTCGGCGCGAGCGCTCGGGCGGTGCGCGTCCTGATCGGGCGACCACTGGTGTGGGCGAGGACGGCGGTGGTGGCCCCCACCACTCGCGCGATCGCCGACGGTTGGCGCGCGACGCTCGGCCCGATCGGCGCGATCTCGCGCACCGTCTGGGCCCAATCCCGGCAGGCCGGCCGCGACGTACGCCGCGCGCTGTCGTTCGCCGGGAAGTCGTCCGGGAGGTCGTCCGCCGAATCACCGGGCAAGTCGCCGTCGCCGGGCAAGTCGCCGTCGCCGGGGAAGTCGCCGTCGCCGGGGAAGTCGTCCGGGAAGTCGTCCGGCGAGTAGGCGGGCAGAGCCGACCCGCGTCAAACCGTGCCATTCCTCCCGAAGCCACCCTCTCTCCGCCCCAACCATGGGATGTCCATTGCCCGCCACGGCTTCTGGAACGGGTCCGAATCTCGTTGAATGTCGTCGTGGATACGAATGTGGCGACTATTCGGCGTGTGACGACGGTGGCGGACGTGATCGCGGCCGGGGACCTCTTCGACGACCCGGTACGCCCGGACTGGGCGGCCCGCTTCCTGGCCGAGGCGGGGCATCACATCCTGCTGGCCTACGTGGGCGCCACCCCGGTCGGGATGGTCACCGGTGTCGAGACGACGCACCCGGACAAGGGCACCGAGATGTTCCTGTACGAACTGGCCGTCGCCGACGACCACCAGCGCCACGGCATCGGCCGCGCGCTCACCGAGGCCCTGGCCGAGTTGGCCCGCAAACGCGGCTGCTACGGCATGTGGGTGCTCACCGACCGCGAAAACGAGGCCGCCGTCGCGACCTACCGCTCCGCCGCCGCCGACACCGAGTCCGACCACGTCATGTTCGCCTGGACGTTCGAGGACTGAACCCGCGCGGATCACCCGTGTCGGGCCGGCGGAATCGGGCACAGGTATCCGCGAGCCCGGTCGGCGAACTCCGGTCCGGGACCTGTCGACCATCCGCCCCCCGAGGATCCCTCGCCCACCCGGATCGAGGCCCTCGCGACGCCCCGAGGAAGCAGGTGCGTGCCATGGCAGAAGTCGTGCGTGAGGTCGAGCGCAAGTATGTCGCGCCGGACGGGGTGGGCGTGCCGGACTTCGCCGGGATGCCGGACGGGGTGCGGGTCGAGGTCGGCGAGACCGTCGAGCTGGACGCGATGTACTTCGACACGCCCGGCCTGGCGCTGGCCGCGCGCGGGATCACGCTGCGGCGGCGGACCGGCGGCGCCGATGCCGGGTGGCATCTGAAGTTGCCCGCCGGGGTGGACACGCGGGACGAGGTACGGGTACCGCTCGGCGCCTCCGAGCGGGTGCTGCCGGCCGAACTCGCGGTGCGCATCCGGGCGTACACGCGCGGGACCGAGCCGGTGCCGGTGGTGCGGTTGCGGACCGTGCGCGAGGTGCGCGTCGCCCGCGCGGGCGGGCCCACGCTGGCCGAGATCGCGCGCGACGCGGTCACCGCCGACGTACTCGTCGGGCCGAGCCCCGGCAGCACGTCCTGGTCCGAGGTCGAGGTCGAACTGGTGGACGGCGAACCCGCGTTGTTGGACGCGCTGGACCGGCGACTGGCCAAGGGCGGTTGGCGCCGCGCGGCGGCCCCCTCCAAGCTCGGGCACGCGCTGGCCGAGGCGGGCCTGCGGCCGGAACGCCGGGTCGCGAAGCCGCGCGCGGACAGCGCCGGCGCGGTGGCGCTGGACTACGTTCGGGAACAGGTCGACACGCTGCTCGCGTACGACCCCCGGGTCCGCCTCGACGAGCCGGATTCAGTGCACAAGATGCGGGTCGCCACGCGGCGGCTGCGCAGCGCCTTCCGGGTCTTCTCGCGGGTGCTGGACGAGCGGGTGACCGGGATCCTGGGCGCGGAACTCAAATGGCTCGCGGCGGAGTTGGGTCGGGTTCGCGATCAGGAGGTGCTCGCCGAGCGACTGCGCGAGCGGATCGCCGCGCTGCCCGCCGAGGCGGTGCTCGGTCCGGTCGAGGCCCGCTTGACCGCCTGGGACACGCGCGGGCGTACCGAGGCCCGGGTTCGCGTCCTCGCCGAACTCGACGGCGCCCGCTACTTCGCCCTGCTGGACGCCCTGGACGCCCTGATCGCGAGGCCACCGTTCACCGTGAAGGCGGGCCAACCGGCACGCCGCCCGGTCGCGGCGGCCCTGCTCCGAAGCGATCGGCGGATCTCCCGGCGTGCCCGGGTCGCGCTGCGCTCGCCCACCGGCCGGGCCCGCGACACCGCACTGCACGAGGTGCGCAAGGCCGCGAAACGGGTCCGCTACGCCGGCGAGGCAACCCGCCCGGCACTGGGCAAGCCCGCCAAGCGGCTCACCAAGCGGGCCAAGGGATTGCAGAGCCTGCTCGGCACGCACCAGGACAGCGTGCAGACCCGCAAGGCGCTGCGCCGGCTGGCCATCGCGGCACACGGCGCGGGAGAGAGCTCCTTCACGTGGGGCCTGCTGTACGGCCAGGAGATCGCCCTGGCCCAGCGGGTCGAGGCCGAGTTCCCGGCCCACTGGGCCGACTTCGCCCGCCCGCGGCTGCGCCGGGGTCTGTAGCCCGCTCCCCACCCCCCGCTTCCCCTGCCCTCCCCGCTTCCCGTGTCCTCCCGCTTCTCCGCTCTCCCCGCTTTCGTCGCCCTCCCCCTTCCCCGCCGCGTGATCGAGCGCCGCGGAGAAGTCACGAGTCCGCCGTTCCGCTTTTGGGTTGCCGGGCCAACCGCTACGGTCGGACCGGCGCAAGTGGGGGCGGGCGCGTGACCGCGCGCACCGAGGGTGCGGGATCCAGGGGTGGGCATGGACGACTGGCGTTTCGACGTACCTACGAGCGGCAGCAAGCACCTGCCTCCGGATCCCGGGTACATCAAAGGGCTCGCCAGTCAGGGCTACCGCTTCGAGGAGGCGGTGGCGGACCTGGTGGACAACTCGATCGACGCCGGCGCCTCCGATGTCGTGGTGCACTTCCAGCGCAGCGGCGACCTGTTGACCTCACTGGTCGTCGTGGACAACGGGCGCGGAATGACCGAGTCCGAGTTGGACACGGCGATGACCGTGGGCAAGCGGCGCGCGTACGGCGAACAGGCGCTCGGCATGTTCGGCATGGGCCTCAAGGCCGCGTCCTTCAGCCACGCCGACAGCGTCACCGTGATCAGCCGGGCCAAGCGGGCCGGTACGGTCGGCCGCCGCTGGCGAACCGAACACGCTCAGGAGAGCTTCCAGTGCGACATCGTCGAGCTGGAGTTCGCCAAGCGCTTCCTGGATCTGTACGACGAGTACGTGGTGTGGAACGGTACGGCGGTGCGCTGGGACGGCGTCCGCGACTTCCCCGCCCGCGGCGACGCCGGGCAGACCGACATCTATCTCACCAAGACCATGCGGTCGTTGGCCGACCACCTTGGCCTGCACCTGCATCGTTTCCTCGCCGACGGCCGGATCCGGATCACCATCGCGGTCTCCGGCCTCGACGACCCGACGCCGCCGATGACGTGGTCGGTGCAGGCGGTGGACCCGTTCGACTACCCGATCTCCGGACTGCCGGGCTATCCACGCGTGTTCACCACCACGCTGGACGGGGTGGGGCCACTGGAGCTGACCGCGCACGTGTGGACGCCGCGCTCGAACGCAGAACAGTTCCGCCTCCCCGGCGGCATCCTGGCCCGTCAGGGGCTGTACGCGTACCGCAACGACCGGCTGGTCCAGGCCGGCGGCTGGCACGGCCTGCGTCAGGGCGAGCAACATCTGTCCCTGGCCCGGATCGCGTTCGATCTGCCGGCCGACTCGGAACACGCGTTCGGACTCACCGTCAAGAAGGCCGAACTCCAGCCGATCCCAGGCTTCGTCGACGCGGTCGAACGCGCGACCGACCCGGACGGGCGCGGCTTCCTGGAATACTTGAAGGACGCCGAGGGGGCGTACCGGCAAGCCCGCACCACCACCCGCGAGCGCAAGGCGGTGCTGCCGCCCGGCAAGGGCTTCGCCCCGGAGCTGCGCACCGCGATCGAGGAGGAACTCCCGTTCGTGCCCGGCGAGGAGCCGATCGAAGTGCGCTGGGTGCCGCTCGGCGGCGACGTGTTCTTCTCGATCGACCGGGAGGAGCGCCGGCTGTCGCTGAACAAGCAGTTCCGCGCCGCGCTGCTCGGCGGCCGACGCGCCGGCCTCAACGACGTGCCGGTGCTCAAGACACTGCTGTACCTGCTGATGAACGAGGCGTTCACGGGTGAGCGGATGGGCCCCCGGGTCAAGGACAACCTGGACCTGTGGCAGTCGCTGCTGTTGACCGCGGTCAAGAGCGAGACCGCGAAGTACGAGGCCGAGGGCACCTCGTGAGTGCGGGCCACCGCAGCAGGCACCTGAGTTGCGACGCGCTGCGCGACCATCTCGACAGCCGCATGCCGATGCTGATCCCGATCGAGGGCGACCCACCGCTGTTCTGGCACCTGGAGGCGGGCGGCCTGCGACCGGCGCTGCGCATCCCGGTCGCGCTCGGCAGCAAGGCGCCTCGGCTGGGCATGCAGGGCATCCGGGCGGTGTGCGTCCTGGACGGGGGCGAGCAGTTCCTCCAGGTCTTCATCGAACGTGTCGACCTGCTCCGTGAGTTCCACATCGTGTGTTGCGAGATCGCGAACCGCATCCAGGAGGAGGGCGCGGCGCCGGGCGTTGCGGTGCAGACCACGGTGCTGGCGTGGCGCCGGCTGTTGGCTCCGGGGCGACGGATGTCGCTGGAGGCGGAGGTCGGCCTGTTCGGCGAACTGCTCACGCTGGTCGGACTGTCGGCCGCCCGAGGGTGGCACGCGGCCATCGACGCGTGGCAACACCCGACGTGCACGGACCACGACTTCACCGTCGGCCCCTACGACATCGAGGTCAAGACAGTCGCCGGACCGACCCGCGTGCACACGATCCACGGCCTGAGCCAGCTCACGCCGCACACCGACCGACCGCTGTGGTTCGTCTCGCACGTGCTCGACGAGAGTGACGCCGGACGTACAGTGCTCGGCCTGATCGAGGGCATCCGCTCAACGCTGCGCGTGCAAGCCCCCGGGGCCCTCGACGATTTCGACACCCGGCTGAAGCTGGTCACCGGAAACGAGCACGCGATCCCGCGCGAGCATCGCTGGGCACCCAGTGGCGCGCCACTGGCGTTCCCCGTCGACGCGGGCTTCCCTCGGCTGACCGGGAGCATCCTCGCGCCCCTGCCCGAGTCCTTGGTGGTGCGCATCGTCGACGTCGACTACCGCATCGACGTCGCCGATCTGGTTCCCTCGATCGCGCCGTCCCCCGACGGGCTGGACCACATCGTCGATCCGGCGCGCACGCTCCCGCCGGACGTCGCGTCGGATCTCTCCGCGCCGAACTCCCCAAAGGACGAACCCCGGTGACCGAAGACCTCGCCCTCCTGGCGCTGCACCGGGCGGCCTTCGGCGGGATGGCCGCCGGGCCCAAGAACCTGTTCAAGGCGCTCGCCTACCAGGCCGAAGACCATGATGCTCCGCTCCCCGACCTCGGCGAGTCGGCGCTGCGCCGGCGCCTGCACCACGCGCACCCCGACGACGCGCTGCTCATCCTGTGGCGGGACCGGCTCAGTCGTTGGGACTTCGCCGACGGAGCCACCCCGCCGAACACCGAGGAACGCCGCGCCGCGACGTACGAGGCACTTGGCCTGGCCACCGCGACCCGTGACCTGCTGGATCGGCGGGCGCCGTTCGCACGCGGGTCCGGCGCGGTGGTGATCTCCGAGGACGGCTGGGATCCCTGGTACACCGACGAGGTGGCCCGACACCACAGCCACTACTGGAACGCCTATCGGGAGGCGCTCCTGGGCAAGAGGTGGGCCCCGGAGGCCGTGACCGCACTCGATCGCAACACCACTCGCGTAGTCGAACGGTTGGCCGACCCCACCTGCGAACAGCCCTACCAGTCCAAGGGCTTGGTGGTCGGCTACGTACAGAGCGGCAAGACCGCGAACTTCACCGGTGTCATCGCGAAGGCGATCGACGCGGGATATCGCCTGGTGATCGTGCTCACCGGCACCATCGAGGCGCTGCGCGCGCAGACCCAGCGCCGACTCGACATGGAACTGGTCGGCGTCGAGAACATCTACTACGGCCAGGACCCGGATTCGGGCACCCTCGCGTTCCGCGACTACGACTACCTGGACGACCGTGACCGGCTGGACGGCGGATTCCTGCGCCACGGCGCGCTGCCGTCCCGGCTGGGCGGCTTCGACATCGTCCGGCTGACCCGGCATCAGGACGACTACCAGGCGCTACGCCAGGGACTCAGCGCCTTGGAGTTCGAGAAGGCCGACCGGTTCACTCCGCTGTACGCGCCGGAGAACCTGCACCGCAGCTCGGCCCGGCTGATGGTGGTCAAGAAGAACGCGTCGGTACTCAAGAAACTGGTCAAGGACCTCGGTCGGATCAAGACCGAACGCGGCGAGATCCCCACGCTGATCATCGACGACGAGTCCGATCAGGCCTCGGTGAACACCTCCGATCCCAGGAAGTGGTCACAGGACCAAGTCCAGCGCACCGCGATCAACGGGATCATCTCGGAACTGCTCGGGATGTTGCCGCGCGCCCAGTACATCGGCTACACGGCGACCCCGTTCGCGAACGTGTTCATCGACCCCGCCGACGCCGAGGACATCTTCCCCAAGGACTTCGTGATCTCGCTGGACCGGCCGGACGGCTATATGGGCGTCGCCGACTTCCACGACATCGACTCCACGATTCCGGCGAACGAGCGCACGGTGGCGAACTCGGCCGGTCTCGCCCACGTGCGCTCGGTCCGGCCGCTGCACGATGACGACGACACGGACCTGGGCACGGCGATCGACATGTTCGTGCTGACCGGCGCGATCAAGCTGTTCCGGGAGGACCACGGCCTGGGCGCCGACCACTTCCGGCACCACACCATGCTCGTGCACGAGTCGGTGAAGACGCACGTACACCGGGATCAGGCCGCGGCGATCAACGCGATCTGGCGGCGCGCGGGCTACCTGGGCTCCGGCGCGCAGGCGCGGCTGCGGCAGCTCTACGAGCAGGACGTGCGGCCGGTCAGCGAGGCGCACGCGGCGGGTGCGGCGATCCCGGGCTCCTACGCCGACATCGCGCCGTACATCGGCATCGCCGCGATGCGGATCGAGGACTCGATCGGCAGCCCGGTCGTGGTGATCAACGGTGACAAGGAGATCGAGCAGCGCACCGCCGACTTCGACCGGCAGAAGGTCTGGCGGATCCTGGTCGGCGGCGCCAAGCTCTCGCGCGGCTTCACGATCGAGGGCCTGACCGTGTCCTACTACCGCCGCAAGACGCTCGCCGCCGACACGCTCATGCAGATGGGGCGCTGGTTCGGCTTCCGGAAGAACTACCGCGACCTGGTTCGGCTCTATATCGGCCGGGACGAGGGCGGGAGCAACGGCGACCTGTACGAGGCGTTCGAGGCGATCTGCCGGGACGAGGAGGAGTTCCGCGACCAGCTTCGGCTGTACGCCGAACTCGTCGACGGGGCGCCGCAGGTGACCCCGGCACAGATCCCGCCGCTGGTCACCCAGCGGCTGCCGTGGCTCAAGCCGACGGCGCGCAACAAGATGTTCAACGCCGAGTTGGTGGAGACCCGATCGCCGGGCTTGTGGGTGGAGCGTTCGGCCTACCCCACCAAGCAGGCCGACCTGCGGCACAACGTCGAGCGGTTCGAGCCGGTGATCGCGGCACTAGCGCTGGAACGCACCGAACTGGCTTACCCGGTCGAGGATCGACTGCTCCGCTTCCCCACCTACATCGGGCGACTCGGTCACAGCCGACTGCTTTCGGTCCTCCGTGAGTTGCGCTGGTCGGAGCCTGGACAGTTCCGCCCTGATCTCGCCTACCTGGAGAATCCGGAGATCGCCGCGAAGATCGAGGACTGGGTCGTGATCGCCCCACAGTTGCAGACACCCAACCTGGATCCGGTGACACTGCACGGGTTCGGCCCACTCGACGTGGTGAGCCGTCGTCGGCGCGAAGGCAAACGATTCACCCAGGTCAGCTTCCCGCCGCACCGCTATGCCGCCCGGCGAATCGTGGGCACCGATCCCTCCATCGGTGACCCCGTCGCGGACGGCCTCGCCGCGCCCCGACGCGGTTGCCTGCTGATGTACCCGACCATGGAGCCCGATCAAAACGAGCTCGTCATGGCCTTCGCCCTGGTCCCGCCCAGCACCGCGATCTCCTCCGACCGCCGCCTGGTCGCCTTCCGCGCCAAGGACTCCTCCCGGTCCGCTGCCCCGATCGTGACGACCCCGGCCTGACCGTCACCGTCATCGCGTGGTGTGACGAGGAATGAGGCGGTGCCCCCCACTCGGGGCACCGCCTCATTCCTCGGCCCTACCGAGTGCCGCTAGTGCACCCAGAGCGACCAGAGGGTGCCGCCGTTGTTGAGACAGAGGTACACCGGGCCGTGGGCCGGTGCGGCCGCGCGGCCGGCCGCGTCGCAGGAGGCCTGCGACGGGTAGTAGCCGTAGAAGATGAAGCTGCCGCCCGGGGCCGGGTCCGCCATCGCGGGCTGCGCGGCAGCCCCCACGCCCAACAACGCCGCAGCCAACGCGACACCCGCCATAGCCTTGCGCATGTGCTCGACTCCAATTCTCGCCCCGAGGGCAACTCGGTTCGCTGGAACGGTATTTGGTCCCTGCTGTGCTGCCGGCGCGCACGCGGAAAACGCTAGCCGGTGCCTTCACCCCGAGCAATAGGTCTATACCAATTGAATCGATCCACACGTTACTCACACATTCGCCGGACGCTTTCGCGGCCATCCGGCGCCGAAGCACCGCGCCGGATACCGCCCACGGCCCACGATGCCGCCGGAATGGTTCGCCCGTCGCGGCGGTTGACCGAGGGACGACCGCAGCACCGAGTTCCGCGGAGGAGATTCGCATGCCGATACCCGGACAGGGCCACCTCGTGACGACCGTGCACTGTACGCAGACGGTGACCGTCGAGATCGACGGCGAGGTGGTCGCACGATCCACCCGTCCGGTGGTGCTCTACGAGACCGGACTGCCGATCCGGTACTACCTCCCGCCGGACGACGTCGAGTTGACCCGCTTCAAGCCCACCGACACGCACACCACGTGTCCGTTCAAGGGCGAGGCCTCGTATTGGACCTACCTGGGCAACGGCGACACCGGCCCGCGCGCGGACGTGGCCTGGGCCTACCCCGAGCCGATCGACTCGGTCCCCGACATCGCCGGCCGGCTGTGCTTCTACGACACGGTGGCCACGGTCACGGTGGAGGGGGAACCGCCGGCACCGCCGGCGCCGTCGGCCTGACCCGCGATGCCTGACCCGCGATGCCGGACGCGCGGGGCCGGCCGCCGGATCGGCCCGCCCCGCGCCCGGACTCAGCAGCTCAGGTTGTTCCCGGGCGTGGTTCCCAGGATCGACACGAACGACTGGTAGCTGTTGATCCGGCTCTGTACCTGCGCCGGGTTGCCGCCGTTGCATTCCAACGCGCCGTTGATGCTGCGGATGGTCTCGCCGAAGCCCGCCCCGTTGACCATCGCGTTGTGCGGGGTCATCGTGCCGGGGCCGTTCTGGGTGTTCCAGTACCAGAGGCCGGTCTTCCAGGCCACGGCCGGATCGTTCTGGACCAGGTAGGGGTTGTTCAGCAGGTTGATGCCCAGGGCGTCACCCGCCGCCTTGTAGTTGAAGTTCCAGCTCAACTGGATCGGACCGCGCCCGTAGTAGGCGGCCTGACCGGCCGGGCAGCCGTACGGCTGGTTGGCGTCGCAGTAGTGCGGGTAGTTCGCGGTGTTCTGCTCGACGATGTGGACCAGGCCACCCGTCTCGTGGTTGACGTTGGCCAGGAAGGCCGCCGCCTCCTGCTTCTTGACCGTGTCGCTGCCGGTCTTGGCGAAGCCCGGGTAGGCGCTCAGCGCGGCGGTCAGGCCGGCGTACGTGTAGAACGGGTTCCGGTTCGGGAACATCTGGTTGAACTGCGCCTCGCTCACCACGAAGTCGCCCGGATTGCCGCCGTTGCCGCCCGTGCTGCCACCGGTGGTCGTACCGCCGGTGGTGGATCCGTTGCAGGTGAACGGCTCCCAGAACCAGGTGCTGATCACCGGGTCGTAGCCGGGGTTCGCGTTCTTCGCCCGGTAGAGGTTGCCGTTCGTGTAGCGCACGATGGCGCCGACCGCGTAGTTCGTGCCCGCGGCCCAGTTCGGGTACGTACAGGTGCCGCCCCCGCCGGTCGACCCACCGGTCGAGCCGCCGGTGGTCGGGTCGCCACCGCCGCCGCACGAACCCTGGTCCGCCCAGACGTCCGTCGTTCCGGGCACCTCACCCTGGGTCCACCACTTGGCGCCCCAGTTGTGGCCGTTGTACGAGGCGGTCGCACCGCCCGTGTAGACGGCCGACGAACTCCATCCGGTCGCGCAACCGGCCGCGGAGGCGGTCGAGGCGAACGGCAGGGCCGCTGCCAACGCCCCCACCACCGCGATGGCCAACAGGAATGCCACGATCCGTTTTCTCGCCATGGAAGCCCACTCCCTCGCGCGGGGGACACCGCGCTTGATCGACGGGAAGTACCATTACGCGTACGTCAACTGTCGTACCTGGACCGGCGCTTGCCTCGATCGAGGCCCCTGGACGAGATGTTGCGGGGCTCACTCAATACGAATGGTCTATACCAGTCAAGGTCTGCGCGGCATTCGTCTCACGCTCTGGGCGCCGTCCATGCGCCGGCGAAGACGACGGGAGCCGGCCCCGCCCCTCGGCGAAACCGGCTCCCGTCGTCGCCCATCGGGCTACTTCGCCGCGTTGACCAGGTCCAGCGCGATGTCGACGATCATGTCCTCCTGGCCGCCGACCATGCCGCGCCGACCGACCTCGACCAGGATGTCCCGGGTGTCCAGGCCGTAGCGGTCGGCCGCGTCCTCCGCGTGCCGCAGGAAGCTGCTGTACACGCCCGCATAGCCGAGAGTGAGGGTCTCCCGGTCGACCTGGACCGGCCGGTCCTGCAGCGGGCGGACGATGTCGTCGGCCGCGTCCATGAGCCGGAACACCGCACAGCCGTGCCGCCACCCCATCAGATCGGCGACCGCGACGAACGCCTCCAACGGGCAGTTGCCCGCACCCGCGCCCATCCCGGCCAGCGAGGCGTCCACCCGACGCACGCCGTGCTCCACCGCGACCACCGAATTGGCGACGCCCAGACCGAGGTTGTGGTGCGCGTGGATGCCGATCTCGGTCTCCGGCGCCAACACCTCGCGGTACGCCCGCACCCGATCGCGCACGCCGTCCATGGTGAGCCGGCCGCCGGAGTCGGTGACGTACACGCACTGCGCGCCGTAGGACTCCATCAGCTTCGCCTGGCGCGCCAGTTCGTCCGCGGGCGCGAGGTGACTCATCATCAGGAAGCCCGCGACGTCCATGCCCAGCTCGCGGGCCGCCGCGATGTGCTGGGCGGAGATGTCCGCCTCGGTGCAGTGCGTGGCCACCCGGACCGAGCGAACTCCCAGGTCGTGGGCCCGGCGCAGTTCGGCCAGCGTACCGATGCCCGGCAGCAGCAGGGTGGTCAGCTTGGCCCGGGTGACCACCTCGGCCGCCGCCGCGATCCACTCGTCGTCGGAGTGCGCGCCCGGCCCGTAGTTGACGCTCGACCCGGCCAGCCCGTCGCCGTGCGCGACCTCGATCGCGTCCACACCGGCCGCGTCCAGCGCGGCGGCGATCTCCCGGACCTGGTCGGTGGTGTACCGGTGCCGGATGGCGTGCATGCCGTCCCGCAGGGTCACGTCCTGGACGTAGATCTCGTGCGTCATCGGGTGGCCGACCTCTCTGCCGCGCGCAGCGCGGCGGACGTCATGATGTCCAGGTTCCCGGCGTAGGCCGGCAGGTAGTGCGCCGCGCCCTCGACTTCGAGGAAGACCGAGACCAACTTGCCGCTGCCGCCCGCCAGTCGGGCGAGCGGATCGTTCGCCGTGATCGGGCGGAACTGCACGTCCTGCTTGAGCCGGTAGCCCGGGACGTAGGAGGCGACCTCGGCGACCATGGTCAGGATCGACGCGGTCACCGCCGCCTCGTCGGCGTCCGCGCCGATCACGCAGTACACCGTGTCGCGCATGATCATCGGTGGTTCGGCCGGGTTCAGCACGATGATCGCCTTGCCCTCGGCCGCGCCGCCGACCTGTTCCAGGGCACGCGACGTGGTCTCGGTGAACTCGTCGATGTTGGCGCGAGTGCCGGGACCGGCCGAACGCGAGGAGATGGACGCGACGATCTCCGCGTAGGCCACCGGCGCGGTTCGGGACACCGCGGCGACGATCGGGACGGTGGCCTGGCCGCCGCAGGTGACCATGTTCAGGTTGGCCGCGTCCGGATGCTCGTCCAGGTTGACCGCCGGGATCACGTACGGGCCGAGCGCGGCCGGCGTCAGGTCGATCAGCCGCTTCCCGTACGGCGCGAGCACCTCGGCGTTGTGCCGGTGCGCGCCCGCCGAGGTCGCGTCGAACACGATTTCGATGTCCGCGAAGTCGGGCATGGCGAGCAGGCCCTCGACGCCCTCGTGCGTGGTCGGTACGCCGAATCGGGCCGCCCGGGCCAGGCCGTCCGACGCGGGGTCGATGCCCACCATCGCGGCGAGTTCGAGCGTGCTCGACACCCGCAGAATCTTGATCATCAGGTCGGTGCCGATATTGCCCGACCCGATGATGGCGACCTTGGTCCGGTCGGTCATCGCTTGAGTCCCTTCGTGGGTTCCGCCAACTGTCGCGGCGCGTACCGCTCGCCCGTGCCGGGTCGCTCACCGAGTCCGAAGAAGCGCGCCGCGTTGCCGCCGAGGATCATCCGTCTTTGCTCCGCGGTCAGTTCGGGGCAGGCCCGGATCACGCCGCCGGGGTCCGACTCGCCCAGCGGGAACGGGAAATCGGTGCCGAGCATGACCCGATCCGGCCCCATCACCTCGACCAGCAACCGCAACGCGCGCGGGTCGAACACGGCCGAGTCGACGTGGAAGCGCCGTACGTACTCGGACGGCGGCCTGGGCGAATCGGCCCGGACCAGATCCCGGTTGTGCCACGCGTTGTCGGCCCGACCGAGCAGGAAGGCGAAGCTGCCGCCGCCGTGGCAGAAGCACAGCCGCAGTGACTCGGGCAACTTCTCGAACGCGCCCTGGAGGATCATCCCGAGGATGCTCAACTGGGTCTCCGCGGGCATCCCGACCAGCCACGGCAACATGTGGCCGCGCATGCGCTCGCCGCCGAGCATGTCCCACGGGTGCACGAGCACCGGGATCTCCTCGGCGGCACAGTGCGCGAGGAACTCCACGATCCCGTCGTCGCCGAGGTACCGGTCGCCGACGTGGTTGCCGATGTGCACGCCGCGATGCCCGGCCGCCGCGGCCCGGGACGCGGTCTCGCACGCCGCGCCGATGTCCTGGAGCGGGACCTGACACAGCGGCAGCAGTCGCTCCGGGTCGAGCGAGCAGTAGTCGAGGATGCGTTCGTTGACCAGGTCGCACCACTCGACCGCGCGCGCGGTCTCGGCCGCGTAGCCGAACATCAGCGGCGTCGAGGAGATCGCCTGGACGTCCACGCCGAGCGTGTCCATGTCCGCCAGCCGGCGTTCGGGGTCCCACAGCGGCGCGATCACCGGGCGGTACTCGTCCTCGCCGCTCATCATCATCCCGGTGCCGTCACCGTGGACCCGCAGCCACGGCTCGCCCGCGCCCGTCAGGATGCGGCTCTCGGCCCGCGAGATCCTCGGGAAGACGTGCGAATGGACGTCGATGACAGTCACGGAACCTCCGTGGTTTCACCGCCGGGCTCGGCCGGCGGTCGGGGCAGGGGTGCAGATCAGGCGGCGGGTCCGGGCCCGGTCCGGGGGGTCCCGGCGGTGTCGGAGCGGGGCACGGTTCGCGGACGCATCGCGTCCGGCCAGTGCCGGCCCGGGTGGATCGCGCCGCAGTGCGGGCAGGTGCGGTCGCCGTCGTAGAAGGCCTCGAACAACGGCGGCAGGTCTTCGACGATCGACCCGAGTTGCACCGTCGAGCGGTTCACCAGCCGGTGACACTCGACGCAGTACCACTCGAAGGCGTCGATCAGACCCTGCGCCCGGCTGAATTCGACCACCAGTCCGATGCTGCCCGCCTCGGGCCGCTGCGGCGAGTGCCGCACGTGCGGCGGCAGCAGGAAGACGTCGCCCTCGTTGATCTGGATGTCGACCGGCGGCTTGCCCTCCTCCTCCATCACCCGGAGCACCATGTTGCCCTGGAGCTGGTAGAAGAACTCCTCGATCGGGTCGTCGTGGAAGTCGGTGCGCTGGTTGGGGCCGCCGACCACGGTGACCACCAGGTCGGCCTCGGTCCAGATCTGGATGTTGCCGACCGGCGGCTTCAGCAGTTCCCGGTGCTCGTCGATCCACCGGGCGAAGTTGAACGGCAGGCCATTGGTCGGCTTGGGCAGACTCATCGCTCGCGGTCCCTTTCTCTCACGGTCCGTTCGCGTTCTCGCGCGGTCGGTTCGGGTGCTCGCACTTCGGTTGTCGCGCGGTCGGTTCGGGTGCTCGCGCGGTTCGGTTCTCGTGCGGTTCGGTTCGGGTTCTCGCGCGATCGCTTCAGGGCTCGCCGACGACGGCGGGGTCCGGCGTGGAGCGGTCCCGCGTGGAGCGGTCCCGCGTGGAGCGGTCCGGCCTCGGCAGGTACGCGACACAGGAGATCTCGATCAGCAGATGCGGATGCGGGAGCTGGTGGACCGCGACGGTGGTGCGCGTGGGGCCGCTCTCGTCGAAGTACTCGGCGTAGACCTCGTTGTAGCCGCCGAAGTCGTTCATGCTGACCAGGTACGTGGTGAGCGAGACCGCGTCGGCCAGACCACCGCCCGCGGCGGCCAACAGGTCGGCGATGTTCTCGATCACCGCCCGGGTCTGCGCCCGGATGTCCAGATCGGTGGTGCCCATCGCGTCCGCGCTCGCGCCGACGAAGGTGCCGTCGGGTCGCCGGGAGCTGGTGCCGGACACGTAGACGAAGTCACCGGCCCGCTTGACGTGCGGGAACCGGCCGCGCGGGGCGGCCTTGCCGGCGACCAGGATGCCGTCGTCGGCGCTCATCGTGTGGTCACCTCCGCGCGGCCGAGGCCGGCCGCGGACACGCGCACGTGCGCGCCCTTGGGCAGCGGCATCGCGGCGGTGGCAGCCCCCGCGAGCACGACCCATCCGGGCCGGAGTTCGAGACCGGCCTCGGCGGCCAGTCGGGCTGCCGCGATCAGCGAGCGCAACGGGTTGCCCAGGATCGCCGCCGAGGACCCGGTCGCCACGACGCGTCCGTCGATCTCGACGAGCAGGCCCAGGTTGCTCAGGTCGAGTCCGGTCGGGTCGTGCCAGGGACCGAAGCCGAAGCCGGCCGCGGACGCGTTGTCCGCGATCACGTCGGGCAGCGTGAACTTGAAGTCCGCGTAGCGCGAGTCCAGCACCTCGTAGGCGACCGCGACACCGGCGATCGCGCGGACCGCCTCGGCCGGGGTGATCGTGCCGGACAGCGGGCTGCCGATCAGGAACGCGATCTCCGGCTCGATCCGGGGGTGGATCAGCTCGCCCAGGTCGAGCACACCACCCTCCTCGACCAGCATCGCGTCGGTGAGCAGCCCCCAGATCACGTCGTCGACGCCCATCTGGACCATCTTGGCGCGGCTGGTGAACCCCATCTTGACGCCGATCAGCGCCTCGCCCCGGGCCACCCGACGGTCGATCACGGCGCGCTGGACCCGATACGCGGTGTCCAGGTCGAGATCGGTGGTGTCGGTGAGCCGGGCGACGGTACGCCGGCCTCGTCCGGCCTCGTCCAAAGTGGCGGCGAGGGCGGCCACGAGTCGGGCGCCGGTGGCTTCGCCGTCACCCACGTGCGGGGCGCCCGCGGTGCTCTCGGTCGCGCCGTCGGCGGTGTCGGTCATCAGTTCTCCTCGGGGTTCGTCGCCGCGAACGCGACACGTACGTCGCCGAGCCCGTCGATCCGGGCCTCCAACACGTCTCCCGGGGCCACCGCCACCATCGGGCCCAGCGCGCCGGTGAGCACGGTGTCCCCGGCGCGCAGCGGTCGGCCGAGCCGGACGAGGATGTCCGCGAGCCAGATCGCCGCGTTCAGCGGGTGGCCCAGGCAGGCCGCGCCGACGCCGGTGGAGACCGGCTCGCCGCGCCGCTCCAGGACCATGCCCGCGAGCCGCAGGTCCGAGTCGCCGAGCGCCACCGGCCGGTTGCCGAGCACGTACATCCCGGAGGAGGCGTTGTCCGCGACGGTGTCCGCGATGCCGATGTCCCAGTCGCGCACTCGGCTGCCGCACACCTCGATCGCGGGCAGCACGAACGCGGTGGCCCGGATCAGGTCGGCGACGGTGTGCCGCTCGTGCGTCAGGTCGGCCTCCAGTACGAGCGCGACCTCGGCCTCGGCCCTGGGCTGGAGCACCGCACCGACCGGTATCTCGGCGCCGTCCGGCACCGCCATGTCCGCGTACAGCATGCCGAAGTCCGGTTCGTGCACCCCGAGCTGGCTCTGCACGGCGGCGGAGGTCAGGCCGATCTTGCGCCCGACCAGCCGGCGGCCCTCGGCGAGCCGGCCGACGGTCAGCCGCTCCTGGACCGCGTACGCGTCCTCGACGCCGGTGATCAGGTCGCGCACCGGCGCACACGGGACGCCGGACCTCTCCGCGTCGAGCAGCCGCGCGGCGGCCGCGTCGATGGCGTTCGTCGTTGTCTCAGTCACTGTCACTCTCGTTCCCGGCGGCGGTCGGATCCTGATTCGGTCAGATCTTGATGCAGATGTTCACCGGTTCGGAGAAGAAGTCCAACGAGTACTCGCCGCCCTCCCGGCCGATCCCGGATGCTTTGATCCCGCCGAACGGGGTGCGCAGGTCCCGCAGATTCCAGCAGTTGACCCACACGATCCCGGCCTCGACGCGCGGGGCGACCCGGTGCGCGCGGGAAAGGTCACGCGTCCAGACGGTCGCGGCCAGGCCGTACGGGCTGTCGTTGGCGAGTTCGATCGCCTCGTCCTCGGTGTCGAACGGCAGCACATGGCAGATCGGCCCGAAGACCTCCTCCCGTACCGTGCGCGCGCTCTGCGGCAGGCCGGTCAGCACCGTCGGTTCCACGTGGAACCCCCGGTCCCGCTCGTCACCGAAGCTCGGTACGCCGCCGCCCGCGACGACCGTGGCCCCCTCCTCGAGGGCGAGCCGGTAGTAGGACAGCACCTTGTCCCGGTGCGCCGCCGAGATCATCGGACCGTAGTCGGTCAACGCCCCCGCTCGGGAGCCGAGTTCGGCCACGAACGCGGCGAAGATCGAGCGCTCGACGTAGATCCGCTCGGTGCACAGGCAGATCTGGCCGGAGTGGGTGAAGGCGGAGCGTACGGTGCCCGCCACCGCTTCCTCGAAGTCCGCGTCGGCGAACACGATCGCCGGGTTCTTGCCGCCGAGTTCGAAGGACACCGGGGTGATGTGCTCGGCCGCCTTGCGCATGATCGCGCTGCCGGTGGCCGATTCGCCGGTGAACGCGATGGCGTCGACGCCCGCGTGCTCGGTGAGGAACTCCCCCGCCGCACCCGCGCCGTGACCGTGGATCAGGTTGAACACGCCGACCGGCAGCCCGGCTTCGTGGATCACCTCGGCGAGCAGCGTCGCGGTGCACGGCGTCTCCTCGGACGGCTTGGCCACCACGGTGTTCCCGGCCGCGAGCGCGGGGGCGACCTTCCAGGTCAGCAGCAGGAGCGGGAGGTTCCACGGCGAGATGATCGCGACCACGCCCAGCGGACGGCGCACGGTGTAGTTGAGCGCCTGGCCGGTGCCGCCGCTCCATCCGGGCACGGCGGTCGAGTGGGCCCGCTCGGGCCGCCCGTACAACAGGTCGGCGTAGGCGCGGAAGTTGCCGATCGCCCGGGGGATGTCCACGGTGGCGGCGAGCTCGCGCGGCTTGCCGGTGTCCGCGACCTCGGCGGCCACGAACTCCTCGAACCGGGCCGCGATGCCGTCCGCGATCCGCCGCATCGCCTCGGCCCGAAGCTCGACGGACGTCGACCCCCACTGCGAGAGCGCGCTGCGAGCGGCGGCGACGGCGGCGTCGACGATCGCCCGATCGGCCTCGGGAACATCGCCCACGACGGCCCCGTCCACCGGGTTCACCAGCGGGAATCTCTCGCCGCCCGCCCGGCTGAACTCTCCCGCCAGATAGTGCGCGGGCAGCACACCCGTCCCGGCCACCGACCGTCCCATCGCCCAATCCCTTCGCCGCAAGCCCGACGCAGCGAGCTTCCCCCGGCCAAGACATGCCCGTCCAATACTCTTTGGACCGTGATGCATATCGATTTCGGTATGTCACTCTCCGCCATCGACCCGCTGATGCGACCGCTCGATCGCACCTCCTCCAACGCACGATCAAACTAATGCTTGAAGATGGCTTGACTCATTAGTTCGATGATCGATAGAACTACGACATCAAGCCGTCGCCGGAGGTAGAGATCATGGGCATCACCGCTGTTCCGCAGGTCGCGCACCGTTTCGTGGAGGTCGACGGGGTTCGGGTCTTCTACCGGGAGACCGGGCCGGTGGGTGCGCCCACGTTGCTTCTGCTGCACGGCTTTCCCTCGGCCTCGCACCAGTTCCGACGGCTGATGGACGTGCTGGGCAACGACTTCCGGTTGATCGCGCCGGACTACCCCGGCTTCGGGCACACCGAGGCACCGGCGGGCTTCACCTACTCGTTCGAACGGCTGGCCGATGTGGTCGAGGGCTTCGTGGACGCGCTCGGGCTGGATCGGTACGTGCTGTACACCTTCGACTTCGGCGGTCCGGTCGGGTTGCGGCTGGCCGAGCGGCGGCCGGCGGCGGTCGCCGGGTTGATCGTGCAGAACGCGAACGCCTACGCCGAGGGCCTGTCGGAGATGGCCCGCGACTTCATCGCGCTCACCCCCGAGGTGGAGGGTGCCCGGGAGAAGGCCGCCGAGTTGCTGGTGCTGCCGGTGACCCGGAGCCAGTACGAGGGCGGCACCGCCGACCCCACCCTGGTGGCGCCCGACGGCTGGACCCTGGACCAGCACTTCCTGGACCAGCCGGGCCGCAAGGAGGCCCAGGTCGACCTGGCGCTGAACTACCACACCAACGTCGCGCTGTACCCGAAGTGGCAGGCATGGCTGGCCGAACACCGCCCGGCGACGCTGATCGTCTGGGGCCGCAACGACATCTTCTTCCCGGCGACCGGCGCACACGCCTACCTCGCCGACCTCCCCGACGCCGAGCTGCACATCCTGGACACCGGGCACTTCGCCCTCGAGGACAAGCTGCCGGAAATCGCCCCACTGATCGCGGACTTCCTGCCCAGGGCCTGGGACGGGAAGGCCCGGGCCGGGGACCGGAAGGAGAGCATCGGATCGGTGTCCCGCTGATCACGCCCGCCTCGGGTCCGCGTGTCGATCTCCCGGATCGGCGCCGTGCGCGGCGCGAGCCGGGAGCAGGGGCCCGAGCCGGAGCAGGGTGGCGGCGAGTGCGAGGACGGCCGCGACGGCGGTGACGGCACGCGACAGCGTCCATGCCACCTCCGGATCGGGCGTCGTCGCGGGGCTCGTGGTTGGCGGGCGAGGTGGGGCCTCGCTAGGTTGGCCAAGCACGTTGTCGCCGATCGAAAGCGGTTCTCGGTGGATGTCGCTCGCGCCATGGCCCACGATCCGCACGGCGTCTTCGCCCGAATGCGCGAGGCCGGACCCGTGCACGCGATCGTCGCACCGGACGGCAGCCCCGCATGGTTGGTCACGCGGTACGCGGATGTCCAGGCGGCTCTGGGCGACCCGAGGTTGTCGTTGCACAAGGGGCATGCCAAGCCCGGCGGTTACAAGGGATTCGAACTCCCGCCCGCACTGGACGCCAACCTGCTCAACATGGACCCGCCCGACCACACCAGACTGCGCCGCCTCGCCGGCCAGGCCTTCACCCCGCGCCACACCGCCGACCTGCGCCCCCGGCTCGAACGCACCGTCGAGTCCTTGGCCGACGATCTCGCCGGCCGCGAACGGGTTGACTTGGTCAAGGACTTCGCGTCGCCCTTCGCGGTCGACGTGATCTCCGAACTGCTCGGCGTGCCGACAAAGTCCCGGTCCGACTTCCGCACCTGGACCAATGCCGTACTGGGTGCGGACGCCACCCGGGAGGGCATCCGCGCGACGGTGCGCGAGATGTACGCGTTCTTCGTCGCGCTGCTCGCCGCCAAGCGCGCCGAGCCCGGTCCCGACCTGCTGTCCGCGCTGATCGCCGCGCGGGACGCCGAGGATCGGCTGAGTGAGGACGAACTGACCTCGTTGGCCTTTCTGTTGCTCTTCGCGGGCTACGAGAACTCGGCCAACCTGATGGCCGGCGCGCTGCACGCGACGATCGAGGACGAGGCGCTGCGCGACGCGCTGCTCGCCGACCCGGAGGCGGTTCCGGTCCTGGTCGAGGAGGTCGCCCGGCACATGTCGCCGGCGCTGCTCGCGATCCGCCGCTTCCCGCTGGAGGACATCGAACTCGGCGGCGTCACCATCCCGGCCGGCGACACCGTCTTCCTGTCGATCGCCTCGGCCAACCGCGACCCGCGTCGCTACGCCCGTCCGGACCGGATCCAGTTGGACCGCCCCGATCCGGCCCGCCACCTGAGCTTCGGCCAGGGCATCCACTACTGCATCGGCGCACCGCTGGCCCGCCTGGAGGCCGAACTCGCGGTCCGCACCATCCTGACCCGCTTCCCGAAGACCCGACGGCACGCGCCGGTCTCGTGGCAGCCGTCGGTCCGCGTGCGCGGCCTGAGCGCGCTCCCGGTCGAACTCGGCGACTGACCCGGACGACTTGTGTCGCCCCGCGCCGGCGTCGGGGATTCCCGGGGCCGCTGTCCGGGCGTTTCCGGGAGTCGCGGCGGGAGGGTGCCGCCGCGGCGAAACCGCGAAAGGGGTCGTCCGGCGTCCGTTGGGTCATGCCACTGTCGGCGAACTGTCACAACTCTGTGAGAACTCTGTGGGCCGGCCGGATTGTCCGGTGACGGCGCGTCCGAAAGGGACCACAGTGGAAGCCGCACGACAGGGGATCGACGGTGCGACCTCACGACCGTCGAAGGGTGGCGTGCCATGGAGGGGGAGTCGGAGTAGATGTCTGTTCGTCGAGCGGTTTCCGCGCAGGCGCACCACCACGGCGTACTCGGCCGGGAGACCGACGGCGGCGCCCTCGGGCGGGCCCGAGCCGGCCGGCCGTCGGGCGTGCGCTGGTGGACTCGGCGCACCACGCAGGGCGCCGCGATGATCGCGCTGATGGTCGTGGCGCTGGTGGTCGGGCCTTCGCTGGGCGTACTGCCGTCGCTGTCCGAGCGAGTGGACGGGGTCAGCCGGATCACGAACGTGGTCAACGACTCGGACGCCCCGGTACACAAGCGCTGACCGAGCGGCGCGCTCGCCTCCCGCTCCGCCCTCTCCCGAAGGCCGGACTCTGCGATCGGGTGGGGCCGGCGGGCCCGGGTCGGTTCGGTGCCCGCCCGACACCGTTTTCGTGCGGGCCGCCCGACGTCGCTTCAGTGCCGTACCGACTCGATCACCCGACGCAGGCCGACCTCCAATAGCCGCGGGTCGTCCCAGTCGCGGGTGACGTGGTCGAACAACATCCCCTGGAGCAGCGCCAGCATGATGTGCCCGTCCAGGCGCGCGTCGGTGGAGCCCAGCGACAACGCGATCAGTTCCGCGAAGGCTCGGAACTCGGCCTGACAGCGGATCATCGCCTCGCGGATCAACGGCTCGCGCGCGCCCGCGAGTTCCAGCTCCAGACGGGCCAACTGCACGCTGCGTTCGCCGTCCCACCACTCGCGCATGTACGCGGCCAGTTGCGGATAGTCGATCTCGATCGGCCGGACCGCCGTCATCCGCATCAGTTCGTGCGTGATCTCCCCGGCGAACCTCTTGTCCCGTTCGGCCATCCGCTCGATCACCGCCAGGATGAGCTGATCGCGGGTCTTGAAGTAGTACGTGACCGAGCCGTTGGGCAGCCCCGCCTCCTCTTGTACCGCGCGATGGGTGAGCCCGCGCAGCCCGTGAGTGGCCAGCACCCGAATCGACGCGTCCAGCATCAGCGTGCGGCGGTCGACGCGCGCCGAGCCGGCGGGCGGATCGGGTGTGGCGGGTACGCCGGCCGGGGCCACCCGGACTGCCGGGGCCGATGTGGCGGAGGGGGCAGAGGCGTCGGGCGTGCCGGCGGGATCGTTCACGTGGGGCATGTGTCCATTATCCCTGCGCTTGACGCTTGTAGAAATATTCTCTACAACTATAGAACTTACTTCTACGAACGTAGGAACAGCGATGGCTTCCTCAGGGATACCCGCCACCGAGTCCGCGGTCGGGGCCGACGCGGACGCGGCCACCGAATCCGCCGGGGCCGCCGGGCGCTCGCGATCCGCGGGCCCCGGCTCGACCCGCTCCGCCCGCCCGGTGAATCCGAAGCTCGTGCTGCTGCTCGTGTGTGTCGCGCAGTTCGTGCTGCTCGTCGACGACACGATCGTCAACGTCGCGCTGCCCACCATCGGCGACGATCTCGACTTCACCGAGAGTTCGCTGTCCTGGGTCACCAACGCCTATTTCCTGACCTTCGGCGGCTTCCTGCTGATCGGCGGCGGTCTGGCCGACCTGCTCGGCCGACGGCGCCTGTTCGGGATCAGCCTGGTGATGTTCGTGCTGGCGTCGGCGGTCTGCGGCATCGCGCCGAACTCCGCGGTGCTGATCGGAGCCCGCGCCGCACAGGGCATCGCCGGCGCGCTGTTGTCCCCCGCCGCGCTGGCCATCCTGCTGGCGACCTTCCGGGAACCGGCCGAGCGAGCCCGTGCGCTGGGCACCTGGGCCGCACTCACCGGGCTCGGCGCGGCCACCGGCCTGTTGCTCGGCGGCGCGCTCGTCGAGTGGACCCACTGGCGCTGGATCTTCCTGATCAACCTGCCGGTGGGCGCGCTCACGCTGCTCGCGCTGCCCAAGGTGATCGGCCCGGACGACCGGGAAGCGGTCCGTCGCGTACCGGACTTCGCCGGTGCCGCGATCGGCACCGCCGCCGTGCTGACGCTCGTGTACACCGTGGTCGAGACCGACACCCACCCGTGGAGCTCGACCCGGACCCTGCTCGGACTGGGCATCGCGGCCGTCCTCGCGATCGGCTTCGCGGTACGCCAACGCTACGCGGCCGAACCTCTGCTGCCCCGAGCCCTGTTGCGGATGCGGCACCTGGTACTCGCGGACGTCCTGGTGCTGGTCGCGGCCGGCGGTCTGTTCGCGATGTTCTTCTTCCTCACCCTGTACATGCAGCGAATCCAGGGCTGGTCGCCGATGGAGACCGGCCTGTCCTTCCTGCCGTTCAGCGTCGGCATGGGACTCGGGGCGGCGGTGTCCACCAAACTGATCGCCAACCGCGGCCCGTTGCTTCCGGTGAGCGTGGGCCCGGCGGTCGCCGCCGGCGGCATGTGGCTGATGAGCCGCCTGGACGCGCACAGTTCGTACACCGGTCACCTGATGCCCGCGCTGGTGGTCACCGGCCTGGGCCTGGGCGTCGCGTTCGTCGCGATCATTCACACCGCGACCGGCGGAGCCGGCGAGGGCGAAGGCGGCGTCGCCTCGGCGATGGTGACGACGTGTCAGCAGATCGGCGCGGCGATCGGCATCGCGGTCCTGGTCACGGTCGCGACCAACCACACCAAGGATCGGGTGAAGTCCGGCGTCGTGCAGCAGGACGCCGTGGTGGACGGATTCAGCCGGGCATTCGAGATCCAGGCGGGCCTGATGGGCGCGGCAGCCCTCCTGGGCATCGTGGTCGGCGTGGCCACCGCCCGCCATCACGCGGCCCGGAAGGAAGCGGGGTCGGATCCTCTCTCGGGCTTGACGTAGGAGAACCCGGGGCGGCCGGGTTCTATTCGGCGCCACCTCGGGCGGGTTCGCCGAGGTGGCGCCGGCGGTACGACCACGTCACCGCCGCCAGGAGCGGCGCCCACCACACCAGCGGCTGGTACAGCACGCCGAGCAGGTCGCCTCCGGAATCGGTCATGTCGTTGTGCGGGACGGCCCACCAGAACAGGAACTGGGTCCACAGCAGGGCCAGGATCACCACACCGGTGTAGGCGACGCGCGTCACGAGCACCGGATTCATCCGCCGCCCGCCGACGAACGGGACCCAGCGGGGTGGGCGTTCGCCCCAGGGCCGGACCAGTCCGAGGGTGAGCAGGGCGGCCAGTTCGGTGCTCAGGCTGAGGAAGACCACCCACGGCCCGCCCCACCCGGTCATGTTCATGTTCGCGTAGCCCTGCTCGGTGTATCCACCGTGGTTGCCGAAGACGAGCGCGAACCGCCAGATCGCGGAGGGCAACGGGGTCAGCGCCGCGACATGCGCGGCCACGATCGCCCAGCGCGGGGCGGGTGGCACTTCAACGGCGGAGCCCGGTACGGGAGCAGGTGCGGGTGTGCTGGTGGCGCCGGTCTCCGGAGGTGTGATCATGTGCGGAATTCTGGCATCGGGTGCGATGTCGCCACCTCGGCGTACGGACCTGCCTTCCGGTCGATCGCGGGGATGAGGGCGGAGCGTCGGGTACGGCCCGCGAGGGATCGACGGCCCGGCGGTCGAGACCGGATTTGTTCGAGGCGGTCGGATTCAGTCGCGTTCGGCCCGCCGCACCGTGCTCGAGTCCTGGGGCTCGAATTCGGAACTCCGGCGCGCGGGACGACGATCCACCGACCCCCGATCCGCCGATCCGGTGAACTCCCGTCGCGTCCTGCGTGTCCTCGTGAACGCGGTCTCGGACATGTGCAAGACACTCGGCATGGACACCACTTCCGCCACGTCGCGCCGTACGTTGCTGATGGGCGCCGCCGCCACCCTCGGTCTTCTCACCGTCGCCACACCGTCCGCCGTCGCCACCGACGGACAACCCTCCCCACGCCCCGCCTTCGTCTCGGAACCGGTCCGCTTCGTCGACGCCGGGCCCGGACGCATCGCGGTCACCTTCGACGACGGACCGCACCCCGAGTACACGCCGCGGGTACTGCGGGTACTGCAGAAATATCGGGTGCCCGCGACGTTCTGCGTCGTGGGCTCGGAGGTCGAACGACACCCCGGACTGCTCCGCGCGATCCACGACGGCGGCCACGCGATCGCCGGCCACTCGTGGTCCCACGCCGACCTCCGGCAACTGCAGCCGGCCGCCGTGATGGAGGAAGTGGAGCGCAATCTGACCACAATCGATCAAGTCCTGCCGGGACTTCGGATCGAGTGGTTCCGCGCCCCGTACGGCCGCTGGTCGGCGGAGGTGATGGGCGCGCTGCGCGCCAACGGCCTGCGCCCCCTCGGCTGGTCCGTCGATCCCCGCGACTGGGAACAGCCCGGCACGAACGAGATCGTCCGCCGAATCCTGGCCGACACCACAACCGGCTCGATCATCGTCAACCACGACGCGGGCGGCGACCGCTCCCAAACGGTGGCCGCCCTGAGCCTATGGCTCCCCCGCCTCCTGGCAGCCGGCTACCGCTTCGTCCTCCCAACCTGACCCGCCCCCACCACACATCCCACCCCGAGAAACCCGACACAAGCCCAAGCCCCGGGCCGGCAACGCACGTAACCCGACGCAGCCGACACCGGCACGCCGGACGTGCGTCAACGCAGCCCGGGTCGGCACCACAGCCAAGCAGCGGACCGGGGTCGCGCGCGATCGAACCGCGAGCGCCCCGGCAGCGCACCACGTCCGCGCGGCCACGCAACGCGCCGACGCGGCGGGCGGCGGCGGACGACCGGCCCAGCCGCCGAGTCGCAGGTCGCCGCGGCGACGAGCATGGGCGGCCGTGGGCGGCGCTGAGCCCGCGCCGTGTGGCGGTCGCTGAGCCCGCGCCGTGTGGCGATGGGAGTGGCCGGGCGTAGCGGGTCCTGTGCCGGGCGCACGTTGGTGTCGGCGGATTCGGCCCTCGCTTCCTGTACGGGTGTCCGCGTCCGGCCGGGCAGGAGAAGGCCCCGAGACATGCTCGGCCGGTGCCGCAGGATCGGGGCGCGACGCCGGACGGTCGGGTGCTGCCGGTGGGCCACGACGGCACGCACATCCTCGGCCGGACCCCGGATCAACGGAACGTGACGCCCGGTGGTCGAGTGACGCCGGTCGATCGGGGCGAAGTGCCGAAGGTACTCGACCGGGTGGGTCGGGTGAGGGTGGTCGGGTGTGGGTCAGGGGCGGGTGGTGTGTCGGCTTCGGTGGGGGGCTTCGAAGGGGGCGGGGGGCTTCGTGCAGGATTCGCAGCGGCCGGTGAGGGCGACGGCTGTCGGGTCGAGGACGAAGCCCTGTGCGGCGGCCAGGCGGGAGGCGACGTCGTCCAGTAGGTCGCCCGGCGCGTGGCTGACCGTGCCGCAGACGCGGCAGCGTACGTGCACGTGTGTGCCGCCGACCAGGTGGCCCGCCAGGTGGTAGGTGGCCGCGTCGTGGCGCAGCCGGGTGAAGGCGACCAGGTCGAGGCGTTCGAGTGCGTCCAGCGCGCGGTAGATGGTGGTCCGGTGCACGCCCGGCGCCGCCCGGGACACGGCGGCGAAGATCGCGTCGGCGCTCAGATGTTCGTCGGCGTCCGCGAGCACCCGAAGCACTGCGGTGCGCGCCACCGTGACCCGCTCGCCGTGCGCGCGGATCTGCCGCACCGCCTCGGACACCGGGTCGGGGGTGGGGTGCTGTACACCGTCGTCCATATGCAACAGTGTCGCATCTGGCCGATCGACAACCCGACATGGGGTGACAGGCCGGGCATACCGATACGAGGCACCGAGGCACGACGAAGGGGCGGTGGGTGCGGTGGTGGTCCGCGAGCGCGACGACGCCTGCCCCGGGGTCGTGGACGCGTCGCCGGCCGACGACGGCCTGATCGCGCGCGTACGCCTCCCGGGCGGTCGGCTCACCCCCGCCCAACTACACGAACTCGCCGAGCTGGCAGCGCGTTTCGGTACCGGTTCGGTCGACCTGACGGCACGCGCGAACATCCAACTGCGCGGCCTGGCCGAGGCCGACCTGCCCGCCCTCGCCGAGGCCGTCACCGCGGCCGGCCTGATGCCCTCCCGCAGCCACGACCGGGTGCGCAACATCCTCGCGAGCCCACTGGCCGGCCGCGACCCGAACGCGCTGCTGGACGCGGACGCCGTACTCACCGCCGTCGACCACGCCCTGTGCGCGGCCCCGGATCTGACCGCCCTGTCCGGCCGCTTCCTGATCGGCATCGACGACGGCGGGCTCCCGATCGCCTCCGCCCGGCACGACCTGGACCTGGTCGCGCCGGCCCGCGACACCTTCGCGCTGCACACCGCCGGCCACGACACGGCCTGGCGATTCGCCCCCGCCGACGCACCGGCGGCGATCGTTCACGCGGCCCGCGCGTTCCTGGCCGCCCGCGCCGACACGGGTGCCTGGCATATCCGCGAACTCCCTTCCGGCGCGGCCCGGTTCGCCGCCACCCTCGGGTCCGCCCCCTTCCCGAGTCGTATCCGCGAGCCCGCGGTCGCCGGCCCGAGCCCCGGCGGGCCACGTCGCCACAGCGGCAGCCGGCCACCCATCGGCGTACTCCCGCAGTCCGACGGCCGCTTCGCCGTCGGAGCACTGGTCCCCCTCGGTCGCCTGACGCGACGTCACCTGTCCACCCTCGTCGGCTTGCGGGCCGAACTGCGCATCACCGGCACCAGAGGCGTGGTGATCCGCGACGTGACCGACCCGGCAGCGACCTCGGCCGCTCTCGAAGCAGCCGGCCTGCCATGCGACCCCGCTTCCCCGTGGCGCGGCGTGACCGCGTGCAGCGGCCTGGGCGCCTGCCGCCGGGCCCTGGCCGACGTGCGCACCGAGGCCACCCGTCACGCACTGGGCCACTCCCCCATCGGCGTCGCCCTCGCGGACACCACCCCGATGGACACGGATCGTGCGGCCGCCGATCCCCCCGGAGCTCTCGGCCGCGCCGACACGCACTGGGTCGGCTGTGCCCGCGCATGCGGCAAGCCCGCCGGTGCGACGCTTGTGGTCGCGCGCGAGGACGGCACCTACGAAACCGTCCCGCCCGGCCGAGCGCCCACCCCCGGACCGGTACCCGCACGGGTACCCGCACCGGGCCCACCGGCACCGTCCACCCCGGCATGACGGCCGACGGACTCCCCGCGCGGCAGATTCTTCATCGGGCACGCAGCACCATGCCCCCCACACGCACGACGACCATCACCACCACCCACACCCGGGCAAAGGAGCAGCCGACGTGGACGACGACTGGATCAAGGACGGCGCCGAGATCTATCGGCGTTCGTTCGCGACCATCCGGGCCGAGGCGGACCTGTCCCGCTTCCCCAAGGACGTCTCGCGCGTCGTCGTCCGGATGATCCACGCGTGCGGCATGACCGACCTCCCGCAGGACGTCGGCTTCCACCCCGATGTGGCCCGTGCCGGTGCCGAGGCGCTGCGTGCCGGTGCGCCGATCCTGTGTGACGCGAACATGGTCGCGTCCGGGGTCACGCGCAAGCGGCTGCCCAAGGACAACGACGTGCGCTGCCTGCTCGCCGACCCGCGCACTCCGGTCCTGGCCGCCGAACAGCGCACCACCCGCAGCGCCGCCGCCGTGGACCTGTGGGTCGACGACCTCGCCGGCGCCGTGGTCGCGGTCGGCAACGCGCCGACCGCGCTGTTCCGGCTGCTCGAACTGATCGACCAGGGCGCCCCGCGCCCCGCCGCGATCATCGGGATCCCGGTCGGCTTCATCGGCGCGGCCGAGTCCAAGCAGGCCCTGGCCGGCCATCCCGCCGGCATCCCCTATCTCGTCGTACACGGCCGCCGCGGCGGCAGCGCGATGACCGCCGCCGCCCTGAACGCACTGGCGAGCGACCAGGAATAGGCGGCGGGCAACAGCCCGAAGCCGAGAAGTCGCGAAAGAGAATCGCCCCACCCACCCCCAGGAGCACAGCGTGACCACCACCGGCCGCCTGTACGGCATCGGCCTCGGCCCGGGCGACCCCGAGCTGATCACCCTGAAGGCGCATCGCCTGATCACCTCGGCCGACGTGGTCGCCTACCCGGTCAAGAAGGGTGCGCGCGGCGTCGCGATCACCATCGCCGAGCCGTATCTGAGCAACACTCAACTCCGCCTCCCGCTCGAATACCCGGTAACCACCGAGAGCACCGATCACCCGGGCGGGTACGACGGCGCGCTCGCCGACTACTACGACTCGACCGCCGCCGAGATCGCCGCGCACCTGGACGCCGGGCGCGACGTCGCGGTGCTGTGCGAGGGGGACCCGTTCTTCTACGGCTCGTACATGTACTGGCACGAACGCCTCGCCGACCGCTATCAGGTCGAGGTGGTGCCCGGCGTGACCTCGGTCAGCGGCGCGGCGGCTGTGCTGGGTCGGCCGCTCGTGCAGCACGACGAGGTGCTCACCATCCTGCCCGGTACGCTCCCGCCCGACGTGCTCGCGGCCCGGCTGCGGACCGCCGACTCGGCTGCGGTGATCAAGCTCGGCAAGCGGCATTTCCCGGCGGTGCGCGGTGCGTTCGAGCAGGCCGGGCTGGCCGAGCGCACCTGGTACGTGGAGCGCGCGACCACCGATCGGCAGCAGGTGCGGCCGCTCGCCGACGTAGTCCCGGACGAGGTCCCGTACTTCTCCCTCGTGATCACCCCATCGGCGGCGTCCGGCGGCGAGTTCGCGACCAACCGCACGCCGCGCGCGCCGGAACCGGAGTACGTGCTGCCCGAACCCACCGGCGAGATCGGCTCGATCGACGTGGTCGGCCTGGGGCCGGCCGGTCCGGAATGGCTCACCCCCGACGCGCACGCCGCGCTCGCCGCCGCCGATCACGTGGTCGGCTACGGCCCGTACGTCGACCGCGTGCAACCTCGCCCCGGGCAGAAGCGGCACCGCACCGACAACCGGGTCGAGGCCGAACGCGCGCGCCACGCCATCGCGTTGGCCGAGGCGGGCGGCCGGGTCGCGGTGGTCTCCTCCGGCGACGCGGGCGTGTTCGCGATGGCGTCGGCCGTACTGGAGGCCGCGCACGAGACGGCCACCGAGGTCCCGGTCCGGGTGGTCGCCGGGCTGTCGGCGATGCAGGCGGTGGCGTCCCGCGCGGGTGCGCCGCTGGGCCACGACTTCTGTGTGATCAGCCTGTCCGCGATCCTCAAGCCGTGGGACGTGATCGAGCGTCGGCTGACCGCCGCCGCCGAGGCGGACCTCGCGGTCGCGATCTACAACCCGGCCTCCAAGACCCGGCGCACCCAGGTCGCCGAGGCCCGCGACCTGTTCCTCAAGCACCGCGGCCCGGACACCCCGGTCGTGGTGGGCCGCGACGTCGGCGGCCCGACCGAGTCGGTGCGCGTGGTCCGGCTGGCCGACCTGGACCCGGAGGTGGTGGACATGCGTACGCTGCTGATCATCGGCTCGTCGCAGACCCGCACCTATCCTCGCCCGGACGGCGGCACCGGCGTGTACACGCCGCGGCGCTACCCGGCCTGACGATCGGGCCGACCGTGTTCGCGTACGTCCGTCGGGTCGAGCCGCGCCGTCCGCCGGGCCGGCCCGGCGCGCCGGGCCGGCGGCTCGGCCGGGTCGCCAAGATCGACTCGGGGCCGTCCTGTGTCACAGTGAGTGGCGTGCGCGACTCACCCTTCGGCCGCAGCGGCCCGCTCGGCCGGCCCGGCAGGCCCGGCCAGGACCCACCGCGCGGCGGACTCCGCGTCGGTGACCTGTGCCGGTGCGCGCACCCGGGGACGGCGGATCAGCACCACCGGCAGACCCAGCTCGCGGGCGGCGGCGAGTTTGGCCGCCGTCAGGGCACCCCCACTGTCCTTGGTCACGAGCGCGTCGATGCGCCGGTCACGCAGCAGCGCAATCTCGTCGCCGACCGTGAACGGGCCTCGGGACAACAGCACTTCGCACGCGCGCGGCAACGCGCCCGTGGGCGGCTCGACGCTGCGCAGCAGGAACCACAGGTCGTCCAGGTGCGCGTAGGGCGCGGTCTCCAGGCGGCCCGTGGTCAGGAAGACCCGCCGAGCCAGGCCCGGCAGAATCCGCGCGGCCTCGTCGGCGGAGTCGACCGGGTGCCAGCGGTCGCCGGGCACGGCGGTCCAGCCCGGACGTTGCAGGCGCAGCAACGGGACCTCGGCCTCGGCGCAGGCCGCGACCGCGTTCGCCGAGATCCGCGCCGCGAACGGGTGAGTGGCGTCGACCACGGCCACCGCGGCCCGCGCCCGCAACCACGCGACCAGGCCGGGCACGCCGCCGAAGCCGCCCACGCGGGTCTCGCCGACCGGCAACACGGGCGCGCTGGTACGCCCGGCCAGCGACGAAACGACACGCAATCCCGGGACGTCCACCAGCCGCGCGGCGAGCACACGCGCCTCGGCGGTGCCTCCCAGCACAAGCACCACACGGCCCCCGTCACCGACGGCGACCGACCCGACCGGATCACCGGAGGCAACCGAGCCGAGCGAGCCGCCCGATCCGATCATCGGCGCGTCGGCGGTACGGGCTTCCGTCGCCCCGCTCACCGTACGCGCCTCTCCCGCCCCGCTCACCGCACGCGCCTCTCCCGACCCGCTCACGATTGGCTCCTCCCCCGATGACCCGCCCCGATCAGTTGCGCCGAGGGTGGACCACCGGAGCATGCGCGACCGCCGCCGCGACGGCCGCCTACCAGGCTCTGCTGACCGGCGAGTTTCCCGACCCGGTGACCGTGTGGCTGCCCGGCGGCCAGGCGCCCGCGTTCGCCCTCGCCGTCGAAGAGCTCACGACCCAAGACCTCATGCCCCGAGAGCTCACGAGCCAAGAACGAAGAACCCAGGAACGAACGGCCCAAGACCCCACGAAGCAAGACCCCACAACCGAAGCCCCCACCGCGAAGCACCCCCTGCCCCACACCGCCATGGCCGGCGTAGTCAAGGACGCCGGCGACGACCCCGACGTCACCCACGGAGCACTGATCCGGGCCACCGTGCGGCACGCCGCGCCCGGTTCCGGCGTGATCTTCCGCGCGGGTCCGGGCGTCGGCACGGTGACCCTGCCCGGCCTGCCGCTCGCGGTCGGTGAACCGGCCGTCAATCCCGTCCCGCGCAAGCTGATTCGCGAGGCGGTGGCCCGGGTGGCCGCGGCGCACGGCGGCACCGGCGACGTCACGGTCGAACTGTCCGTGGACGACGGCGCCCGGATCGCCGAACAGACCTGGAACCCGCGGCTGGGCATCCTCGGCGGCCTGTCCATCCTGGGCACCACCGGCATCGTGATCCCGTACTCGTGCTCGGCCTGGATCGACTCGATCCGCCGTGGCATCGACGTCGCGCTGGCCACCGGCGAAACGCACGTGCTCGGCGCGACCGGCACCACCTCCGAGCGGGTCGGCGCCGAGGTGTACGGCCTGTCCGGTACCGCGCTGCTGGACATGGGCGACTTCGCCGGCGCGCTGCTCAAGTACCTGCGCAGGCACCCGATCCCGCGGCTGACCATCGCCGGTGGCTTCGCCAAACTCTCCAAGCTCGCCGACGGCCATCTCGACCTGCACTCGGGCCGGTCGCAGGTGAACCTGGACGCGCTCGCCGAACGGGCCACGGCGGTCGGCGGGGACGCCGACCTGGCCACCCACATCCGCGCCGCGAACACCGCCCTGCACGCGCTCGAACTGGCCCGCGCGGCGGACGTCCCGCTCGGCGACGCCGTCGCGGAGGCCGCCCGCGACGCCGCCCGAGCCCTGCTGCGCGGCAGCGAACTCCCGATCACCGTCGACGTGATCGCGATCAACCGCACCGGCACCATCGTCGGCCGGGCCGCGCCCGCCTAGCCCCGGGCCCGATCCGGTCGGCGCCCGGTCGCCGCCGGTCCGGCTCACCCGACCGGCCTCGGCTCGGTCCGGTCACGAATCTCGCTGTACAAGTGGCTGTCGCAGAAGCCCGGTTCACCCAGGACGCGGCCGACCATGATGACCGCCACCGCCTTGATGCCGTTGTCCCGCACCAGGGAGACCAGGTCGACGAGTTCGCCGCGCACGATCAACTCGTCCGGACGCGACGCGCGCGCGACCACCGCGACCGGGCAGTCCGCACCGTACAGCGGGGTCAACTCGGCCACCACGCGCTCGACCTGACCCACCGCCAGATGCAGCACCAGCAGCGCGCCGGACCGGCCCAGGGTGGCCAGGTCCTCGCCCGGCGGCATCGCCGTCGCGTTGCCCGCGACCCGGGTCAGGATCACCGTCTGGCCCACCGTGGGCAGCGTCAGTTCGCGGCCCATCGCCGCCGCGGCGGCGGCGAACGCCGGTACGCCCGGGGTGATGTCCCACGGGATGCCGAGCGCGTCGAGGCGGCGCTGCTGCTCCGCCACCGCGCTGAAGAACGAGGTGTCCCCCGACTGGAGCCGGGCCACGTCGTGCCCGGCCGCGTGTGCGGCCCGCAGTTCCTCGACGATCTGGTCCAGGTTCAGCTCGGCGGTGTCCACGAGGCGGGCCCCGGGCGGTGCCGCCTCGACCAGTTCGCGCGGCACCAGCGCGCCCGCGTACAGGCACACCGGCGACGCGGCGATGATCCGCAACCCCCGCACTGTGATCAGGTCGGCCGCGCCGGGGCCGGCGCCGATGAAGTGCACGGTCATGGAACTACTCCTCGTTCGCATCGGAAGGCGGCTTGACCGCCACCCACTGGGTGACCGGCATCGCCGGGCGCCACCCGGTGAACCGGCCCACCGGAGCGGACCGGGTGATCTGCACGCGCGTCAATTCCCCGCCGAACACCGCGCGATGCCGCAACAACTCGGCCTCGGTCTCGGCCACCACCGCGTTCGCGACCAGTCGGCCGCCGGGGCGCAGCGCCGCCCAGCAGCGTTCGACCACGCCCGGCACGGTCAGCCCGCCGCCGATGAACACGGCGTCCGGTGCCACGCCCGCGAGTTCGGCGAGCCCCACATCCTCCGCGAGCACCTCCGGAGCCCGGCCGACCACGATCCGCAGCCCCGGCACGCCCAGTGCGACCGCGTTCGACCGGGCCCGTTCGGCGCGGTCCTCGCGGGTCTCGAAGCCGATCGCCCGGCACGTCGGATGCGCGCGCATCCACTCGATCCCGACGCTGCCGCTGCCCGCGCCCACGTCCCACAACACTTCGCCCGGAAGCGGCCCGAGCGCGGCCAACGTCATGGCCCGAATCTCGCGCTTGGTCAACTGCCCGTCGTGCGCGTAGACATCGTCCGGCAGGCCGGGCACCCGGCTTCGTCCGGGGCCGTCCCCACACTCGACGGCGACCACGTTCAGGTCGGCGAACCGCCGTTCGGGGGCCGCCGCGAGCGCGTCCGCGCTGCCCTGCCACGCGGACTCCGCCGGACCGCCCAGGTGCTCCAACACGGTGACCGTACTCGTCCCGAAGCCGCGTTCGCGCAGCAGTACGGCCACCCGTCCCGGCGTCAGTCCATCCGCGCTCAGCACCAGGACGCGTGCCGCACGGGCGAGTTCGACGGCCAGTGTGGCCGGCGGGCGGCCCACCGCGCTGACCACCGGCACACCCTGCACGGACCAGCCCAGCCGTGCGCAGGCCAGCGAGGCCGACGACGGCGCGGGCACAACCGTGACCCGCGCGGCGCCCAACTCGCGGACCAGGGTGGCCCCGACGCCGAAGAACATCGGGTCGCCGCTGGCCAGCACACACACCCGCCGCTGCGCGGCCGACTCGGCCACGAACCGCACCGTGAACGGCGACGGCCACTCGACCCGCTCGGCCCCGGTGTCCGGCACCAGCGCGAGATGCCGTGCACCGCCGACCAGCACCTCGGCCGCGGCCACCGACTCCCGGGCGGCGAAGGAGAGTCCGTCCCAGCCGTCGTCGCCGATCCCGACCACGCACACCGACCCGGCAGGTTCCGGGTCGGGTCCGGCCTCATGGCGCGGCCGCCGCGCGGCGGACGTCTCGACCGGATCGCCCGGCCGGACCGAGCCGGGCAACCAGCCCAGGTCCGCGGGCCCGGTCCCGGCGCCCGCGCCGGACCACGCCATCCCGAGCGCCGGCCCCGGACGCAGCCCCGGAAGCCGGTCCTCACCCGGATCGGTACTCACCTCGGGCGGCGAACCGGCCCTTCCGGGCGCGTCGCCGCCCCGCTCAGGCATCCCCCGCGTCCTCGCCGCCCTCGAGGTCGCCCTCGACATCCAGGTAGACCTCGCGCAGCCCGTCCAGCGTGGCCGCCTCGGGCTTCTCCCACATGCCCCGGTCGGCGGCCTCGAGCAGTCGTTCGGCGATTCCGCGCAGCGCCCACGGGTTGGCGGTGCGCATGAACTCCCGGTTGGTCTCGTCCAGGACGTACTCGCCCGCGAGCTTCTCGTACATCCAGTCCGCCACCACACCGGTCGTGGCGTCGTAGCCGAACAGGTAATCCACCGTGGCGGCCAGTTCGAACGCGCCCTTGTAGCCGTGCTTGCGCATGGCCTCGATCCAGCGCGGGTTGACCACCCGGGCACGGAAGACCCGTGCGGTCTCCTGCTGGAGCGTCCTGGTGCGGACCGCGTCCGGCATCGTCGAGTCGCCGATGTACGCCGCCGGCGCGGTGCCGGTCAGCGCGCGCACGGCCGCGACCATACCGCCGTGGTACTGGAAGTAGTCGTCCGAGTCGGCGATGTCGTGCTCGCGCGTGTCGGTGTTCTTGGCCGCGACCGCGATCCTGCGGTACGCGTCCTCCATGTCTTCGCGCGCGAACACCCCGTCCAGGCCCCGCCCGTAGGCATAGCCGCCCCAGGTCGCGTACACCTCGGCCAGGTCCGCGTCGTCGCGCCACGTGCGCGCGTCGATCAGCGGCAACAACCCCGCGCCGTACGCGCCGGGCCGGGAGCCGAACACGCGCGTGGTCGCCCGACGCGCGTCGCCGTGTCGGGCGGTGTCGGCGCGCACGTGCGCCCGGACGTAGTTGTCCTCGTCCGGCTCGGCCAACTCCGCAACCAGCCGCACCGCGTCGTCGAGCAGCAGCACCACGTGCGGGAAGGCGTCCCGGAAGAAGCCGGAGATGCGCACCGTCACGTCCACCCGCGGCCGGCCCAGCTCGGCGAGCGGGATCGCCTCGATCCCGGTCACCCGGCGCGACGCGTCGTCCCACAACGGTCGCACGCCCAGCAACGCCAACACCTCGGCGATGTCGTCGCCACTGGTGCGCATCGCGCTGGTGCCCCACACCGAAAGGCCCACCGAACGCGGCCAGTCGCCGTCGTTGTCGGCGCGGTAGCGGTCCAACAGCGAGTCCGCGAGCGCCTGTCCGGTCTCCCAGGCCAACCGGCTCGGGATCGCCTTCGGGTCCACGGTGTAGAAGTTGCGTCCGGTCGGCAACACGTTGACCAGCCCGCGCAGCGGCGAACCGCTGGGCCCGGCCGCGACGTAGCCGCCCTCCAGCGCGTGCAGTACCGCGCCGATCTCGTCGCCGGTGCGGTCCAGGCGCGGCACGATCTCGGTGGCGGCGAACGCCAACACGTCGGCGACCGCCGCCGATGCGGTGCCCAGCACCTCGTGCGTGACGGCCAGGGCCCGAGCCGGGTCCCACCCGCCCGCCTCCATCGCCGCTACCAGGCGGTGCGCGCGGTCCTCGGCGTCGTCGGTCTCGGTGCGCGAGGCGCCGCCGCCCTCGACCAGACCGAGCGACTCGCGCAGCCCGGGCAGCGCGGCGGCCTTGCCGCCCCACACCTGACGCGCCCGCAGCATCGCGGTGACCAGGTTGATCCGGCCCTCGCCGGTGGGCGCGCTGCCCAGGATGTGCAGGCCCTCGCGGATCTGCGCGTCCTTGACCTCGCACAACCACCCGTCCAGGTGCAGGATCAGGTCGTCGAACTCGGCCTCGTGCGGCCGGTCGGTGATGCCCAGGTCGTGGTCCAGCTTGGTGGCCTGGATCAGCGTCCAGATCTGTGCCTGCAGCGCCGGGCCCTTGGCCGGGTCGAGCGCCTGCACGTTGGCGTACTCGTCGAGCAGTTGCTCCAGGCGGGTCAGGTCGCCGTACGTCTCGGCCCGCGCCATCGGCGGCACCAGGTGGTCCACGATGATCGCGTGCGCGCGCCGCTTGGCCTGCGCGCCCTCGCCCGGGTCGTTCACCAGGAACGGATACACCAGCGGCAGGTCGCCGAGCACCGCGTCCGGACCGCATTCCGCGGACAGGCCCAGGTTCTTGCCCGGCAGCCACTCCAACGTGCCGTGCTTGCCCAGGTGTACGAGCGCGTGCGCGCCGAATCCGCCCGGGCCGGCGGGCGCGTCCAGCCACCAGTAGGCGGCCAGGTAGTGGTGGCTCGGCGGCAGGTCCGGGTCGTGGTAGATGGCCACCGGGTTCTCGCCGAAGCCGCGCGGCGGTTGGATGATCAGGATCACGTTGCCCGCGCGCAGCGCCGCGAGCACGATCTCGCCCTCGGGGTCGCGCGAGTGGTCCACGTACAGCTCGCCGGGCGGCGGGCCCCAGTGTTCCTCGATGTTCGCGCGCAACCCCAGCGGCAACTTCGCGTAGCGCTCACGGTACTCGGCTGCCGAGATGCGGACCGGGTTGCCTTCGAGCTGACCCTCCGTCAACCACTCCGGGTCCTGGCCGCCCGCCGCGATCAGCGCGTGGATAAGCTTGTCGCCGTCCGGCGGTTCGAGCCCGGGCAGCGCGTCGGCGCCGTCGAGCGCGCCGACGTCGTAGCCGGCCGCGCGCATCGCGCGCAGCAGCGCGACGGCGGAGGCCGGGGTGTCCAGGCCGACCGCGTTGCCGATCCGGGAGTGCTTGGTCGGGTACGCGGACAGCACCATGCCGATTTTGCGCTCGCCGACCGGAATGTGCCGAAGTCGGGCGTGCCGCACCGCGATCCCGGCGACGCGCGCGGCCCGCTCGGGGTCGGCGGCGTAGTGGGTGAGCCCGTCCGGGCTCGTCTCCTTGAACGAGAACGGGACGGTGATCAACCGGCCGTCGAACTCGGGCACCGCGACCTGGGTGGCCGCGTCCAGCGGGGACAGGCCCGCGTCGCCCGCCTCCCATTCGGCCCGGCTGGTGGTCAGGTTCAGCGCTTGGAGGATGGTGATGTCCAGGCCGGCCAGCGCGCCGACGTCCCATTGCTCGTCGTCGCCGCCGGCGGAGACCTCGGCGGGCTTGGCCCCGCCCGCGCCGCCCGCCGCGAGCACGGTCACCAGCAGCGCGTCGAGTTCGCCCAGCGCCGCGAACAACGACTCGTCCGCGCCACGCAGCGACGCGCACCAGATCGGTACCGGCCGGCCGCCCGCGTTCTCGATCGCCGCGCACAGGTCGTCCACGAACGCGGTGTTCCCGGCCAGGTGGTGGGCGCGGTAGTAGAGCACGCCCACGGCGGGGCCGTCGACCTCGCGCGCGCTGCGGTCCAGTCGGCCCCAGGAGGGCACCTCGACGGGCGGCTCGAAGCCGTGCCCGGTGAGCAGCAGCGTGTCGGAGAGGAAGCGGTGCAGTTGGGTCAGGTTGTCCGGGCCGCCCTGGGCGAGGTAGGCGTGGGCCTGCGCGCTCACCCCGGCGGGTACGGTCGCCAGTTCCATCAGCGCGGCGTCGGCGGTGAGTTCGCCGCTGAGCACGACCACCGGGCGCGGACCGGCCAGCAGCGCGTCCAGCCCCGCCTCCCACGCACGCCGCCCGCCGAGCAGGCGCACCACGACCAGGTCGGTGCCGTCCAGGAGCGCGGGCAGGTCGGCGACGTCGACGCGGGCCGGGTTGGCCAGTCGCCAGTCGCCCTCGCTCGCCTTCGCGCTGAGCAGGTCGGTGTCGGATGTCGACAGGAGCAGGATCACCGGGCGCCTCCGCCGATGCCGGCGTGGCGGACCACGGAGTGGATGTCGCGAACGGGAGAGCCGCCGTCGAACGTGCCGCGGAAGCGAGCGGGAATGCCGCTGGAGTGGGTGCCGCAGTCGAAGCTGCGGATGCAAGAACGCCGGCAGGACGAAATCGTCACCTGGAGCGCCTCTCCGGGGTCCTCGCCCCATCGGACTCGGGGTGAGACGCGCAGTTCCTGACTCCCGGTCCCGTCGCCGGCGTCGGATGACGTCTTACGGCGGAGCCGGTCACAGTGGCGGGACCGTCCCGGGATCGCACCGGGTTCCTGCCACGCCCTCCCCGCGCCGGTAGGGCCGGCGCGGGGCCAGCATCGCTCAGTGGCCCGCCTTGACGCAACATGCCCCGATCGGCGTCGGAGCCGGTGGTGACACATGTCACCACCGGCTCCGACGCCGGTTCTCGGGCTCAGCCGTTCTTGCGCACTCGCTCCACGAAGGCACCGAACTCGTCGGCGACCTCGTCCGCACTCCAGTCCAGGGCGGGTTCGGCGACGGTGATCTCGGCGAACGACATCCCCGGCAGGCCCGGCTCGGTCCAGCGGCCGGCCAGCCACACGCCCCGGTCGGCGGCGTACTCGAGACCGATCCGGTTGAGCAGCTCGGCCGGGTACGGCAGCCACATCTGGAACTGGTGCGTGTGCGGGACGGCCGGGAAGACGGTCGCCCCGGGCACCCGGGCCAGACCTGCGGCCACGACCTCGGCGTGCGCGACGTAGCCGGGTAGCCGAGGCAGCGTCTCCTCCAGGGCCATGAGCGCGTCCAGTGCCATCGGCCAGGCCTGAAAGGGCCGCCCGCCGTACCGGTGCCGCCACGCGTGCGCCTCCTCGATCAGCTCGGCGCCCCCCGCGAGGGCCGCTCCGGCGTTCGCGCCCAGGCCCTTGTAGTAGGAGACGTAGACCGAGTCGAACAGGTCGACGATCTCGCTCGGCCCGCGGCGAAGGTAGGTGGTGCTCTCCCACAACCGCGCGCCGTCCAGGTGCAGGGCCGCGTCGCGGTCCCGCGCGGCCTGCACGACGGCGATCAGCTCGTCCCACTCGGGCAGCACGAATCCGTGATCGCGCAGCGGAAGTTCGTAGAACAGGGTGCCGAAGCGCTCACCACTGGTGCGGATGTCCTCGGCGGTGATCTGACCGGGGCCCTGGGTGAGCGTCAGGGGTCGAAGTCCGGACAGCACCGACACCGCGTCGCGCTCGTAGGTCAGCGGATGGGCCCTCGGGTGGATACCGACCACGTTCGAACCGGTCGCGCCGGCGTGACAGCGCAGCGCGACCTGCTGGGCCATGGTGCCGGTGGGAAACAGCAGCGCCGCCTCGGTGCCGAGCAGCTCGGCCGTACGCGCCTCCAGCCGGGCGACCACGCCGCCGTCGCCGTACATGTCCGGCCACTCGCCGGGTTCGACCGTCTCCTGCGCGTACGCGGTCAGCCGGGCCAGCCGTTCGGCGACCGTGGTGGGCCGTACCCCGGACAGGATCCGGCCGCATGCGCGGATCGCGCGCAGCCTGCCGACGTGCTCGTCGTTTCCGATGTATCCCATGCACGCATCATCCAACGCGGGCCGCGGGCCCGGACACACGCAAGCGCGGCCCGCACCGGAATCGGTGCGGGCCGCGCTCGGCGATGATGTGCCGTCAGACGGTGATGTTCTCCGCCTGCGGGCCCTTCTGGCCCTGAACAGCGTCGTAGGAGACCTTCTGGCCCTCGACAAGCTCACGGTAGCCCTGCGACTGGATCGCCGAGTAGTGCGCGAAAACATCCGGGCCGCCGTCGTCCGCCTGGATGAAGCCGAAGCCCTTTTCCGCGTTGAACCACTTCACGGTTCCAGTAGCCATACAAATCTCCTTCGTGGTGCCAAATGGAAATGCGCACGTGCGCATGTCCAAGTCGCAACAGCAATCCATTTTTCACATGAACCCGGTTCGACATAAACAAAAAGCGCCCGACGGTCACGACCGTAAGGCGCTCACAAAATTCATGGGAACCACTACTGCAACTGCCCCGAGGCTAGCACGGAAAAGTCCTCGACCCCGGAAGGCACGAAATATTTCTTCTCGACCCCGCACTCGGACCCCGCGCCGGACCCCGTACTCGGACCCGGCGCTCCGACTTCGCACCCCGGCTGCCCCGCGCCCGGACGCCCCGCGGGAGGCCACCGCTCACTCGGGTTCGATCCCCAACTCGGCCAGGATCGCCGCCGTGTGTTCGCCGACCGCCGGGATCGGGCCCATCGCCGCCTCGCGACCGGTCACCGTGACCGGCGGCAGCAGCGCGCGCAGCGGACCGGCGGGCGAGTCGATCGTGCGCATCCGGTCCCGCGCGGCGTGTTGCGGGTGCTCGGCGAACTCGCCGACGGTGCGCATCCGGGCGTTGGCAATGCCCACCTCGTCCAGGCTCGCCACGATCTCGGCGGCGCCGCGGTCCGCGAAGGCCGCCTCGATCAACTCCGTGAGCCGCTCGTTGCCGGCCACGCGCAACGAGTTGCTCCGAAACCGGGGGTCGTCGATCAGGTCCGGACGACCCAGCACCCGCTCGCACAACGCGGCCCATTCGCGGTCGTTCTGCACACCGACGAACACCTGGCCGCCGTCGCCGACGCGGTACGGACCGTACGGCGCGATCGCCGCGTGTCGCGCGCCGGTGCGCGGCGGAGGCGTCCCGCCGTAGGTCGCGAAGTAGTACGGGAAGCCCATCCACTCGCCGAGCGCGTCCAGCATGGACACCTCGAACGCACTGCCCTCGCCGGTGACCCGGCGCTCGTAGAGCGCGGTGAGCATGCCGGTGAAGGCATACATCGCGGCGGCGATGTCGGCGATCGGGATGCCGGCCTTGGCGGGCGCGTCCGGTGTCCCGGTGACCGAGAGCAGACCGGCCTCGCATTGCACCAGCAGGTCGTACGCCTTCTTGTCGCGATAGGGACCCGAAGTCCCATAACCCGATATTCCACAGACGATCAGCCGGGGAAATCTGGCCCGCAAATCCGCCGCGCCCAGGCCCAATCGATCCGCCGCGCCGGGCGCGAGATTCTGCACGAACACGTCCGCGCGGGCGAGCAGGCGGTCCAGGATTTCCGCCGCGCGCTCGTCCTTGAGGTCGAGCGCGAGGCTTTCCTTCCCGCGATTCGCCCAGACGAAGTGGCTCGACAATCCCTCGACGGTCTCGTCGTACGCGCGGGCGAAATCGCCCGCGCCCGGGCGCTCGATCTTGATCACGCGCGCGCCCAGATCGGCCAGTTGCCGAGTCGCGTACGGCGCGGCGATGGCCTGTTCCAGGGAGACGACGGTGACACCGGCGAGGGGTAGGGGCACCCGTCCATCTTGACAGGGCGTCAGGCGTGCGACACGGCGGCGCACCCTTCGGCGCGCGCCGAAGCGTCGCCGGCCGATGATGGCGACATGGACTCGATCGCACGTGCCACCGACCCGGATTCGGTCCCGCGACTCGCCGCGCTCGCCGCACTCCTCGCGGACGAGACGCGCGCGGCGGTTTGCCTCGCCCTCCTGGACCGCCGTGCCTGGACGGGCGGCGAACTGGCTCGGCACTGCGGGGTCGCGCCGTCCACGATCAGCGAGCATCTGACCCGATTGGTCGAGGGCAGCCTGCTGGTCCAAGAACGGCAGGGCCGACACCGGTACGTCCGGCTCGCGGACCCGGGGGTGGCCCGCATGGTCGAGGACCTGGCCGCGTACGCGACGCCCGTGACCACCCGTCCGGCGAACACGCTGCGCGCGCACTCGGCGGGCGCGGCCCTGGCCAGGGGCCGCACCTGCTACGACCACCTGGCCGGCCGGCTGGGCGTGGCGATCACCGACGCGCTCACCGCCCGGGATCTGCTCCGCCAGGACACCGGCTTCGCGCTCACCGACCCGGGCATCGCATGGCTCACCGACCTGGGCGCCGACCTCACCACGTCTCGCAAGCGCCCGTTGGCCCGGCCCTGCCTGGACTGGACCGAACGCCGCCACCACCTCGCGGGCACGGCCGGCGCCGAACTGTGCCGGCTGTTCGGTGCCCGGGGGTGGACGGAGCGGGTCGGCACGGGTCGGGCGGTCCGGGCAACCGAGGAGGGGCGCAGCGCGCTGGGGCGGTTGTTGGGAATGCGGGAGGCGGAGTTCGAGCCGGCGTGACGAACCCGCCGCGCGGGGGCGGTCCGATCGGGCGGCTCCCGGGTCGACGGACGTGTCGTGGGCGAGGTGTCGGTCAGTCGCCGGACGGAGGCCGCAGGCGCAGCCGGTCAAGCAGACGGCCGGGCCAAGAGCGCCTCGGTCGGGGTGGGTTCGACGTGTCGGCCGCCTTACCCGCGTGCTGCGACTCGGGATCGGGCTCCGGGTCGGCCTCGCGCTCGGGCAGGTATACCGCCTGCCGCCACCGCACGGTTGCCACCCCCAGCTTCCAACTCCGCTCGTCGGGGCCGTAAGTCACCGGCGTCGGGAGTACGCGGAACCCCGCCACGTCCGCCGCGTCGTAATCGGCCACGCCCAAGCCGGTGCCCGAAGGTGTGTCTGTGGGTGTGGTCGTCCGTATCTCCCACTCGCTCCCGCGCCCGAAGATCTGAATCGGCATCCCACCCCGAACCCGGACGCCGGGCCGAATCCGCAGACACGGCCGATCCGGCCCCAGCCGGTGAAGGGGGGCGCCGGCGATCCTCGGCTCTCCACACACCAAGGTGAATTCGCCTCCCGACACCCAAACCGCCTCCAACACCGAGACCTCGGACGGGTGGGTGATCGGCACGATCGCCGCCAGGTCGCCCACGCCGTGCAGCACGAACGTACCCTCGGGCAGATCGGGCCGAATGGGCGGCGTCGGGTCGACGTCGAGCGACCACGCCCCACCCGCGGTGACAACCAGCAGCCGCGGTCCGGCGACCTCGAACTCCGGTGCCTGCCAAACTTGTTCCCGACGCTCATCGATCCCCCGCCAGCCCCCCGTATCCGCCCCTTCCCTCGGCGGCACCATGCGGACCTCGACCTGCCCACCCGACCGGTCGCCGGTGAGCCTGGCCACCCCGAGCGGTCCCGTGTAGCAGACCACCTCGCTGCCGAAGCCCTCCACCGAGCGCTCGAACTCCCGCGCCGCATCCGGTTCTTTGAGCTGCAAGGACCACGCGCCGGAACACCGGACCCGCACCGTCCGCAGCCCCTGGTCCGAGATCAGGATGCTGCCGTCGGAGCCCTCACGCGGACCGTCGTAGACACACTCCTCGGCCGGCCCACCCGGTCGATCGATGCGCCACAACCGCACGTGTCGCCCCGGCGCGCTCTCGACCTGCAACAGGGCCGGCCGACCCGGCACCGGAAGATCCAGCACCACGTCGGCATCCCCGAAGCCCCGATGCGTGAAGGGCGTGTCGTCCTGCCCGTGCCCCCGAACGGGCCCGAACGCCGCACTGTTCCGCCGACCAGGTTCGTACATCGTCCGACGATCCCACGCGGCCACGAGTCGGATAAGCCGGAACCCCCTCCCTCCGCGAACCGGCCACCGAGGCCCGCCCGGGTCGACGACCGATCAGGCCACCTGCCCACCGGCGGCGGCGGCCGACCGGCCGGCCGGCCGCGGGGGCGCGTAGCGGACGTGCATCCGGGCGCGTAGCGGACGTGCAACCCGAGCGCGTAGCGGACGGCCCGACCGTGACCGCGGAGCGGGCATGCGCGCGCGCACCGACCGGGCTTGCTCGTCCCCTACGCGGCCGGCCGGTTGCGCGTCCCCTACGGGTTCGGGTCGAGCCGGTCTCTCCGAGCCGGGGCGCTTGGCCCCTACGGGGCAGGTCACCCATCCGCTGCGGGATCGCGGCCGCAGTCGAGTCGGGCACAGCGGAGCGGGTTGGTCCTGTGGTGCGCGGGTGGCGGGCGCGTAGCGGACGTGCAACCCGCGCGCGTAGCGGACGGCCCGACCGTGACCGCGTAGCGGGCATGCAACCCGCGCGCACCGGCCTGCCTGCTCGTCCCCTACGCGGCCGGCCGGTTGCGCGTCCCCTACGGGTTCGGGGTCGAGCCGGTCTCTCCGAGCCGGGGCGCTTGGCCCCTACGGGGCAGGTCACCCATCCGCTGCGGGATCGCGGCCGCAGTCGAGTCGCGCACAGCGGAGCGGGTTGGTCCTGTGGTGCGCGGGTGGCGGGCGCGTAGCGGGCGTGCAACCCGAGCGCGTAGCGGACGGCCCGACCGTGACCGCGTAGCGGGCATGCAACCCCGGGCGCGCGACCGGCTTGCCGTCCCCTACACGCCCGGCCGATTGCGCGCCCCCTACGGGTTCGGGGTCCGGGCGCCGGTGGCCGCCGGCTCGGTGGGGATGCGGGTGAACGCCGCGCGATAGCCGCTGGGGGTCAGGCCGGTGCGGCGGACCAGGTGTTTGCGCAGCGAGTCGGTGGTGCCGATGCCGCTGTGGTGTGCCACCAGTTCCATGGACAGGTCGGTGGTCTCCAGCAACTCCCTTGCCCGATCCACCCGTTGGTGGAGCAGCCATTGCAGTGGGCTGAGGCTCGTCTCGGCGTGGAAGCGTCGCGTGAGGGTGCGCACGCTGGTGCTCGCGTGCGCGGCGAGGTCGGCCAGCGTGAGCGGTTCGTCGAGCCGGGCCAGGGCCCAGGCCCGGGTGCCGGCGAGCGACACACCGCTTTCCGGTGGGAGCGGTGATTCGATGAACTGGGCCTGGCCGCCGGGGCGTACCGGCGCGGCGACGACCAGACGCGCGACCGTGTTGGCCGTGGCGGCGCCGTAGTCGGTCCGGATCAGGTGCAGGCACAGGTCGATCCCGGCGGACAGACCGGCGGAGGTCAGGATCGGGCCGTCCTCGACGTACAACACGTCCGGCCGCAGGTCCACGGCCGGGAAGCGGCGGCGGAACTCCTCGGTCATCATCCAGTACGTGGTGGCCGCGCGCCCGTCCAGAAGGCCCGCCTGGGCCAGCACGAACGCGCCGGTGCAGATCGACGCCATCCGCTTCCCCGCCGCCGCGGCGTCACGCAGCGCGGCCAGGACGCGCGGGTCGGCATCGGCGCGCGCACCCGTGCCGGTGACGATCACCGTCTCGGCGTCGTCGATCGCGTCGAGGCCGTGCGACACCACGATGTCCAGGCTGCCGGTGCCGACCACGGCGCCGGGCTCGGCGGTACACACCCGCACCCGGTAACCGGCCGCGCCCTCGACCAAGTCGACGCCACCGAGCACCAGTTCCGGGATGGACAGGTCGAACGTGGTCACCGGTGGCACGGCCACAACGGCTATTCGATGCATGGCCCGAACCTCCGGATGTTTGGCATTCCGGCCACTACCGTACGCCCCGACGCGGGCGGGAGGGTGATCACGTCCTTCTCGGACACCTCTACTTCCCCTTCGCTTCCCCTTCTCCCCTTCCCGGAGCCCTGATGTCCTCGTCATCCGTCTTCCACGTCGTCGTCGGTGCCGGTGCCACCGGCTCGGCCACCGCACTGCTGCTCGCCGAGTCGGGTGAGCGGGTCCGGGTGGTCAGCCGCCGCGGTGGCGGCCCGCCGCATCCGCTGATCGAACGTGTCGCCGCCGACGCGACCGATACCGCCCGCCTGATCGAGCTCACGAGTGGCGCGCGGACGTTGTTCAACTGCGCGATGCCGCCCTACGATCGCTGGCCCATCGACTGGCCGCCGCTGGCCGCGGCGATGTTGACGGCGGCGGAGCGCACGGGGGCGCACTACGTGATGCTCGGCAACCTGTACGGCTACGGCCCGGTGGACGGGCCGATGACCGAGGACCTGCCGATGGCCCCGACCACCGTCAAGGGCCGCGTCCGCGCGGAGATGTGGACGAACGCGCTGGCCGCGCACGACGCGGGCCGGGTCCTGGTCACCGAGGTCCGGGCGAGCGACTTCCTGGGTGCGGGAGCGGGCTCGTTGTACAACTTCCTGGTCGTCCCGCAGGTGCTCGCCGGCACCCCGGCCGCGATCCCCGGCGACCTGGACGCGCCGCAGAGCTGGTCCTACATCGGCGACGTGGCCCGCACCCTCGTCGCGGCGGCGCGGTCGGCCGAGTCCTGGGGACGGGCGTGGCACGTACCGTCGTCGACCGGCTCCATCCGGGACCTCACCGCACGCCTCGCCGAGCTGACCGGCTCACCCGCCCCCCGGCTGACCCGGTTGACGGCCGAGGAGGTGCGCGCGATCGGCCTGGAGAACCCGATCATGGCGGAGGTCGAGGAGATGCTCTACCTCACCGAGGGCGCGTCCATCCTCGACGCGACGATGACGACGAAGATCCTGGAGGTGTCCGCGTCCCCCTTGGACACCGCGTTGCGCGAACTGGGCTCTCCGGTGGGCGAATAGGCGTCGCGCCCGGCCCGGCCGTGTTCCCGTCCCGTTCCGACACACTTGTCTCATGGACGACGACGCGGAGCACGCCCGGGCCTGGCTCGCCATCGAAGGCATCACCGAGTCCGACGACGGCACGTGGCGAGACGCCGAGACACCCGACGAACCGATGACCGCCAACGAGCTGGCGCATTCCTGGGTTGATGTCGCGATCACGGATCCGGACCTGGACGGGGCCGGGCGGTTGCGGCTCGCGTTCGGGTTCCTGGACCTGTTGGACGACTATTGGGTGACCTGCGAGATGCGTTTCGCGCTGGCGAGCAGGACCGACCCGCCTCCCGCGGACGTGTTCTGGGCCGGCTACCGCGCCCGGTTGGAGGCGGAACGGGAGTACGCGGCGGTCGGTTACTCCCTTTGGGTGGACTGGTTCGAGGATCGAGGCACCGTGGAGCGGGCGTTCGCCGAGGTGCTGGGCAACGATCTCGACCGGTTGGGTCGAGTCGCCCGGGACGAGCCGTTGTTCCGGCGGGCCGGCCGTGTGCTGGAGTGCTCGGGCCCGGTGCCGTGGCCGCTCAAGTACCCGGTGTACCAGGCCGCGGCGGCCCGGCCCGAGCTGCACCCGGCCCTGTTCCAGGGGCTTCGGGGCAGCTACGGGGATGTCCACGGCAGCCTCGACACGGCGGCCGGCCTCGCCCTGCTCGGCCGGCTGCGCCTGCCCGCCGACACCCCCGACGTCGAGCGCCTGCGTACCGTCCTGGCGGCGGGCCACAACAACCACTACCGGTCCCCGGGCGCGTGGGAGGCCGCCGCGTCCTGAGTTCGCGCGATCCGCGAGGCGTGTTTAATCGGGTCTCATCGGCGCGACGGAAGGACCCCGCGATGGGCACGGTGGATCGGCACGGGCTCGAACTGTCCGGCATGGGTCCGGAGGCGGTCCGGCACTATGAACGTGCGCTCGACGCGCTGTTGTTCTTCCGGCCCGAGGTGAGCACCGAGGTCGAGGCGGCGCTGCTGGCCGATCCGAACGCGCCGATGGCCAACGTGTTCGCGGCCTATCTGGGCCTGCTGGGCACCGAGTCGGTGGACGCCGCCGCCGCGAACGAGCGCTACGCCGCGTTCGTGCCGACCCCCACCCGGGTCGGCGCCCGCGAGGTCGCGCACATGCGGGCCGCCGAGGCGTGGCTGGCCGGCGACATCCACCGGGCCGGCGACATTCTGCACGAGTTGGTCGTGGCGTACCCCCGGGACGCGCTCGCGCTGCTGGTCGGCCATCAGATCGACTTCCTCACCGGCGACGCGCTGCGCCTGCGCGATCGGGTCGGCGGCGCGCTGAGCGCGTGGGATCGGGACGATCCGCACTACGGTCCGGTGTTGGGGATGGCCGCGTTCGGCCTGGAGGAGACCGGCCACTACGCGCGCTCCGAGGAGGCCGGGTCGGCCGCCGTGGCCGCGAATCCGCGCGACGTGTGGGCGATCCACGCGGTGGTGCACACCTACGAGATGCAGGGCCGGTTCGCCGAGGGCATCCGCTACCTGGACGCCCGCACCGCCGACTGGACGGGCGGCAACTACCTGAACGTGCACAACTGGTGGCACTACGGCCTGTTCTCGATCGAGGCCGGCGCGATCGATCGCGCGCTGGCCATCCACGACGCGGTACTGCACAACGACAAGTCGCTCGGTGTCGCGATGGAACTCCTGGACGCCTCGGCCCTGTTGTGGCGCATTCACCTCACCGGCAACGCGCAGGTCGAGCGCTGGAACCGGCTCGCCGACGCGTGGGCGGCCCGCGCGGACGTCCCGTATTACGCGTTCAACGACACGCACGCCGTGATGGCCTACCTCGGCGCCGGCCGGATCGCCGCCGCGCAGGCGGTGATCGAGGACCGCGAGAGCCGGCTCGGCACACCCCACCGAGAGGTGGCCAACGACCGGATGACGGCGCAGGTCGGCCTGCCGGTCTGCCGCGCGCTGGTCGCCTTCGAACAGGGCCGGTACGCGGACACCGTCGACATCCTCGTCCCGATCCGGCACCACCTGAACACCTTCGGCGGCAGCCACGCCCAGCGCGACGCGATCCAGCAGACCCTGGTCGAGGCGGCGCTGCGGGGGAACCGGCACAACCTGGCCCGGACGCTGCTCAGCGAGCGGATCAATCTCCGCCCGACCAGCCCGTACAACTGGCTGGGCCGGGCCCGCCTGGCCGACGCCCTGGGCCGGTCCGCCGAAGCCGCCGAAGCTCGCGAGCGCGCCGCCGAGCACAGGGCCACGATCACGGCGGCCTGGGGGCGCTGACCCGGGCCGACCACGCCCGCGCCCCGTGCGCGAGAATTGCGCACTCGTCCCGGGCCGAATCGATCGGCCCGCGACGCCATCGACCGCACGGGATCGACCGCACAGGAGAGTGGCACGCATGGGTGAGTCCTCGGCAACCGGTTCCGGAGCTCGGCGCCGGGTTCCGGACGATCAGGGACTGCTCGCCGCCGCCGCGCGGACTCCGGGCGGCTCGGTCGCCGAGATCGATCCGGCGTTCGCCGACGACCCCAACGGATACGTGCCCGGTGAGGCGATCCGAGGAGCGTGGGTGGTCGGTCCGGACGGGCTGCTGACCGGCGAGTACCGGGAGAACCCGCACCACGGGCCGCCGCGGGACGACTTCACCAAGCTGCTCGAGGACGACGCGTGGTTCGGCTGGCTCGGCGAGGACCCGGCCGGCGCGATCCGCGAATCGGTCACCGAGTGCTTCGAGGACCAGGCTCCGGGCGCGGTGCTGACCTGGATGAAGGTGCTGGAACCGCCGCGCTGCGCGACCACCGGTCGGCCCGCCCCGGACAACGAGCAGTTTCTGATCCCCACCCGGGCCGGCGTGGCCGTCTGGTTCGCGGCGCAGATCAGCGCGCCGGACCGGGCCCGGGCCACGGTGTGCGGCATCTTCACCTGGGTCGCGATCCACCTCGACGCCCCGGACGATCGCCGGGACCGCGTCTGGCTCGACCTGGACGCGGACTTGGACTGGGCGGAGCAGCAGCTCCCGCCCCGGATGTACGGCTTGGACGCGGGGACGGGCGACGGCGAGGGTGCCCCGAGCGCCTGAGCCGCGACCGGTGGGCCTCGCTCCTCCCGCGCCCGCGCGCTCGGTGCGCTACCGCGCCGCCAGCAATCGCGGCTTCAAGTGCCGGGCGATCGCCTCCGCGAGCCCGGGCGGCACCGCGTTGCCGATCTGCCGGGCGATCTCGGTCTTGGAGCCGCACCACACGAAGGTCTCCGGGAAGGACTGGAGCCGGGCCGCCTCGCGATGCGTGATCGGGCGGTTGACCCGGTCGGTCGGATCGTCCGGATTCCACTGCGGGTGCAGGTACTGACCCTTCTCCGGCTTGTAGAACTCGGTCCGGATGGTCAGGGACGGGTGGTCCCAGCGCATCCGGCCCATCACGTCCGTCGTGCCGGTCTTCTTGTTGCGCCAGCAGTCCGGCAGCAGGTGGTCCGGCAGGTCGAATCGACCGCCGCCGGGCGGGACGCAGTCGTAGCGCAGCAGCGAACGCTCGATCGGCGTACGGGCCAGGTGCAGGTCGGCCTCCTTGAACACGCCGGGCACGCTGCGGCCGAAGAACTCGGTTTTGGCAACCGGCAGGCTGGTCGTACCGGGGACCCTCGGCAGGTGCTCGATCGCGTCGCGGACGGTGTTCCAGCGCAGCGGGCGACCGGGGCCGTGGGTCGGCTCGGGGACGGTGATCTCACCGATCCGGGAGCCGATCACGATCGCCCGCTTGCGCCGCTGCGGAACGCCGTAGTCCACCGCCGGGAGCAGCGCGTCGGTCAACACGTACCCCTCCAGGAGGCCGCCGGGCCGAGCCTCCGCGAGCAGCAGCGCGAACTCGGCGGACTTCTGGAAGCGGTCCACGTTCTCGATCACGAACACCTTGGGCCTGGCCCGGCGCACGAAGCGCAGGTATTCCTTCCAGAGCTTGTTGCGCGGGTCCTCGACGTTGCGGCTGCCCAGGTTGGAGAAGCCCTGGCAGGGCGGGCCGCCGATGATCAGGTCGGCGCGCGGGATGTCCCTGTCCGGGATCTCCGCGATGTCGCCCCAGCGCATGTGCGCCTCGCCGAAGTTGGCGGCGTAGGTCGCGGCGGCGTGCAGATTCCACTCGACCGCCATGACCGGCCGAAAGCCCTTCGCGGCGGTGAATCCGGACGTCATTCCACCGCAGCCCGCGAACAGGTCGATCATGGTGATGGGTCGTGCCATGCGGACAGGTTAGCCGGCCGCGCGTCGGGCGATCACCGCCTCCCGCACCCTGGCCGCCGCCGTGACCGGGTCCTCGTGCTCCCAGACCCGCACGACCAGCCAGCCTGCCTCCGCCATCCGTCGGTCGGTGTCGGCGTCGCGGGTGCGGTTTCCCTCGATCTTGGTCTTCCAGAACTCGGCGTTGCGCTTGGGCCAGGTCCCGTGCACCGGGCAGCCGTGCCAGAAGCAGCCGTCGACGTAGACGGCGACCTTGGCCGGGCCGAACACGACGTCCGCCTCGCGGCGGATGCCCTTGAGCGGGCGGCGGTGCACGCGGTAGCGCAGGCCCATGCCGTGCAACACGCGTCGCAGCGCGACCTCGACGCCGGTGTCCTTGCTGCGTTGGCGACTCATCCGCGCGCGGGTCGCATCCGTGGTGGTCAGGCTCGTCACGAAGACCATGGTGCACGGTCGCACTGTCATCGGGCGCGCCGTCGGCGGGCGCGCTGCCGTTGGTCGCGCCGTCATCGCACCGGGGAGGGCGAGGCCGCCGGGCCGGGTGCCTCGCTCAGGCCGGGTACGCCCGCGCCTCGGTCGCCTTGACCGCTGCCCACACCGGCTTGCCGGGCGCGAGTTCGAGTTCGGCGACCGCGAGCGGAGTGACGTCGGCGAGCAGCGGGACGGGGCCGGTCAGTTCGATCCGGACGGTGTCGCCGTGCAGTTCCATGCCGCCCACCTCGACCTGCCACAGGTTGCGCGGGCTGCCGTCGGGCCGGCTCCGGTACAGCGTTACCGCGGCCGGTGGGAAGGCCACGAACACCTCGTCCGCAGCCGGTAGTTCGGCCACCACCAGGCGCTGCCCGCCGGGCAGGTCGACGCCGCCGGCCGAGGTGGTACCCCGGTACAGGTTCAGGCCCACCAGGCGCGCCACGTAGTCGGTACGCGGGTGCCGGGCCACCTGGGCCGGCGTACCGTCCTGGACCGCGTGCCCCGCCTCGATCACGGTGAGCCGGTCGGCCAGCACCATCGCGTCCAGCGGGTCGTGGGTGATCACCACCGCGACCCCGTCGAAGTCGGCCAGGTGCCGGCGCAGCGTCGCGCGCACCTCCACCCGGGTGCGCGCGTCCAGCGCGGCCAACGGCTCGTCCAGGAGCAGCAGTCGCGGATGGGTGGCCAGCGCGCGGGCGAGCGCGACCCGTTGCGCCTGTCCGCCGGAGAGCCGGCCCGGCTTGACGCCGGCGTGTTCGCCCAGACCGACCCGGTCCAGCCAGTCCGCCGCCAGGCCGCGGGCCTCGCGTCGGCCGACGCCCTGGCAGCGCGGGCCGAAGGCGACGTTCTCCAGCGCGGACAGGTGCGGGAAGAGCAGGTAGTCCTGGAAGACCACGCCCACCGGTCGCCGCTCGGGTGGCGTGTACAGCCGCCGCTTCGGGTCCTCCAGGTCGACGCCCGCGAGCCTGGTGTGGCCGCCGGCGCCGAGCGGGACCAGGCCGGCCAGGGCACGCAGCGCGGTGCTCTTGCCGGCGCCGTTGGGGCCGAGCAGCGCGACCACCTCGCCGGGTGCGGCGGTCAGGTGTACGTCCAGGCGGAACGCGTCGCGGGTGACGACGAGGTGGGCGTCGAGGCCGCCGGCGTGGTCCGGGGCGGTCGATTCACTCGCGCCGGCCGCTTCGTCCGGGCCGGTCACGAGGTGGTCATCCAGCGTTCGCGCAGGCCGGCCAGGATCAGCACGGACACCGCCAACAGCACGAGGGAAAGCACGATCGCCGCCTCCGGGTCGGTTTCCAGGGCCAGGTAGACGGCGAGCGGCATGGTCTGGGTCTTGCCCGGGAAGTTGCCGGCGAAGGTGATGGTGGCGCCGAACTCGCCGAGCGCGCGGGCCCACGCGAGCACCGCGCCGGCCGCCACGCCGGGCGCGATCAGCGGCAGGGTGACCCGGCGGAACGCGGTCCAGCGGGACGCGCCGAGCGTCGCGGCGGCCTCCTCGTAGCGCGGATCCGCCGCCCGCAGCGCGCCCTCGACGCTGATCACCAGGAACGGCATGGCCACGAACGCCTCGGCCACGATCACGCCGGTCGTGGTGAACGGCAGCGTGTAGCCGAAGGTCTCGTCCAACCACTCGCCCACGATGCCCCTGCGGCCGAGCACCAGGAGCAGCGCGACACCGCCCACCACGGGCGGCAGCACCAGCGGCAGCGTGACCAGCGCGCGGACCAGTCGGCGGCCGGGGAAGTCGGTCCTGGCCAGCAGCCAGGCCAGCGGCACCCCCAGGACCAGCACGACGCCGGTGGCCACGGTCGCGGTGAACAGCGAGAGCTTGAGCGCCTCGCGGACCTCGGTACTGCCGAGCTGACTCCCCAGGTCGCTCCACGGTGCCCGGATCAGCAGCCCGAGCAGCGGCAGCACCAGGAACACCAGGCCGATCAAGCCGGGTACGAGCAGGGCCAGGGGTGCGCCGCCGCGTCGGGGGCGATCGGCCCGCCTGCGTCCGAACGGCGTGCGCCTGGCTTGCTCGCGCACGGCTTGCTCGGGCCTGGCCTGCTCGCGGCGGCGGACCCGGGGAGGTTGGCTCACGGTGTCTGGAAGCCCGCCGTCGTCAGGGCCGTGCGGCCGGGCTCGGACAGGACGTACGCCACGAACGCCTTGGCCGCGTCCGTGTTGGGCGCCTTGGCGAGCGGGACGATCGGGTACGTGTTGACCGCCTGCGCGGACTCGGGGAAGTCCACGCCGACCACCTTGGCGCCGGCCGCCTTGACGTCGGTGCGGTAGACGAGGGCGGCGTCCACCTCGCCCAGGGTGAGCTTGGTGAGTGCGGCCTTGACGTCCTGTTCGAGCGTCGAGGGGGTGAACTTGACCCCGGCCGCGTCGAGGGCCGTCTTCGCGGCGGCGCCGCACGGCACCTGCGGTGCGCACTGGGCGACCTTGAGGCCGTCCTGCTTGAGGTCGGCGAGCGACTTGATGTTCTTCGGGTTCCCCGGCGCGACCGCGATCTGCAACGTGTTCTTGGCGAAGGCGGCGGGCCTGCCGTCGGCGCTCTTGGCGTCGGTGACGAGCTTCATGTTCTTCTCGTCGGCGGAGGCGAACACATCGGCGGGCGCGCCCTGGTTGATGCTCGCGGCCAGGGCCGAGCTGCCGAGGTAGTTGAACTTGACCGTGACACCCGGGTGCGCGGACTCGAACTGCTTGCCCAGCGCGGTGAACGTCTCGGTCAGCGAAGCCGCGGCGAACACGGTGACGGTGCCCTTGAGCGGCTTGGCGTCGGCGGCGGGCGCGGACGCGCCGGCACCGACCGGCGGCGTGGCCCCGCCGACCTTCTTGTCGTCCTTGTCGTCGTCGCTGCCGCATCCGGCGAGCGCGATCAGCGCAGCCGCGAGCAGCGCCGCCGAAACCGCACGTCCGGCCCGCACCGTGCCCATGGCACCCATCGTGTCGACTCCCCACCTATTCGAGGGAGTGCTCACGCGCGCCCTCGGTCCGCTCCACCATGACATTCGTCGACTTCACCACTGCCGTGGCGAGCACCCCGACCCGCAAGCCGAGTTCGTCCGCGGCCTCGGCGCTCATCAGCGAGACCACCCGGTACGGCCCGGCCTGGATCTCGACCTGGGCCATCACCGTGTCCTTGCGGACGTCGGTGACGATGCCGCGGAAGCGGTTGCGCGCGGACGACCAGCCGAGTCGCTCGCTGTCCGCGCGGGCGTCGCCGGCGGCCGCCGAGCGGGCGAACGCGGCCAGCGCTGCACCCTCCACCACCCGCCGACCGTTCTCGTCCCGCCGCGCGTCGAGCCGACCGGAGTCCACCCACCGCCGCACCGTGTCCGCGCTCACTCCGAGCAGAGCCGCCGCGTCACCGATCCCGAACATGTTCACGGCCGGGATCCTAGTCACGAGCGCCTCTCCCACCGAGCGAAGCCGATACCCGCAAACCACGGCAGAAGCCGCCACTTGCGGATCATCATCCTTGCAGATGCGAGGATCATTCGACCATAGGGGTCGCAGATTCGATGGAATCAGGCACTGTGTCAGGAGGCCGTGTCGGACGTTGCCGCTGTTCGCGTCGACTCGCGGGGCGGCCGGTTCAGTGTGTTCGGTGGTACTCGGCGAGGGTGGTGAACGCGGCCTTGGGCTCCCAGGGCAGGTCGGGGTAGGCGTCCCCGTGGCGGTTCTCCAGGACCTCGACGATGCCGTAGCTCGCCAGATCCAGGTCGTCGCGGGGTCGCCGTCGGGGCGGTGCGGGCGGGAGTGCAGCGCGAAGAGGAACACGAAGGTGCTGTCGACGCCTCCGGCGTCGAACGCCTCGAGGAGTTCGCGCATGTAGCCGGCCTGTCCGGCGTCGTCGCGGACGTACTCGCCGTTCAGGTGGATCGGTGCGCCGGTGTCCTTGTCGTGCTCGACGATCTCCAGGCCACGCGCGCCCGTGTCGCCCGCGCCGCGGAAGCATGCGGCACCGAACTCGGTGATGGCGAACGGCTTTTGTTGCGACGCGACGAGACCGTGGACGCCCTCGGCGAACTGCGCGGCGGTATCGGCCGACCGGTAGAGGTCCAGGGACACGGTGTCGAAGGGCGTCCAGTCGACGCGTTCCAGCGGTACGGCGGCGTAGGTGATCCGGCCGCCGAATCGTTCGCGGACGAGGGCCGCGACCTTGCCGAGGAAGTCGTTCACACACGCGCCGATTTCGGCGATGTGCTCGCGCAGGCGGTCCGGGGGCCAGTAGTTCGACCCGCTCGTTTCCGCCCGGCCCGGCGCCGGCCCTGGACCAGCCACATCACCGACGCCCTCGAACGGCGCGCACTCCTGCCGAGCCCCGGATAGCCGACGGATTCCTCGTTCATACGGCAGCAGCTCAACACCCGGAGCAGTGGAACGCGGCACCACCCCGAGACGACACTCGGGTTCTTGGCCCGCCCAGCCTCGGCCCAATGCACGAAACGGTCCACCAACTCCGCCGGCGGACCGTCGCGAAAGGTCGAGGTTGGATAGCGCAAGCCAAAGGCGTGCTTAGCACACCGGCAAGCCACATGAAGGACATTATAGATTTCAGCCGCTGATTACCACAGTAAGGCGGATTTTCACCTCTTGTAACGATCTTGTCACCTGTAGAACGATGAGGAACCCACCACGCGCCTTCCAGGCGTCGGTGGCTTGATCGACCATGAGGAGGGCATTGTCGATGACCAACCTGACCGAAGCTGATCTCGCCACGCTCGGGGATTCACCGATTACCATCAGATCGGCACACTTCGAGAACATTCACCTGCGCATGAACGGCAGCGGAGTAACCACCCAGACCGCCAATGGCGGCGGGACGGTGAACTGCTCACCCGGGGCAGGTTCCTACGAGTCGTTCAAACTGTGGCGCCAGGGCGACGGGTCGTACTCCGTGGAGTCGGTGGCATTTCCGAATGTCTACTTACGCATGACGGCTCCGGGATTCACCGCCCCCGCCGGTCAGGGCGGCGGGCTCGTAAACTGCCAGTTCAACGCCAGGGGCGGCTCGGACGAGAAGTTCCGTCTACAGCAGCAGCCGAACGGCTCGTTCTCATTCGAATCCACATCCTTCGCGAAAGTCTTTATGCGCATGGATGGTTCCGGGGTGGTCGCCGAGCCCGGTGGGACGGTCAACTGCCAGTTCGGCACGACTACCGGAGGCGGCCTCTATGAGAAATTCTTTCTCTCGAAGGTCGACCAAGTCGTGGTCGGCTTCCAAGGCCAGCACCAGCAGCGGACCAACTGGTGCTGGGACGCGTGCTCGGTCAGCGTCGAGCGCTACTATCGCCCGCAGTCCGATTGGACTCAGTGCCGGCTGGCCACCGCATTGGCCATTGACCGCGGGAACGCGGGTGCCCAATGTTGTCCGGCGCCGGCAATGCCGGGGGGCGGTGGCGGTGTCTGCAACCAGGGCTCGTGGCCAGACCGACCCATGGAATTGATGGGTCTCACGCATCGCGTGTTCAATCGCCCCTTGACGGTGGCCGAGGTAAGAGCGCAGGTGACACAGAACCGGCCGATCCTCGTGGATCTGCACTGGAGAGTGGGGGATAGGCTCTGGCCGGGGCACATCGTCCTCATTTACGGCTACCAATCCGTGGGCGGAGTGGATCGCGTCGTCATATACGATCCGGGTAATGGCGGAAGCGTCGAGAATTACACCTATGCCGACTTCTGCATGCGGTACTCCGGCAACGGAGAATGGATCAACAGCTACACCACCGAGCCTTAGGGAGCCGTCATGCCACTGAATATGCCTGACCCGCCGGTGCGGGCGCGGGACAAGACGCGCTCAACGCTCGGCGTGGTAGCGAGAGGTCACGGGGCCGGCCTGCAGAAGCTGGGCGCGGCTCGCGTGGAGGATCTGGAACTGTCAACACCACACCAGGTGTTCGTCATGGGACCCGACGCCGCCGAGGCCGGTGGCAGTCTGGACCGGGCGCGGCCAATGGGCTGGCGCTTCCTGGTGGAGTCCGGGGGTGAAGTGATCGCCAGTGCCGAGAGCCCCGAGGGCCCGGAACAGCCGGAGGGAGCTGGGGAACCGTCCTTCAGTGAGGGACAAATCGTGGCATCCACCGCTGGTGCGGTGAAAGCGGCGCGGGCGTTACCGCAGCTCGCGAACGCCGGGTTCGATCTGCGGCTGCTACGGATCCCGGCGATGTATCAGAACGCGCTGTGGTTGCACTCCTCGCATGCAGACCTGCTGATACCGCTGGAGCCGTCACCGATCGGGGATGCGGGCAAAGTCGTCCCGCCGCCGGTGTTCTTCCGGAAGCTGGCCGAGTACGCCCGTGACTGGAACCCGCTGGGGGCACAGCCCCGTGGCGGCAGCGGCAACGACTAGAACTTGTCCGGACGATCATGTCGGACTGCTCGGCTTTACGGCTCGGGAGTGACGGTCAGCCGAAGACGGAACGGTTCGGGCTTTGGAAGACGGCCTACGAACCGCACCGGCTGTGGTCAGCCGACGGAGTCCCAGCCGCCCGGTTCTTCCTCTCGTCCGCCGAACCGACGACGCGGTTCAGTGATCCGTGTGCAGATAGCAGCAGTTCGGCGAACATGCACATGGAGGCTCCCGATCGGGAAGGTCGTGCGGAGTGCGTGGAGGTCGCCCCGGGCTTCTCCGTCGTACGTGACCGGGACTCGAAGGACCTGAGCGTCGGCCACTTGGTCGTCGTCCCCGCATCCTGGTTCGCGCTGCTGTCCACGTTGCTCGCTGCCTGATCCACCAGCCGACCGAGCCCCGTCACCTCACGTGGCGGGGCTTCGTCGTGCAACCGATGCAGCGCAGAGCCCGACCCCTACGTCCATGCGGGTCAGAGGGTCTGTGCTCAAGTGTGTCGTTCGGGCGTCGAGAGCAACAAGACGGCGCGCGAAGCAATACACACGCGCTCCGTAATGCGCCAAGGCTTCGCCACGAGCCCGGTGTACACACTTGACGGGCCGCCGGCCCATCAAGGATGCCGAGCCGGACGGGGTGAGGGGCGTGCCGACGGGCGGGCGCGCACGCACCTTGGATTGCTGGCAACGCGCATGCGTCCGTCGGGGCCGGGTGGTGCCGTACTACTCCGGGTCGGGCGTGTTCGCCGCGGTGGTCTCGGGGGTTGGGGTCGGGGGGCAGAGGGTTCGGCGGACGGTGTTGCGGAGCCAGTGGTGGGCGCCGTCGGCTGTGTGTCGGGGGTGCCAGGCCATGCCGATGGTCACCGGGGGCAGTTCCAGGGGCATGTCGAGGAGGTGCAGTCCGAGGGCGTCGGCGTCGTGGGTGAGCGGCGAGGGGGCGGCGCCGGGGAGTGCGGCGGGCACGAGGCAGACGACGTCGCTGCGGGCGGCGAGGGTCATCGCCGCCAGGTGGCTGGGGAGGACGACGCTGACCCGCCGGCGGAGGTTCCGCTCGCCCAGGGCCGTGTCGAGGGGGCCGGTGAACCGGCCCCGGCGGCTGACCGCGACGTGCTGGGCGGCGGCAAGCCGGGCCGGGGTCAGCGGCCCCTCGGTGAGCGGATGGCCGGGCCGGACGGCCGCCACCATGCGGAGGCCGACCAGTTCCTCGACCCGGGTTTCGGGGTCCACGTGGTCGATGGATCCGACCTCCAGGTCGATCCGGCCGTCGCGCAGGGCGGGTCCGGCCTCCAGGTCTTCGGCCAGGATCCGGAACGAGACCCCCGGCGCCTCCCGCCGGCCCAGTTGCAGCAGTCCGGGAGCCAGTGCCGCGCCGACCAGGTCGGCGGCTTGGAGGGTGAAGGTGCTGCTCAGGCCCGCGGGATCGACGCTCGCCCCGGGGCTGAGCAGCGCGCCGAGGCTGCGGACCACGGAGGCCGCCTCCTCACGCAGGGCCTGGGCGCGTGGGGTGGGAACCATGGTCTGTCCGGCCCGGACCAGGAGGGGGTCCTGAAGGATGCGGCGCAGCCGGGCGAGGGTGCGGCTCATCGCGGCGGGCGAGGTGTGCAGGCGTGCGGCGGCGCGGGTCACGCTGTTCTCGGCCAGCAGGGCATCCAGCGCGATGGCGAGATTGGCGTCGATGACCGGATCCGGGCTGCTCACCAGCATTATTCCATTTCAGTCAATGATTCCGTGCCGAAGTTCCCATTGTGGCAGCACCGAGATCCTCAGCAGGATCCAGGCGTAACGAACCGGCGCGACCTACGAGGTTTTCATGATCGTCATCACTGCACCCACCGGGAACATCGGCCGTCACCTGCTCTCGCTGCTCCTGGAGTCCGCCCCCGTCGCGGGCGAGGAACTGCGCGTGATCGTGCGTGATCCCGCCCGGCTTCCGGACGAAGCGCGCGGACGCGTCGACGTGGTCACCGGCTCGCACGCGGACGCCGAGGTCCTGGACCGGGCCTTCGAGGGTGCGGACGCCGTGTTCTGGCTCGTCCCCCCGGACTCCTCCCTGACCCCCCAGGACGGCTGGACCGGTTTCACCCGCCCCGCCGCCAAGGCGCTCGCCGCCCACGGCGTCGGCCACGTCGTCGGCGTCTCCGCGCTCGGCCGCGGCACTGGGCTCGCCGACCGAGCCGGCCTCGTCACCGCCTCCCTCGCCATGGACGACCTCATCGCCGACGCCGGCGTCGCCTACCGGGCCCTGGCCAACCCGTCCTTCTTCGAGAACCTCCTGGAGGAGGTGGACTCGATCCGCGAGCAGGGCCTGTTCATCGACACCGTCGACGCCGACCGCAAGGCCCCCTTCGTCGCGGTCGCCGACATCGCGGCCACCGCCGCCGGCCTGCTGCTGGACCGCTCCTGGACCGGCACCGGCAGCGTCGCGGTCCTCGGGCCGCAGGACCTGTCCCCCAACGACCTGGCCCGCATCATGACCGAACAACTCGGCCGCCCCGTCCGCTACGAGCGCCAGTCGCTCGAGGAGATGTACGCCACGCTCGTCGGCTACGGCCTCAACGAGGAGTTCGTCCAGGGCATCGTCGACATGAAGCGGGCCAAGGACGAGGGCCTCGACGCCGGCGTCGCCCGCACCCCGGACACCGCCTCTCCCACCAGCTTCGAGCAGTGGTGCGCGCAGACCCTCAAGCCCGCCGTCGACTCCTGAAGTCCGGTACCCGGCGCCGGAACACGCAGAGCCCGGCGCGCCCACACCACCTGCCGTGGCGCGCCCACACCACCTGCCATATTGGAGGCACCCCGATGCCCGCTGAAAAGACCGAACCGCCGATCACGGCGTTCATGCTGGTCAAGACCACAGCCGAGTGGCTCGCCCTGACCGTCCCGGAACGCGTGGAAGCCTTCACCACCCACGTGCTGCCGGCCATCAAGGCGAAGACCTCCGGCGTCCGGTCACGCTTCTACGACACGGAGTTCTACTCCGCACGCGTCACCGACGTCTGGGTGTGGGAAGCCGACGACCACCACGCCTACCGGCTCCTCATCGACGCACTACGCGAAACCCCTTTCTGGGACCGCTACTTCGAGGTCCTCGACCTCCTCGTCGGCACCGAGAACGGCTATGCCCGCACCTACGGCCTCGAACCCGTCGCCACGATCAGCACCTGACGCACCGCCCACCGCGTCGCTTACCGGGCGAGCCCGAGCCCTGCCGTGTCGCCGACCGGCGCGATCCGCCGGCCCGGCAACAGGAAACCGACCGCGACATCTTCGAGGCGATCGAAGCCTTCGTGAGCCGACCCAGGCCCCGTCACACCCGGTCCAGCCGCTGTGACGGGGCTTTTGTCGTGCCCAGGCCCGGCCGAAGAGTTTCGAGGCCCGGCGATGCGGCGCCCGAAAACCGGTGGAGTTGCGCCCCCGTGCGCCCTACCGTGCTGCCGAATCCAGTCGTCTGGGCAAGGACGTGCCGTTGTACACCCTGTGAGACCTCCCGAGCGATGAATCGTCGCGCGTCGCCGCACATGTGCGCCGCGCTGCTTTTTGCTGCCGACTTCTCACTGGAACCGGTGTACTTCTGTGCTCGAAAACTGGGTGGTCGTACCCACCTGCCTGCCGCTCGTTCTCCGCCGTTGTCACGCGTGCGCGTCCGAGCGCTTCCGGGCAAGCGGCAAATTCCGCGTCAACGCAAACCACAAGCTCATCGACGCCTGGCTCCTCGCGCTCTGTATCGCCTGCGGGGAAACGGCCAAGCTCACGGTCCTGGAGCGGATGAATGTGCGCTCCGTACGACCTGAACTGCTCGACCGGCTGCATGACAACGACCCCGGCCTGACGGCCGAGTTGCTCCAGGATCCGGTCCTACGGCGCCGTAATCGCATCGCCCTCGACTGGGACGGCGCCTGGCGCCTCGACACCGGCGGATCGGATTGTTCCGACCGCGAGGTGATCGACGTCTCGGTCCGCTTCGCGGCGCGGATCCCGGTCCGGCCGGGGCGACTGATCGCCGAAGGTTGCGGTCTTTCCCGGGCCGAGGTCGAGCGGCTGATCGTGGAGGGGAGAGTCGTCTCGGCGGTCCGGCTGAACGGCAAGCTCTCCGACGACTTCACCTTCACGCTCAAGCCCTGAGCCCTCATCGGGATCAGGGCCTGTCCGGTGTCTGTGGGTCTGTGGGCAGGGGCCCCACCGCTTGAAGCGGTGGGGCGGGGCCCGGGGTGTGCGTCGGTGTTGCGCGGGTGTGGGTCAGCCGCCCTGGCCGGCGCCGCCCATGGGGCCGACGTTGATCGGGGAGCCGGCGCCGTCGACGACCGGCACGGTGGGGGTGCCGGGCCAGTTCAGGGTGATGGTCCTGGTCTCTCCGGGCGGGGTGACCCGCAGGCCCGTGACCTTGACGCCGTAGTCGCCGGTGGCTCCGCTGGGGTAGGTGACGCCGAAGGACACGGACTTGTCGCTCTTGAGGACGAACGGGTCGGCCGGGGCGCCGAGGCGCTCGGCGGACAGGGGCCCCTTGGCGGTCTGGAGGTCGACGCCCGCGAATCCGGACATCGTGCAGTTGTGGCCGATGTTCTTGAACGTCACCATGACGGTGAGTTCGTCGTCGCCGCTGATGGTGGCGTCCTGCGCGGTGGCCCTGAGGTCGTCGGTGCGGCACTTGCCGATCGAGCCGTTGTCGCCGGCTCCGGCCCCGCCAGTGGTGCCGGTGCCGGTGGTGCCCTGGCCTGCGGAGGTCTTTCCGGCGGGGGTCGTACCGCCGCTCTGGCCGCCGCTTTGGTTGCCGCCGGTGGTGGTGGAGGCGGCGGGTTGGGTGGGGGCGTTGCCGGCCTGGCCGGCGGGTGCGGAGGCGGGGGGCGGTGCGGCGCCGGTGTTCTTGTCCGAGTCCGTGTCCTGGCACGCCGTCATCAGCATGGCGCCGGTGGCGAGGGCTGCGGAGACGAGAATGGCCTTGCGACGTTGGCCGAACATGAAGAGAACCCCTTGGTGTCCAGTGGTCGGGCCGAAACTCGTTCGGCTCCCGGCTGCTTGCGAGATCCACTATGAAACGGCCGCGGACGGCGGCGATACGGGAGTCGACGGTCCACGACGCCGCTGTCGCAGACCGGTGACATGGTCACGAGAGGGAACAGCGGACATCCCGGCACGCCCCGGACGCCCGCAACGGCCCACACGCCGGGCGGGTTCCGCCGGGGCGCACCGGATACCCCGGCAACAGGTTGGACGCTCGGTCGACCCGAGAACGAGCAGACTCTGTAACAACACGCTTACGGCGGACGAACGCGAGGACGGCTGGGACAGGGCTCGAAACTCGAACCATGGCCGGAAGAGCCCACCGCATGCGAAGTCAGCGGAACACGACCGGCGTTACGCGGTGAGGTGAGGCGTCCGTCTCGCAACGGCGGTGCGTCCTTTGTTGGTTCGGGTGGTCCGATCGGACCACTGGGGTGGCGATGGTGGATACCGAGGCCCTCCCGTGGACGTATCGAAGGGATATGGGCCCGCGTGAGGGTGGTGGGGTCTTGCCGACTTCGGCCGGAATCCCATCGTGTTCAGGACGTCGCCCATGCTCAGGAACGCCCTTCGTACCCTTGCCGCGCAGCGGGCGCGCCTGGCTCTGACGGTGCTCGCGATCGTCTTCGGCGTCGCGTTCGTCTCCGGTGTGCTCACCCTCAAGGACAGCATCACCGAGGCGTCCGCGTCGGCCGCCGCCGACGACTTCGCGGGGGTCGCCGTCGGCGTCCGCATCGATCCCGACCAGGACACGCCCGACCGACCCGTGCTGGACGCACACCTGGTGGATCGGCTGCGCGCGTTGCCCGGCGTCGAGTCCGTGCGCGGTTCCGTTTCCGGGCCCGCCGTGGTCGTCGACCGCAAAGGGCATCTGGTCGGCCGGGTCGAGGAGGCGGTGGGCACCAACCACGCGCCCGGGCCCGACGGTTCCGATCCGCTGTACCGGGTGACCTCGGGTCGCGCACCCACCGCCTCGGGCGAAATCGCCCTGGACGACGCGGGTGCCCGCTCGGCCGGCTACCGGGTCGGCGACCGGCTGCGCGTGGTCGCCGGCGGCGGCACGCTGGACGCCACGCTCGTCGGCACCGTGCACGCCGACGACGCCCGAATCCGCCTCGGCGCCACCCTCACCCTGTTCGACACCTCCACCGCGCAGGGCCTGTTCACCGCCCCGGGCACGTACGACCTGATCACCGCCTCCACCCACTCCGGCACCACCGACGCCGCAGTGATAGACGCCGTCCGCGCCCTGGTCCCCGCCGGTGCCGAGGTGGTCACCGGCGCCACACTCACCGCCGAACGCCGCGACCTGGCCGCGGCCGGCACCGTCGGATTGGCCACCGGGCTGCTCGTATTCGCCGGTATCGCGCTGTTCGTCGGCACGTTCATCATCACCAACACCTTCACCATGCTGATCGGCCGGCGCACCCGCGAACTCGCGCTGCTGCGTGCGGTGGGCGCCACCCGCCGCCAGGTCACCCGCTCGGTGCGCTTCGAGGCGTTGGCCACCGGCCTGGTCGGCGCGCTGCTCGGCCTGCTCCTGGGCATCGCCCTCGCCGCCGGACTGCTCGCCCTGCTGCGCGGCACCGACGCCGAACCGCCGCGCGGCCCACTCGTGGTACGGCCCGCCACGATCCTGTGGTCCCTCGTCGTGGGCGTCGGCGTCACCGTCGCCGCCGCGTGGCTACCCACCCGCAAGGTGGCCCGAATCCCCCCGATGGCCGCGCTCCGGGCGAGCCCGCCCAACCCCACGGGGTTGCTCCGCCGCAATCTGCTCGGCCTGCTCCTGCTCGTCGTAGGCGTCACCGGCGCGTACGTGACCACGCGCGTCGCGCCGGGCGGTGATGGCAAGCCCATGCTGATCGTGGTGTGCGGGGTGGTCGCGGTGACCGGCGTGCTGATGCTGATCCCGCTGTTGTCGGTGGCCGTCATCGGCCTCCTCGCCCGCCCGCTCACCCGGGTGTTCGGGGTGACCGGCCGGCTCGCGAGCCGCAACGCGCTGCGCGATCCGCGCCGTACCGCCGCAACGGCCTCGGCGCTGATGATCGGCCTGTTCCTGGTCACCGGACTGACCGTGATCGGCGCGTCGTTGCGGGACAGCCTCGACCACGCGGCGGCGCGCGGGCTGACCGCCGACTACGCGGTGTCCACCACGTTGCGCGACCCGATGGCTCCCGAGACCATGGAGCGGATCGGCCGTCTCCCGCACGTCGCCGCCGCGAGTGTGTACCGGACGAGCGCCGCGAGGATCGCCGGCGGCGAGCGCGAACTCGCCGCCATGGACGCGGTCGCCGGCCCCCGGGTGATGCGTCTCGACTTCGTCGCGGGTGGACCCGAGGCACTCGGCACAGACCTGCTCGTCGAGCGGATCGAAGCGGACTCGCGCGGGCTCGAGGTCGGCATGACCGTGCCCGTGACCTTCCCCGACGGCGTCCCGGGAACACTGCGCGTCGGCGGCATCTACCGCGCCAACCCGATCGTGGCGCCCTACCTGGTCTCCACCCACACACTCGACCCGCACCTGGAACGCCCGCTCGGCCGCCAGGTGTTCGTCCGCGCCGTGTCGGGCGAGGCCAAGGCCCTCCACGCCACCCTGGACGAGGCGTTCGGCGCCGACCCCGCGCTGCGCGTGCAATCCAAGGACGAGCTGCGCAAGGGTCTGGCGGCCGGCATCGATCTGCTCCTGAACATCGTCTACGGCCTGCTCGGCATGGCCGTCCTGATCGCGGTCATCGGCATCGTCAACACCCTCGCGATGTCGGTGCTCGAACGCACCCGCGAGATCGGCCTGTTGCGCGCGATCGGCCTGGACGCCCGCAGGGTGCGCGACCTGATCCGCCTGGAGGCGGCGCTGATCTCGCTCTTCGGCGCCCTGCTCGGAGTCGTCCTGGGCGTCGCGGTGGGCGTTCTGGCGGTGCGCGGCATCGACCTGGGCAACGTCCCCCTGGGCGCCACGATCCCGTGGCCGCGCATCGTCCTGTTCGTCCTCGGCGCGATCGGCGTCGGCGTGCTCGCGGCGGCGTGGCCTGCCCGTCGGGCGGCGCGCATGTCGGTGCTCGGCGCGCTCGGGACCGAATGAACCGCAGGAACCGGGGGCCGATCGCGCGGATCCCACGGACCCCGCGTGGCCCGATCGCGGACGTGCGCGGTGCGTGGCCGAACGCCCGGACCCCTCCCGATAGGTTGGCCGACGTGTACCGTCCGCCGCCCGGGTCGATCCCGCGCGCCCTCGTCTTCGACGTCGTGCTGGCGATGTCGGTCGCCGCCCTGGCGGGACTGCTGCGCGCGCTGGACTCGTTCGAGAACGGCGGATGGCAGACGCCGCAGAACGTGCCGTGGTGGGGAGTATTCATCCAGGTGGCCGCCGGCGCCGCGCTGATCCCGCGTCGCCGCCGGCCGCTCGGTTCGGCCGCGATCGTCTTCGCGCTGTCGATCGGCGGTCCGGTTCTGGCCGGGCCGTTCGCGGCCTACGCGCTCGGCGCGTACGCCGCGCACCGGCCCGCCAAGTGGCTGCTCGCCGCCGGGCTCGCGGTGACCATGTGCGAACCGTGGCGGGCCCAACCGGGTTCGGACGTCTTCGTCGAGTTCCTCGCCATCGGCACCCCGCTGCTGCTCGGGATGTACCTGGCCTCGCGCCGCAGCCTGCTGCTCGCGCTGACCGAGCGCGCCGAACGGGTCGAGCGTGAGCAGGCCGAACGCGATCGACGGGCACGGGCCGAGGAACGGCGCCGGTTGGCGGGCGAGATGCACGACATGATCACCCACCGGGTCTCGCTGATGGTGCTTCAGGCGGGCGCGCTGCGCACGATCGCCAAGCAGGACGACGTGCGCTCGGCGGCCGAGGAGCTACGCCTGACCGGTTGTCAGGCCCTGGCCGAGCTGCGCGAACTGGTCGCGGTGCTGCGCGCCCCCGACGAACCGATCCCGGGGCCGGGTGCCCCGGCCCAACCGATCGCGGGATCGAAGGCCCCCGACGATCCGTCGTCGGTCGGCACGCCGAACGGGCCGGACGTATCCGACCTGATCGCCGACTCGCGCGCCGCCGGCGTGACGATCGAGTCGACGGTGACCGGCGTACCGGCCGCCGGGGACGCGCCGGCCGCCGCGCGGACCGTGCGGCGCGTGGTGCAGGAGGCGCTGACCAACGTGCACAAGCACGCGCCCGGCGCCCGGGTGCGGGTGTCGATCCGGCACGAGCCCTCGGGCATCGGCGTCACCGTCGCCAACACCGAGGCGGCCCGGGCCCCGGACGTCGACCTGGGCACCGGCGGCACCGGCCTGCTCGGCCTGCGCGAACGCGTCGAACTCCTGGGCGGGCGGCTGCGTGCCGGACCCGACGACACCGGGGGCTTCGTGCTGGACGCGTTCGTCCCGATCCCCTCCGTATCCCTCCTGCCCCACCGAGATCTCGACGAAGGTGCCGCATGATCCGACTCCTGCTGGTGGACGACGAGCGCATGGTGTGCGCGCACCTGCGCACGATCCTCGGCGGTGCCCCGGATCTCGACATCGTCGGCGAGGCGTACGACGGCGCCGAGGCGCTGGAACAGGTGGTCCGGCATCGCCCGGACCTGGTCCTGCTGGATCTGCACATGCCCGGCGTGGACGGGCTGTCCGCGCTGCGCCGGATGGTCCGGCTCGACACGCCGCCCAAGGTCGTCGTGCTGACCACGATCGACACCGACGACCACGTGCTGCGCGCGCTGCACACCGGCGCGGTCGGCTTCCTGCTCAAGGACACCCCGCCCGAGGACCTGATCGCCCTGCTGCGGGTGGCCGCCGACGGCAATACCGTGTTGTCGCCGGCCGCCGCCCGCAATCTGATCGGCGCGAGCGCGGCCCGCGACACCGCGCGCCGTGCGGCCCTCCACACGATTCGCGAACTCAGCGACCGGGAGACCGAGATCCTGGGCTGTCTGGGCGAGGGCCTGTCCAACTCCCAGATCGCGGCCCGCCTGCACCTGACCGAGGCCACCGTCAAGGCGTACGTCTCGCGCACCCTGACCAAACTCGACTGCGCCAATCGCACCCAGGCCGGTCTGATCGCCCACGACGCGGGCCTGACTCGCTGACGCCGTCGGCTACCCGAGTCGGTCCACCAGCCAGTCGGCGGTGTCGGGGAGCCACGCGGACTGCGCGTTGCACAGCAGGTGGTCGCCGTACGGGACCACGAGCAGTTCGCCCGAAGGCGCCTGGTGAGCGGCACGTTCGGCGGGGAGTACGCCGGGCGTGATGTCCTCGCCGCCTTCGACCACCCGCAGCGGCGTGCCGATGCCCGTCGCGATCCCGGCGAGATCGACGCCGCGCGCGAACTCCTGGGCGGCGCCCGCGCTCCCGGTGCGCACGGTGAGCGTCTCCCGCACGAACAGCGGGAGTTCGGCCCAGTCGAGCCGGTACGGGCCGCTGACCGCGACGGTTGCGGCCACGCGTGGTTCGTGCGCGGCGGTCAGGGTCGCGTAGAAGCCGCCCAGGCTCATCCCGACCAGGCCGACGCCGGCGCCGGTGTCCAGGTCGGTACGGGTCTCCAGGGCGTCGATCACCCGGCCGACCACGCGGTGGTAGTCGGCTCGCGGCGCGGTGTCGACCAGGACGCCCTGGCCGGGGCCGTCGAAGGAGAAGCTCGCGACGCCGCGTCGCAGCAGCGCCTCGTCGACCGCGTGGAACTCCTCCTTGCCGGAGTTGAGGCCGGGAGCCACGACCACCACCCGGTTCGGCCGGACCCAGCCGGGAGGCCGGCGCAGCCATCCCGCGAACCCCTCCCCCTCGATCCGCACCGCACCCGGGTCCAGGCACGCGAACGCCCGTGCCATCACCGCGTCCGCCTCGCGCGCCGCCGCGATCGTGCGCTCGTGTTCGGCGAGCGGCGGGAACGTCGCACAGTGCAGCCAGCGCGCGGCGGTGCGCAGCGCGTCGCCCGCGGACACCACGCGCCCGTCCGCCGCGTACGTCTCGCCCGCGTGGCGGTACCTCTCGCCGACCCGCCGGAAGGCGGGCAACCAGTCGCGGAGCGTGTCGAGGTCGGCGGTGACCCGGTCGTACTCGTACGGATCCAGTCCGCAGACGAGCGCCCTGGAACGATTGCCGGCGATGAACTGCGGGAGGAATCCGGGCGCATCGAAAATGGTGGTGATGGCGGACGGGTCCGCCGGTCCGGTCGGTGTCGGCGCCTGCATCGCGGTCTGCTCCCGGGTCGGTCCTGGCGTTGCGGTGTCCGCGTGCCCGGGTCCACCGCTCGGGTGCGCCGGTGCACCCGCCGGGATCCAGCAGACATCGGCGGGTGTCTCCAGGGCCAACAACCGATTACCCGCACCGACAACCGAAGGTTGTCGGCCGTGGTGAGCGGCCTGGGCTCGGACCTCGGCCGGGTTCGCGTTCGTCGCGGCGGCCGCGCCGCGGCACTGCGCCCGGGCCCGGGCGGCGGCCGGGCGACACCCGGGGCTCGGGCGACACCCCGGGCTCGGGCGACACCCGGGTCACGAGACGTCGGCGCGCCGGACGTACCCGCTCACGAGACCAGGTCGCGCCAGAACGGCACCGTCACCGGCGCCTGCTCGATCGTCCCGCCGGCGAACTCCGCCGCGAGGTAGTTGGCCAGGTTCGCGCCGTACACCACGATGTCGGTCTGCATCATGGACAACACCGGGTGACCCCACTGGCCCTCGGTGCCGGGCAGGTAGCGGTGGCCGTACACCGGCACCATCGTCGGCACCCGCGCCAGGTGATATCGCGCCGACTTGAGCGCGTGCTTGAGCTGTGCCGGACGCGCGCCCCACGTCGAGGGCCAAAAAGCGTTGTGCTCGACGTCGAACAGGACACCCTCACTCGGCCAGCCCAGCTGCGCCTTCAGGCTCCGCGCGTTGCCGTCACGCCACTTCGGCCAGCTCTTCCCGACCGGCAGGCCGGCCGACAACAACAGACGGTGATCGGCGGCGAACCGGAATCCGAACTCCTTTTCCACCGATTCGAACTCGTCCTCGGTCAGGCCCGGGGCAATCTCGGCACCGGTACGCTCCAGCAGCCGGTGGAAATCCTGCTCGGTCGGTCGATCCGGGGGCGGTGTGCTGCTCATGGCCACCGAGCGTAGTCGGCGGCGGTCGGCGCGCCGGTGTCGCCATGTTCACACGCGGCGCGATTTTGCCCAAGCCGGGGCCGCCAAGCACCTGAAAGTCGGATGACGCGTGTTCTAGCATGAGCGCTCGATGCTGGGATGAACGGTGTTTGTTGGGTTGAACGGTCGGGGGACCCGTTGATCGACGTAGTTCGGCATACCCCGCGGGCCGCCCGATGACGGTCCCGCTTCTCGCCGCCATCGCGGCCCTCCTCGCTTTGGTGGCCGCTGTGATGTGGTTCGGATTCCGGCGCAGACCCGCGTCGATCGCGGCGCGTGCCGAGACGTTGTTGGCCCAGGCCGAGGCCGCGCACCGGGCGGGCCGACTGGCCGCGGCCGAGCGCGGCTATCGCCGCATCGCGGACGCGTTGGTCAAGCCCGGCATCGCCGACGCGCACGCCGAGACCCGGGGGCGGGCGCTGGTGGGCCTGGGCGAGGTGGCGAGCCGACAGGGCCGCTCGGCGGACGCGATCACCGCGTTCCGGACCGCGTTCGCGCTGACCGCGCTGCCCGCCGCCGCGCTGGAGCTGACCGCCGCCGACGCGACCCGGCGGGCCGGCCCCGGCGCGCTGGACATCGCGATCTGTGTGGACCTGGTCACCCGCACCGACACCGATCCCGATCACGCCGCGTACGACTTCCTGGAGGCCCGGTGCGTGGTCGCGCCCGGCCTGCCCAGGGCCGAACTGCTCGCGGTGGCGGAACTCGCGGGCCGGATCGAGGCGGGCGCGCCGCGGACCGAGTGGGCGGTGTACGGCCGCGCGTGCGCGCTGCGCGACCTCGGTCGGGCGGCCGAGGCGACCGCCGCGTTCGAGCGCGCCGACCGGCTCGTGCCGCGCGCGTCCACGTGCTACGAACTGGGCAGGCTGTACCGCGACGCGGGTCGCCCGGACGACGCGCTCGCCGCGTTCGAGCGCTCGTTGACCATCGAGCCGGAGCGGCCCGAGGTGCTGTACGCGATGGCGCTGACCCATCTGCGCCGCAAGCCCGCCGACAAGATGTCCCGAGCCGCGGCGCTCGAAGCCGCCGTGGCCCTGCTCACCCGCACCTGCACACTGGCCCCCACGCACGCCCAGGCCTGGCTCGGCCTGGGCCGCGCGCAGCACGCGCTGGGCCGGGACGCGGCGGCCCTGGAGCCGCTCCGCCGGGCGGCCGACCTGCTGCCCGAACACGCGGACGTGCAATTGGAGTTCGTCACGCTCACGCTGGCCCGGGGGGACCGCGTGGCGGCCTTCCCGGTGTTGCGGCGCGTCCTCGCGGCGCAGCCCGATCACGTCGCGGCCAACCTGACGCTGGGCACGCTGCACGACGAGGACGGCGACTTCGCGGCGGCGGCACCCTGTTTCGAGCGGGTGGTGGCGGCCGAGCCCAGGCACGCGCGGGCCCGCTTCGGGCTGGGCCGGGCGCTGTTCGAACTCGGTGCCGCGGGGCGCGCGGTGGTGCATCTGGCCGAGATCCGCGAGCGCGACGCGGCGCAGCACCACCTGTTGGCCCGCGCCTACAGCGCGACCGGTGAACTGGAGGCGGCCGACGCCTCGTTCTCGGCGGCGATCGAGGCGGGCGACGACAGCGCGCTCGCGCACCACCGGCAGGCGTGCGTACGGCTGCGGCGCGAGCGACGTCAGGACGCGATCGCGTCGTTCTGGCGGGTGTTGGACCGGGTGGACGACGATTCGCCGTTGGCGGCCGAGGCATTGCTCTTCCGTGGCATCGCCTATCGGGACGAGGGCGATCTGGGCGCGGCGCGGGCCGACGCGGACGCCGCGGTGGCCGCCGCGCCCGGCGACGCGCGGGCCCACTACGCGCGCGGGCAGCTCGCGGTGCTGGAGGACGAGTGGACGCTGGCCCGGCGCGAGTTCGAGACCACCGCCCGGCTGGATCCGCAGTACGCGCCGGCCCGCTTCGGGCTGGGCCTGGTCCGCGAGCACGCGGGCGACCACGCGGGCGCGGCGCAGGCGTACGAGAGCGGGTTGGCGGCCCGCCCGGACTGGACGCCGGGCGTGGTCCGACTCGGCGCGGCCCGGATCGCGGCGGGGCGCATCACGGACGGCATCGAGGTGCTGGGGCCGGTGCGTACCGAGCCCACCGGCGCGGCGCGCTTCCATCTGGGCCTGGGGTACGCCCGACTGGGTCGGGTGGATCGGGCGGACGAGTTGTGGGCGGCGCCGGGCGGGGTCAACGACGCGATCCGCGCGCACAACGTGGCCACCGCGCGCGATCTGCTGGCCAGGGCCGCGCTCACGGCCGGCGACCACGCGCTCGCGCGTGAGCACTGGCAGGCGTGTCGGGACGCGTTTCCCGACCACGAGGGCTATCGGGTCGCGCTGGCCGAGACCCTGTTTCGCGAGGGCGCCGAGTTGTTGCGGTTCGGCCGCGACCGGGGCGCGCCGCTGACGGCCGCACGGGATCGGCTCGACGCGGCGGTCGCGTTGGTGCCGGGCGATCGGCGGATCCGGGTGCACCTGGCGATCGCGGCGCTGTACGCGGGTGAACCGGCGGTCGCGGTGCGGTTGTCGGCCGCGCTCGATCCGGTGGCCGATCCGCGCGTGGGGCATCTGGCGCCGCTGGCCCGACTCGCGCTCGGCGCGGGCACCGTTCCGCTGGGCGCGCTGGCCGAGGCCGAACCGGCCGCGTGGGCGGTGCGCGGGATGCACGCCGCGCGGGCCCGCCGGTGGGGCGATGCGGCCCAGGCGTACCGGCAGGCGCTGGTGGTTCCCGGGCCGGTGGAGCCGCAGCCGCACACGGCGGTGTGCGAGTCGGCCGGGTGCGTCGCGTCGGCGCGGGCCGTATGCGGCCAGTGCGGGCGGGCCTATTGCGCCGACCACGGCGTGCTCGGCGGCGACCTGCCGGCCCGCTGCGGGGGCTGCGCGGACGCGATGTCGGCCGCGCTGACCGCGTGCGCGCACCAGGCCGGCACGGGTGCGGCGGCGGAGGCCGAGCTGACCCGGTGGGCGAGCGGCAGTGGGCGTACCTCGGCACACCACCTGTTGGCCCTGCTGCGTGCCCAGCGCGGCGATCACGACGCGGCGTTGGCGGGTCTGGAGCAGTTGTTGGCCGGCCCCGGGGCGAGCGACGCGGGCAGGTTGATCGCGGCTCGGGTGTACGTGCGCCGGGCCGCCGCGCACAGCGCCGACCTGGTCGCCGCGTCGGCGGACGTGGAGCGCGCGGCGGACCTGGTGCCGGAGTTGCCGCAGGTGCGTCGGGCCCGGCCGCTGTTGCGCTCGTGGCAGGCGCTCGCGCACGCCCGGGCGGATCGGCACGACGCCTCGATCGCGATTCGGCTCGAACTGGAGCGGGCGGCGCCCACCGATGTGCGCAACCTCCAGTGTCTGGCGCTGTCCGCGCTGCGCGCCGGGTTGGCCGACGACGCGGGTCGCACCACCGCGATGTGGCAACTGGTGTGCGGAACCTGGGCCGCGGTGCTGTACAGCCCGAGGTTCTGGATCGATCTGGAGGCGCGCACCGGGCGGGAGATCTCCGAGGAGCGGATCCGGATCGCGCGCACCGAGCAGATCGAACGGGTGCACCGCGAGTTGCGTGAGCGGGCCGGGCAGAGCGAGGGCGCGGTGGCCGCGCTGTACCGCGAGTTGGCACAGCGCTGGGCGTTGGAGGTGGCCGCGACCGAACGTGTCGCGCACACCGAGCCGGCACCCGCCTCGATCGTGTGCGGTCCGATGTTCCTGGAGCGGGTCGCCGACCCCGAGCACGGGTCGCCGGCGGGCCGCGAACTGGCCGCCGCGGTCCGGGGCGCGGTGGACGCGCACACCGCCGATCTGCTCGGCCCGTTGGGCCTGTACCACCATCTGATCGACGCGGGCCGGTTCGACGAGGCGGTCTCCGGGCTGACCGCGCTGGCCGGGTTGGCCGGGCCCGCCGCGACGCCGGGGGTGGCCGCGCTGCTGGCCCGGGCGCACCTGGCCCAGGCCCGGGATCTGGGCGAACGCGGCGAGTGGGCACCGGCGTTGGGGTGTCTGGAGCAGGCGGCGCCGCTGCCGGCGGACGCGATGGAGTTCGCCGCCCGGGTCGGAATCCAGGCCGCGCAGGCGGTGTTGGCCGCCGATCCGGACGAACACGCGGAGGCGGCCCGATTGTTGTCCCGTGCGTGGGCGCTGGCCCCGGACGGGCCGGGCCTGCGCGCGGCGTTGGCCGGGGCGTACGCGCAACTCGCCCGGCAGGCGCACGAACGCAAGCTGTACCGCGACGCGATCGCGCTGGTTCGCCGGGCGTTGGAGCTGACCCCGGACGACGCGGCCGTGCGGTCGTTGGCGGCCGGCGCGCTGCGCGGGCTGGTGATGGAGTTGTTGGCGACCGGCACCGACGCGGCGGTCGAGGAGGCGGTCGCGACGATGCGCGAGGCGTTCGCGCTCGATCCCGGCGAGGCGGGTCGGATCGGGTTGACCAACGCGCTGTTCCTGAGCGCCGAGCGACTCGCGCTGCGCGGTGGCGCGCGCGAGCAGGCGGTGGCGGCGATGCGCGAGGCACTCGAACTCGCGGACACCGGTGGGGAAAACGAGTCGCCGGCCGCCGAGGCGCGCCGTCGGGTGGCCGCGCTGTTGGTGGAGGCGGCGCGGACGAGCGAAGGCGAGGAGGACTTCGAGCGGGCGATCACCCTGCTCGAAGAGGCCCTGCACTACGGCGACGACCCGCCCACGCGCCGCGCGTTGGCGTTCAACCACTACTACGCGCGGCACTACGAGGTCGCCGAGGAGTTGTTGCGCCGCGAGATCGCCGACGGCCTGGAGATCGAGCCGCTGCGCGAGGCGTGGATCGTGGTGGTGGTGGACCGCGGCTACGACCTGCTCGCCAAGGGTCGCGCGTACGAGGCGATCGAGGTGCTCGGTCGGGCCCTCGCCGAGCACGAGGAGCCGAGGCTGCGGGACGCGTTGGTGGCGGTGTATCTGGGCGAGGAGCGCTATCAGGACGCGATCCGGGTGCTGGAGGCGATCCCGTTGACCCCGGAGAACACCGTGCTGCTGGCGCTGGCGTTGCACAACGAGGGGGTGCGGCAGGCGAACATGGGACACAACCACACGGCGCTCGTGCACCTGGAACGCGCGAACGAGTACCACCCCACGGACGGCACCCGGGAGATCCTGGACGAGATCCGGGCCCGGATCCACGGCTACTACTGACCGAGCGTCGACCGACCGGCCGCACCCCGGACCCCGCCGCCCACCCGACCGCCCACATCTCGGACCACGACCCACGGACCATGGACCTCGACCCCGGAGCACGGATCATGCCCGCAGCGGAGCGATCGCCCTACGACGTCCTCGGGATCACCCCGGCGGCCACCCCGCCCGAGGTGCACGCCGCCTACGAACGGGCGCTGGCCGAGGCGGACGGCACCGCCGCACGCGAGGTCTGCACGACCGCGTACCTGCATTTGCGCAACACCGGCCGGCGGCTTGGCGCCGACATCCTGGAGTACGCCGCGCCCGACCCGGCGAGCACCGCCCGCGAGGCCTTCGCGGGTGTCGCCGACGAGCCCTTCCTGGCCCCCGAGGCGCCGGCTCCGCCGATCGCCGCCCTGGTCGTCCTGCGCCGGGCCGAATCCGCCGCCGACCACCAAGAGCCACCGCCCACCAAGGGCACCTTCGCCGTCCCCACCCGCTTCTCCCCCACAGCCGAGGTCCTGCCCCCGGTGGACATCCCACACTGACCAAGTCCACACCTCGGCGACGCCAAGGCGAAACCCGACCTCGCCCGGCGGGACATCGGGGCCGGTCTTCCGAGACGCACGTCGTCCCGGCGGGTCGGCGTCAGTGCCCTGGGCAGATGGGCGGTTTCACAGCGAGACGGTGCGGGTGATGGTGACGACGAGGACTCCGGCGCTGATCGTGTAGCGGACGAACACCCCGGAGATCGTGGTTTCCCGGCGGTCTCGGTCGCTGCCGACCTGCACGGAGCCGGACCCGTAGGGGTCGCGGCCGATGGACGAGTCCACGGCGTTCTTGAAGGCCCGGACCTGCCCGGAGGACAGGGGTTTGAGGCCGTCTTCGGCCTCATTCGTGTATTGCACGCGATAGCTCATGTGATCGCGTTCCCGTCTCGGTCCACGCAGTCGCCGAAGTCGCCGGCCTTGAGGCGCTCGTGCACGGCCTCGTCGTCCTCCTGGGCCTCCGGAGGAAGCGCCCAGTGCAGGATGGCGTCGCGTTCGAGCCGATCGAGCGGGGTCTCGTACATGACCTTGTCGAACTCCTCGCGACGGTCCTCGGGGAGCGCGGCCCGGATCTCGGCGAGCGTATTCGGCAGCTCGATCCGCTCACCACGGACGACGGTGGTTCTGGGCATGGCGGCCTCCTGCTCGCGATGGCTTTCCAGAATGGCATCGCTCCGTTGACGACCGATAGCCGGCGCACACGAGCGGAGCACGCGAACTGGCGTGCGCCCCTGAGACTGCCGGAGTCGCCGCAGGTCACAACGCCCGCAGCCGGTGAAGCATGAGCAGCACGAACAGGTTTGCGCCCGGAGATGACTTCGCCCCGCTCCCACGGATGGCAGCGGAGCAGACTCACCTGCCGGCGTTGTGCGTCGGCGTACGCTGGCGGTACCTGATTATCCCGCCGGAGTACGGGGCGGCGCCGTCACCGGCTGCAGGGCAGCACCGGCGCGACGGCGCACACATCGGCTCGGGTGGACCTGCTCGGAGGGAATCCAGGCCATGCCAACGGACCACGATGAAACACCGACGTTCGCACCGCACAACGGCACGAGACTCGCCGCCGCGCGTGCCGCCCGAGGCTGGACGCAGAGCCGCCTCGCGATGGAGACGAACTTCAGCCTCGCCGCCATCAAGGCATACGAACGCGGCGCTAGATCCCTGGACCGCCCCGCGAACATCCTGAGCCTGGCGCGCGCCTTGAAGTGCCACCCCACGGACATCACCGGGGCGCCCTACTACGCGCCCGGATCGGATGACGGAGCCGTGTCCGCGATCAAACGTGAACTTCTCCGCTACAACCGAGCGCCCCGCCTGACGGAGGCACAGGCCCGCGAGGTCGATCTCGCCGAACTGCGCGCTCGTGTGGCCGAGGCAAACGCCTGGCGGCAGGCCGCAGCGATGACGCGAACCGGCGAGGTGTTGCCAGACCTGCTGCTCGACACCCGCATCGCAACGCACATCCTGGAATCGGACGACCGACGCGAGGCGTACGGACTGCTGTGCTCGGCCTACGAGGCGGCGATGCAGTACCTGTACAAAATGGGCCTGGTCAGCGATGCGACGCTTGCGACCGAGCGGGTCCTGTGGGCTGCCGAGCGTACGGAGGATCCGCTACGGATGTTGGCCGCGCGCTGGTACGAGTCGGGCGAGTACATCGGCATCGGCGAGCACGACGAGGCCGCGACCATCCTCGACGACGGCTTGGCCGAGTTGTCCAAGCCGCAGCACCGCGACGACCCATTGTCTCTGTCGCTCGCGGGCGCCTACCACCTGAAGGCATCCCTCAACTCGGCACGCGCCTACGACGACGCCGCCGCATGGGCGCACTGGGCGAAGGCCGAGAAGTCGGCGACCGAACTAGGCGGGGACCGCAACGACTTCGAGTTGGTCTTCGGCCCGACCAATGTGGCGATCTGGGGCGTGTCGCTGCCGGTCGAACTGGGCCGAGGGCGAGACGCGGTGCGCCGGTTGGAGCGGATCGTCTTGCCGCAGGACTACAGCAGGGAGCGCCGCAGCCACTTCCACATCGACGCCGGCCGCGCGCACTACCTGGCCGGCGACCACGACTCGGCATGGGACGCGTTCGAGTACGCGGAGCGCCTGGCGCCGCAGCACGCGAGGATGCATCCCGCAGTGCGGGAGAACGTGCGCCTGATGACAGCGAAGTACCGCAGGAGTGGGCGTCGAATGGAGTTCGCGAGGCGCGTCGGGGTGGCCTGACGCAAGCCCCGGAAGGGATACAAACTGTAGCCTCTCCGTCACTGGACGGCCCCTAGCGTTGTTGACCAGCAGGTTTCCAACGCGCGAGGGGCCGTTTTCATGTCAAAGTCCGTAGCCGTCCAACCGTCCGGAGACCCGGACCGCCCGATCCGGATCATCGCCCCGGACCGCGATCCCCTCGACGTGACGCGCGCCGAACTGACGGCTTTGGTACACGAGTCGCGGCTGCACCTGATGCGAACGTTCCCAGCCCCGCCGGTCGGCGGCTGAGTCCCCTGTCGCCGCCCGCGCCCGACCACACACCGGCGGGCGGCACCCGGTCCCGCAGTCACCGGCGCGGCTGTGGGACCGGCCCCTCATCCCTTGCCCGGTCGGGTGCCTGAAGACCCCCGCACGCCCGGCCGGGCAAGGCCATCGACCCACAGCCCGGAAGGAGGGTCGTGCACCCACCGCCCCACGGCCGCCAAGCCGCCCTCGCTCACCTCGCCGCAACCGCCGCCGACCGCACCCGACTCCAGGGCCGACGACCGAACCCCGCGACAACGCCACACCACCAACGGCAAGCCCACCACCAACAGTGCCGCACCGCCGGCGCCGCACTCCGCGCCGCAGTCGCCGACGCCCACCACGCCGGCATCCCCACCGAAACCATCGCCCGTATCGCCGGTTTCTCTCCCGGCAACGTACGGATGATCCTGCACCGCGAACACACCCCCGCGCTCAGCCGGCACAGGACGCAGACCGCCCCGACCGCCCCCTTCCGCCTCCGTGGAGAGATCATGTCCGCCTCACCCCCGTGGTCGATCGGCGACCATCTCTGGCGCAAGCTCGGCCACCGCAACCACCACCTCGGCACCATCACCAAGATCTGGCACGACGGCACCCGATGGATGGTCGAATACGAACACGGCGTCCGCACCCGGGAAACCGCCACCGCGCCCGCCACCGAGATGTACAAGGCAGGACCCATCGCCCGACCGGTCTGACCGACGGCCACAAACCCGCGTCGGCTCACTCGTGACGTAGCGCAGCGAACCGAGCGTGCCTGCCTTCGGCAAGTTCTCGGCGATCCGCTCGGCCGACTCGATGCGTCGAGCGTGCCGGCATCGCTCGCGCAGAGCGCTTCGGATGTCTCGTGAACATCGAATGCCCCTGCCACCGACCGGCGGCAGGGGCATTCGTGGTGCGCATTCGCTCAGCAAGCCACCCTGGCCACGGATTTCACCGGGCTCACAATGGCCGTGCGCTTCATGACCTCGGCCAATGTCGTGTCCTTGGTGTAGTCACGAGATCCGATGGTGACGCACTCCCCGGAGCTGTCCGGCCCGTCTTCCGGTCCAACGGTGAGGGGAAAGGTCATCAGGAACAATTCCGAGATGGCCAGCGCGACGGAGAACGCGTCACCCTGCTCATCCAGTTGGGTGAACAGCCAGCCGAGCGTGTCCGAAGGAACAGCGCAGACATAGACAACCTCACCCACCCCGTTACGGATCCCGCCCAGCAGCTCGGGGACCTGCTCGGGGACATCGAGAGCGGTGGCGATGCGGGTGTAGACCTCCAACCGCTCGTCGTGATGCATGTCCGCCGCCAATCGCGTGACGAGCTCGCCGGCTTCGAGGTCGTGAAGGCGTTCGTGGTGCTCCACGATTTCGAGCGTGCGCGCCTCCTCGAAGTGGAAGGCCAAGGCGTCGAGCAGGTCCGCGCGCAGTTCGTCGACGGTCGGTCGGCCCAGCATAAAGCCGGGTGCCTGCGGTGACGTCGCATAGAAACCGGTCTGGGTATCCCGAATGATCAGGTGAAAGAGTTCGCTCATTTCACGCCCATCGCCTTCAGCGCATCGTCCTTGCTCAGACCTACCTGCTTCACCAGGATGTCGCGGACAACGCCGGGCGCCAAACTCTCGCCGTCGCGGAACGCGAACGTAAGCGGAAATATTCCTTCCGCCTTGAATCTACGGTGCGAGCCGTTTTGCCGAACCACGACATAGCCGAGACCAAGGAGGACCTTCAGCATTTGCGCAGCCTTGAGCGAAGGGAATGGATTGGGCACTCGCCGTCCATGAGATGAGGGGGCCGTGGGTGATCGTGCGAGTTCCCGGTGGCGAGAAGTTCTCGATAGGTGAGCAAAGCAGATCACCCACATGTCTGCCGGAAGAAGGGCATCGTTCACTCGAACGCGCGATGCCACCCGTCGTGGCGGTCGGCGACGCACGTGATCGATACGACCGACTCATCGCGACCTTCAGCGTCCGCCGCGTCCCCTCGGCATGGGTCGACGCCACCCGCATCGGCGGTGTCCTGCTGCTCACCCTGGCCGGTCCGCTCGACGCCTACGCCCTGGTCCGCCCGACCGTCACCGGCTCGGGACAGGCCGACGGGCCGATCCTGTCCGACCCAACCGCGTCGTTCATGATCTCCCGACCGCAATCGCCCGACATCCGAGCGGCATGGGCCGCCGTACGGAGGGACGCGACGGCGCCACGCGGGCACCCGAAACACCCCCGGCCGCCCTCGACGGGGCCGACACGCGGTTCATCCTCGGCCTCGCCGTGCCCGGATGCAGCCGCTTCACCAGTAACGAGGCCGGCCGGCGCAGCACCAACCTCGGCCACCCGGACGGAAGTTGGGCCACCTTCGAGCACGCAACCGGCACGGTGGCCCAAGGCGGCCCCCGACGCTTGTGGGACGCCATCAATGCGATCCACCGGGAGTGGCAGGCCGCCGGATCCGCCCCGCACGACCTTCGATTGCGCATCGACGGCACCCGGCAGACCCTCTATCTACCGGGCAAGCCTGGAGGATGGCGACTCGACGGGTAGTAGTTCCCTCACCACGGCGACCCGCCGCACATCCACCGCCCACTGCCCAGGCCCCGAACATCCCGAAGCCGCCCTGCCTTCGGTGTTCGGAAGCGGGCCGCTCCACAACGCGCAAGTGCGGGACGGGCTGCTTTCGTGGCGCCCCCCGGCGACCGGCGATGGGTTCAGCCCGGATTCGCCGGTAGGAGGTTCGCGATCGCCGACCAGTCCACCGGGGCATCACCGCTGTGTGGCCGGCCGTTCGGGTCCAGGTGGATCGTGACGCCGTACGAGGACAACGTGCGGATGCTGTCGGCGTAGGCCGGGTGCGCGGCGAGGGTGTCGTTGAACCACGGGACGGCCACGGTCGGGAGGCGCGTGCTCAGCCATTCCGCGAGGGTGCCCAGGGCGACGTTGTCGGCCAGGTCCAGCGTCCATTTGTTGAGCGAGTTGAAGGTGAGCGGGCACGCGAGCAGGGCATCGGGTGCGGGGAAGGGACGTTCCTCACCCGGTCGGCGGTCGCGGGTGCGTGGCCGCCGACCGGCCACGGCGGTGAGGGTGTCGAGGCCGTTCGACAGCCAGTCGGCCGCCGTCGGCGTGAGGATCGGGCAGGGATCCCACCCTCGCGCTCGCACCTCGGCGAGGAGCGTGGCGATGTCGAGGACGGGCGGCGCCGCGCCCGCGACGATGTACAACACCCGGGATTCGCTCATGCGTCGGAGCATAGGAGGCGGTCACGGGACCGGACGCGCCCCGGGGCGGCGAGCGTGACTACGACGGGAATCCGATCGGGGGTTTCCATGCCCGAAGGGAAACGGGTTGGGCACTCGCCGTCCATGAGGTGAGCGGGTCGTGGTCAACCGGTCCAGATGAGGCTGATGACGCTGACCGTGACGCGCCGGTCCTGGACCATTTAAGCGGCGAAGCCGTAGCGGCCGAACGGCGCTTCCAAGGTGTCCTTCAGGCCACCGGCCATGCGGCTCCCGGCGCTCCAAGGTCCTGTTGGAGCCGGCGTTCGAGGACATCGAGCGCGTTGAGGGCGTCGCGGGGCAGGGTGCGCCTGACGAGGTCGGCCTTCGGGTGGTATTCGATGGAATAGCTCACCGGTCCGCCTTCCGGAGCCTTGCGAGCGGAATGGCGCCGACGTCTTCGCCGGCTCGGATGGCGCGGGCACGGTCGAGAACGTCGTCGTAGGTCCCGGCGCGGTGATATTGGAGGCGCCGCTGCCAGGGGCCGAGGATGTTGGCGAGTTGGGCGAGGTCGCCGAGGTCCGCCGCGACCTGGAGGGCGTGGGCGTATTCCTGTTCGAACTCGGCGCGGGCGTCGTCGGGGAGTTGGGCGCGGATCTCGCCGGGCGCGGGCCACATGGCGCCACCCGTATGGGGTGACGTCGGGTTCGCGCGGGTCTCGGATCTGCTCGTCCATATCCACAGCGTGGCATCGCGCAGGCCCTGGTCGATCGCCGGCGCACATGGCGGAGTGCGCGCGACCCGATGTGCGCCCTGTGGCGTCGAGCCTCCCCGATCCGGATCGAGGACGACCCCGGCCTGTGCCGACGGACCTGACCGTGCCGATGTGCGCCGACGGCGGGCCGGGAGCCGACCCGCGTCGCCGCCCCGAACGGGCAAGCGCCGGACGGGCCGACGTCGGCCCGTCCGGCGCTTCCACGTCGCCCCGTCTACCCCTTGGTGGCCATCGCGCGCAGGAAGAAGGTCAGGTTCGCCGGGCGCTCCGCGAGCCGGCGCATGAAGTAGCCGTACCACTCGGCGCCGTACGGGAGGTAGATGCGCATCAGGTCGCCGCGCTCGACGATCCGGGCCTGCTCCTCGGGCCGGATGCCGTACAACATCTGGAACTCGAAGCTGCCCGGCGCCCGCCCGGCCAGGTCCGCGAGGTGTCGCGCGATGGCGATCAGGCGCGGGTCGTGCGAGGCCACCATCGGGTAGCCCGCGCCCCCCATCAGGATCCGCAGGCACCGCACGTACGACCGGTCCACGTCGCCCTTGTCCTGGAACGCGACCGACTCCTGCTCCTGGTAGGCGCCCTTGCACAGCCGCACCCGTGAGCCTTCGTGGGCCAAGTCCCGGCAGTCCTGCTCGGTACGCCGCAGATAAGCCTGAAGCACCGCGCCCACCCACGGAAAGTCCTTGCGCAGATCGCGCAGGATGCCCAGGGTCGAGTCGGTCGTGGTGTGGTCCTCCATGTCCAGGGTGACCGTGGTGCCCACCCGCGCGGCGGCCGCGCAGATCCGCCGGGCGTTGTCCAGCGCGATCTGCTCGCCGTCGCCGGGCAGGAACTGTCCGACGGCGGAGAGCTTGACCGACACCTCGGCGCTGCGCGCGAGGCCGGTCTCGCCGAGCGTGCCGAGCAGCGACTCGTACGCGTCCACCGTCGCGTCGGCCTGGGCCCGGTCGGCGGTGTCCTCGCCGAGGTGATCGAGCGTCACCTTGCGCCCGGACTCGACGAGTTCGCGCGTGACCCGGATCGCGTCCGCGAGCACGTCGCCCGCCACGAAGCGGTCCACGATCGCCCGGGTCGGCGGCAGGTGCTCGACCAGCGAGCGGGTCCGCGGCGAGCGGGCCGCCGCGAGGATGGGGCTGCGGAGCATTTCTTCTCCCGAAATACCGGTGGGGTGAGGTGGGTCAGCCCATGTGCGGGTAGCGGTGGTCCGTCGCCGGGACGAACGTCTCCTTGATCGAGCGCGAGCTGGTCCAGCGCATCAGGTTCTGCATCGCGCCGGCTTTGTCGTTGGTGCCGGACGCGCGCCCGCCGCCGAACGGCTGCTGACCCACCACCGCACCGGTGGGGCGGTCGTTGATGTAGAAGTTGCCCGCCGCGAACCGCAGCACGTGCGCGGTGTGCGCGATCGCCTCGCGGTCCTGCGCGATCACCGCGCCGGTGAGGCCGTACGCGGACACCGACTCCATCTGGGCGAGCATCGTGTCGTAGGCGTCGTCCTCGTAGACGTGCACGGCCAGGATCGGGCCGAAGTACTCGTCCTTGAAGATGTCGTGGTCGGCGTTCGCCGAGACCAGCACGGTGGGTCGGACGAACCAGCCGACGCTGTCGTCGTAGCTGCCGCCCGCGGCGACCTCGACCGTGTCGTCGGCGTGCGCGCGGTCGATCGCGGCCTTGTTCTTGGCGAACGCGCGCTCGTCGATGACCGCGCCCAGGAAGTGGCTCAGATCGGTGACGTCGCCCATCGACAGCCCGTCGACGGTGGCCAGGAAGTCGTCCTTGAAGCCGGATTCCCAGATCGAGCGCGGGATGTAGGCGCGCGAGGCGGCCGAGCACTTCTGGCCCTGGTACTCGAACGCGCCGCGTACCAGCGCCGTGCGCAGCACGTCGTGGTCGGCGCTGGGGTGCGCGACCACGAAGTCCTTGCCGCCGGTCTCGCCGACGATCCGCGGGTAGGTGCGGTAGCCGGCGATGTTCTCGCCGACCGTGCGCCACAGGTGCTGGAAGGTCGCGGTGGACCCGGTGAAGTGGATGGCCGCGAGCGCGGGGTGCGCGAGCGCGACCTCGGAGACCGCGATGCCGTCGCCGGTGACCAGGTTGATCACACCGGCCGGGAGTCCGGCCTCCTCGAGCAGGCGCATCAGCAATACGGCCGAGAAGGTCTGGGTGGGCGAGGGCTTCCAGAGCACCACGTTGCCCATCAGCGCCGGCGCGGTGGGCAGGTTGCCCGCGATCGCGGTGAAGTTGAACGGGGTGATCGCGTAGACGAAGCCCTCCAGCGGCCGGTGGTCCGTGCGGTTCCACACGCCCGGGCTGCTGATCGGCTGCTCGGCCAGCACTCGGCGGGCGAACTGCACGTTGAAGCGCCAGAAGTCGATCAGCTCACAGGAGGAGTCGACCTCGGCCTGCTGCGCGTTCTTGCCCTGGCCCAGCATGGTCGCGGCGGCGATCGTCTCGCGCCACGGGCCGGCGAGCAGGTCGGCGGCCTTGAGGAAGATCGCCGCGCGGTCGTCGAAGGACAGGTCGCGCCACGCGGGCGCGGCGGCCAGGGCCGCGTCGATCGCGTCTCGGGCGTCCTGGGCGCCGGCGTTCGCGAAGGTGCCCAGGCGCGCGCCGTGGTTGTGCGGTTGCACCACGTCCGTGCGCTCACCGGAGCCCATCCGGCGCTCGCCGCCGATGGTCATCGGGAGGTCGATCGGGGCCGCGGCCAGTTCCTTGAGCTTCGCTTCGAGGCGGGCCCGCGCGGGCGTGCCGGGGGCGTAGTCGTGTGCCGGCTCGTTGACCGGGGCGGGGACCTGGGTCACAGCGTCCAAAACGGCGCTCCTCTTCGGTGATCCGATGTTCGGTGATCGATCCGAATGTTCGGATGATCGACGTGTTCGGTGATCTGGGCGGTCTCGGCGTTCGGCGGTCCGGGTGAGCGGTGCTTCGCCGGACGCCTGATCCGCGCCGAGACGGGCATGGCTCTCGACCCCAACGCTAGGCCGGACTCGGCCTCGGGTGTTTATCCGATCGGTTAAACTCGAAACACCCAACTTGGCTCATCGGCCAACATTCCCGAAGGGGTCGAAAGTGGCCGAAACCGGCGTCCCGCTGCGTGAACTGCTGGCCGCTCTGGGTGGCCCGGTCGGCGACGGCCCGGTCCGGGTCGCGGCGGCGGCCGGCGGCCTGGAGGGCCTGGTCCGACACGTGTCGATCCTCGACCCGGAGGAGGAGCCGCACGCGATGCCGGGCGACCTGCTCCTGGCGGTCGGCCTGCGCGGCCGGGCGGCGGCGGGCACGGTGCGCGCGGCGGGCGTGGCCGGTGCGACGGCGGTCGCGGTCAAGGGTGAACACGCGGCGCTGCGCGAGGTCGCCGACACGGCGGGCGTGGTGTTGCTCTCGGTACGCCCGGAGGCCCGCTGGGAGCAGGTGGCCGCGCTCGCGCACGCCGCGTTGGACGAACGCCCGGACGCCGAACCACCGGACGGCGGCGACCTGTTCTCGCTCGCCCAGACCACCGCGATGCTCACCGGCGGCGGGGTCAGCATCGAGGACAGCGCCAACCGCGTGCTCGCCTACTCGCGCGCGACCGGGCCGGACGAGGCGGACGAACTGCGCCGGTTGTCCATCCTGGGCTGGCAGGGGCCGGAGGAGTACATGGCCCGGCTGCGCGACTGGGGCGTCTTCCACCGGCTGCGCACCACGGCCGAGGTGGTCGCCGTCGAGGAGCGCCCCGATCTGGGCATCCGCCGCCGACTGGCGGTCGGCGTGCACGCGGGTGGGCGCTGGCTGGGCACGATCTGGGTACAGGAGGGCCGGCAGCCGCTCGCCGAACGGGCCGCCGAGGTGCTGCTCGGCGCGGCGCGAGTGGCCACACTGCACCTGGTCCGGCGGCGCACCCGGCTGCCCGCCGAGGCCGGCGTGACCCGGGAGAACGTCGCGGGCCTGCTCACCGGCGCCGTCGCGGCCCGGACCGCGGGCACCCAGTTGGGCCTGGATCCGGTGCGGCCGGTGCAGGTCCTGGGCTTCACCGTGCGCGCGAGCAGGCCGGACGAGCCGTCCCAGGAGTTGGCCAGGACCGAACTGGCCAACCTGGTCTCGGTATACGCGGCGGCCCGGCACAGCCACGCGCACGTCGCGCCGCTGGGCGCGCGGCTGTACGTACTGCTGTCCGCACCGCCGGCCGAGTCGGTGGTGCTCGGTTGGGCGCACGAGATCGCCGAGGCGGCGCACGGCCACCTGGACCTGGCGGTACGCGGCGCCGTCGGCGACCCGGCGCCGAGCCTGGCCCGCACGGTGGCGGCCCGGGAATCGGTCGACCGGGTCCTGGACGCGATGGCGGCGGGCGGTGTGTCGGCCGAGGTCGCGGCCCTGTCCGAGGTCCGCCCGGCGGTGCTGTACGGCGAGGTCCAGGCGCTGCTGACCGACCGGCGACACATCCGCGACCCCCGGCTGAACGCGCTGCGCGCGCACGACGCCGAGCACGGCACCGAGTACACCGGCTCGGTGCTGGCCTGGCTGGACGCGCTGGGCGACGTGCGGGCCGCGGCGGCGGACCTGCACATCCATCCCAACACGCTGCGCTATCGGATCCGCCGGGCCGGCGAACTGACCGGGCTGGACTGGGCCGACCCCAAGACCCGGCTGCTCGCCGCGCTGCTGCTGCGGTTGCCGGAGTGAGGCACACGGATCGCGGTCGGCCCGCCGGGGGCGCCGCGCCCGGCGGTCGGTGCGCCGCGTGAGCCGCGCCTCGCGGTCGGTTCGCCGGCGCGGTGCTCAGACCCTGATGCCCAGTTCGGCCAGCAGGTCCAGGCTCACGTACTCGCCGCCGGTGCGCGAAGCCGGGCCGTCGCACAGTTCCAGGGTCGCGGAGACCATCTGGTCCATGGTCTCGATCTGATCGGGGCGCAACTGCCCGCCTACCAACTCCTCCGCGCCCTCACTGAGCACCGCGGCCCGCGGCTCGATCGTGTTCACCCGGATCCCGGTCCCGTACAGCTCCGCGGCCAGCGCGTTGGTGATCCGGTTCAACGCGGCCTTGGACGCCCCGTACACCGCGGTCTTGGTGCCCAACACGCCCAGTTCGAACGGCGGCCCCGCCCACGGCCGCGCGGTGCCGCTGGTCACGTTCACGATCCAGCCCTCGCCGCGCGTGGCCATCGCGGGCACCACGGCCTGACACAACTCCATCGGCGCGAGCACGTTGACCTCGAAGTGCAGCCGCGCCCGTCGTTGCGGATACACCCGCAACGACGCGTACGAGGCCATCGCCGCGTTGTTGACCAGGATGTCGATCGGCCCGCCGAGCCCCTCCTCGGCGGCCGGGACGATCCTGGCCCGCTGCCCCTCGTCGGACAGGTCGGCCACCACCACCGCGCTGCGCCGCCCGTGCCGGGCGATCAGCGTCTCGGTCCGCTCCAACGACCCGGCCAGGTTGCCCTGTCGCAACGTACGCGCGGTCACCGCCACGTCGGCTCCCTCGGCCGCGAGCCGCACCGCCAACGCCGCCCCGATTCCCCTGCTGGCCCCGGTGATCAAAGCTCTACGTCCCTCGAACCGCTTGGCCACGGCGTCCCTCCCTGGTCCCGGACAACTGCCTGCCCGCCACCATCCTCACAACAGTGGACTAGGTCAACCATCAGAACGCGAAATCCCACCTTCCGGAATCCCAGGCTCGACCGGCGTCCGCCCGGTCGCCGTGGCTTGGACGATCGTCGGCAACTCGGGGGAGATACGTCGGCGCCCCCGCATTCTCGCGGGGGCGCGCGCCGGGGTCGTGTGTGGTGCCCTCGTGCGCGCCGGCTGTCGGGCGGGGACCGCGCGATGCCATTCTGGAAGGCCCATCGCGAGCAGGAGGCCGCCATGCCCAGAACCACCGTCGTCCGTGGTGAGCGGATCGAGCTGCCGAATACGCTCGCCGAGATCCGGGCCGCGCTCCCCGAGGACCGTCGCGAGGAGTTCGACAAGGTCATGTACGAGACCCCGCTCGATCGGCTCGAACGCGACGCCATCCTGCACTGGGCGCTTCCTCCGGAGGCTCAGGAGGAGGACGAAGAAGATGCCCGCCGCATCAAGGCCGGGGATTTCAGCTTTGCCCAGTGGACGGACGGCGACGGAAACGCGGTGCCTCGATGAGCCGCTACTACGTGCAGTACTCCGACCGGGCCGAGGATGGCCTCAAGCCCCTGTCGGCCTCGCAGATCCGCGCCTTCAAATCGACCGTCGAATCAACCGTGGGCAACGACCCCTACGGGCACGGTTCCAGTCAGGTGGGGTCCGACCGGGACCGCCGCGAGGCCACGGTTACGGGCGTGTTCATCCGGTACATGGTCAGCAACAGCGTGTTGGTCGTGAGCGTCACCCGCGCCGTCTCGCTGTGAAACCGCCCATCCGCCCAGGACACCGACGCCGACCCACCGGGACGACGTGCGTCCCGGAAGGCCGGCCCCGGTGTCCCGCCGCGATCAGCGCGGCAGCCCCAGCTCGCGGGCGATCAGCATGCGCTGGACCTCGCTGGTGCCCTCGCCGATCTCCAGGATCTTGGCGTCGCGCCAGAAGCGGGCCACCGGGTACTCGTTCATGAAGCCGTAGCCGCCGTGGATCTGGGTGGCGTCGCGGGCGTTGTCCACCGCGCTCTCCGAGCTGTAGAGCTTGGCCAGCGCGGCCTCCTTCTTGAACCGCTCGCCGTGCACCAGCAGCGAGGCGGCGTGCCGCCAGGCCAACCGGGAGTTGTGCGCGCGCAGTTCCATGTCCGCGAGCTTGAAGGCGATCGCCTGGTTGGCGCCGATCGGGCGGCCGAATGCCTCGCGTTCGCCGGCGTAGCGCACCGACTCGTCCACGCAGCCCTGCGCCAACCCGGTGGCCAGCGCCGCGATGGCCACCCGGCCCTCGTCCAGGATGGACAGGAACTGGGCGTAGCCCCGGCCGCGTTCGCCGAGCAGATTCTCGGCCGGGACGCGCACGTCGTCGAAGGACAGCTCCCGGGTGTCCGAGCAGTTCCAGCCGACCTTGGAGTACGGCGGCGCGACGGTGAAGCCCTTGGTGCCGGCGGGCACGATGATCGTGCTGATCTCCTTGCCGCCGCCGGCCTTCGTGCCGGTGACCGCGGTGACCGTGACGAAGCCGGTGATGTCGGTGCCGGAGTTGGTGATGAAGCATTTGCCGCCGTTGATCACCCACTCCCCCGTCGCCTCGTCCAGGCGCGCGGTGGTGCGCGTGGCGCCGGCGTCCGAGCCGCCGCCGGGCTCGGTCAGGCCGAAGGCGCCGAGCATCTCGCCGCTGGTCAGCTTGGGCAGCCAGGTCTCCTTCTGCTCCTTGGTGCCGAACCGGTGGATCGGCATCGCGCCCAGCGAGACGGCCGCCTCCAGCGTGATCGCGACCGAGGAGTCGACCCGGGCCAGCTCTTCGAGCACCAGGCCCAGCGCGAGGTAGTCGCCGCCCATGCCGCCGTACTCCTCCGGGAACGGCAGCCCGAACAGACCCATCCGGCCCATCTCGCGCACGATCGTGTACGGGAATTCGTGCTTCTCGTACAGCTCGCCGATCGCGGGTGCGATCACATCCTTGGCGAACTCGGCGACGGTGCGCCGCAGTTGCTCGTACTCGTCGTCGAGGCGGTGGTCCAACATGGGGCAGGCTCCCGGATTCGGTGGCGGGGCGGGTCGGCGCGCTCGTGGCGACACCGGTCCGTGGGTGGGTCGGTGGGCTGCGGGTGGGCGGTCGCCGGGGTGGGTCTTCGACGGTCCGGCGGGGGGTTGAAGTCCCGCTCTAGGAGGTCGGGTCGGTCAGTGCCAGGCCGTGGGCGTCCACCCGCTTGCCGGCGAGTGCCTGGACCGCGCGCGAGGGGCTGGGGCGGCCGAGCAGTTCGGCCATCCACACGCTGGTGGCCACCAGTGCGCCCAGGTCGACGCCGGTGTCGATGCCCAGGCCGTGCAACATCCAGACCAGGTCCTCGGTGGCCAGGTTGCCGGTGGCGCTCTCCGCGTACGGGCAACCACCCAGGCCGCCCGCCGAGGCGTCCACCGTGGTCACCCCGAAGCGCAGCGCCGCGAGCGTGTTGGCCAGCGCCTGGCCGTAGCTGTCGTGGAAGTGCACGGCGATCCGCTCGGCCGGGACGCCGGCCTCGGCGAAGGCGGTCAGCAGCGCGGTGACGTGTCCGGGCGTGGCCACGCCGATCGTGTCGCCCAGGCTGAGCTGCGAACAGCCCATCTCGACGAGGGCCTTGCCGACCCGGACCACCTGGTCGAGCGGGACCGGGCCCTCCCACGGGTCGCCCCAGCACATGGACAGGTAGCCGCGGGTGTCGATGCCGGCGGCACCGGCCCGTTCGACCACCGGGCGGAACATATCCAGCGATTCGGCCACCGTGCGGTTGAGGTTGCGTCGGGCGAACGTCTCGGTGGCGCTGCCGAACACCGCGATCCGTCGCGCGCCCAGCTCCAGCGCGCGGTCGAAGCCGCGTTCGTTGGGCACCAGGACCGGCAGCCGGCGATCGACCGTCGCGATCTCGTCGTCCGCGACGACGGCCGCGAACACCTCTGCGGCATCAGCGAGTTGGGGCACCCACTTGGGCGAGACGAAGCTGGTCACCTCGATCGTGCCCAGGCCGGCCCGGGCCAGCCGGCGGACGAACTCCACCTTGGCCTCGGTGGGCACCACGCCCGACTCGTTCTGGAGTCCGTCGCGCGCACCCACCTCGTGGATGAACACCCGTTCCGGAAGCCCGGATTCACGGTGGGTGTCCGGCAGCTGTCGTGTCATCAGGTCTTCGCCTCCCGGTCGAGCGGTGCCTCGGGCAACCCGTCGAGCGGCACGGCCGGCGACCCGCCGATCGGCTCGTCGAGCGCCCCGTCGAGCGGTGCGGCCGGCGTCTCCGCCACCACCACCGCCGGCGCCTCGGCCACCACCAGCGCCAGCGTCTGGTCCATCGCCACCGACGCGCCGGCCGATACACCGATCTCGGTGACCACGCCGTCGAAGGGCGCGGTCAGCGCGTGCTCCATCTTCATCGCCTCCACCACGACCACGGTCTGGCCGCGGGTGACCCGGTCGCCGACCGCGGCCTTGACCACGGTGACCGTGCCGGGCATCGGCGAGGTCAGCGCGCCACTGGCCGCCGCGCCGCCGGCCGCCTCGGCCCGTACGGTGTCCACCTCGCTCACCCGCCAGGTGTCCGGGCCGTACGCGAGCCAGCGCACCCCGGCCGACTCGGCGGCGTAGTCGAAGCGCTTGGTCAGCCCGTCGTGGCCGACCACGAGCCCGCCCGGCACGACCCGCACCGACGCGGCGACCGGTGGGCCGCCGTCCACCGAGACCTCGCCGTCGCGCACCCGAACCTCGATCGGCTCGCCCGGCCCGATCCGCAACACGTGCGTGTCCCAGGCCGGCCCGCCGACCCGCCACCCGGTCTGCGCCGAGAACGGGTCCACCCAGCCGGTGCCGGTGATCCGCTCGGCGCGCGCCGCCAGCGCCGCCGCGACCGCCACCTCGGGCGGCGCCGGCCGGCCGATCAGGTCGTCCGTCCTGGCCTCGACCAAGCCGGTGTCCAGGTCGCCCGCGAGCACCGCCGGGTCGCCCAACAGGCGGTACAGGAAGCCCAGGTTGGTGGTCACGCCCAACACCCGGGTCTGCGCGAGGGCCGCCCGCAGTCGGCTGATCGCCGTCGCGCGGTCGTCGCCGTACGCGATCACCTTCGCCAGCATCGGGTCGTAGGAGCTGCCGACCTCGCCGCCCTCGCGCAGCCCGGAGTCCACCCGGACGCCCTCCAGGTCCGGCTCACACACCGTCAACACCCGTCCACCGGTGGGCAGAAAGCCCCGGTCGGGGTCTTCGGCGTAGATCCGCGCCTCGACCGCGTGGCCGTGCATCGAGACGTCGGACTTGCCGATCGCGGCACCGGCGGCGACCCGCAGTTGGCTCTCCACCAGGTCGACCCGGGTGACCAGTTCGGTCACCGGGTGCTCGACCTGGAGGCGGGTGTTCATCTCCATGAAGTAGAACGAGTCGGGATTCTCGGCCGGCACGATGAACTCGATGGTGCCCGCGCCCACGTAGCCGCAGGCCTTGGCGGCGCGCACGGCGGCGGCGCCCATCTCGGCCCGGGTGTCCGGATCCAGCAGCGCGGACGGGGCCTCCTCGATGATCTTCTGGTGCCGGCGTTGCAGGCTGCACTCGCGTTCGCCCAGGTGCACGACGCTGCCGTGGGTGTCCGCGAGCACCTGGATCTCGATATGCCGGGGGCGCTCGATCCAGCGCTCGATCAGCAGCGTGTCGTCGCCGAACGCGCCCTTGGCCTGCCGGCGGGCCGCCGCGATCTCGTCCGCGAGCAGCGCGCCGTCGTGCACCAGGCGCATGCCCTTGCCGCCGCCGCCCGCCGACGGCTTGATCAACACCGGGAAGCCGATCTCCCGGGCGATGTCCGCGAGTTCGCCGTCGGACATGCCGGCCGCGCCACCGCCCGGCACCACCGGGACGCCGTAGGCCGCGACCGTCTCCTTGGCCCGGATCTTGTCGCCCATCAGCTCGATCACCGCCGCCGGCGGTCCGACGAAGACCAGCCCCGCCCGCTCGACGGCGGCGGCGAACGCGGCGTTCTCGGACAGGAATCCGTAGCCCGGGTGAATCGCCCGGGCACCGGATCGCAGCGCCGCGGCGACCACGGCGTCGCCGTCGAGGTAGCCGGGCACCTCGACCGCCACATCGGCCTCGCGCACGTGCCGCGCGTCCGCGTCGTCCGGCGCGTACACGGTGATCGCGCGCACGCCCAGTCGGCGCAGCGTGCGAATCACCCGGACCGCGATCTCGCCTCGGTTGGCGACCAGTACAGCCTCGAACACGTCGTGACCCCTCACATCCGGAACAGACCGAACCGCGGCTCGGCCAGCGGCGCGTTTCCACACGCCGTCAGCGCCAGCCCCAGTACGGTGCGAGTGTCGAGCGGGTCGATGATCCCGTCGTCCCACAGCCGCGCGGTCGCGTAGTAGGCGTTGCCCTGGCGCTCGTACTGGTCGCGGATCGGCTGCTTGAACTCCTCCTCGCCGGACCAGCTCTCGCCGCGCGCCTCGATCTGGTCGCGCTTGACCGTGGCGAGCACGGTCGCGGCCTGCTCGCCGCCCATCACCGAGATCTTGGCGGTGGGCCACATCCACAGAAAGCGCGGACTGTACGCGCGGCCGCACATCGAGTAGTTGCCCGCCCCGTGCGAGCCGCCGATCACCACGGTCAGCTTGGGCACGCGCGTGGTGGCCACGGCGGTCACCATCTTGGCGCCGTGCTTGGCGATGCCGCCGTGTTCGTAGTCCTTGCCGACCATGAAGCCGGTGATGTTCTGCAGGAACACCAGCGGCACCCCGCGCTGGTCGCACAGTTCGATGAAGTGCGCGCCCTTGACCGCGGATTCGGCGAACAGGATGCCGGTGTTGGCGACGATGCCCACCGGGTGGCCGTGGATTCGGGCGAAGCCGGTGACCAGCGTGGTGCCGTACTCGCCCTTGAACTCGTGAAAGCGCGAGCCGTCGACGATCCGGGCGATCACCTCGCGCACGTCGTAGGGCGTGCGCGCGTCCGGCGGCACCACCCCGTAGAGCCCGGCCGGATCGACCGCCGGGGGCTCGATCTCGCGTACGTCCCAGGGCAGTCGCGGCCGGGCGCCGAGCGTGCCGACGATGTCGCGGACGATCCGTAGCGCGTCCTTGTCGTCGGCCGCGAGGTGGTCGACCACACCGGAGATCCGGGCGTGCACGTCGCCGCCGCCCAACTCCTCGGCGCTGACCACCTCACCCGTGGCGGCCTTCACCAGCGGCGGGCCGCCGAGGAAGATCGTGCCCTGGTCGCGCACGATCACCGTCTCGTCGCTCATCGCCGGCACGTACGCGCCGCCGGCGGTGCACGAGCCGAGCACGGCGGAGATCTGCGGGATGCCCTTGGCGCTCATCTGCGCCTGGTTGAAGAAGATCCGGCCGAAGTGGTCCCGGTCCGGGAAGACCTCGTCCTGCATCGGCAGGAACGCGCCGCCGGAGTCGACCAGGTACAGGCATGGCAGCCGGTTCTCCAGCGCGATCTCCTGCGCGCGCAGGTGCTTCTTGACCGTCATCGGGTAGTACGTGCCGCCCTTGACGGTCGCGTCGTTGGCCGCGATCACACACTCGCGTCCGGCCACCCGGCCGACGCCCGCGATGATGCCCGCCGCCGGCGCGTCGCCGCCGTACATCCCGTCGGCGGCCAGCGGCGCGATCTCCAGGAACGGCGTGCCCGGGTCGAGCAGCGCCTCCACCCGGTCGCGCGGCAGCAGTTTGCCGCGCGCGGTGTGCCGCTCCCGGGCGCGTTCGCCGCCGCCCAGGGCGGTGGTCGCCAGCCGGTCGCGCAGTTCGCCGACCGCGCGTTCGTGTGCTTCCGCGTTGGCCCGGTACGTCTTCGCCCCCGGGTCGGCGGCTGTGCCGAGCACGCTCTCCATGACACCGCCTCAAGTTAACCTTCGTTCACCTGCCCCCGAGGTTAACCACGGTTAATCCGAGTGTCTAGCATGGACACATGACCGTGAGCCGCCGAGACCAGATCCTGCAGGTGGCCGCCCGGCTTTTCGCCGAGCGCGGCTATCAGGGCGTGGGCATGGACGACATCGGCGCGGCGGTCGGGATCAGCGGCCCCGCGCTGTACAAGCACTTCCGGGGCAAGGAGGCGATGCTGACCGAATTGCTGGTGGGCATCAGCGAGCAGCTCCTGGCCAGAGGGCTGGAGCGGGCCGCGATCGAGGACCCGGCGCGGGCTCTGGACGCGCTGATCGAGGGTCAGGTCGAGTTCGCGCTGCGTCACCCGGACCTGATCACGCTGCACGACCACGCGCTCAACCAGGTGCCCACGGCCGAGCGGCACCGGATCCGCCGGGTGCAGCGCGCGTACGTGGAGATCTGGGTCGAGGTCGCGCTCAAGGCCCACCCGGACCGCCTCGACGACCGCGAGGCGCGCGCCGCGGTGCACGCCGCCTTCGGCCTGATCAACTCGACCCCGCACACCCTGCGCACGCCGCAGCGCGTGCTGGCGCCGATGTTGCGGCGGATGGCCCTGGCCGCATTGGCCGCGGCGGCGGGATAGCCCGGGGCCGACCCGGGACGGGTCTTCGGCTCCCGGCGCATCGGGCGTGTCTTCGGTCCCCGGCCGCCCGGGGGCGTGGGTACCAACGCGCGCTTCGCGTTCGGCTACGCGGATCCGTACGGGATGTCCACCGCGTCGGTGCGGCCGGACCAGGCCAGGTCGAGATGCCAGCATCCCGGCGCGGGCAGGTCGATGTTGGACGGGCCGGGGCCGCCGATCACCTCGCGCGTGACGATGTCGCTGCCGCCGACCAGGGTCGCCTCGATCCGCAGCGTCCCACTCGGCCGCTCCACGCCGTCGGGCCGCGGGCGCACCGCCCACAGGATCTTGCTCGGCCGGCCGGGCCGGGCCGGGGCCGTGTACGGATACCCGAGCAGGATCGCGACGATCTCGCCGCGCGCGCCGAACACATGCGGGGGCGCGGCACCGGGCGCGAGGCCCACCCGCGCCCACTCGGGTAACTCGCCACGGTCGACGGCGGCCCCGCACGGGCCGCTCCCGTGCGCCGGCGACGCGGACACCACCGCCCGGTAGTGCGCCGGCCCGCCGCACGCGACCAGGACCGACGCGCCCACGGCGAGAAGCGGACCGACCCGGCGGCGTCGCGGTGACATGGCGCTCCCAATGGCTCGTGTGGCCGGTCCGATTCGGGCCGACGGCGATGCCGCGCGGTGGACCCGGGACTCCCGAGGAATCCGATGGGTGATCGACCGACTCCGCTCGGTGACTCGTACGAGCGTTCCCTTCCGGGCGTGATCCGTCAACCCCGTCCCGAGGGAAGAGACACCCGGCGTCGGACTCGGGGGTGCCCCGGGGTCGCGGCCGGGTGAGGGCCGCGCCCCGGGAGCGCGGCCCTCACCCGCCGGGTCGGCCCGACGCCCGGATGGTGATGTTGAGCCGCCCGGCGGCCAACCCGGTGCTCGGATCGCCGGTGCCCGGGCGGATCCTGGGCACGCCGTGGTACGCGAGGCGGGACGGGCCGCCGAACACCACCAGGTCGCCGCCGCGCAGTTCCACGTCCGTCCACGGGCGGGTGCGGGTCTCGGTGTTGCCGAACCGAAAGACGCACGTGTCGCCGATGCTCAGCGACACCACCGGGGCCGGCGACTCCTCGTCCGCGTCCCGATGCAGACCCATCCTCGCGTCCGCGTCGTAGAAGTTGACCAGACCGATGTCGTACGGGTCGGCCGGGATCGAGCCGTACACCTCGGCCACCGCCCGCCGGGCCGCGTCGCCGAGCAGTGGCGGGAAGGGCTTGACCCGCTCACCGGTCGGCAGTCGCTCGGTGTAGCGGTACGGCTCCCAATGCAGTCCCAGGCTCACGCTGCGCACGCTCATCACGCCGCCCGACGGCATCACCACGTGCCGCATGCCGGCCGGCGGCGCGGCCCACGACCGCGCCGCCACCACCAGTTCGCGCTGCTCGTCGAGCGAGAGCCAGTCCGGTACGTGCCATGCTCCCGGCGCGATCTCGACCCGCTCCCGGGGCAGCGGGAACAGTTCGCCGTTCACTCCGCGCGCCGCCTCCCGCTCATCCGGTCACCCACTTCGGCTTGCGCTTTTCCCGGAAGGCCGCCATGCCCTCGGTCGCGTCGGGCGAGGCGAACAACTCGGCGGAACGCCGCGCGAGGGCTTGGCCGTCGCGGTCGAAGCCCGCCCGTACCGCGCCGGTGGTGAGCTTCTTGGACTCGATCAGGCCCTGTCGCGAGCACAGGCGGAACGAGGCGACCAGCGCGGCGACCGCGTCGTCCGCGCCGCCGACGCCGTCCACCGCCCGGGTGAGCAGCCCGATCCGCTCGGCCTCCACGCCGTCGAACACGTCGCCGGTGAGGAAGTATCGCGACACCGAGCGCGGGTCCATCCGCGGCGCCGTGGTCAACGAGATCACCGCCGGGCTGAGCCCCAGCCGCGCCTCGGTGAACGCGAAGGTGGCCTGCCCGGGCGCGATCGCCAGGTCCGCCGCGCCGACCAGACCGATCCCGCCCGCGCGCGCGTTGCCCCGCAGGTGCGCGACCACCGGCACCGGTACCTCGACCACCAGCCGCAGCAGCGCAAGCAGTTGCTCGGCGCCGTGCGCCATGCCGCCCGCGGCGGCCTCACGCAGGTCCATGCCCGAACAGAAGGTCGGCCCGGTGTGGGTGAGCACCACCGCGCGCACCCGCTCGTCCACGCCCGCCTCGGCGAGGTGGTGGCGCAGCCGGGCCACCAGGCGCGCGGACAGCGCGTTGCGGTTGGCCGGCGAATCCAGCGTGATGGTGGCGATTCCGTCGTCCAGGCTCATCCGCACCGGGTCGTCGGTGGTGGGCGGGTGCGTCGGCTCGGCGTCCGGGTTGCTGCGTACCGGCTCGGCGTCCACGGTTCTCCTCCGGGTTGGGGGCGGTCGGCGCGACGATCGGGGGTCACCCGTGCCGCGCGGGGCCGGCGCCGCGGTGGGCATGGTTGCCGTCGCGATACCGGTCCCGTGGCCCTGGGGCCTGTCTTCAAACCCCCGTCGGAGGACTGAAGACACGCCCCAGATCCTCACATGAGCGGGTCATCCGCGACCGAACGGCGTCGCTTTCATGTTCCTTTCATGTCCGGCGCGCACATTGGTACGACACGCTTTGTGCCGAGTCCACACGGAGGGTGTCCGCGTGCGACCGTGGGGCGACCCGCAGTAACCGGTCCCCCGGATCCGCCGAATCAAGGAGTCGCCGCCATGACGCCCGCCGCCGACACCGGAACGCCGCACATCCTCGTCGTCGACGACGAACCCGCCGTTCGCGAGGCACTCGAGTCCAGCCTGCGCTTCGAGGGCTACCGGGTCACCCTCGCCGACGAGGGGGTGGCCGCGCTCACCGCGATCTCCGGCGACGCACCCGACCTGGTCCTGTTGGACGTGCTGATGCCGCGCATGGACGGCCTCACCGCGTGCCGGCGACTACGCGCGCGCGGCGACACGCTCCCGGTGCTGATGCTCACCGCGCGCGACGCGGTCGGGGACCGGGTCACCGGGCTCGACGCGGGCGCGGACGACTACCTGGTGAAGCCGTTCGAGCTGGACGAACTGCTGGCCCGGGTACGGGCGCTGCTGCGCCGCAGCGCGATGTCCGGGCCGAGCGAATCAGCCGACGACACGCTCTCCTTCGCCGACCTGCGGATGGACACCGCCTCGCGCGAGGTATCCCGGGCGGGCAAGCCGATCGACCTGACCCGAACGGAGTACACCCTGCTGGAGTTGTTGCTCACCCATCCGCGCCAGGTGCTGACCCGGGAGCAGATCCTGCGCAACGTCTGGGGGTTCGACTTCGAACCCGCGTCCAACTCGCTCGACGTGTACGTGATGTACCTGCGCCGCAAGACCGAGGCGGGCGGCCTGCCCCGGCTGGTGCACACGGTGCGCGGTGTCGGCTACGTGCTGCGCGTGGCGGAAACGCCGGCCTGATGCACCGTCACCTGCCACTGCGCGCCCGCCTGGCGCTGCTCACCGCGCTCGCCGTCGCGCTCGCCGTCGCGGCGGCGGCGGTGACCTGCTGGGTGCTGACGCGCAATCAACTGCGCGAGCAGATGGACCGCACGCTGGCCACCACCGGCACACCGTTCCTGAATCCGCGCGGTGGGCCCAGCTCCACCATCGCGGACATCTGCGGCCGGCCCGCTCCGCCGTTCCAGCGCGGCCTGTTGACCTACCAGGTGATCAGGGCGGACGGGTGGTCCTGCACTCAACTGGGCACCAGCACCGACCCGGTGGCCCCGGTCCCGGTGAGCGATGACGACAAGGCGGTCGCGGCGGGCGGCAAGGAGGTGACATTCCACGACGCGACCGCCAAGGACGGCAGGCACGTCCGGGTGATGACCCAGCGGGTGAGCCGGGACACGGCGGTGTCGGTGTCCCGGCCGCTCGGCGAGATCGAGAGCTCGTTGGACAGCCTCGCCATGTGGCTGGTGGTGGTGAGCGCGATCGGCATCGTGGGCGCCGCGACCCTGGGCCTGTTGGTCGCCCGGGCCGCGCTCAGGCCGGTGGACCGGCTCACCGAGGCGGCCGAACACGTGGCCCGCACCGAGGACCTGGACACCGTGATCCCGATCGCGGGCAAGGACGAGATCGCGCGCCTGGGCCGCTCGTTCAACGCGATGACCGCGTCGCTCAAGGCGTCCCGGCTGCGTCAGCAGCGGTTGATCGCCGACGCGGGACACGAACTGCGCACGCCGCTCACGTCGTTGCGCACCAATACCGACCTGCTGCTGCGCAGCGAGCAGACCGGGCGGCCGATCCCGACCGCCGACAAGGAGCGCCTGCTGCACAACGTCAAGGCACAACTGGTCGAACTCTCCGACCTGGTCGGCGATCTGCTGCTGCTGGCCCGGCCGGAGCAGGTGCCCAACGCACCGCCGACCAGCACCGCCGCGCTGCACACCGCGGTCGAACGCGCGGTGGGGCGGGCCAGGTTGCGTGCGCCGGACGCGCGGATCGAGGTGGACCTCAGTCCCTGGTTCGTGCGCGGCGAACCCGCGTCGCTGGAACGGGCGGTGGTCAACCTGCTGGACAACGCGCTCAAGTTCGGCGGCGCCGAGGGGGAGGCGAGCGTCGAGGTCCGGCTCGAGGACGGCGAACTCACCGTGCGCGACCACGGCCCCGGCATCGCCGAGGCGGACGTGCCGTATGTGTTCGAACGCTTCTGGCGCGCGCCCGCGGCGCGCGGCCTGCCCGGTTCCGGTCTCGGTCTGGCCATCGTGGCCCGCACCACCGCCGAGGCGGGCGGCACGGTGGCCCTCGAGCCCGCCGAGGACGGGCCCGGCACGATCGCCCGCCTCCGCCTCCCGGGCACATCGAGCTGACCGGATCGCCCCGGGCGGAACATCGGGTCGGCCGAAGCGAGGCGGACCGCGTGCCAAAAGCGTGGCAAGCCCGCGCGGCAACCGCGCTGGCGAAGGGTCCGGATGCGGGCGGTCGCCGTCGCCACCGCCACGGGTTCGCCGTCGGGACCGATGAGTTCGCCGGCCAGGAACGCGATGTCCCGGCCCCGCCGCACGACCCGTCCCCGGCCGACCAATCGTCCCGGACGAGCGGGCCGCAGAAACTGCACGTGCAGGTCGAGCGTCGGCGCGAACCCGTCCGCCGGCAACGTCGCGACCAGCGCCGGCCCCAGCGTGTCGTCCAACATCGCGGCCAGGAATCCGCCCTGGATCACACCCACGGGGTTGAGGAAACGATCGTCGATCTCGAACGCCACCTCGATGGTGCCCCGCTCCGGATCGACGTCGACCAGCTTCCACCCGAGCAACGCCGCCGCGGGCGGCGGCGCGACCCTGCCCGCCACCACGTCCCAGAACGGCCCCTGCCCGCGTTGCCCACCCGGCTCCATGGCCCCGGTGAACACGACCCCACCGACGCCCCTGGGCCGCCCGGGGTGGAAGGCGGCCCTCGGGCGTCAGCCCTGGTCGGCGAAAGCGGCCAGGTGCTCCAGCAGCAGGCCCGTCAGGGCTTCCGCGCCGTTCTCCGGGACCCAGTGGTCGACGTCGGCGAGCACCTCGAAGCGGTACGGGCCGGTGACCGAGTCCGCGGTGGCCTCGGCCGCGGCACGGCCGAAGGCGGGGTCGCGGTCGCTCCAGACGTAGAGCGTGGGGGTGGCGATGTCGCCGATGTCGCGCAGCGCCTTCGGGTCGATCGCCCGGTACCAGTTCAACGCGCCGGTGAGCGCGCCCGGTTCGCGCAGAACGGCGAGGTAGCGCTCGGTGAACTCGGTGGGCAGCGAGGCGAACGCCGCGCGCAGGTAGGCCGCGTCGTCCCCCAACAGCTTCTCCTCGGCCACCCCGCGGGTGCGGAACAGCCGAATGTACGAGGACTGTTCCCGCTGTCCGGTGGAGTCGTCGCGCACCGCCGCGGTGAGTGCGAGCGGATGCGGCGTGGACACCACCGTCAGGGTGCGCAGCCGTTCCGGGTGCAGGCCCGCCACCTGCCAGGCGAGCGCACCGCCCCAGTCGTGGCCGACCAGGTCCACCCGGGTCGATCCGAGCGCGTCCAGCACGGCGATCACGTCGCCGACCAACTCGTCGCGCCCGTAGGCCGATTCCTGGGGAGGGCGGGCTCCCGGCGAGTAGCCGCGCTGGTCGAACGCGATGGCCCGGTAGCCGGCCCGCGCCAGTCCCAGGAGTTGCGCCGTCCAGGACGCGGACGTCTGCGGGAAGCCGTGCAGGAACAACACCGGCCGGCCGTCCGCCGGTCCGGCCACTCGGGCGTTGAAATTCCATCCGCCCGCCGGGATCTCCACGGCCTCCACGAACGGTTGCGCGGAGTCCGCACCGACTGATCTACCCGCCGAGGTATTCATCCGACCTCCGGATCGCTGTGTCGCGCCGTACCGGTCCTGCGATCGGCAGCATAGGCGCGTCTCGGACCGCGAGATTCGCATCCCACCACCGTCCCGCGCCACCCCCCGTCCGTCTCCGTGCCCGGGACACCCCGGTTTCCGGCCGCCGCGACGATTCTCATCCCACCTTAAGAAACGCCTCAGACGGCTCCCAGGCCCGCTCGACAACGTCACCGGCATGAGCCTGACGACACCGATTCGCACCCGGATCGTGGACGTGGTGGTGCCCGTGTACAACGAGGCGCACGTCCTGGCCGCCAGCGTGCGCCGTCTGCACGCCTATCTGCTCGGCGGATTCCCCTACGCCTTCCGCATCGTCATCGCGGACAACGCCAGCACCGACCGGACCTGGCAGGTGGCCCGCGACCTGGCGCGCGAACTGCCGCACGTACGCGCCGTGCACCTGGACCGCAAGGGCCGCGGCCGGGCGCTGCGCAAGGTGTGGACCGAGTCCGACGCGGACGTGGTCGCCTACATGGACGTCGATCTGTCCACCGACCTGGACGCCTTCCTCCCGCTGGTCGCGCCGTTGGTCAGCGGTCACAGCGATCTCGCCATCGGCACCCGGCTGGCCCGTTCGGCGGCGGTGGTCCGCGGTCCCCGCCGCGAGGTGGTGTCGCGGTCCTACAACCTGCTGCTGCGCGGGGTGTTCGCGGCGCGCTTCTCGGACGCCCAGTGCGGCTTCAAGGCGGTGCGCACGGTGGTCGCGCAGGCGCTGTTGCCGCACGTCCACGACGAGGAGTGGTTCTTCGACACCGAACTGCTGTTGCTGGCCGAGCGCAACGGGCTGCGGATCCACGAGGTCCCGGTGGACTGGGTCGATGATCCGGACAGCCGGGTCGACGTGCTGCGCACCGCGCTGGACGATCTGCGCGGCATGGCGCGGGTGGCCCGGCGGATCGCGGCGGGCACCTTCCGGGTCTCGGTCCCGCCCCGGGTACGCGAGGCGCGGCTGCCGCGCGGCATGCGCGCGCAGTTGCCGCGCTTCGCGCTGATCGGGGTGCTGAGCACGCTGGCACACCTGCTGCTGTACATCCTGCTGCGCGACGGCATGGGCGCGCTCGCGGCCAACGCGCTGGCCCTGACCGTCACCACGATCGCGAACACCGCGGCCAACCGCCGATTCACCTTCGGGATCCGCGGCCGGGCCGGGGCCTGGCGCCATCAGGCCCAGGGCGGCCTGGCCTTCGTCGTCGGCCTGGGCCTGAGCAGCGCGACGCTGGCCGCGCTGCACGCCGCGACCGCCCGGCCCTCGCGCACGGTCGAGGTGGGCGCACTGGTGGGCGCGGGCGTGGTCGCCACCGTCGTGCGCTTCCTGCTGCTGCGGGTGTGGGTGTTCCGGACCGCGCGAGTCGCCGCCTCGGTGGGTCCGTTCGATCCCTCGGACCCGACGTCCGCGGCGGATCCGGGGGCTTCGGCGACCGCGACAGGCCCGGGCCGGGCGATCGCCTCGGTGACTTCGATCACGTCCGACGCGGCCGGCGGCTCGACCCCTTCGGCGGCTTCGACCGCCCGGACCGCCCCGGCCACACGGATCTCCTCGGCCCCCTCGCACCGGTCCGCCGGCGCGACCGAATCCGCCGGTCCGACCGGCATCGACTCCGCCGGTTCGACCGGCTCGGCAGGTGAGGACGCATGACCGCCGTAGTGGCTCCGCTCCCCGTACCGCGTCCCGACGCCGGCAGCGCGACCGGCAAACCCTGGTACGCCCGGCCGGTTCGCGGGCGCGAGGCGGACGCGCCCTGGGTGCGTCCCGCGTTCCTCGCCCTGCTGGTGGGCACCGGCCTGCTGTACATCTGGGGCCTGGGCGCCTCCGGCTGGGCCAACTCCTTCTATTCGGCCGCGGTCCAGGCCGGGACCGAGAGTTGGAAGGCGTTCTTCTTCGGCTCCTCGGACGCGGGCAACTCGATCACCGTCGACAAGACCCCCGCGTCGTTGTGGGTGATGGGCCTGTCCGCACGGGTCTTCGGCGTCAACGCGTGGAGCATCCTGGTCCCGCAGGCCCTGGAGGGCGTCGCCACGGTCGGCGTGCTCTACCTCGCGGTACGGCGCCGGTTCCCGGCCTGGGCGGGTCTGTTGGCCGGCGCGCTGCTCGCACTCACGCCGGTCGCGGCGCTGATGTTCCGGTTCAACAACCCGGACGCGCTGCTGGTACTGCTGCTCACCGTCGCCGCGTACGCGGTGTTGCGTGCCCAGGAGAGCGCGAGTACCCGCTGGTTGGTGCTGGCCGGCGCGTGTGTGGGCTTCGGCTTCCTGGCCAAGATGCTCCAGGCGTTCCTGATCGTGCCGGCCTTCGCGCTGGTGTACCTGGTGTGCGCGCCGGTCGGGTTCTGGCGCCGGGTGGTGCAACTGCTGTGGTCCGGTCTCGCGTTGCTGATCGCGGGCGGATGGTGGATCGCCATCGTCGAACTGTGGCCGGAATCCTCCCGCCCCTACATCGGCGGCTCGCAACACAACTCGATCCTGGAACTCACGCTGGGCTACAACGGGCTCGGCCGGCTCAACGGCAACGAGACCGGCAGCGTGGGCGGCGGAGGCGGCGGAGGCGGCGGACCGCGCGGCGGCGGTGGCGGCAACTGGGGTGCCACCGGGTGGGACCGGTTGTTCAACGCCGAGATGGGCGGCCAGATCTCCTGGTTGTTGCCCTCCGCGCTGATCCTGCTCGCGGTGGGCCTGTGGCTGACCCGACGCGCACCGCGCACCGATCCCGCCCGCGCGGCGATCGTGCTGTGGGGCGGCTGGCTGTTGATCACGGCGTTGGTCTTCAGTTACATGGCGGGCATCTTCCACGCCTACTACAACATCGCGTTGGCGCCGGCGATCGCCGCGGTGGTGGCGATGGGCGCCGCGCTGCTGTGGGAACTGCGCCGGGTCGTGCGCGCGGCGGCGGTCACGGCGCTGACCGTGATGGTCGGCGCGTGGTGGTCGTACCACCTGCTCGACCGGACGCCGGACTGGCATCCGTGGCTGCGCCACGTCGTGCTGATCGGCGGAGTCTTCGGCGGACTGGGCCTGTTCGGCGCCGCGCTGACCGCGCTGCGCGGGCTCGCGCCGGTGGCCGCCGCGGTCTCGGTGGCCGCGCTGCTCGCGGGACCTGCGGCGTACACGTGGGACACCGTCTCGACCGCCAAGGGCGGGTCGATCCCGTCGGCGGGGCCGGCCGGAATGGGCTTCGGGCGCGGCGGGCCCGGTGGACCCGGTGGCATGGCGGGCGGACCCCGGTCGTTCCAGGGCGGCCCGCCGGGACCGGCCCAGGGCGGCCAACCGGGTCAGGGCGGCCAGGCGTTCCCGGGCACCCCGGGGCAGAACGGCCAGGCCCCCGACGGCACCGGCGGCACGCGAGGGCAGCGCCCCACGCCGGGCAACGGCGGCGCTCCGCAGGGCAACGGCGGGATGACGCCCCGTCAGGGCGGCGGCATGGGCGGCGGCGGGATGGGCGACGGCGGGATGGGCGGACTGCTCAACGGCAGCACACCCGGCAAGGAGGTCGTCGACACGCTGAAGCGCGACAGCGACGCGTACACGTGGGTGGCCGCCTCGGTCGGCTCGAACAGCGCCTCGGGCTATCAACTGGCCACCGGCAAGCCGGTCATGCCGATCGGCGGATTCAACGGCAGCGACCCCTCGCCGACCCTGGCCGAGTTCCAAAAGTTGGTCACGGACGGTCGGATCCACTACTTCATCGGCGGCGGAGCCGGCGGCATGGGCGGCGGCGCGGGCGGTGACGGCATGGGCGGCGGAATGCGCAGCATGGGCGGCAGCAACGCCTCCCAGGCCATCGCGACCTGGGTCGCGCAGACGTTCACCGCGACCACCGTGGGCGGGGTGACGTTGTACGACCTGACCGCGCCCGCCGGGAATGTTTCCGACGAATCGTCATCAACCGCCTGACGGGTTGTCAATCGGCCTACGGCAGACGGCAAACGGCGGGCCGTTTTGATCCGTAGGATCCTCCCCCGTGACGATCAAGATGCGAAAGGTCGGGGCCGGCTTGATCGGCCTGCTGACGACCTTGGCTGTCGTGGGCGGTTCCGCACCGTCCGCGATGGCCGACGAGACGAATCCGACCGGGCCTCCGCCGAAAGTCGAGCTGGTACTCGACGTGAGCGGATCGATGAAGGCCAACGACGCCGGCGGGATGACCCGCATGGACGCCGCGAAGAAGGCCTTCAACGAGGTCGTGGACAGCGTCCCGGAGCCCGCCGACTTCGGCGTGCGGGTGCTGGGTGCCACCTACCCGGGCAACGACAAGGCCAAGGGGTGCGTGGACACCCAGCAGTTGGCCCCGGTCGGCAGGCCCAACAAGGTCGTGATCAAGAACGAGATCGCCAAGCTGGCCCCGACCGGCTGGACCCCGATCGCGCTGTCGTTGCGCGAGGCCGCCAAGGACCTCGGCACCGGCACCGGCAGCCGTCGGATCGTCCTGATCACCGACGGCGAGGAGACCTGCGCGCCGCCCGACCCGTGCGACGTGGCCCGCGAGTTGGCCGCGTCCGGACTCAACCTGATCGTGGACACGCTGGGCCTGGTCCCGGACGAGAACACCCGTCGTCAGCTCTCCTGCATCGCGGAGGCCACCGGCGGCACCTACACCTCGGTGCTCAACGCGGACGAGTTGTCGCAGAAGGTCCAGCAGATCGTCAAGCGCGCGGTGCGCGAGGCGGACGAGACGCCCGCGTCGGTCAAGGGCAGCCCGAACGGCTGCCAGGACGCGCCGTTGCTGGCGCCCGGTGTCTACAGCGACCGCGAGGAGTTCAGCCAGCACCTCTGGTACAAGGTCCCGGTCAAGCCGAACCAGGAGTTGCGGGCCACCGCGACGGTGGGTTCCGACCGCAAGGTCGCGCGCGACTACGACGTGACGGTCACCGCGTTCAGCGAGGACGGCCGTGAACTGGTCGGCAACGCGGGGGCGGGCAACGGCCGCACGGACGTGCAGTCCGCCGGTCTGCGCTACCCGTACAAGACCGACAGTGACAACGCGAAGACCAGGACGATCTGCCTGGTCGTCACCAACGCGTTCGCCGCGCAGCCGAACGTGGCCACCAAGCCGGGCCTGCCGCTGGAGTTGACGGTGGACCTGGTCCAGGCCACCGACAGCAAGGCCGCGAACGTGCACGGCCTGGGCCGCGGTTGGGTGTTCCTGGGCGTACTCGCCGGGTTCGGCCTGATTGCCGGGTTGTTGGCCGGCTGGCTGCGCCGGGCGTTCAAGGCTCTCGGGAAGGCGATGTCATGACGAGCGCGATCCGTGGAATCAAGCGGGCGTTGGCGACGGTCGCCGCGGCGTTCGTGGGCGTGACGCTGTTCGCGGCGCCGGCGATGGCCGATCAGGACGTGCCGCCGGGGACGTCGTTCCTGGGCGCGGGCACGCTCGCGCTCGGCCAGGACGCGCGCTGGTCGGCGTCCCAAGGCGAATATCTGTACTGGCAGTTCCCGGCCAAGGCGGGCAAGGAGATCCACGCCAAGGTGGATCTGGAGTTGGCCTCCGGCAACGCGCGCAGCGGCCCGGTGACCTACCGGATCGAGATCTACGACGGCCTGCGTCGGCGCCAGCCGTGCGTGGAGGGCAAGCAGGTCGCCACGGCGCAGAAGACCGACACCAAGCTCGGCCTGACCTGCACCCCGCGTACGGTCCGCGACTGGGCCGAGCCGTGGTCCACCGACCCGCTGCCCGGGATGTACTTCGTCCGGATCGCCGCGATGGACGTGCCCGACCTGGACGCGGGCGCCGCGACCAAGGTGACGGTGCGGGTGGACACCAAGGACGGCGACGACCAGGTACCGACCTCGGACCGGCGGCTGTCCGACCCCCTGGTGCCGATCACCAAGGCCGGCTCGGTGCTCAAGAGCGGCCAGACGGCGGATACCCGGTCGGTGGCCTGGGACCAGGAAGAGGACCACTGGTACCAGTGGGACTGGATGGACGGTCCGAACGCGCGGTGGTTCTGGACCGCGATGGCGACCTTCGTCGCCGTGGTGTTCGGCATCCTGGGCTACCAGCTGACCCGGAAGAAGCGGAGCTGGTTCGGCTGACACCGCCCGGCCGACGGTCCGTGGGCCGGTCGTCGGCGTGGCGAACCGCCCCGGCGCGATCCGCGCCGGGGCGGTTCGCCATGATCCTCCTGTCGCCCGGACCCGGATCGTTCACCCGATCCGAGCCCGGCAGCCGATCCGACCGAGCAGGGAGCCTGTCATGATCATCGAGCACGCGGACATCACCGTCGCGGAAGGTCGCGAGGCCGAATTCGAGGCCGCGTTCCTGCGGGGCCGCGAGGTCGTCGCCAAGTCCGACGGCTTCCGCTGGGCGCGCCTGATCCGCCAGGTCGAGTCGCCCACGTCGTACCTGCTGCTGATCGGCTGGGAGACCCTGGAGGCGCACACGGTCGGCTTCCGCGAGTCGGACCTGTTTCCGCAGTGGCGGGCCATCGTCGGCGAGTTCTTCGCGGTCCCGCCGACGATCGTGCACTACGAGAGCGGCCTGACCCCGGCCGACGAGGCCTGAGGCGCGGAACGCGTCGATACCGAGGTCCCTCGCCCGAGACGGGCGGGGGACCTTCGCGTGTACCGACCCCGGGGCCCGCCCGGGCTCACTCCTCCCACAACCCGGCCACGGTCAGGCCCGGGTCGATGTCGGCCAGGGCCCGGGTCGGGTCCAGGGTGGGGAGCACCCGGTGGGTCGCCGCCGCGTGCGCGTAGACCAACAGGAGGTCCTCGGCGGTCCAGCGGACCGAGGGCCAGACCGCGTCGCGGCCCGGGCACAGGCGGGTCAGGCGGGTGTGAAACTCGTCGAGTTCGGCCGGATTGGTGAAGGTCCGAGCCGCCTCGATCGCGTCGTGGTCGGTGCGCAGGAGCGCGTGCGTCGGCACCACGGGAACTCGCATCACGGCGTCCGGGTCGGCGTCCGACATGCCCAGGCCGCGCGCGACGCGGTGCAGCGCCGACGCCATCAGCAGCGCGACGAGCAGCCCGCTGTCCTCCCGTACACCGCCGGACGGGAAGAACCTCGCCGCCCAGAAACGCTGTTCGGTGTTCAGGTGCTCACGCACGAGCATGCAGCCGACTCCCACGCAGCTCTGCGGCAGGGTTCTGGCAGCCATGCGGCTACGTTACGGCTCCGGTGGCGCGCCGTGGCGCAGTTCCATTTATTTACGACATTGGCCTTATTCGGACCATCCGGCTCCGCCGCGCCATCCGGCTCCGCCGCGTCAGCCCAGTTGGATGGATCGCTTGGAGAGCCCGAACCAGAAGCCGTCGATCACCTGGCTCAGCCGGTCCAGATCCTCGTGGCCGGCGCCGAGCGAGACGAACAGCGGCGCGAGGTGCTCGGTCCTGGGGTGCGCCAGGCGCGCGGCGGGCGCCTTGTGGGTGAAGTCGAGCAGCGCGTCCACGTCGCCGGCGCGGAACGCCTCGTCGCCCCAGTGGTCGAACTCGCTCGACCACCCCGGCGCCGGCGCGTCCGCCCGGGGATCCAGGCCACGCAGGTTGTGCGTGAAGAAACCGCTGCCCACGATCAGCACACCCTCCTCGCGCAGCGGCGCGAGCCGTCGGCCGACCTCGTACAGCCGCACCGGGTCCAGCGTGGGCAGCGACATCTGGAGCACCGGCACGTCGGCGTCCGGGTACATCTCGACCAGCGGTACGTACGCGCCGTGGTCGAGGCCGCGCTCCGGCACATCCTGCACGTCGGGTCCGAGCAGCGCCCGCACCCGCGCCGCGAGGTCGGGGGCACCCGGCGCCGGATACGTGACCCGGTAGTAGTGCTCCGGGAAGCCACCGAAGTCGTACACGAGCGGAATCGTGCGGGTCGCGCCGAGCGCGATCGGGGCGTCCTCCCAGTGCGCGGACACCATCAGGATCGCCGTGGGCCTGGGCAGCTCGGCGGACCAGGCGGCGAGCTGGCCGGTCCACAGCGCGTCGTCCGCGAGCGGCGGTGCGCCGTGACCGAGGTAGACGACGGGCATGCGCGCGGCGCCCCGGGGCGAGGTGGTGTCCATGCGCCCAGGATACCAAGTAGTTCTACGTTCAACAATTGACATGGCAGGAGGATCTGCCGGGGGATCGCCGTCGGGAGTAATCCGCTGGCCTGCGCCCCCGGGGTGCCACTTATCCTTGACCCCGTAATGGGAACGCCAGTAGCCACATCTCAGCTCGCCGACCTCCAGGCGCGCCTGCCCCACCTGATGCTTCGGGATCAGGACCGTCTGCGCCGTCGTCTCGACCGGACCCGCAAGAACCGCAAGGGTCCGCAGCAGGTCGCCGAGACCGAGAGCCTGATCACCGCGTTCGACGCCGCCGAGACGCGGGTCGCGAACCGGCGCGCCGCCGTGCCCACGATCGGCTACCCCGAAGCGCTGCCGGTCAGCCAAAAGAAGGACGACATCCTGGCCGCGATCCGCGACCACCAGGTCGTGATCGTCGCGGGCGAGACCGGCTCCGGAAAGACCACCCAGATCCCGAAGATCTGCCTGGAGCTGGGTCGCGGGGTGCAGGGCCTGATCGGGCACACCCAGCCGCGCCGGATCGCCGCGCGTACGGTCGGCGACCGCATCGCCGAGGAGCTGGGCGGACAACTGGGCGACGTGGTCGGCTACAAGGTCCGCTTCAACGACCAGTCCAGTGACAACACGCTGGTCAAGCTGATGACCGACGGCATCCTGCTCGCCGAGGTGCAAAACGATCGGCTGCTGCGGCAGTACGACACGCTGATCATCGACGAGGCGCACGAACGCAGCCTCAACATCGACTTCCTGCTCGGTTACCTCAAACAGTTGTTGCCGCGCCGTCCCGACCTCAAGGTGATCATCACCTCGGCCACGATCGACCCGGAGCGCTTCTCGCAGCACTTCGACGACGCGCCGATCATCGAGGTGTCCGGCCGTACGTATCCCGTCGAGGTGCGCTATCGCCCGCTCGTCGCGGAGATCGACGAGGACGAGGACGACGAGGAGAGCGGGGGCAAACGCCGCGCCGACGATCGTGATCAGGTACAGGCGATCAGCGACGCGGTGGACGAACTGCTCGGCGAGGCGTCCGGCGACATCCTGGTCTTCCTCAGCGGTGAGCGCGAGATCCGGGACACCGCCGAGGCGCTGAACAAACGACAGCTGCGCAACACCGAGGTACTGCCCCTGTACGCGCGCCTGTCCGCCGCCGAACAACATCGGGTCTTCCAGCAACACACCGGGCGACGCATCGTGCTCGCGACCAACGTCGCCGAGACCTCGCTGACCGTGCCGGGCATCAAGTACGTGATCGACCCCGGCACCGCCCGGATCTCCCGGTACAGCCTGCGCACCAAGGTGCAGCGGCTGCCGATCGAGGCCGTCTCGCAGGCCTCCGCCAACCAGCGCAAGGGCCGCAGCGGGCGCACCTCGGACGGCATCTGCATCCGGCTGTACTCACAGGAGGACTTCGAGTCGCGGCCCGAGTTCACCGACCCGGAGATCCTGCGCACCAACCTGGCCTCGGTCATCCTCCAGATGACCGCGCTGGGCCTCGGCGACATCGCCGCGTTCCCGTTCGTGGAGCCGCCGGACCGGCGCAACATCAAGGACGGCGTCCAACTCCTCCAGGAACTGGGCGCGCTGGACCCGGACGAGCCGGACGTACGCAAGCGGCTGACCCCGGTCGGCCGCAAGTTGTCCCAGTTGCCGGTCGACCCGCGTCTGGCCCGGATGATCCTGGAGGCGGACCGCAACGGCGTGGTGCGCGAGGTGCTGATCATCGCCTCCGCACTGTCCATCCAGGATCCGCGCGAGCGCCCCGCGGAACACCAGCAGCACGCCGATCAGTTGCACGCGCGGTTCGCGGACAAGGAATCCGACTTCCTGGCGTACCTCAACCTGTGGAACTACATCAAGGAACAGCGCGACGAGCTGTCCTCGAGCCGGTTCCGCAAGTTGTGCAAGAGCGAGTTCCTGCACTACCTGCGCATACGTGAATGGCAGGATCTGCACAGCCAGTTGCGCTCGGCCGCCAAGTCGCTCGGGATCGAGGCCGTCGGCGAACCGCAGGAGCCGAACACGCAGCACATCCACACCGCGATCCTGTCCGGACTGCTCTCGCACATCGGCCTGATGGACCCGGCCAAGCGCGAGTACGGCGGCGCGCGCGGCACCCGCTTCTCGGTCTTCCCCGGCTCGGCGCTGTTCAAGAAGCCGCCGCGGTGGGTGATGGCGGCCGAACTCGTCGAGACGTCCCGCCTGTGGGCGCGGATCGCCGGGCGGATCGAGCCCGAGTGGATCGAGCCGCTGGCCGGGCACCTGATCAAGCGCACCTACAGCGAGCCGCACTGGGAACAGAAGATGGCCGCGGTGATGGCCTACGAGAAGGTCACGCTGTACGGCGTGCCGATCGTGGCCGCGCGAAAGGTCGGCTACGGCAAGGTCGACCCGGAGCTGTCCCGCGAACTGTTCATCCGGCACGCCCTGGTGGAGGGCGACTGGCGTACGCACCACAAGTTCTTCGCGGCCAACCGGCGCCTGCTCGCGGACGTCGAGGAACTCGAACACCGGGCCCGCCGCCGGGACATCATGGTCGACGACGAGACCCTGTTCGACTTCTACGACGAACGCATCCCGGCCGATGTGGTCTCCGGACGGCACTTCGACGCGTGGTGGAAGAAGGCCCACCGGGCCGAGCCGGATCTGCTGAGCTTCGAGAAGTCCATGCTGATCAACGCCAAGGCGGGCGCGATCACCGAGGAGGACTACCCGAACACGTGGGTCGAGGAGGGCTTGGAGCTCAAGCTGACCTATCAGTTCGAGCCCGGCTCGAACGCGGACGGGGTCACCGCGCACATCCCGGTCGCGGTGCTCAACCAGCTCACCGGCGAGGGCTTCGACTGGCAGATCCCGGGCCTGCGCGAGGAATTGGTGACCTCGTACATCCGTGCGCTGCCCAAGGGCATCCGCCGCGGCTTCGTGCCGGCGCCGGACTACGCGCGCGCGATCCTGGCCCGGATCCCGGCTCGCCGGGGGTCTTTGGTGGACGTGCTGGAGCGCGAGTTGAGCCGGATGGCCGGCATGCCGGTCAAGCGCGAGACGTGGGACCTGACGAAGGTGCCCGAGCACCTGCGGATGACCTTCCGGGTGCTCGACGACGACCGGCGCACGCTCGCCGAGGGCAAGGACCTGGAGGCGCTCAAGCTCAAGCTGCGCGACCGGATGCGGGCCGCGGTGTCCGAGGCGGCGAGCACGCTGGACATCGAGCGCACGGGCGTCACCGCCTGGAGCATCGGCGAACTGCCGCGTGTGGTCGAACAGCGACGCGGGCCGCTGGTGGTCAAGGCGTATCCGGCGCTGGTCGACGAGGGCGCGTCGGTGGCGGTCCGGCTGTTCGACAGCGAACCCGAGCAGTCGCGCGCGATGCGGCGCGGAACGCGGCGTCTGGTGCTGCTGAACGTGCAGTCGCCGGTCAAGCAGATCCAGGGCCGGCTGCCCAACATGGCCAAGTTGACGCTCAGCCACAACCCGCACGGCGGCATCGACGCGCTCTTCGAGGACATCCTCGCGTGCGCGGCGGACATGCTGATCCAGGACGCGGGCGGCCCGGTGTGGGACGAGGCCGGCTTCGCGCGGCTGCGTGATCGGGTCAAGGCCGGGCTGCCTCGGCTGACCGAGGACACCGTGGTCAAGGTCGAGCGCGTCCTGGGTGCGTCGCACAACGTGGCCGGGCGGCTGAAGGCCACCCGGAGTCCCGCGCTGGCACCGGCGCTCGCCGACTTGAAGGCGCAGTACACGGCGCTGGTGCACAAGGGCTTCGTGACCGAGGCGGGTTGGCGCCGGCTGCCGGACGTGCATCGCTATCTCCAGGCGATGGAGCGCCGGTTGCAGCGTCTGGAGGCGGACCCGGTCCGAGATCGCGAGCGCATGTTGAAGGTCCATCAGATCCAGGCGGCCTACCGGGACCTGATGGACCGTCAAACCAAGGGCGGACCGATCCCGGCGGACGTCGCGGCGGTGCGCTGGCAGATCGAGGAACTGCGGGTGAGCTACTTCGCCCAGTCGCTCGGCACACCGCAGCCGGTGTCCGACAAGCGGATCCTGAAGACGATCGAGGAATTGGGCCAGTAGGCCGGGGGCGGCGCGTCGAGCACCGCCCCTTCGGGCTCAGATCCCGTCGTTGCGGAACAGGTCGTGGTCGGTCAACAGCTTCTCCAGGCGCGCCTGGTCGACCCGGCTGACCACGGCCTCGCTCTCCTGGCGGTCGCGGACCACCTTGGCGATGGTGATGCTCGACGTCACGACGTAGAGCACGCCGAGGCCGAGGAAGGCCCGGATCCAGCGGTCCACCGGGAGGTAGACGATCCCGATCAGGACCGCGCTCACGGATACGCCGAAGGACAGCGCGGCCTGAACGAAGAAGCCCTGGGTGTTGTTGGTACGCAGCGGCGTTGTCATGGCAACAGTGTTGGGCCGACCGGGTGTTGCGCGCATGAGTAGGTGTACTCAAGTGGGACGGCCCCCGGCGGAAGGCCGGGGGCCGTACAGGTCGGCGATGTGGATGTCGGTCGGTGCTACGTCCAGCGCTTGGTGCCGTTGGTGCTGTTGGCGCACACCAGCGGTTCACCCTTGTTGTTCACCGCCGTGGCGCCGAGCTGCGAACAGAACTGGCCTCTGACCTTCACGCCCGCATCAGCCGGCGGCGGATCGGCCTTGGGCGGGTCTGCCTTCGGCGGGTCCACCTTGGGCGGATCGGCCTTCGGTGGATCGGCCTTCGGCACGTTCGCTTCGTCCTGCGCCGGTGCCGCCGGTGGCGGTTCGGCGGGAGCCGTGGTCGCGGGCGGCGGCGCTGTGCTGCTCACCGGCGGCGCGCTCGTCGGCGCCGCCGTGGTGGCGGCGGGCGCGGGCGTCGTCGCCGCACCCGAGGGGACCGGCGTCGACGTCGAGGCCGGCGTCACCTTGTCCTTTCCGGAGTCGTCCTTCCCGTCGGACACCGCGTTCGCGAAGGCGACCAGGAAGACCACGCCCGCGACGATCGCGACGCCGATCTTCAGCGGGCGCTGCCAGTCGGTGTACTTCCACATCAGGAAGATGCCCACCGGCGCGAACACGACGAGCAGGACGACGATCCACAAGGTGCGTTGGTACCAGGGACGTTGTGGCTGAGGTTGCGGCGGAAACCCAGGCGGTGGCGAAGCGGACGAACCGTCTCCCCAACCCGGGCCCCCACCCGTTCCATATGACATGCCGCGAATACTGACAGCAACCAACCGAACTATCCGGCGCGTGACCGAATCGAGATTCACCGCCAACCGGCTTGTCCGATCTTGGCCGAAAAATGCTGCGCGAGCCGCCCGGAAGGCGACTCGCGCAGCAGGGTTTTCGCAGGTCGACGCAGGATCAGGCGGCGATGGTGTGCTTGGCGTTGGCCGGCTCCAGGGCCAGTTCCAGCACCTCGCGCACGTCGGCGACCGCGTGCACGGTGAGTCGGCTCAGGATCTCCTCGGGCACGTCGTCCAGGTCGGCCTCGTTGCGCTTGGGGATCAGCACGGTGGTCACACCGGCCCGCTCCGCGGCGAGCAGCTTCTGCTTCACGCCGCCGATCGGCAGTACCCGGCCGGTGAGCGAGACCTCACCGGTCATCGCCACGTCCGAGCGGACCGGCCGCCCGGTGAGCAGCGACACCAGCGCGGTGGTCATCGTGACACCGGCGCTCGGGCCGTCCTTGGGGACCGCGCCGGCCGGGACGTGGATGTGCACGCCTCGGTCCTTGAGGTCGCCCACCGGTACCTCCAGCTCCGCCCCGCGCGAGCGCAGGTAGGACAGCGCGATCTGCGCCGACTCCTTCATCACGTCGCCGAGTTGGCCGGTCAGGGTCAGTCCCGTACCGCCCGTCTCGGCGTCCGCGAGCGACGCCTCGATGTAGAGCACGTCGCCACCCGCGCCGGTGACCGCGAGCCCGGTGGCCACACCCGGCACCGCGGTGCGCTGCTCGGCCTTGCTCAGCAGCGACTCCGGGGTGTGCCGGGGCCGCCCGAGGTAGTCGCGCAGGTCGCCGGCGTCCACCGTGATCGGCAGCGGGTGCGCGTCGGCGTCCAGCGCCTGTCGGGCCGCGACCTTGCGCAGCACGCGGGCGATCGAGCGCTCCAGGGTGCGCACGCCCGCCTCCCGGGTGTACTCGCCCGCCAGCAGCCGCAGCGCGTCCTCGGTGAAGGACACCTCGGTGTCGTCCAGACCCGCCTTGTCCAACTGACGCTTGATCAGGTGGTCCCGGGCGATGACGACCTTCTCGTCCTCGGTGTAGCCGTCGAGCCGGACCAGTTCCATCCGGTCGAGCAGCGGCTCGGGGATGGTCTCCAGGACGTTGGCCGTGGCCAGGAACACCACGTCGGAGAGGTCGAGTTCGACCTCGAGGTAGTGGTCGCGGAAGGTGTGGTTCTGGGCCGGGTCGAGCACCTCCAGCAGGGCCGCGGTCGGGTCGCCGCGGTAGTCCGAGCCGACCTTGTCGATCTCGTCGAGCAGGACGACGGGGTTCATGCTGCCCGCCTCCTTGATCGCCCGGACGATGCGACCGGGCAGGGCGCCGACGTAGGTGCGCCGGTGGCCGCGGATCTCGGCCTCGTCGCGCACGCCGCCGAGCGCGACCCGGACGAACGAGCGACCCATCGCGCGGGCCACCGACTCGCCCAGCGAGGTCTTGCCGACACCGGGCGGGCCGACCAGGGCCAGTACCGCGCCGGACCGCCGGCCGCCGACCACGCCCAGCCCGCGCTCCTCGCGGCGCTTGCGCACCGCGAGGTATTCGACGATGCGCTCCTTGACGTCCACCAGGCCGGAGTGGTCCGCGTCCAGGATCGCGCGCGCCTCGGCGATGTCGTACGCGTCCTCGCTGCGCTCGTTCCACGGCATTTCCAGCACGGTGTCCAGCCAGGTGCGGATCCAGCCGCCCTCGGGCGACGCGTCGGAGGCGTGCTCCAGCTTGTCGACCTCCTTGAGCGCGGCGGCCAGCACCTTCTCCGGCAGGTTCGCCGCCTCGACCCGGGCGCGGTAGTCCTCCTCCTCGCTGTCCGGGGTGCCGTTGAGCTCGTTGAGCTCCTTGCGCACCGCGGCGAGCTGCTGCTTGAGCAGGAATTCGCGCTGCTGCTTGTCCATGCCCTCCTGGACGTCCTTGCGGATCGTCTCGGCCACGTCCAGCTCGGCGAGGTGGTCCCGGGTCCAGCCGACGACCTTGGTCAGCCGCTCCTGGACGTCGACGGTCTGCAGGACCTCGATCTTTTGCTGAAGCGTCAGGTACGGGGCGTAGCCGGAGTTGTCCGCCAGGTCGCTCGGGTCCTCCAGCGCCTGTACGTGGTCGACCACCTGCCACGCGCCGCGCTTGCCCAGCACGGTGGTGACCAGGGCCTTGTACTCGCGGGCCAGCTCGTGGGTGTGCTCGTCCGCCTCGACGTCAGTCACCCGGGTCGCCTCGACCCACAGCGCCGCGCCGGGGCCGGTGGTTCCGGTGCCGATCCGCACCCGGCTCTCGCCGCGCACCACCACGACCGACTCACCCCCGGGCAGCCGACCGACCTGCTCGATCACCCCGAGCGTGCCCACCGCCGGGTATTGCCCGTCGTCGCGCGGAACAAGCAGCACCCGCGCCTTGCTCTCACTACGGATGCCGGGTCCGGCGGACCGCCCCGCGGCGGCCCGCGCGGCATCCACGGCGGCACGGGTCTCCGCGTCGTCGAGTTCGAGCGGGACCACCATGCCGGGGAGGACGACCACGTCGTCCAGCGGAAGAACCGGCAGGGTCAGTGTCCCGATGGTCTCGCTCATGTCATGCCCCTCAGGTAGCCACAGTCGAAAAAGTTGCGCTGCACTGACTCAAGAAACAAGAGCCCCTCTTTGTTCCCCCACCCTTCCGATCCCTGTTCGCCCACAGCGAAGCGCTTCGGCCGGCAGGCGGGGGCGGGGGTCGGACGTCGGGGGCGGCAGGTCGGGGGCGGGGAGATCGGGGGCAGGACGTCGGCAGGTCGGGGGGCGACGGGCTCGTGATGTCGAGGACGGGGTGACGTTGAGGGCGGGATACCGCCAGACCCGGGGCGGCGGGGGCGGTTGTACTGGGACTCCCCGTTGTCGGGGATCCCCTCCCCCGCCCTGCCGAAAGGGACGTCATGTCCGTCATTGCCGGAGCCGACTCGCACACCGCCGACGCACCCGGACCGGACGCGGGGCAGCCGCGCCGGTACTGGCCGGGCGTGGTGTGTCTGTCGGTCGGGATCTTCGCGATCGTGACGAGCGAGATTCTCCCGATCGGGTTGTTGACGCCGATCGGGGACGACTTCGGCGTCTCGGACGGCACTGCCGGGTGGTTGATGGTCGTACCGGGCCTGTTGGCGGCGGTCTGCGCGCCGGTGGTGACGGTGTGCACCGGGCGGCTGGATCGGCGCACGATGTTGGTCGCGCTGATCGTGTTGTTGGCGGCGGCGAACTTCCTCGCGGCCGTCGCGCCCGCGTTCTGGGTGGTGTTGGTGGCGCGGGCGCTGGTGGGGGTCACCATCGGCGGGTTCTGGTCGATCGGGGCCGGACTGGCGCCTCGGTTGGTGCGTGCGCAGCGGGTGGGTACGGCAACCGCCGTGATCTTCGCGGCCGTTCCGGCCGGCTCCGTGCTGGGTCTGCCCGCCGGTACACAGCTCGGCGAACACATCGGCTGGCGCGCCTCGTTCGTGGTCATGGGCGTGCTCGCGCTGGGCGTGGCGATCGCGCTCGCCGTGCTGTTGCCGCCGCTGCCCGCGCTCGAGGTCACCCGGGCCCGGGTGTTGCGCGATCTGCTGCGCGGCACCGGCATCCGGATCGGCCTCGCCGCGACCTGCCTGATCGTGATCGCGCACTTCGGCGCCTACACGTACGTGACGCCGTTCCTGGAGCAGGTCACCCGGGTGGACCGGGGGCTGATCGGCGTCTACCTGTTGACCTTCGGCGTGGCCGGCATCGTCGGCAACTTCGTCGCGGGCGTGACGATGGTCCGCAACCTGCGCGCGACGTTCCTCACGTGCGCGGCGCTGATCGCCGTCGCCACGCTGCTGTTCCCCCTCCTCGGCCGCCGGGACGCGGGCGCGATCGGCCTGCTCGTGGTGTGGGGCCTGGCGTACGGCGCCGTCCCGGCCTGCTCGCAGACCTGGTTCGCCCGCTCCGCGCCGCACGCCCAGGAGGCCGCCACGGTCGTGTTCACGTCGTCGTTCCAGCTCACCCTGGCAACCGGCGCGCTCGCCGGCGGCGCCGTCGTCGACGCCTCCTCCCCCTCGACGGTCATGGTGTGCGCCGGTGCCGTGGCCCTGGCCACGATCGCCGTCCTGACCGCCCTCGGCGGCCCGGACGAGGCGTCCCCGACGGCTACGGACGCGAAGCGCGCTTGAACGATTCCCCCTCGGCACCGGCAACCCCCGGGCCGGGTCCGGGTGACGACTCGGGAAGAGAAGTGCGGATCCGGGCTTGACCTGAAGTTAACTTCAACTTCTAACGTCTTCACCAGGCGCTCGGACGGCAACGATTCCGGGCCCGCACAGGACTCGTTCGCACTTCTCTTCATCTCCTTGGGGGATCCCATGAGCACCGACACGCAGACCACCACCACTCCGAAGACCTTCCGGCTGGCCGTCATCGTCGGGAGCACCCGCGAGGGTCGCTTCGCTCCGGTCGTGTCCACCTGGTTCGCTGGCAAGGCCGAGCAGCACGGGGACTTCGAGGTGGACATCATCGACCTGGCGCACGACCGGCTGCCGGACGTGTGGGCCCCGATGGGCAGCGAACCCGCCGCCGTGGTCACCGCGGTCGGTGCCCGGCTCGACGCCGCCGACGCGTTCGTGGTGGTCACGCCCGAGTACAACCACAGCTTCCCGGCCGGGTTGAAGAACATGATCGACCTGTTCCGCGGCGAGTGGCAGGGCAAGCCGGTCGGCTTCGTGTCCTACGGCGGCATCTCCGGCGGCCTGCGCGCCGTCGAGCAACTGCGCCTGGTCTTCGCGGAGCAGCACATGGTCACCACCCGGGACGGGCTGGCGTTCCCGATGGCCTGGGAGAAGTTCGACGCGGACGGGCAGCCGGTCGACGTCGCGGGCACCGACGCCGCGGCCAAGGTGATGCTCGATCAGCTCGCGTGGTGGACCGACGCCTCCCGGTCGATGCGCGCGCGCCGCCCGTACGGCGTCTGAGAACCATCCGGGAAGCCGCCGCCATTCCTCCGCCGAACGCCAGGAGCCCGTGATGGCAACGACCACCGCCCCGACCGCGAGTGCGCCCGCGGCCGACGTCCCCACCCCTTCCCGAAGCCTCGCGGCGATCGCCCTCGTGGTCGTCCTCGGCTCGGTGATGTCCGTACTCGATGTCACCGTCGTCAACGTCGCGCTCAACCACCTCGCGCAGGACTTCGACGCCCCGCTCGCCACCATCCAATGGGTGGCGACGGGATACACACTGGCCCTGGCCACGGTCATCCCGGTGGCCGCGTGGGCGATGGGCCGGTTCGGCACCAAACGCCTGTACATGTTCTCGATCGGCACCTTCGCGGCCGGATCCGTGCTGGCCGGACTGGCCTGGTCGGCCGAATCGCTGATCGCCTTCCGGGTCCTCCAGGGGCTCGGCGGCGGCCTGATCATGCCGGTCGGGATGACCATCCTGGCCCGGGCCTCGGATCCCGCCCGGATGGGCCGCACGATGGCCATCCTGGGCATCCCGGTCCTGATCGGCCCGCTCGCCGGCCCGATCCTGGGCGGCTGGCTCGTGGACGACGTGTCCTGGCGCTGGATCTTCTTCATCAACGTGCCGATCGGCGCGATCGCCCTGGGGCTGGCCGCCAGGGTCTTCCCGCGGGACACCCCGCAGCCGACCAAACCGCTGGACGTGCCCGGGCTGCTGATGCTCTCCCCCGGTCTGGCGCTACTCATCTACGGCCTGGCCACCGGCGGCGACAAGGGCGACTTCGGCTCCACCGGGGCGCTGGTGCCCGCCGTGCTCGGCGCGCTCCTGGTGGTCGGCTTCGTGGTCCGGGCCCTGCGGATCGAACACGCGCTGATCGACCTGCGATTGTTCCGCAGCCGCCCGTTCGTGGCCGCCGCGGGCACCATGGTGCTGTTCGTCTGCGCGTACTTCGGCTCGATGATGCTGGCCCCGCTGTACTACCAACTGGTGCGCGGCGAGAGCGCCACCGCCTCCGGCCTGTTGGGCGCACCGCAGGCGCTGGCCACCGCGCTGTCGATGCAGGTCGCCAGCAGGCTCAGCGACCGGGTCGCGCCGGGACGGATCGTGCTGGTCGGGATCGTGGTCGCCGCCTCCGGGTTCCTCGCCTTCACCACGCAGGTCGCCGCGGACACCCCCTACTGGGTGCTGATGTCCTGCCTGTCGGTGATGGGCGTCGGGGTCGGCATGACGCTGATGCCGACCACCGCCTCCGCGCTGCGCGCCATGTCGCACGAGCAGGTCGCGGTCGCCGGTACCACCTTGACCATCATCCAGCAGGTCTCGGCCGCGGTCGGCGGGGCGCTGATGTCGGTGCTGCTGGCCGGCGCGATGCGGGACGGCCTGCCGGCCGGGCAGGGGGCCGGTGGGCTCGGCGAGTTGCACTCGTTGTCGCCGGCGGTGATCACCGAGATCGGGCCGCGGTTGGCGGACGCCTTCCAGGGGACGTACTGGTGGGCCGTGAGCTTCATGGCACTGGCGTTCCTGCCGGCGCTGCTGATGAGCCGGCGCACACCCGCGGCGCACGTCGAGGCGAGGTAGGTCCGCCGCTTCGCCGGCCGCCGACGCACCATGGGCCCCTGCCGGGGCGGGACATCATCGAACGCCGGACGGGCTGCGACCAGCCCGTCCGGCGTTCGATGGCGTCCGGCCTACACCTCGTCGTCGCGTCGTTTCGTCATCGTGTCCGGGCCCTTGAAGGTGCCTTCCCTGGTGCCGTCCCGTTCGGCCTTCCACTCGGCGGAGGCCGGGTCGCCGGAGACCTCGTCCGCCGCGGGCGACCCCGCCTCCGGGACCTCCGCCTCGCGGACCATGCCGACGATCCGACGGCCCGTCAGGCCGAGGCTGACCAGGCTCAGTCCGTCGAAGAGCAGGGCCAGCGAGATGAACGTACCGATCGCGTAGCGGCTGCTGCTCGGCCATTCGGCCAGCACCAGCAGGCCCAGGACCAGGTCGACCACGCCGACCAGGACGGTCCAGATCATCTTGGCGGACATGCTCGCGACGCCGCCCACGATCCGGAACATGCCCGCGCCCAGCAACAACAGGGCCACGAACAGGGTGAGCGCCTCGGCCGCCACCTCGGGCCGGCGCAACAACACCACGCCCGCCGCGATGTTGAGCGCGGAGACCGCGACCACGAGCCAGAACGCGTTCTCCTTGCGCGCCTGGATGGCCTGGACGAACCCGACCACGCCGCCGATCAGCAGCAACCAGCCGAACAACACCATCGTGGTCAGCGTGGCCACGCCCGTGTAGACCAGACCGACGATCCCGCCGAGCACCAACACCGTGCCGAGCACGACCAGCAGGCCGAACCCGAATCCCTTGCCGCTGCGCCGATGCCGCCCCGCGCCGGACTCGGCGGTCGGTCCCGTGACGCCGTTCGTGCTGTCCATGGGTGCCGCTCCTTGGATCTGCCACGCCCGCAAAGTCGCGTGCGTGTTACGCCTTCCCATTGGAAAGCGACATATCCGCACGATCAGCTATCCGCATGACCGAGAGCGGCGAACGAGGTCAGCGCCGCGTTCCCGGCGGCAACGACGGCGGCAGCGCGGACCGCACCGGGGACAGCGCGGGTGCGAGCGCCGGCCGCGCCGCGGGCATCGGCGTCGCCGCCGACACCGCCACACCGCGCACCGCCGGGCCCGGACGATCGGCCAGACCCAAAAAGTGCCGGCGCAGGCGGTACTTCTCCACCCGCCCGTTCGGCGTCCGCGGCATGCGCGCGACGATCCGCACGTGCTCCGGCCGCATGTACGCGGGCAACGACTGCGCGCACCACGCGCGTAGCTCGTCCGGGTCGAGCGGACGACCCGGCTCGGGCTCGGCGTACAGGACCACCTCGTCCTCGTCGTCCCGGTCGGCGGGCACCCCGAACACCGCGCCCACCGCGATGTCGGGATGCTGGTTGACCAGGTCCTCGATGTGGTAGGCCGACACGTTCTCGCCGCGGATCCGGATCCGGTCCACGACCCGGTCGACGAAGTGCAGCAGCCCGTCCTCCTCGTCGAGCACCGCCGCGTCGCCGGTGTGGAACCACAGGTTGCGGGTGGCCTCCGCGATGCTCAGCGGATCGTCCACGTACTCCTGCACCAACAGGCCCGGCAGATGCGGGCGGACCGCGAGGTGGCCGACCACGCCGCGCGGCACCGGACGGTCGTGCTCGTCCAGGATCGCCACCCGAGCGAACGGCAACGGCGCGCCCAGACAACCCTTGCGCACGATCCGCGCCCCGTCGACCACCGGTACGCCCAACCGGGAGCACACCTTCGCGACCGCCGCCGGCGCCAGCCCGCGCCGCAGCGGCGCCGGGGTGACCTCGCTCGGGTCGAGCCCGACCAGGACGGCCGCGATCGGCAGGCCCGTCTCGACCTGCCCGTAGCCGGCCACCACGGTGTCGATCCCGAACCGGCGCGCGAACGCGTGGTGGGTCGGCGGCAGCGGCTGCATCAGCACCGTGCTCAGCGGGTTGTTCCGCTCGCCGCGCCGCTCCGGCGCGCCCGCGAGCCAGCCCACCATCGTCTCGGTCAACACCGCGCCGGTGGCCCCCGCCGAGGCCACGCGCCGCCAGAAGTCGACCGGATGGAACCGGTCCCACAGCGAAACGCCCGCGCCCGCCCACGCGGCCCGGGCCAGTCCCGCGAACGCGCCCTGGACCGAATGCAGCGGCAGGTCCACGTGCACCACGTCCTCCGGCGTGGTGAGCCGGCGCAGCAGCAGCGTGTACGAGGCCAGCCAACGGTGCGCCAGCAGGGCGGCCTTGGGCCGCCCGGTCACCCCTGCGGTGTGCACGATCATCCCGATGTCGCCCGGGTCGATCGTCACCGCCGGCGGCACCGCGCGGGCCAGGAAGTTGGCGTAGGCGATCTCGGGGTAGCCGTGCGGCGGCCTGGGGCCCACCGCGTCGTGCACGGTCAGCCTCGGCAGCCGGTTCAGATGCGGCCGTACCGTCTCCAGCGTGTGCACCAGCGCGCGTTCGGTGACCACCAGCAGCGGCTGGGTGGCCTCCAGTTGCTCGACCAGCAGATCGCCGATCGCGTCCGCGTCCAGCGGGCAGTACACCGCGCCGGCCTTCCAGATGCCGAACATCCACAGCGCGGCGGCGTACGCGCTGCGGCAGTGCACCGCCACCCGGTCGCCGCGCCGGATGCCCGCCCGGGCCAGGTTGCCGGCGATCGTGTCGGTGGCCCGCTTGGCCTCGGCGTAGCTCAGGTCCAGGCCGTGTTCGCCGTAGTGGATGAAGACCCGCATCGGGGTGCGCACCGACCACTTGTCCAGTGCTTCGGTGACCGACTCCCCGTCCGCGGCGAGTTCGGCGGCGAGACCCGCCTCGAGTTCTTCGGCGGTCATGACTGGTACAGCACCCCCTGCGACGCGCGGCATCCCGGAAGGTCCCGGCTGAAGTCCGTGCGGGTAGCTCGATCACACGGGGAGACGAACATATCGCCTGAGTGCATCGCTTGGGGGCCCGGGCGCGGGCTTCCTACCGGTGAGTTCAGCGCCTAGCATCCAGGTGGCCCGGTTGTCGACGGTGCGTCGGTGTCGATGAACAGGGCGTCATGACGACGGACGGAGGCACCGGTTGTGGGAGAGCGGGACGGCGTGAGCGACCGAGAACCGGACGACCCTGCCGGCGGCGGACCGGATGCCGGTGCCGTCGACGCGGCCCAGGTGCGGCGCAGAGTGGCCGAACTGGTCGCGGCACACGATCCGACCACGATGCCCTCGGCCGAGTTCCTGGGCCATCGCTTCGACGCGGGCCTGGCCTGGGTGCACTTCCCGATCGGCTGCGGCGGCCTGGGTGCCTCGCGGGCGTTGCAGCAGGTGCTCGAGAGCGCGTTGACCGCGGCGGGCGCGAAGGCGGCCGGTGGGTACCGCAATCCGATCGGCCTGGGGATGGGCGCGCCCACCATCGTCGCGCACGCGGGCCCGGAGTTGCGGGCCCGGTTGTTGCGCCCGCTGTGGACCGGCGAGGAGATCTGGTGCCAGCTCTTCAGCGAACCCGGCGCGGGCTCGGACCTGGCGGGTCTGGCCACCCGGGCGGTGCGCGAGGGTGACGGCGACTGGATCGTCAACGGTCAGAAGGTGTGGACCTCGCTCGCGCACAAGGCGCGCTGGGCGATGCTGCTCGCCCGGACCGATCCGGACCTGCCCAAGCATCAGGGATTGACCTACTTCTTCCTGGACATGACGTCGCCGGGGGTCGAGGTGCGTCCGCTGCGCCAGGCCACCGGACAGGCCGAGTTCAACGAGGTGTTCCTGACCGACGTGCGGATCCCGGACGCGCACCGGGCGGGCGAGGTGGGCCAGGGCTGGACGGTGTCGAACACGACGCTGATGAACGAGCGGGTGGCCATCGGCGGCGCGGCGGCCCCGCGCGAGGCGGACGCGATCGGCGCGGTCGCGCGGATGTGGCGGGATCGGCCGGAGCTGCGTACGCCCGGGCTGCACGACCGGCTGCTGCGGGCCTGGGTGGAGTGCGAGGTGGCCCGGCTGGGCAACGAGCGCATCCGCCAGCAGTTGGCGGCCGGCGCGCCCGGCCCCGAGGGGTCGGCGGCCAAGATCGCCTACGCCCGGCTGAACCAGGACGTGACCCGGTTGTGGCTGGAGCTGACCGGCGAGGAGGGGCTCGGCTACGACGACTGGGCGATGCGCCGCAGCGAGCTGGGCCAGGCCACGCTCGGTGCGCGCGCGCCGGGTTACTACTACCTGCGGGCCAAGGGCAATTCGATCGAGGGCGGCACGTCCGAGGTGCTGCGCAACGTGATCGCCGACCGGATCCTGGACCTGCCGCGCGAGCCGCGGACGGACACCAGGGTGCCGTGGAAGGAGATGCCCCGGTGAGCGAGTCCGGCATGCCGTCGCTGCTGTACGGCGAGGTCGAGGAGGATCTGCGCGCGACGTTGCGCGAGTTGTTGCGGGATCGCTGCGGGTGGCACGACGTGCTGGCGCGGATCGACACCGACGAGGCGTACGACGACGGGCTGTGGAAGGCGGTCGCGGCCGAGCTGGGCCTGGCCGGGCTGTTGATCCCGGAGGAGTTCGGCGGGGCCGGCGCGGGGCCTCGGGAGGTCGCGGTGGCGCTGGAGGAGCTGGGGCGCGCGGTGGCGCCGGTGCCGTTCCTGGCCAGCGCGGTGCTGGCCGGCTCGGCGCTGCTGGCCTGTCCGGCCGGCGAGGCGCGCGACGGCGCGCTGCGCGTGCTCGCGGACGGCACCCGCACCGGCACGCTCGCGGTGACCGCGAGCACCTGGCCGGGGGCCGCCTTCCCGCTGTCGGTGACCGGTGCGCCGGACGGGCCGGGGTTGTCGCTGACCGGTGCGGTGACCGGGGTGTTGGCCGCGGATCGGGCCGAGTTGTTGGTGGTCCCGGTGATCGTGGCCGGCGAGCCGCACCTGGCCCTGGTGGCGGGCGACGCGGCGAACCTGACCCGGCGCGCGGTGACCTCGCTGGACGCGACCCGCCCGGTGGGCGAGTTGACGTTGGATCAGGTGCACGGCCGGGTGCTGGCCGGGCCCGAGCACGCCGAGGCGGCGTTCGGGCACGCGCTGCGGTACGGCGCGGCGCTGCTGGCGTCGGAGCAACTGGGGGTGGCCGAGCAGGCGTTGGCCGAGGCGGTGGCGTACCTGAAGGTGCGGCACCAGTTCGGCCGGCCGATCGGCTCCTTCCAGGCGTTGCGGCACCGCGCGGCCGATCTGTGGTCGGACATCGCCGCCGCCCGGGCCGCGGCGCGCTACGCGGCGGCGTGTCTGGCCGAGGACTCGGCGGACGCGGCGGTGGCCACCGCGCTGGCCCAGGCGTACTGCGGCGACGTCGCGGTGCGCGCCGCGGAGGAGTGTGTGCAGATGCACGGCGGGATCGGCTTCACCTGGGAGCACCCGGCGCACCTGTACCTCAAGCGGGCGATGGCGTCCTCGCTGCTGCTGGGCACCTCGGACCGGCATCGGGCCACGCTGGGCACGCTGGTGGACCTGCCGCCCGCGATCTGAACGGGCGTCGACGCGGCTGTGGCCGGCCTCCGTGCGGAGGCCGGCCACAGCCGGGTCACGAGCGCGCTGTGCGAAACGGGCACGCCTAGCTGCGCAACATCAGGATGATCATCACGACCGCGACCGTCATCAGCACGGCCCACACCACCGTGACCAGCCGGAGGCGCTTTCCGTCCCGGGCGGGGGTGTCGGTCGGACCGGGGTCCGCCGGTTGCGGGTTGTCGCTCATGTCCTCGCTGCCCTCCACGGGTGCTGCGCGCGGCGTCCGTCCCGTTCAGGATGACACCGCGCGCGGCCCGTTGAGGAGTCCTCCCCCGAATGTCGCTCAGTGCCCCGCCGGGGTGGCGGGCAGCACCGCCGTGGCGTCCGTGCCCGGCCCGGCGACCGCCGGGGCGGCCTGCGGCGTCTGCTGGGCGGCGATCAGCCGGGCCAGCCAGAACCGCAGATACGTGGACAACGAATAGCGGATGAAGAGGGCGAACCCGAGGAGCGAGACCGGGATCGCCGCGAGACCCAACGTGATCGCGTCGTTCTGGGTCAGGATCAGCGTCGTGCCGTGCGACATGAAGTAGGCGCCGATGCCCATGCCGATCCCGAGCACCATGAGACCGACGCCCAGCCACATCAACTGGGTGTCGAGCATGGTCTTGGGCGCGCGCAGTTTGAGGGCGCCGACGTCGGCGGTGAACTGCCGGGTCCGATCCTGAGTGGCCGCCGGGATCGCCGCGTGGCGCGGGGCGAACGCCGGTGGTGGTCCGGCCGTCGGCACCCCCTGCGGAACCGTCGGCGGCTCGCCGCCGGGCCTCGCGGGTGCGGGGTGCCCGTCGGCGTTCACGCTGTTCATACTCATAAAGTGCTCACCTCGTGGGTCGCCGTGAGGTTGGTACGTACCCGACGGCCATGTGCGCTCAGCCGCCCAGGTACGCGCTGTGCAGGTCGCCGGCGATCTCGTCCGGGGTGCCGACCTGAAGGATCCGGCCACCGCTCATGACCGCGGCGAGGTCGGCGACGGCCAGGGCCGTGCGCGCGAACTGCTCGACCAGGAGCACGGTGACGCCGGTCTCGGCGATCTTGCCGACCACGTCGTACAACTGATCGACGACGAGGGGCGCGAGGCCCATCGAGAGCTCGTCGAGCAGGATGATGGCCGGGTTGGTGGCGATCGCCCGGGCGACGGCCAGCATCTGCTGTTCGCCGCCCGACATCGTGCCCGCGGCCTGCGTCCGGCGCTCCTTGAGGCGGGGGAAGATCGGGAAGACCTTCTCCTCGATCTCCTTGCGGGAGACCCCTCGGTAGGTCGCCATCCACAGGTTCTCGGACACGGTGAGATTGGGGAAGACGCCGCGGCCTTCCGGGATGCTGCACAGGCCGATCCGGGCCAGGTCCACCGGCGCCGCCCCGGTGACGCACCGCCCGGCGAGGTGGATGTCCCCGCCGGTGGGCTCGTGCAGCCCGGTGATCACCTTGAGCATCGTGGTCTTGCCGGCGCCGTTGGGCCCCAGGACCGCCATCACCTTGCCGGTGGGCACCGCGAGGTCCACCTTGTGCAGCACCTCGACCTGCTCGTACGCGGCGCTGATGCCGCGCAGTTCGAGCAGTGGCGGGATGCCGCCGCGCGGGCCGGCCGGCGGCGCGTCGGCCACGTTCAGCGTCATACGGTCTCCTGCAGGACTTCGGCGGCCTCCGCGGCGTCGGCGGTGCCCAGGTATGCCGCCTGTACGGCGGTGTTGGCGCGGATCTCGTCGCACGTACCGTTGGCGATTTTTTTGCCGAAGTCAAGCACGTGCAGTTCGTCGCAGGTGTTCATCACCAGATCCATGTCGTGCTCGACCAGGAGCACCGCGACCCCGTCGTCGGCGATCTCGCGCAACAACTGTCCGAAGCCCCGGGTCTCCTCGTCGTCCTGGCCGGAGGCGGGCTCGTCCAGGAGCAGGATCTTGGGCCGGGACGCCAGCGAACGCGCGAGCTCGACCACGCGGCCCTGCCCGGTGGGCAGTTGGTCGGCGCGTATATGCGCGATCTCGGTCAGGTTCAGGCGGTGCAGCAGGCGCGCGGAGGTGTCCTGCGGGGTCTCCTTGGTGCCCCGGTGCAGCCGGCGGTACTGCGCGGCGGCGACCTGGATGTTCTCCCGGACCGTCAACGAGCCGAACAGCTCCAGGCGTTGGAAGGTACGGGCCATGCCCAGGCGGGCCCGGCGGTAGGGCGCGAGCTTGCTGACGTCGCGCCCGTCCATCCTGACCCGGCCCGACGACGGCGGTTGGAGACCGGTGATCACGTTGAAGATCGTGGTCTTGCCCGCGCCGTTGGGTCCGATCAGGCCGGTGACCTTGCCCTCGTGGGCCCAGATGTTGACGTTGTTCAGGGCGGTGTGGCCGCCGAAGCGGACCGTGACGCCCTCGACCTCAAGCCCCATGACGCGCTCCAGGCAGGGTGGGTGACGGTGTGTCGGCCATCGCGACCGTCGGCAGCGAGGGCATCGCGATCAGCTTGTCCAGGGCCTCGATGTCGGCGGCCGCGAACCGGGCGCCGTTCAGGCCCAGCCCCTCGGGCTGCTCGGACAGGCCCGGCGGCAGCTCCTGTTCGGTGCGCGGTGCCTTGAGCATCAGTTCGGCCTTGACCGCGGCGGGGATGCCGATCACCGCGAGCAGGATCCCGATGACGAAGACCCAGTTCCCGATCACGTCGGTGAACCGCAGTACGACCAGCGCCAGTTGCGCCGCCGCGCTGGCGGCCAGGATGACCGGCCGGCGCAGTGCGGGCTCCCATTCCGGGCGAATCTTGGCGGCGATGAAGCCGTTCGGGTTCTTGCCCAGCGCGATGCCGTTGAGGCCGATCAGGATGGTGGTGAGCTGGGCGTAGTCGGGGAAGAGGTTGGTCATCAGCGGGGTGCCCAGGAAGATGCCCGCGAACAGCGCCGCGCCCGGCGAGGTCAGACCGGCGATCACCATCAGCATCAGCACCGAAAGCCCGGCGGTGAAGTCGAAGTTGACCGGCGACAGGGTGCCCAGCGCACCGCCCATGATGCCGCCACCGACGCCCGCCATCGCGGCGGACAGGCCGAAGACGGTGAGCGTGGTCAGCTTGTGGTTCATCCCGATCGTCGCGCACGCCGCCGGGCTGTCCTTCATCGCCAGCAGCCTGCGGCCGAACTCGCCGCGCCGGATCCACACCACCACCAGCGAGGACAGCGCGAAGAAGACCGCGCCGAAGATGAAGTAGGCCCGGTCGGAGGAGATGTCGATGCCCGGCCAGTCGAAGCGCTCGAAGTTGAGCGTGCCGCTGTTGAACAGGTCGATCTTCGTGTCGCCCCAGGTGAACGCGGGCAGTTGGAAGATCCAGCGGTCCAGCATGACCGCGAATGCGGCGGTGGCCAGGGCCAGGTAGATCCCGGACAGGCGCAGTGCGGGCAGCGCGACCAGTACGCCGATGCCCGCGCAGATCAGCGCGGCCCACAGCAGGCCCAGCGGGTTGCCGCCGGAGCCCAGGTGCGACACGCAGATCGCGCCGATGCCCGCGAAGCCCAGTTGGGCCAGCGACATCTTCCCGGCGTAGCCGACCAGCGGAATCACCGACAGGCCGATGATCGCGAAGCCCCACATCTTGGTGCTGGCGAACAGGTCGGCGGCACCGAGGGTGTTGGCGGCGACCACCGCGCCCGCGATCACCAGGCCGGCGAAGACGAGCGAGCCGGTCCAGGTCGGGCGGTGCGCGATCTCGCGGGTGCGGGAGGAGGCGTGGCCGCGCAGCCGGGAGGTGGGCAGCAGCAGGATCGCCACGAACAGCACCAGCACCGGCATCGAGTCGGTGAGGCCGGACAGGTAGGGGCCCGCGGTGGGGAACCTGGTCTCGGTGAGGTAGCCCTTGCCGTACTCGGTGACCAACCCGATGATCATCGCGCCGACGAAGGTCCACGGCAGGCTCTTGAGCCGGCCGATCACCGCCGCGGCGTAGGCGTTGACGATCAACAGGGTCAGCGGCAGCGCGGCGAAGGAGAGCTTGGGCGCGATCAGGATGCCGGCGACCGCGGCCAGCATGGTGCCGGTCGCCCAGGCCAGCATGCCGGGCACCTCGGGGCGCGAGCCGTTGAGCACCGCGAGGTTGCGGTCGTCGACGGTGGCGCGCATGGCCACGCCCGCGCGGGTCGAGCGCAGCAACACCCACAGGCCGATCGCCACGATCAGCGCCACGGCCAGGGTGATCAGGTCGTGGTAGGACACGCGCGTGCCGCCGATGTCCACGGACTCGCCGGGGAAGAAGTTGACCACGTTGCGCGGGGTCTGCGGATCCCAGATCCACATCACCGCGGCGAGCAGGCTCAGCAGCACCGCGACGGTGACCATCAGGCGCGTCGTCTCCGACGTGCCCTCCAGCCGTCGCATGATGGCGAAGTGCAGGAAGACCCCGAACGCGGGGGCCAGGATGCCCAGCACCACGACGATGGACAGCCATACCGGCCAGCCCCAGTCGAAGTGCAACTGCCAGTAGGTGAAGGCGGCGAGCGCGCCGGTGACACCGTGGGCGAAGTTGAAGATGCCCGTGGTGGTGTAGGTCAGGGTCAGGCCGCCGGCGGTGATGGCATAGATGCCGCCGGTGACCAGGCCGCTGATGGTGAGGATGATGAACTCGTGCACGCGCCCTCCGTTCGGGCCGGGCCGTGTCGCGGGGCGATCGGTCTCGGAGACTGGTGCGGCACGGCTCCTGACAGGTCGTCAGGGCCGCTGGGCCGCCCTCCCGCCCGGTGCGGGGCGAGAGGGCGACGGGTGTCGCTGGGTCGGACCGACCGGAGTGAGCGGCCGACGGGTGCAGCGGTGGTGCGGGTCGTGCGGTTGCCTGGTGGTGCGGTGTCGCGGGTGGCGCGGTGTCGCTCGGGTGTGCGGGCGACTCAGGCGTTCTCCTCCGGCGGCGCGGCCGGCGGCGGCTCGCCCGAGTCGGCGGGCGGCGGGCTGCCCCCACCGGAAGTCTCCGCGGGTGGCGGCGTACCGGCTCCCGGAGTGGTCGGCGGCGTCGAGGCCGGCGGCGCGCTCGGCGCACCTGGCGCGACCGCCACCACGTTGGCCGGGTCGCAGTTGAAGAACTCGGCCTTGTTCGGCTTGGTCAGCGCGGCGTCGTACTCGAAGCCCTTGGCGGTCGCCTTGACCATGGTGAAGCAGTCGGCGGCGCGCACGTCCTTGGTCTCCACGATCGGACCGGGCGCGAACAGGCCGCCCGCGTCCCAGTTGGCGCGCTTGCCCTTGGCGAGCACGCACTCCGTGGTGAGCTCCGTACCGCACTCCTTGACCGCGCTCGCCCACAGCAGCCAGGAGTTGATCCCGGACATGTGGAAGAACTCCAGGTCCTTGCTCGGCTCGGCCAGGTGCAGGATCTCCAGCGCCTTCTGCACGGCCGGGTTCTTGTCGCCGAGCGACTGCGGCACGAACGTCGGGTAGATGTAGGTGTCGGGGATCTTGGAGTTCTTGGCGGCGGCGAGGGTGTAGCGGTTGTAGGCCGAGGCGTCGCTGACGATGACCTTGGGGTGCCAGTTCATCGCGTCCATCTCGCGGAACATCGACGACGAGTCCACCGCGAGCCACGTGGTGATCAGCATCTCGACCCCGGCGTTCTTCATCTTCTCCAGCGTCGTGCGCCCGGGGGGCGGCATGACGGGGACGTCCTCCTTGTAGACGATCGTGCCGCCGGCCGCCTCCACACCCGCCTTGTAGCGGGCCATCGAGGGCCGCAGCGAGGCCATGTTCTGGCCGAGCAGGCCGACCTTGGCCTTGACCTCGGGGTGCGCGGCGAAGACCGCCTTGTACGCGCCCACGACCGTGGTGGACACCGGCAGGCCGACCGCGAGGTCCTGGAGGTCGGCCTTGGCCGATTCCTCGCCGACCACGTAGGCCGGGAAGGCGCCGAGCTTGCACCCGGTACGCGCCTTGACGCCGTCGTTGTCGAACGGGTTGCCGCCGCCGACCACCATGAAGTCGCTCTGGCAGGCCGCCGTCATCACGGTGCCGACGTTGCTGAGCGCGGCGTCGCGCTGGGTCAGCTTGATCGTGCGGCCGTTGATCCCGCCGAGGCCGTTGCACCACTTGGTGAAGCCGTCGGCCATCTCGAAGAACTCTTTGCCCAGGCCCGGTTGTGCGGGGGCGCCGGGGTCGCCGGTCACGCTGACCGAGATCTGCTTCTCGGTGACGCCTCGGTCGGCCTTCTTGGTGAGCGGCTTGCCGTCGCCCTTGCCGCAGACGTCCTTGAGCGTGCCGAAGTCACCGGGCGCGCCGGTGCCGACGGGAGCCTTCGGGTTCTGGGATCCCGCGGTGCCGGAGCCCCCCGATCCCGGACCCTTGGCCACCGCGTCGTCACCCGAGCGGCTACAGCCGACCGCCAACAGGAGCGGCACGACCAGCAAGCCGGCCGCCGCTCGGCGGCGCGTCCCACGCCGCCCGGCGGAAGTTGATGCCATCAGCCCTCCCGACACTTCGTTTCCGCGGGCCGGGCCGATGTGCCCGGTGCGCTCTCACGTACTTCTCCTGCGCTGTGCTCGCGTCGTTCTCGTCTTGTGCTTGCCCTGCCCCGGGCTCCGCCTGCGAGGCGTCCCTGCGACTGGATCTGACATGCCATCAGTCAATGGGCCATGAAGCAATGGCCGGGACCTTAACGGGGTGTCCTACAGGGTGCAAGAGTCACCGAACCGGCGAAAACCGCTGGCCGGCAGCCCATGCCCGGCCCTGTGCGAGGTGGGGCGCAGCACTGCACACGTGTCACCGTTCGGCCCCTCGGGATCGGACTTCCCCGGCTTCGTGATGGCACTGTTATGAGGTGCTCGCGATCCGCCGCACACGGCATGTGAAGGCGCCCGGGAGGCGAGAAGGCGACACGGCGACACCCGTTCTCCATAAAGCGACAAGGAGTCAGTGAACCGATGTACACGATCGATCCGACCACCGACGCACACGAGATCGAACGCGTCCCGGCGGCGGACGGCGAACTCGTCCTGCGGCAAGTGGGCGAGCACTACGAGATCATCAGCAACGGCTGCTTCCTGATGGACACGCGCGCGGGCGCGTCGGAGCGGCTGCTGGTACGCACGGCGTTGGACGCGCTGGAGGGGGTCGACGCGCGCGGCGCGCTCGCCACTCCCGAGGCACCCGACGCACCCGAGACGCTCGGCGTCGCCGGAGGGCTGCGAATCCTGGTCGGCGGACTGGGTGTCGGATTCACCCTGCGCGAGGCACTGACCGATCCCCGGGTCGAGCAGGTGACCGTGGTCGAACGTGAACCCGCCGTGGTGCGGTGGGGTCGAGGGCCGCTCGCCCCCTTCTCGGGGCACGCGCTGGCGGATTCGCGGGTGAGGGTGATCACATCGGATCTGGTGGCCTGGGTGCGCTCCCCTTCCATCGCGCCCGCCGACGGGGTGTCGGAGCGGGCGGACCGCGAGGCGGCGGCCCGGTCGGGCAAGGGGTCGGACGAGCGCCCCCACATGTCGCGCGAGGGGTCGGACGAGCGCTTTCACGCGTTGTGCCTGGACATCGACAACGGGCCGGATTGGACGGTCACCGACGGCAACGCGTCGCTGTACGACGACGCGGGACTGGCCGCGCTGCGGGCCAGGTTGTTGCCGGGCGGAGTGCTGACGGTGTGGAGCGCGACCGCGAGTCCGGCCTTCGCGGACCGACTGCGGGCCCGGTTCGCACAGGTGACCGTGCATCAGGTGCCGGTGCCGCGCGGGGAACCGGACGTGGTGTTCGTGGCGCGGGGGTAGCCGGCCGGCCGCGGCGCGGGTCGGCCGCGACCGGGACTCGGGCGCTTCGTACGCACCGACCCGGGCGCCCGGTCGGGTCGACCCCGGGCGCCCGGTTCGGACCTCCCGAACAGGTGGTTCGTTGCGCGGAAGATGTAACTGACGCGACGTCAGAGAAACTTGCGTGTGTCATCCAACTGCTGTCAGCATGCGATCGACGGCTGGTGAAAGGGTGGACATGCACGACGACGAGGCGGATTCGCCCGCTCTGCACGATTCGGGGGAACTGCGCGATCGCAGCGAGATCCGGGACGTGGCGCAGACCTACGCACACGGCGCGGATCGCCGCAAGCCCGACCTCGTCGCCTCGATGTTCACCCCCGAGGGCCGCCTGGTGATCCACCGCGACCCCGGATCCACCGAGCCGCCGGCGGTACGCACCGGCCGGGCCGAGATCGCCAAGGCGCTGACGAGCCTGGACCGATACCTGGCCACCACCCACCTGATCGCCAATCAGCTCGTCGCCTTCGAGCCGGGCGGCGATCGGGCGAACGCCGAGACGTACTGCATGGCGCACCACATCTACGAGTCGTGCGGAGTACGCCGCGACCGGGTGATGTCGATCCGCTACCTCGACACGTTCGCGCGCACCGACGAGGGCTGGCGCATCGAGACCCGCACGCTGCACTGCGACTGGGTCGAGGACCGGCCGCTGACGGCATGAGCACGGGCACCAAGGGGGCCGCGCGCACACCGACCAAGCGCCACGGCCCGACGATGATCCTGGTCGCCCTGTCCTTCGCCGCGACCACGATGGCGGTCATGCAGACCGTGGTCTCGCCGATCCTGCCGCAACTACAGAACCGTCTCGGCGTCTCCAGCTCGGCCATCGCGTGGGTGCTCACCGGCAACCTGCTCGCCGCCGCGGTGGCCACCCCGCTGCTGGGCCGGCTCGGAGACCTGCGCGGTCGTAAACGTTTCCTGCTGCTCGCGCTCGCGGCGGTCGCGGTCGGCTCGGTGCTGGCCGCGTGCACCACGTCCTACGTGATGCTGATCGCCGGCCGGGTGCTCCAGGGCATGGGCGGCGGCGTGGTCCCCCTCGCGCTGAGCGTGGTGCGCGACGAGTTCCCCAAGGAGCGCTCGGCGGGCAGCATCGCCACCATCGGCGCCACGATCAGCGTCGGCGCCACGTTCGGCTCGGTGATGACCGGCCTGATCGCCGACCGCTGGGACTACCACCTGCTGTTCTGGCTCTCCGCGCTGGTGGCGGCGCTGTCCATGCTGATGGTGTGGCGGGTGGTGCCGGACACCGCCGAACGGCGCCAGGGGCACGTCGACCTGATCGGCGCGCTGACCCTGTCCGCGTGGCTGGCCGCGCTGCTGGCCGCGGTGAGCATGGGCAGCCGGTCCGGATGGGGCGATCCGCTGGTGCTCGGCGGGCTGATCCTGGCCGCGCTGATGTTCGCCGCGTGGATCGCCTGGGCGCTGCACCACCCCGAACCCCTGGTCGACCTGCGGGTGATGGCCCGCCGGCCGGTACTGCTGGCCAACCTGTCCGGGGTATTCACCGGCATGGCGATGTACGGCTCCTCGCTGCTGTTCCCGCCGTTCATCCAGGCGCCGTCCGCGCTCGGCTACGGCTTCGGCAAGTCGGTGCTGATCGCGGGCCTGATCATGCTCCCGGGCACGATCGGCAACCTGGTGGCGGCGCCGGTGGCGGCCCGGATGACCAATCGGTACGGCCCCAAGCCCGCCCTGGTGCTCGGACCGCTGCTCAGCGGCGCGGCGTTCGCCCTGCTGCTGCCGCTGCACGGGCACTGGTGGGCGTTCTCGATGGTCGGTGTGCTGTTCGGCTTCGGCCTCGGGCTCGCGTTCTCCGCGATGCCCGCGCTGATCAACGACAACGTGCCCGCGGACATGACCGGCGTGGCCAACGGGATGAACGCGGTGCTGCGCACGGTGGGCGGGGCGACCGGTACGGCCGTGCTGGGCGCGATCCTGAGCGCGACCCTGGTCGACTCGGGCACCGCGCGGGCGGCGGGCGTGGCCCAGGCACCGGAGCTGACCGGCTACCTGATCTGCTTCGGCATGCTGGGCACCGGCTGCCTGCTCGCGGCGCTGCTCGCGTGGTCGATCCCGGCCACGCACCGAACCGGGCGGCCGGTTCGGGTGGTTCCCGAGCCCGACCGTGTGCGGGCCGCCCGATAGGGAACACTGCCCGGATGATCGACAACGAACGGGACACGGCCCTGGCCGAGGCCATCGCGCTGCGCGAGGCGGGCTTGGTGGAGGAGGCGCGGGCGCGGCTGGTGCCGCTGGTCGAGCGGTATCCGGGCGACGCGCAGGTCGCCTATCAGGCGGCCTGGGCACACGACGTGCTCGGCCTGGAACGCGAGGCCGTGCCGTTCTACGAATGGGCCCTGATCGGGGACGGGCTGCCGGCCGAGGACCGCCTGGGCGCGTTCCTGGGCCTGGGCAGCACGTACCGCGCGTTCGGCGCGCACGACAAGGCGGTGGCGATCCTGCAACGAGGTCTCACCGAATTCCCCGACGACCCGGGCCTGACCACGTTCCTGGCCATGGCGCTCTACAACGCCGGTGACCCCAAAACCGCGGTCGAATCCCTCCTCCACGTCATCGCCACCACCAGCACCCACCCCCACCTGACCCCCTACCGCAAAGCCCTGACCCTCTACGCAACCGACCTGGACGCCACCCACCCCTGAACAACCCGCCGCCCCAAGCCAACTCCCCCGCAACCCGTCCGGCGCTCGAGGACAAAGCGAGGTCGGGCCCACCCCAGCCCGCCGACCCACCGAGCCAACCCCCGCCAGCCCGTCCGGCGCTTGAGGACAAAGCCGGACCAGGCCCACCTCGGCCCGTCGACCGAAACCGACCCCCTCAGCCCGTCCGGCGCTTGAGGACAACGCCGAACCAGGCCCACCTCGGCCCATCGGCCAAAACCGACCCCCCTCAGCCCGTCCGGCGCTTGAGGACAAAGCGAGACCGGGCCCACCCCAGCCCGCCGACCCACCGAGCCAACCCCCGCCAGCCCGTCCGGCGCTTGAGGACAAAGCCGGACCAGGCCCACCTCGGCCCGTCGACCGAAACCGACCCCCTCAGCCCGTCCGGCGTTTGAGGACAAGGCGGGACCGGGCCGATTCCAGCCCGTCCGGCGCTCGAGGACAACAGCGTCAACAACCCACCAACGCCGACAACGTCGCAGAGCCACCCGGATCCCCAGCGGTAGCCGAAGGCACAAGGACGACCTCGTCCACCCCCGCCGCCCGATACGCCGCGATCCGCGAGCGCGCGTGCGCCACCGACCCCACCAACCCCACCACCGACACCGCCGCCTCCGGAATCGCCGCCAGCAATTCCCGCGGATGCGGCCCCGTCCGCGCGTACGCGACCAACTCCCCGAAGCCCGCACGCGCGAACATCTCGCCATACCCGGGTGCGGCCAGATACCCCACCAGCCCGCGCCGCAGTTGCTCCGCCCCCTCGACCGCGCCCGCCCCCACCGCCGCGCACACCCACGCGGCGACCCGAGGCCGAGGCCGCCCTGCCTCCTTCGCCGCTCGCGACAGGGAGACGATCAGATCCGCCGCGGTCTCCGGCGCGACCAGGTTCAACACCAGCCGATCCGCGTATCGCGCCGCCGTCCGGATCGCCGCCGGCCCGAACGCGGCCACGGTCAGCCCCGACCCGCCCGGTGCCGGCAACCGCAGCCGGTAGCCCTCGGAACGGACCACCTCCCCGTGCCCATCCGACCGAGCCCCGTCCAGCAACTCCCTGGTCTGCCGCGCCGATTCGGCCAGCGCGACGCCCGCACGGGCCCGCGAGCGCCCATGCCATCCCTCCACCACGACCGTCGAGGAGGTGCCCAGCGCCACCGTCACCCGCCGCCCGGTCAGTGCCCGAACCGAGGCCGCTCCCATCGCGATCGTCGCCGGATCACGCACGGTCACCGCCAACGGCCCCACGGTCAGCGGGATCCGCTCGGTGCCCCCGGCCACCGCGGTGGCCAGCGCGAACGCGTCATAGGTGGCCATCTCGCCGATCCACAGTTCGGCGTAGCCGAGTTCGTCCGCCAGCCGCGCCGTCGTCAGCGCCTCCTCCGCCGGCCGGTCCTGCCACAACCCGAGGGAGACCGACAGCCTCGACCCGCGGGATCGCACGTCCTCGCTCACGGCATCCTCTCCAATACCACTGCCGTCCCCAGTCCCGCCGCCCCACTCACCGCGGCCACGCCGAACCGACCTCCCGAGCGCGCGAGTTCGTTCGCACACGCACCGGTCAGGATCGCCCCGGTGGCACCGAACGCGTGTCCCATCGCGATCGTGCCGCCATTCACGTTGAACCGGTCGTCACCGAAACCCAGTTCGCGCCGGATCTTCAGACACAGCGCGGCGAACGCCTCGGCGAACTCGACCACGTCCACATCCCCCGGTCCGATCCCGGCCCGGGCCAGCGCCTTGCCGACGGCCCGCTGACCGGCCGTCAACATCCGGACTGGATCCACACCCGCCGAGGCCGAGGACACCACCCGCGCCACCGGTGGCAATCCCAGCCGCTCGGCCCAGCCGAGCGTGCCCAGCAGCAGTACGCACGCCCCGTCGGCCACCGACGGCGAGGTTCCCCGAGTGTGCAGGTGTCGGACCTCGCGCAGATGCGGCAGATGCCGAAGCGCGAGCGCGTCCTGACCACTCGCGCCCAACTCGGCGAACGCCGGTTCCAGTTCCGCGAGTTCCTCGACACGCGTGCCGGGCCGCACGTGTTCGTCGTGCGCCAACCCGCCCGGCAGCGCCGCCACCGCGTCGGCGAACCGGCCCTGGGCCCAGGCCCGCGCGGCGCGTTCCTGGGTATGCGCCCCGTACGCGTCCAACTCGGCCCGGTCGTACCCCTCCTCGGTCGCCACCACGTCCGCCGCGATGCCCATGTGCACACCGCCCACCCGCTCGATCACCGCCGCGTCGGTCCACAGCGGCCCCCGATCCGCGAACATCGGTACCCGGGATGAGGATTCGACCCCGCCCGCGATCACCAGGTCGGCCTGTCCGGCCCGGACCAGCGCCGCGGCCGAGGCGACCGCGTCGATCCCGGACGCGCAGAACCGGTTGATCATCTGGCCCGGAACGTTGTCCGGCCAGCCCAGCGTGAGCACGGCAGTACGCGCCGGGTTGGCGCCCTGCTCGTCCACCTGCCCCGCGCAGCCCAGCACCACGTCGTCCACCCGCGCCGGATCCACTCCGGTACGCGCCACCAGCGCCGCCGGCACGTGCTCGACCAGAGCCCGCGCGGGCAGCCCGGCCAGCCCGCCGCGCGGCGAGGCCTTCCCGCGCGGCGTGCGCACCGAGTCGAGGATGTACACATCGCCGCTCACGCCTCCGCCCCCGGCCCACGACCGTGGTCACGATCGTCGTGAAGGAACCGCCCACGTTGACCGTCAACGCCGTACGCGCGTCCTCGACCTGGATCGGCCCGGCCCGACCGGTCACCTGCCGCGCCGCGTCGAGCACCATCCGCACACCGGTCGCGCCCACCGGATGCCCCAGGCCCAGCAGTCCACCGCCGGGATTGACCGGCAGTCGCCCGCCCGGCCCGAACACCCCGTCGGCAACCAGACGACCCGCCTCACCCGGACCGCACACACCCAGGTGTTCGAGAGCCACCAGGCCGGTGATGGTGAAGCAGTCGTGCAGTTCGGCCACGTGCACCTCGGTGGCCCCGCGCAACCCGGCCCGCCGGTAGGCGTCCGCAACCGCGCCGGCCAAGTGCGGGAACATCACCGCCTCTTCGGCCCGACTCAGCTTGGCGGCCAGGGACAACGTGTCGGTGCGATGCCCGAAGCCGCGTACGCAGGCCAACTCCGCCGGGTCGAGTCCATGTTCGGCGACCCAGGCGGGGGAGGCCAGGACCAGTGCGGCGGCGCCGTCGGTGATCCGGCCGCAGTCGGTACGCCGCAGTCGCCCGGCGACCGGCGGATTGGCCGTGTCGTCGGCGGTGAAGGCCGCAGCCGGGAAGTCCCAGTCCCGGGCCTGCGCGAGCGGGTTGCGCGCGGCGTTCGCGAACGCGCCCGCCGCGAACGCGCCCAGGTGTGCGGGGTCCAGGCCGTATCGGGCGTCGTAGGCGTCGGCTATCTCGGCGAACAGCGCCGGCCACGGGAACCGCGCGTGCGACGCCTCGTGTCCGGCCCACGCGGCCGTGCCCAGATGGGCCGCACCCTCGTCCGCGGGCACATTGCGCATCAGTTCGACGCCGACCACGAGCGCGAGGTCGTAGCGCCCCGCCCCGAGATCGGCGCCGGCCGCGAGCACCGCGCAACTCCCGGACGCGCACGCCGCCTCGTGCCGCATGCTCGGCCGGCCCGCCAGCTCCGGTACAGCGGTCACCATCAGGCCGCCCAGGTGCGCCTGCCCGGCGAACAGTTCGCCCGCCAGGTTGCCCACGTGCACGACCTCGATCGCGTCCAAATCCACCTTCGCGTCCGCCGCCGCGGCCAGGGCGACCTCACGCATCGGGTCGACCAGGCCCAGGCCCTCCTTGGTCCAGTTGCGGGCGAAGTCGGTCTGCGCGCCGCCGAGGATGTAGAGGGGGGTCAAGGTCACGAGTCGGCTCCTTCCGGATGGTCCTCCACCGGAGCCGCGGACGAGCCGGGCCCCGATACCGAACCGGCGCCCGCCGCCGACGCCGAACCGGCCCCGAAGTCCACCAAGCGGGTGCGCAGTTCGGCCTTGCGCACCTTGCCGACCGGGTTGCGCGGCAGTTCCTCGACCAGTTCGAGCCGCTCGGGCAGCTTGTACACCGCGATGTGACGTTCCCTCAGGAACGCGCCCAGTTCGGTCAGGGACGGTGCGCGCTCGCCCGGCGCGACCACCACGACCGCGCAGGCCCGTTCGCCCATCACCGGGTCGGGCACCGCGACGATCGCGACCTCGGCGACCGCCGGATGCGCGCCCAGATGGTTCTCCACCTCGGCCGCGGAGATGTTCATCCCACCGCGCACCACGATGTCCTTGGCCCGGTCGACGTAGCGCAGCCGGCACGGATCCCCCGACGCGTCGGCCGCGTACGCGAACATGTCCCCGGTCCGAAACCAGCCGTCGTCGTCGAACGCTTCCCGCCGCGCCCGCGGATCGCGCGTGACATACCCGGCGAACACCCCCGGTCCCTGGAGCCGCAACTCCCCCGGTACACCCACCTCGGTGATCTCGACCTCGGTGGCCGGATCCACCAACCGGCTGCGCAGGCCGTGCGAGGCACGGTTGGACCAGGTGTGGTCGGGCGAGCCGAAACGCGGGAAGTAGTGCGCGCGGTCGCGGTGGTCGGGCACGCTGCTCGGATCCGCCGCCAGGCTCGCGCCCTCGTTGGAGCCGAAGTAGTTGATCACCTCGATGCCGAACCGCTCGGCCCAGCCGACCGTCATCTCCTCGGTCAGCGGCGCCGATCCCGAACCCACCACGCGCAGCGACGCGAGAACCCCGTCCGGCAGGGCGTCCTGGCGCAACAGCATCGCCAACAGCGCGGGCGGCACCACCGTGTAGGTGACCCGCTCGGCGGCCAGTTGGCCGAGGAACACGCCCGCGTCGAACGGGTGGTGCTGCACCAGGACGGCACCGGTGATCAACCACGGCAGGAACATCCCGGCGATGCCCGCCATGTTGACCATCGGGAACGGATTGAGCAGCACGTCCGCGCCGGTCAGCGAGGCGGCGTCGACACTGCCCAGCGCCATCGGCGTCCAGTCGTCGGCGCAGCGCGGAACCCCCTTGGGCATGGCCTCGGTTCCCGACGTCCAGCAGATCGTCACACAGTCGCCGGATTCGCTCTCCAGACCCGCCAGGTAGCGGCCGAGCGGCAGTGTCGAGACCCTGGCGCACGCGGCGTCGAGCGCGGTGACGCCCTCGGGGACGTCGTCGCCGAAGGCCAGTACCGCACGCGTGCCGGAGAGCGGCAGTCCCGCGATCACCCGCGCCGCGGGCCACGAGGCCGCCCGGGTGGCGGTGACGAACACCCGGACGTCGGCCAACCCTGCCAACTCCGTCAGTTCGTACTCGCGGTACTGCACCGGGAACGGCGTCGCGATCGCGCCGAGCCGGGTGATCGCCAGGTAGACGGCGGCGAGTTCGACCGAGTTGGGCAGGAGCACGCCCACCACGGTGTCGCGCACCACCCCGTGATCGAGCAGTACCGCGGCCAACGTATCCACGTAGACGTCGAGTTCGGACCAGGTCAGCCGCTTGGGCGGACCGTCCATCGACGCGATGCGGTTGGGCGGGTCGACGATCGCGGTGCGGTCCGGGTGTTCGGCCACCCGATCGCGGAACATCCGGTCCCAGGTCGGGCCGCCCCACCACGGCGCGTAGCGCGCGGCCCGCTCGGCGGTGTGCAGTCTCATCCTCGGCCTCCGAGCTGATCGGCGCGCACCCATGTGGCGTGGAAGCCGACCGGCACCCGCACCGGAAGCAGGATCCGGCACACCGGCCCGGCCGCCAGGTCGGCGGCGTCCAGAACCACCACCTCCGAGCGGTTCTCGCGTTCGTCGGTCACGAACGACACCAGGTAGCCGTCGTCCTCGCCGGTGCCCCCGTCGCGCGGGGCGAACGGCGCCTCGGACCCCCAACGCCCGGCACCGAAGCGATGGTCCTGGCGTTCGCCGGTGTGCAGGTCGTAGCGCACGATGCCGTCGAAGAGCAGGGTGTCCTCGCGCGCGATGTGCACGTTGTAGGCGAAACGGTTGCGCCGGCCCACCATGCGCAAGTCGATGGAGGGGAACTCGGTGTTGTCCTCGTCGCGCGGCCCCTCGACGGTGCGTCCGGTGGTCACGTCGAAGCGGTAGCGCCACAGTTGGGCATCCAGGCGCAGGTAGGCGAGCATCCGGGCGAGCGGGTGGGAGATCCTCGGCTGGTGCTGCGGGTCCTTGACCCGGCACACGTCCAGCACGATCTCGCCGTCCTCCTCCCAGGAATTGACGACGTGGTAGATGTACCCGGGCGCGGCCTCGAACCAGCGCACCCGCGAACCGTCGCCGTATCGGGGCAGGACCGCGAACCGGGACGGCAACGATCGCTCGAAGTGCAGCTTGTACCGGCCCTGTCGACGCGCCTCCTGGTCCTGGATCAGCGGCAGGTCCATCAGGATCGCGTGGTTCTCGGTGATCGCCATGTCGTGCGGCAGGCGCGGGCCGGGCAGGTCGACGTGCGTGGTGTGCGCGACCCTTCCGTCCGCGCCCACCACGCCGTAGCGCAGGTAGGGCGGTTCGGGTCCGTAGTCGAACCAGAACAGTTCACCGGTGGCCTCGTCCACCTTGGGGTGCGCCATGAAGTCGCCGGTGAGGGTGCCCAGGAAGGTCTCGGGACCCAGCGTCGCCAGCGACAGCGGGTCCAGTGCGCGCGGCGTACCGCACAGATACCAACTCGCCAGCAGCCTGCCGGCGAAGAACGTGACGTCGGTGTTCGCGGAGTCCTTCAGGCCCAGGCCGTGTCCGTTGCCGAACGGATTGCCCTTGGGATCCTCCATCACGCCCGTCCACAACCCGCGTCCGGCCCGGCTCTCCGCCTCGAACGCCTCGGTGCGCACCCAGCGGTTCGCGTACCGCGCCCGGCCGTTCTCGAAGTGCACCGCGTGCACCATGCCGTCGCCGTCGAACCAGTGGTGCCGGCCGGTCGCCGGGAACCGGCGGTTCGGGCCGTTGCGCACGTACACCCCGTTGAGATCGGCCGGAATGGAGCCGATTACTTCCAGATCGTCTGCGGAGATCTCATCCACGACCGGCGCGTACACGCCGAGCAGATAGGGATTCTCCTCTCCGTCTTCGACCGGCTTGAGCACTACGTGGGCTTCGTCGTTCATGGCCACTCCGAGGTCGATGGAGACTCGCCGGCAGGGAACCAGGTATGCCGGGAGGCTAACCCGAGGCGTCAAATACTTCTAGAGTGGAAGTAACCGGATCAGGCACTTCCCACTCGTATGGAGGGCTCGCCACGACCGGGGGAACGACCGAAGGAATACTTCGCCCATGGAGACTGCCCCCGCCCCGACCCCCGCCCACACCTCACTGGGGCACGGCCTGCTGGTGATGGGCGACCTGTGGAACCTGCTGATCGTGCGGGCCGCACTGGCCGGTCCGGTGCGATACGGCGACCTCAAGTCGGCGCTGGCCATCTCCGACCCGGTCCTCACCCGGCGACTGCGCGACCTGCTGGCCGACGGCGTACTGGCCGCGACCGGACCGCGCCAGGAGTACCGGCTGACCGACGCGGGCCGGGACCTGTGGCCGGCGTTCGTGGCGATCAACGCGTGGGACCGGCGCTGGGCACCCACCTCACCGCTTCGGATCCGGGCCCGCCCCCGACACCTGACCTGCGGACACGGCTTCGATCCGATCTTCGGCTGCGGCGCGTGCGGGGCGATCGGCGTGAGCGCGCGCGACACCGCCGCGGTCCGCGACCCCGCCGTCCCGGCCGAGGCCGCCAACCCCAGGCGGCGCTACCACCGCTCGGCCGCGGCGACCGGCGAGCACTCCCCGATCGCCGCGGCCGCCGTCCTGGCCGATCGCACCTCCACCGCGATCCTGGCCGCCGCGTTCCTGGGCGTGCACCGCTTCGGCGACTTCCAACGCCTCATGCACGACACCGCCCCGCACACCCTGACCACCCGATTGGGCCTACTCACCGACGAGGGCATCCTGACCCGGGTACCGCTCCAGGAGGGCGCACGCCGCACCGGCTACCGGCTGACCCCCAAGGGCCACGACTTCTTCCCCACCTTCGCCTTCCTGATCGCCTGGTCCGAACAACGCTTCAGCGCCGACGGCCTGGCCGGCGTCCGGATCACCCACGTCACCTGCGGCGACCCGCTCCGCCCCCGCTGGACCTGCAACGCGTGCAACGCCGAACTGTCCGCCGAATCGGTCGACCCGGGCACCTCCTGACCTCTCGACCCCGCTCCGCCACGCATGCGCCGCACAGTCGACGCGCCTGGCGGGTGGTGGGCTGAGGGAGTCCCCTTGATTGCCCGGATTTCGGTTGCCCGAGCGGAATGGGGACCGTCATGGTTTACCGGTGCCGCCGGTAAACGACGCGGTACGGAAAAGGGGCATCCTCATGACCAATCGGATCGGGTCGTTCGGCGCACGCACGCCATTCGCGGTGATCGCGGCCGTGTCGGCCACGTTCCTGCTGGTGGGAGCCTGCGACGGGAACGACAAGAAGACGGCGCACGTCGGCACCTCGAGCACGGGAACGCCCTCCGCGTCCTCGATGTTCACGCCGCGCACGGCACCGGCCACGTACCCCGTCTCGACCCGCGGCACGACGGGCCAGTCACCGTCCGCCACGAGCCGGAGCACGCGGACCGCCGAGACCTCGGCGACGCCGGAGAGCACGAAGACCGCGTACGACAAGGGCGAGTGCCTCAGCGGCAGCATCACCACGGGCGGCAGCCAGGAGGAGCTGACCTCGGTCCGCTGCTCCGACCCCAAGGCCAACTTCAAGGTCCTGCGCGTGTTCCCGTACACGATGTCCGGTCGCCCGTGCGACAACGTGAGCGGCGCGGACTACACGTACTCCAGCTACTGGACCCGCAACGGAGTCCCGACCTACGGCAGCACGTACTGCCTCTCCGAGATCGGCTGAACCCCGGTGGACCCGGCTCGATGTGCGCATCGGGCCGGGAACGGCCGCCGCCCGGCCGCGATACGTCGACCAAAGTCGATGCCCGCGTCGACCCACGACCACTGCCGGACCCGCCGAACCGCTGCCTACGCTGAGATGTGATCAAGACCCGAGCCCGTCGCACCGACCCGGCACAGGAGCCGACCACCCCCGCGCCGGCCGTGACCCGCCGCGCCCGGACCCACCGCGAATGGGCCGCCGATCTCGGTTACGCCCTGAGCGCGTTCGTGCTCGGCTCGATGATCCTCGTCACCGCGCTCCAGGAGGACGACAAGCCGCCGAACGTATGGGTCGAGGCCGTCCTCGGCGGCATCATGTTCGCGGGCATGCTGCTGTTCCGCCGGGCCCGGCCGACCCGACTCGCCGTGGTGTGGGTGACCGTCGGCTTCTTCTCGGCCGCCGTCACCGGCTCGGCCCCGGTCGTCCTGCTCAACCTGGCGATCCACCGGCCCTGGCGGACCAGCGTCTCGGTCGCCGCGTTCCAGGTCGCGCTGATCGCGGGCACGTTCTGGGTCGGCGCCGACTCCGCACGCAGCTACTGGACCTCGCTCCTGGCCATGTTCCTGCTGATCACCACCTCCGTGGTCACCGGCATGCTCATCCGATCCCAGCGGCAGCTGACCGCGAGCTGGCGCGAGCGCGCCCGGCAGGCCGAGGAGGGCCAGCGGCTGCGCGTGGAGGAGGCCCGCCACCTCGAACGCGAGCGACTCGCCCGGGAGATGCACGACGTGCTCGCGCACCGGATCTCGTTGCTGGCGATCCACGCCGGCGCCCTGGAATACCGGGCCGGCGCGTCACCGCAGGAGGCCCGCGCCGCCGAGGTCATCCGCCAGTGCGCGTTCGAGGCCCTGGAAGACCTGCGCGAGGTCATTGGCGTACTGCGCGCCCATCCCGACGAGACCGACGGCGACGGCGACGAACCCGAGCGCCCGCAACCGGTGCTCGGCGACCTGCCGGCGCTGATCGAGGAGTCCCGGCAGGCGGGCGCGACCGTGCACCTCGACCTGGCCGAACTGCCGTCGGTGTCGGGGCGCACCGGGCGGCACGCCTACCGGATCGTCCAGGAGGGCCTGACCAACGCCCGCAAGCACGCCCCCGGCGCACACGTACGCGTGCTGGTCGCGCCCGCTCCCGAGGACGGCCTCGCGATCGAGGTGGTCAACCGGCTGCCGCGCGGTCGCGCCGGCAGCGGCATCCCCGGCGCGGGGGCCGGGCTGATCGGGCTGCGCGAACGGGTGGCGCTGATCGGCGGCCGACTCGAGCACGGTCGCACCGGTGACGGTGACTTCCGGCTCCGGGTCTGGCTACCGTTGGCCAAGTGACTACTGCCGACGGCTGCGTACGGGTCCTGGTCGTCGACGACGACGCTCTCGTCCGCGCCGGACTCTCGATGATGCTCTCCGGACTGCCCGACGTGCGCGTGGTGGCGGAGGTGTCCGACGGTGCCGACGTCCTGGTCGCGGTCGACGAGCACCGACCGGACGTGGTGCTGATGGACATCCGGATGCCCCGGGTGGACGGACTGGCCGCCACCGCGACGTTGCGGGCCAGGCCCGAGGCCCCGGAGGTGATCGTGATGACCACCTTCGACACCGACGACCACATCCTCAAGGCGATGCGCGCGGGCGCGAGCGGCTTCCTGCTCAAACACACCCCGCCGCCGGACATCATCGACGCCATCCGCCGGGTCGCGGGCGGCGAACCGATGCTCTCCCCCGACGTGATGCGCCGGATGATGTCCTACGTCGCGGCAGCCGGTGTCGATCCGCGCCGAACCCGGGCCCGGGCCGCCCTCGACCGACTCAGCGAGGGTGAACGCGCGGTGGCCGCACTCGTCGGCAAGGGCCGCACCAACGCCGAGATCGGCAGGGAACTGTCCATCAGCATCGCGACCGTCAAGGCGTACGTCTCCCGGTTGCTGACCAAACTCGACCTCAACAACCGAGTGCAGATCGCCCTGCTGGTCCACGACGCGTGCGATTCCTGAGCCACCCGCGACTGTCGATCGTCGGTCCCCAGTCCTTGGTCGCGGCGGATATAGACCAAGGCCGCGGATCCTGGCCCCTCGGCCGCTGCGCACGAGCACCCGGCGCGGCCACGCTGGAGCCATGATCACAGTCGAGCACCTGACCAAGCGCTACGGGGAGCACGTCGCCGTCGACGACGTCTCGTTCCGCTGCGAGCCAGGCACCGTCACCGGGTTCCTCGGGCCCAACGGCGCGGGCAAGTCCACCACGATGCGGATGATCTGCGGCCTCACCCCACCCACCCGCGGCAGCTCCGCGATCCAGGGCGTGCCCTACCGGCAACTGGGCAACCCCGGGCGCCACGTCGGCGTGCTGCTCGACGCGGCCGCCCAGCACGTGGGCCGCAGTGGGCGCGAGACGTTGGCGCTGTGTGCCCGCGTGCTCGACGTGGACCGGGCCCGGGTCGAGGAACTCCTGACCCTGGTCGGCCTGTCCGGCCCGGCGGCCAAGCGTCGCGTCGGCGGCTACTCGTTCGGGATGCGCCAACGGCTGGGCGTCGCGCAGGCGCTGCTCGGCGATCCCGCCGTGCTGATCCTGGACGAGCCCACCAGCGGCCTCGACCCCGAAGGGGTCTACCAAATGCGCACGCTCCTGCGCGACTTCGCCGACCGGGGCGGCACCGTGCTGTTGTCGTCGCACCAACTGCGCGAGATCGAGGCGGTGGCCGACCGGATCGTGATGATCGCCAAGGGCCGCGTCGTGGCCGACGGCGCGAAGGGTGACCTGCTCACCACATCCGGCGGCACTCGCGTCGTCGGCCTCGACCCGGTCGCCCTGCGTACCGCCCTGGTCGCGGCAGCGCTGCCGCATCGCCCGGCCGACCCGGCCGGCGCCTACCTGGTGGATGCCCCGGCCGAGGCGGTCGGACGAGCCGCCGCGCACGCGGGGGTGGTCCTGGTGGACCTGCGGCCCGCCGAACACGAAGGACTCGAAGAGATGTTCCTGAGCCTGATCAACTCCGTGCCCCAGGAGATCGGGTCATGACGGTCGCCGCCCCCACGCTCGGCCGACTGACCGAGGTCGAACTGCGCAAGATGACCGACACTCGCGCGGGCAGATGGCTGCTGGGCGTGGTCGGGCTCGCCGCCGTGGCCCTGGTGATCGTGAACCTGACCGCCGCACCGCGCGAGAACCGCACCGTGCAGGACTTCCTCAGTTCCTCCCAGGCGGGCGTCGCCGTGCTCTTCCCGGTGATCGGCATCCTCGCGGTGACCGGCGAATGGTCCCAGCGCACCGCGCTGACCACCTTCGCCCTCGTACCGGACCGCCGCCGGGTGCTGACCGCGAAGGTCGCGGCGGGAGGAGTGTTGTGCGTGATCGGGCTCGTGGTGGGCCTGGTGTGCGCGACGCTCGGGCACCTGGTCGCCACGGTCACCGATCGCAGCGCGGGCACCTGGTCCATACCGCCCTCGGTGATCGCGTCGACATTGCTCGCCGCGGTCCTCGCCATCACCATCGGCCTGGCATTCGGCACGGTGTTGTTGAACGCGCCGCTCGCCATCGTGGCCTATTTCATGATCCCGAGCCTGTTGGGCATCCTCTCCGGCCTCGTCTCCGCCATGGAATCCACCAACCGCTGGATCAACCCGGGTTCGGTCCTGGAACCGCTCTACACCACCGGCATCACCGGTACCGAGTGGGCCAGACTCGGCACCGCGATGGCCATCTGGTTGGTACTTCCGCTGTTGATCGGCACGATTCGGGTCATCCGCACGGAGGTGCACTGACCCCCCGCACCACCTGCTCCGGGTCGGCGTGCCCGGACCGTGTCCCGCTACCCGCCGGGCATGCCGACCCGATGCGATTGCGCGGTGTTGTCGGTGTGTTGCCTCCAAGGCCCGTTATCAGTGATCCACTGCTCCGGCATTCCCGGGCCGCTATCCGGAGCCGGGGAACAGCGTGACGAAGGCGTCCGACGCCGCCGTCATCCCCCGCCCGAAGGGGGCGTCCAGATCCCAGATCAGGAACAACAGAAAGGCGATCAACGCGCTGAACAACCCGGCCACGATCAACTCCGGCGCCGATCTGCGGATCTGCAGCGTGAAGATCATGCCCACTGTGACCATGGCCCCGATGATCAGGCCGAACCACACCAGTCCCGGCATCGACGAGCCGGCCTGTCCGCCTCGTGCCTGCCGCGCGTCGTCCGCGATCGCGACCTGGTCCAGGATCGGTTGGTACATCTGCATTTCCTGGTCGCCCTGCGGCACGTAGTCGGTGGCGCCGTGCCGGATCGTTTCGAACAACTTCGAGCCCCGGTCGGACAGTTCGCCATGGTCGGCCATATAGGACCATTCCTTCCGGACCACGTACTTCACGTAGGCGTCGACGTCCGCCCGCAGGCGATCGCGCACCGGCTCCGGATAGACCCGAACCCGCTCACTGACCTCGTGCAACGCCTGTGCCTCGCGCCGGACCTCGTCCTCGGCCGCGCCCCGCCCCTCCCACACGCCGGCGATCGCGAGACCGAGCACGATCGCGTAGACGACGCCGATCATCATCGTCATGTATTCGAGCACGTCCGGGGTGGCCGACGGGTCGTCGTCGTCCGGCAACCGGCGCTGCTTGAGCACGACGACCGCCAGGACGACCGTGCACACCGCGACCATCGCGAGTGCCAGTACAACCCAATGCGTCATGGGTGACCTCCGGATCGAAGAGTCCGATGGAGTCGGGTGGAGTGGAGCGAGGGACACGGGTGGAAGGCCCCCGAGGAGGCCGGCCGCCGCCCGGCGGGAAGCCGGAACAGCGGTCCACACGACGGGTTCGGAACGTCCGTCGCAGCAGGCGGAATCGGGTACGGCCGGCGCGGCCCGGTCGTCCCGGGCGAAACGAGTCGGCTCAGCCGGATCCACCGCTCGACCCACGCACGCCCGCTCGCCCTCGGGGCTTGAGCGCGGCGCCGGCCAGGATCGCCGGCGCGGTGATCAGCAGCGTCGTCGTGACGATCGACGTCCCACGCGCCGGCGGCGGCGCCGCAGGAGGCCGAAGCACCGGCCGCCGGACCGCGATCGGTTGCAGCGGCGGCGGTGTCATCACCGGAGGAGTGGTGGGCGGCGGAGTGGGCGGTGGGCTGGGGGGCTTCGAGACCGGTGGGGTCGGCCGCGGCGGAGTCGGTTTGGGCACGACGATCGCCACCGGCGTGGGTCGCACCTCGGGCGGCGGAGTGGTCCGCACCGGCGTGGGCTTCGGTGGCGGCGTGGGCTTGGGCTTCGTGGGTGTCGGCGACGGTTTGGGCGTCGGCCGACACGAGCCGTCCCGCACCAACCGGAAGTCGACGGTGAGCCCGATCCCATGGGTCGGCGGCCCGGTCGCCTCGGTCACATCGACTTTGACCACCGCTCCGGGCGAACGGCCGATCGAGACACACACATCCACGTTCGTGCCCGGCGCATGACCACTCCCGGCACCCGACCCCGCCCACGCCACACCTGCCGGAGCAGCCAACAAGGCCCCCGCCCCGACCACGCACCCCCACCGGCGCGCCCGACCCCATGCGCTCATGGGATCGATCTTCCGGCACAACCGTCAGCTTTAGCCCGAATAACCTTCAGATTCACTCGTAAGGGTCATAGGGCTGGAAAATGTGGCCACCCACGGCTGATTTGCCCAACAATCGGTCGGCAAGCTCGAAGACTGCTCTCGCGCGGCAGCCCCGCACGCCGAGCGAGGCACTTGCCCCGCGTCGCCGGCCCCGCGTCGCCCTGCCCCGCCCATCGATTCAGTGCGTGCGTGTCCCCGCCAACCACGTCCCCAGCACCGCGATCCGCCGCAGCCTCATCGGGTCGACCACGCGCGGATCCGCGCTCAGCCACACCAGATCGGCCGCACCGCCCACCTCCAACACCCGCCGGTCGTCCGCGAATGCCTGATGGGCGACCCCACCCGTGTAGGCGTCCAACGCCTGATCCACCGTCAACCGCTCGCGCGGCGTCCAGCCCCGACTCGGCGTGCCCTCGAACGTCCGTCGGGTGACCGCGACTTGTATGCCCTCCAACGGCTGATGCGAACTCACCGGCCAATCGCTGCCGAACGACACCGGCGCGCCCGAGTCGACCAGACCGCGCATCGGGTACTGCCGGTCAGCCCGCTCCGGGCCCACCCGGGGAATCGACAACTCGGTCTGAAGCGGGTCGAGTTGGGCCCACAGCGGCTCGAAGTTGGCGATCACCCCGAGCCGTGCGAAACGATCCAGGTCGGCCGGGTCGACGATTTGCACGTGCGCAATCACCGGCCGCCGATCCCATGTCGGGTTGGCCGACGCGGCGGCCTCGATCGCGTCCAGCGCGGTCCGTACCCCCGCGTCGCCGATCGCGTGGATGTGCACCTGGAACCCGTCCGCATCGAACGCGGTGACCGCCTCGGCCAGCGCGGCCGGCGGCCATACCGGCATCCCACAGCTGTGCGGCGCGTCGCAATAGGGTTCGAGCATCGCGGCCGTACCGCCCTCGATCACGCCGTCCGCGAAGAACTTCACCGTCCGCGCGGACAACAACGGCCCGCCCTCGGCCGCCACCGACGCCCGCGCGGCGACGAACTCGGCACGCTGCTCCCGCCACCGGTCCGGGTCGGCGCGGAAGGCCAGATTGGCCCGGAAGGCCAACGCCCCGCGCCGCGCCGCCTCGACGTACGCCGGCACCATCTCCGGCTCCACCCAGGCATCCTGAACCCAGGTCAGCCCCGCGCTCGCGTACGCCGCACCGGCCACCCGCAACGCGTCGACCAGTTCGTCCAGCGGTCGTCCCGGCACCCGGTCCAGCACCAGATCGCACGCGTGCCATTCGCGCAGCGTGCCCAGCGCCGAACCGTCCGGGCGGCGGACGATCCAGCCGAGCCGAGGGTCGGGGGTGGCGGCGGTGACCCCGGCCCGGCGCAGCGCCTCGGTGTTGCACCACACGGTGTGATAGTCGTACGCCCGCAACACCACGGGTCGGTCGGCCACCGCCGCGTCCAGCCAGCGGGCGTCGAACTCGCCGTCCGGGACCAGGGTCGGGTCGTAGCTCGCACCGACGATCCATTCCTCGTCCGGATGTTCGGCCGCCCAGCGCCCGACCTCGGCGGCGATGGCCTCGACGCTGCTCAGACCCTTGACCTGCGGCCCGAAGTGTTCGAGACCGCCGAACAGGGGGTGGGCGTGTCCGTCACCGAAGGCCGGCAGCAGCAGGCCCGCACCCAGTTCGACGACCTCGTCCGCGTCGAGCGCGAGCGCGGCCGCCCCGAGCGCGACGACCCGGCCGTCGCGTACGGCGAGCGCGTCGGTGTCGCCCGCGCCGGTGCGCACGGCGCCCCGGAACAGGGTGGTGGTCATGGTGCTCACTCCATAGATCAAGGTGATTCGGTTCCGCTCGGGTGTCTCGGCCGATACGGATCCCACCACTGCACGGATCGGATCCGCTCGACCGTTTCGGTCGAGGAGTCGAGGGACCAAGTATCGAAGGTCGAAGGGTCGGAGAACGGGGCCGTCGGCAAGGCGATCGGTGCCGAGGCGGCGTTCACGGTCGACCCGGACGCGCTCGTGCGCGAGCTCGGTCGCCCCGGAGGCGATCGTGCGCGAGCTGCGGGCACAGCCGGCGAAATCGTCCGGCGACCCTGCGTGAACTCGGGCCCCCGGCCCACTCGGACATATCAGGTAAGCCTAGCCTTCTCCAGTGAATGTCCTCCCGACGCGGGGTCGTGCGACCAAGCGCCGAGTCCTCTACCTGGTCTCGGTCCTGTTCGTGCTGGCCGCCGCCTGTCTGCTCAGCCTCGCCGTGGGCAGTCGAGCCATCGCACCGAGTGTCGTCCTGGACGCGCTCGTGCACGGCGGCGACTCCACGGACGCGATCGTGGTCAACTCGATGCGCGTGCCGCGTACCGTGGTCGCGCTCCTGGTCGGCGCGTCGCTCGGCATCGCCGGCGCCTGCATGCAGGGGCTGACCCGCAACCCGATCGCCGAGCCCGGCATCCTGGGCATCAGCACCGGCGCGGCCACCGGCGTGGTGACCGCGATCGCGGTGTTCGGCGTGACCAGCCTGACCGGATACGTGTGGTTCGGCTTCGCCGGCGCGCTGTGCACGGGGGTGCTGGTGTACGCGGTCGCCGCGCGTGGGCGCGGCGGCGCCACCCCGGTCAAGCTCGCGCTGTCCGGGCAGGCCCTGGCGGCCACCCTCGGCGCGGTGATCACCCTGGTGCTGACCACCGACCAGGGCACGCTGGACCAGTACCGGTTCTGGCTGGTCGGCTCGCTGTCCGGGCGCACCGACGACGTGGCCTGGCAGATGTTGCCGTTCGTCGCCGCGGGCCTGCTCTTGATGGCCTCGGTCGCCCGGGGCCTGGACGCGCTCGCGCTGGGTGACGACGTGGCCAAGGGGCTGGGCCACAAGGTGAACCGCATCCGGATCGTCGGTGGCCTGGGCGCGACCGTGCTGACCGGCGTCGCGGTGGCCGCGACCGGCCCGATCTCGTTCGTCGGGTTGGCCGTCCCGCACGCCGCGCGGGCCCTGGTGGGTACCGACCACCGCTGGGTGCTGACCATGTCGGCGCTGCTCGCGCCGATCCTGTTGCTGGTCGCCGACGTGCTCGGCCGGATCATCTTCCCGCCCGCAGAAGTCGAGGTGGGGGCGATGACCGCGCTGATCGGCGTACCGATCCTGGTCGCGCTGGTGCGCCGCAAGCCGGTGGTGGCCGGATGAGCTACCGCCCGTACGGCCATGTCCTGGTCCGTCGCCCGCGCTTGTCGTTCCTGCTGCACCGCCGCTCCACGATGGTCGCGAGCGTGCTGGCCGTGCTGCTCGCGGCCGCGTTCCTGCTCAGCCTGTGCGTGGGGGTGCGGTTCATCCTGCCCGGCGACGTGCTCAAGGTGGTGTTCGGCGTCGACGACAGTATCGTCGTCGAGACGCTGCGGCTGCCGCGCACGACGGCCGGGCTGTTGGTCGGCCTGTCCTTCGGCATCGCCGGCGCGCTGATCCAGACCGTGGCGCGCAACCCGCTGGCCAGTCCCGACGTCATCGGTGTCTCGCACGGAGCGGCGGCGGCCGTGGTGTTCGGCCTGGTCTTCGGTTTCGGCGGGCCCACCGCGACCCCGCTCACCGCGGTCGCGGGCGGCACCGTCGCGGCCTTCCTGGTCTACCTGCTGGCCTGGCGCCGTGGTCTGAACGCGCAGCGCTTCGTGCTGATCGGCGTCGGCATCTCGGTGGCGCTGTACTCGGTCACCAACCTGCTGCTCACCAAGGCCGACATCACCTTGGCCCAGCAGGCCAAGGTGTGGATGTCGGGCAGCCTGAACGGGCGTGGCTGGTCCCAGGCCGAGCCGCTGTTCTGGGTACTGGTCGCGCTCACGCCGGCGATCGTGTGGGCGGCGCGGGCGTCCCGCTCGGCCGGTTTCGACGACGACACCGCGATCGCCCTGGGCGTGCGGCTCGGCCGGATCCGGCTCGGCCTGGTCGTGGTCGGCGTGTTGCTCGCGTCGGTGGCCACGGGGGCCGCCGGTCCGGTGGACTTCGTCGCCCTGGTGGCGCCCCAACTGGCCCGCCGGCTGACCCGAACCCCACAGGTGCCGCTGGTGTGTTCGGCGCTGCTCGGCGCGCTGATCGTGGTCCTCGCGGACATCGGCGCGCGGATGCTGATCCCCGACGCCGAGTTGCCGGTGGGTGTGCTCACCGCCGCCGTCGGCGGCCCGTACCTGTTGTGGATGTTGACCCGTTCCCGTGCCGGAGGCGCCTCATGACCACCCATCAGCTCGGCGCGCGCGATCTGACGCTCGGTTACGAGGACCGGATCGTGGTGCGCGACCTCGATCTGGACGTGCCGGCCGGGAAGGTCACCGTCGTGGTCGGCCCGAACGCGTGCGGCAAGTCCACCCTGTTGCGGTCGCTGGGCCGGCTGCTCAAGCCGGTCTCCGGCAGCGTGCTGCTCGACGGCGCGGCGCTGCGCGACCTGCCCACCCGCGAGATCGCCCGGCGGATCGGCGTGTTGCCGCAGAGCCCGGTGCCGCCCGAGGGCATCACCGTCGCCGACCTGATCGCGCGCGGCCGGCAGCCGTACCAGCGCTGGTGGCAGCAGTGGTCCGACGAGGACGAGGACGTGGTGGCGGACGCGATGCGACGCACCGACGTGCTCGAACTCGCCGACCGCTACGTGGACGAACTCTCCGGCGGCCAGCGACAGCGGGTGTGGATCGCGATGGCGCTCGCCCAGGGCACCGGCATCCTGCTCCTGGACGAGCCGACCACCTTCCTGGACATCGCGCACCAGGTCGAAGTGCTCGACCTGGTGCGCGAGTTGAACGCCACCCGGGAACGCACCGTGGTCGCGGTGCTGCACGACCTCAACCAGGCGTGCCGCTACGCGGACCACCTGATCGCGATGCGCGACGGCTCGATCGTCGCGCAGGGCACGCCCGCCGGGATCGTCACGGCCGACCTGGTGCGCGACGTCTTCGGACTCGACTGCGTGGTCATCCCGTGCCCGGTCACGGGCGCGCCGATGGTGGTGCCGGGACAGCCGCGCAAGGCGGGGTAGGCACACTGGGCGGGTGGCAACCACGGTGCCGTCGCGCATCCGTGCTGCCGCTTCGGCCCGTCTCGTTCCCGTTGGCGACGTTCCCGTCACCTTCCGCAAGGAGCCTCCATGCCTTCCGTGTCCCTGCTCCGCGTCACGGCCGCCCTCGGTGTGGCCCTCGCCCTCGGCCTGACCGGGTGCTCCGCCGAGGGCGCCGATGGGGACAAGGACACCAAGGCGTCCGCGGACACCCGCGAGGTGCGTACCGCCAAGGGCTCGGTCAAGGTTCCGGTCGCGCCCAAACGTGTGGTCACCCTCGACCTGGGCGAGTTGGACACCGCGCTGACCCTGGGCGTCAAGCCGGTGGGGTCGGTCGTGGGCAGCCCCGGCGCCGGATTCCCCAAGTACCACGGCGACAAGACGGCGGGGATCAAGGACGTCGGCGCGATCGGCGCGCCCAACCTGGAGACGATCGAGGCGCTCCGGCCGGACCTGATCCTGGGCAACCTGGTGCGCGACGCCGACCGATACGACGCGTTGAGCAGGATCGCCCCGGTGGTCTTCTCCGAGCAGGCCGGCACCCGGTGGCGGCAGAACTTCCTGTCGGCCGCCGACGCGCTGAACAAGAAGGCGGAAGGTGATCGGGTGGTGGCCGAGTTCACCGCGCGGGCGAAGGCTCTGGGCGCCGCCCAGAGCGATCCGGCCGCGGTGAAGGTCAGCGTGTTGCGCTTCGTCGCGGGCCAGAACCGCCTGTACGGCAAGGACACCTTCGTCGGCAGCATCCTGTCCGAGGTCGGCCTCGGCCGCCCCGCAGTGCAGAACGTCGACACCTTCATGGTCGAGGTCGGCGCGGAGCAGATCGAGAAGGCCGACGGCGACGTGATCTTCGTGGCCACGTACGGTCCCAAGGACAAGACCGACCACGACAAGGTCTTCGGCGGGCCGCTGTGGAAGACCCTGAAGGCGGTCCGGGCCGACCGGGCCCACGAGGTCGACGACGAGTACTGGATGGTCGGCACCGGCTACTCCGCCGCCGGCCACGTGCTCACCGACCTGGAACGGTACCTGCCGAAGCGGGTCTGAGCGGCGGAATCCGCGGTCCCCGGCCAGCGAATCCGGCGTCGACCCGTCTCCGCCCCCGAGGCGGGCACCGATGCCCGATACCCGGTGCCGGGCGATATGGCCGGAAAGGTTTCGCGAGCCGTCCAAGCGACAAACATCCAGAATGCCCTTCCCGCCCACCGGGCCGGGTTCGGCCACGCGCGAGGGCAGCTTCGACCGCGACGAACGGGGGCGGCACGTGTCGGGGGTCGACCACGAGCGCGCCGACGGGCCCGCCGCGAGCCGCAACGAACTCGGCGGCACCGTACACGGCCCCAGCGTGCAGGCGGGGACCGTGCACGGCGGCATCCACTTCTCGATGCGGCAGGCGGACAACACCGTCGTGCCGTGGCAGTTGCCACCGGGCCCGCCGATGGTCAACCGGCATCGCGAACTGGACGCGCTGAGCCGGCTGCGCCACGACAACGGCACGATCGCGCTGCTCAGCGGGTTACCCGGGGTGGGCAAGACGACGCTCGCCCTGGCCTGGCTGCGCGAGTTGGGCGAGGCGTTCCCCGACGGCCGGTTGTACGCAGACCTGCGCGGGCACGGCGGTGACCGGCCGGCCCTGGCGAGTGAGATCGTCGGAGGCTTCCTGCGCGCGTTCGGTGTGCCGGCCGATCAGGTGCCACACGCGCCCGCCGAACAGCTGGGCCTGTACCGGTCGTTGACCGCGCGTCGCCGGTTGGCCGTGCTGCTCGACGACGCGGCCACCGCTGCCCAGGTCAGACCGCTGCTGCCGGCCGGTCCCAACGTCACGGTGGTGACCAGCCGCAGCAGACTCTCCGGGCTGCTGGTCGACGGCGGCGTGCCGATCCACCTCGAACCGCTGGATCGGCAGGCCGCGGTGGACCTGCTCGCGGCCACCATGAACGACCGGAGAGTCGACGAAGAGCCGGTACAGGCGGGCGAGTTGGTCGACCTGTGCGCACGCCTCCCGCTGGCGGTGCAGGTGGCCGCGGCACGACTGGCGGCGCGACCCACCCGGCCCATCACCACGATGGTGCGCGCGATGGCCGACGAGCGCGGCCGCCTGAACGCGCTCGCGCTCGACGGCGACCACACCGTACGAGCCGCGCTGGACGTCTCCTATCGCGACCTGCCCGAGCTCTCGGCCCTGCTCTATCGCAGTCTCGGCGTGCATCCGGGGCCCGACTTCGGGCCGATCGTCGGGGCAGCCGTGCTCGGCGCCCGTGCGGTCCCGGACCCCGAGGAGGCGGCACGATCCGTTCTCGAATCCCTCCTGGATCGGAACCTGATCACCGAGGCGACGGATGGCCGCTACCGGTTCCACGACCTGATCCGACTCCACGCGGTGGCCAAATTGTCCGATCGCCCGAGCCAGGAACAAGACGACGCGGTGCGCGCGATGCTCGACCACTACCTGGCCACGGCGACCCGGGCCGAGGAGATCCTCGAACCCCAACATCGCTCATTGGCCCGCGACTACGCCGACGACGGCGTCCCGTATGTGGAGTTCGCCGACGAGAAGGAAGCGCTGGCCTGGCTGGAGGCGCACCGGGTCACCCTTGTGGCCGCGGTTCGCACCGCCGACGAAGCCGGACTCCACTCCGTGGCGTGGCAGTTGACCGACGCGCTGTGGCCGCTGTTCCTGCGCGGCAAATATCTGGCGGACGCGCGTACCGCCCACGTGATCGGATTGCGCGCGGCACGCGCCTGCGCCGATTCGGCGGCGGAGTCACGGATGTTGACCTCGGGCGGGTTGTGCGAGTCGAGCGCGGGCGGCCATGCCGAGGCGCTGCGGATGTTCACCGACGCGATCCGGGTGTGTGTGGATTCCGCAGACGCGGTCGGCGCCGCTCGGGCTCGCAACTACACCGGTCTGGCGCTGCTTCGCCTGGGTCGACTGGACGAGGCGGCCGAGGCGTTTCGCGAGGCCGAGACCCGGTGTCGGGCGTTGGGTGACGATCGTCCGGCTGCGCTGGCCCGCTTCAATCGGGCCGACGTGGCGCTGCGTTCGGGCCGGCTGGACCGGGCTCTCGAACATGCCGAGGCGGCCCGGGCCGAACTGGCCCGGGTGGGCGACGAGTACAACGCCGCCCGTGCCCGGGCCCTGATCGGCCGCGCGTTGTCGGCCTCGGCCCGGCACGATCAGGCCGAGCGACACCTGGCCGCGGCACTGGATGTGCTCAGAGACCACAACGCGCGGGTGGAGGTCGCGCATGTGCTCACCGCGCTCGGCGAAACGGCCGCGCTCCGGGGTCGTCCCGAGCACGCGCGGCAGTTGTACACCGAGGCGCTGGACCTGTACGACGCCGCTCGGGCCCCGGCGGCCGAGGATGTTCGCGCGCGGCTGCGCGACCTCGGGCCGCCGGGGTGATCCGCGACTCAGCGCGGCGCGGCCTCCCGGACGGCCAGCGCGTGCAGGATCGAGGCGTACACCGGCCACGAGGGATCACCGCTCGACCGCCGCGCCGGGCCGGCCGTCGCACCGCCGATGCGGACCAGGGCCAGCGTCGGTCCGCAGACGATCATCGTGACGAGAGCGCCGGGATGGCTCGTGGCCAACTCGCGGTCGCGAGCCCCGACCCGGGACCACGACGGCAGGCCGGGCTCGTCCACCACCAGGACATCAGCCAACTCCGCTTGATCGCAGCACAGTTCCGCGCGCAGATGCCGGTCGACGACGACCCGCCCGTCCTCGGAGCGGATCAGCACGGCGACCGAGACGGCGCCGCGATCGGTCGGTCCCGAGTTCGGGCAGGCCCGAGCCCCCGTCATCGGATCGGTCCCGGCAGGTCCGCGACCCGGACGAACGGTCGCCCCGGGGGCACCTTCAGTTTGAGGTGCCGGTACATCAGGGCGCGGGTGTTGCGGGCGAACCTGCCGGGTTCGGAGGTGATCCGCGCGGCCACCCGGGCGTAGTCCGACTGTCGGAATTCCGTCGGGATCCGGGACAGTTGCCCCACCATCGACCGGCGATGGCGGATCCGCGGCGCGAAGGCCGCCAGATCGCCCAGCGGGGACGCGGGATCGATGTCCTGTTCCGGGTAGGTCGCCAGCGCCACCGGAGCCCCGGTGGCGGTGCCGTACAGGCTGAGCGAGCCGTGATCACCGACCACACAGTCCGCCGAGACCAGCACGCCACGCCAGTCGTCCTCCGGCGGGATCAGCACCAGGCCCTCGCGCAGCGACTCGGCCAGCCAGGACCGCACCTGCCAGGCGCCGTGCCCGCTCCACACGTTCGGGTGCATCAACGCGGTCACCCGGTAGGCGTCGCGCGGCAGTTCCGTGGTCATTCGATGCAGCAACTCGGGTGTTCGGCCGAGCAGCGAGTTGCCACCCCAGGTCGAGGTGACCACGACGTGTCGTTGTCGGGCGCCGATGCGCAGTGCGTCGCGATAGCGCGCACGATCGGGGCGACTCGCCACCAGGCAGTCGTAGTTGGGGTCGCCGGCGACCACTGCCGCCGATACCGCCTCCGGGCAGGCGACACCGAGCCGGGCCAACTCCTCGGCGTGCGCGAGCAGGATGCCGGCCGGCACCAACCGCCCGTCCCTGATCAGCCATTGCGCGGCCAGTCCGTAGGTTCCGCGCGGGGCCACCATGCGGCCGCCGCGCGGAGCGGACACCAGCTTGTTGTGCCCGGCACCGTGTGCCATCACGAGCACCGGCGCGTCCAGTTCGTGCAGTCCCTCGTGCCCGGCCGCCAACGCGAGGTCGAAGCGCATGTCGACCGCGCGCTGCCACGGCAGCGTGGTGGCACCGAGCCGATCCAGGAATTCCGCGACCCCCGAAGCGAAGACCGTGGGCGCCATGGTGAAGAACACGTGTACTCGCAGATCCCCCTCCAGGAGCCGAACGGCGTCGATCAGGCGCTGCCCCGACGTGACGTTGTGCACCACGACGAGCACCCCCCGCACCGCCGATCGGGTCGTCCACCGTGCCGCGTCCGGTCGGACGGGTACGGGTCTCCAATCGTTGTTCGCCATGATCGTCATCCATGCCTCCATGAGCGTCGTCACCACCGGACGGGCCCCGTTCCCCCGCGGCCGGGCGGTCGGTTCGGTCGTTGCGGCGAAGCACTGCCGCCGACTCGGACATCCCCGATGAAGCGGATGAATTCATTGCAGGTCGCCTGCAATGCGCCTGCAGGAACGCGGCCAACCGGAACGCGCCGTCACGCATAGGCGATTTCCGGTCGATTGCGGGTGCCGGCGTTCTGGTGGCGCTGTGGCGGGACGTGCCACAGTGGTTGGACGACACCTCGGCACCGGGCGCGTTGGCCAGGGAGGACTGGGGCGGGGGGATAACGCGGTGCTATCGATCCACGTGCTGGGACCGATGGAATTGTGGGTGGACGGTACGCGGCAGCCGTTGGGATCGCTGAAGGAGCGGTGCGTGCTGGCCGTTCTCCTGGGTGCCGAAGGAGCCGCGGTCTCCACGGACTCGGTGATCAGTCGGGTGTGGGACGACGAGCCGCCGATCACCTCGGTCGAGACGCTGCGCAGCTACATATCCCGACTGCGCAACCGGCTGCGCGCCACGGGCGACGCCGCGCGATTGTCCTCGGATTCGCGAACGTACCGACTGCTCGTGGATCCCGAGTCGGTCGACTTCCGTCGCTTTCGCCGACTGCACGAACAGGCCAACGCCACCGAGGATCCGGCCTCGGCCGCCGAACTCCTGCGCACGGCCGAACAACTGTGGCGCGGACAGCCGTTCGCCGGGCTGCCCGGGCTGTGGGTGGAGTCCATGCGGGACAAGCTCAAGGAGCAGCGCCGGCAGATCCGCGAACGTCGCATCCACCTGGAGCTCGTCCTGGGTCGACACGCGGAGGTCGTGGGCGAGTTACGGGATCTGGCCGCGCGTCACCCCGTCGCCGAACCGGTGGTGGCCGATTTGATGCTCGCGCTGTACCGCTGCGGGCGATACAGCGAGGCGTTGGAGACCTACCGGCGGACCCGCGCCCGGCTGAACTCCGAACTGGGCGCGGATCCCGGACCGGACCTGGAACGGCTGCACACCCGGCTGCTGCATCGGGATCCGGCCCTGTCGGTGCCCGCCCGGTTGCGCACGGAGCCGCCGGTGCGGGCGTTGTCCGCCGAACCGGCCGTAACGGCGCCCGACACGCTGCTGCGGGACACCCGGCACTTCATCGGCCGACGCGCCGAGGTGGCCGCGCTGTTGCGCAAGGACGATGTCGGGAACGCGCTGCCGATCACGGTGATCTCCGGCCTGGCCGGGGTCGGCAAGACCTGCCTGGCGATCCACGCCGCGCACCGCATGCGGGCGAGCTATCCGGACGGCCGGCTGTATCTGAACCTGCACGCGCACGATCCGCACGAGGCGCCCGTGGAGCCGACCGAAGCACTGGGGTCGCTGCTGATCTCGACGGGCACGCCGGCACAACACTTGGCCCCCACACTCGATCTGCGCGCGGCCCAGTGGCGACGGGAGATGTCCGACCGGCGCGCGCTGATCGTGCTGGACGACGTGCGAGACGCCGCGCAGGTGCGATTATTGCTGCCGGGGAGCCCCAGTTGCCGGGTCCTGGTGACCAGCAGGCGGCGGCTCACCGATCTCGAAGGCGCCGGTTCGCTCTCCTTGGAGGTGCCCGACACGGCGGACGCGGCGGCCCTGTTCACCCGGATCGCGGAAGAGTCCCGGAAGCTGGACGACGCGGACCGCGCGCTGGTCGACGAGATCGTGAATCGGTGCGGCAACCACCCGTTGGCGGTGCAACTGACGGCGAATCGCTTTCGACACCGCGCCTGGCGGGTCCGCGATCTGGCCGCACGCCTGGCCCAGGCGACCCGGCGACTGGACGTGATCGACGCTCCCCCGGGAATCTCGATGGCGTTCGACCTCTCCTACGCGGAACTGGGCCCCGCCGCGCGATCGGTTTTCCGCCGCCTCGCCCTGCACCCCGGTCCCGACCTCGCGTGGCCGGCGGCGGTGGCGCTGTGCGGCGTCGGACCGGACGAAACCCGGCGGGCCATCGACGAGTTGGTGGAGACCCACCTGCTGGACGAGCCCGCCCACGACCGCTATCGCTTCCACGACCTGGTGCACGACTTCGCGATCCACTCGGCCCACCACGAGGAGCCGGATCGAGAGCGCGCGGACGCGCTGGGACGGCTACTGGATCTGTACCTGGACCTGGCCGATCAGGCCGATCGGCTGGCCTACCCGCACGGGCGGCGCTCGGGCCTGGTGCCGGTGCCGGCGCGTCGGACGACTCCGCCGTTCGCGACGGCCGAGGAGGCGGAGGAATGGCTCGGCGGTGAACGGCTCAATCTGGTGGCCGCGACGCGGTCGGCGGGCGTCGAGTCGCCCGAGCACATTCGCTTCCTGCCCGAGGTGCTGGCCCGGTCCTTGTTGAAATGGGGCTCGTGGGAGGTTGCCCGCGACCTGTACAGCGCCTCGCTCGAAGCGTGGCGCCGCGACGGCACGCCGAATCCCCGGGCACAAACGCACTTGCTGATCGAGCGCGCCTCGATCCAGTGGCGCCTGGGCGCGCACGACGCCGCGTTCCGCGACGCCGCCGAGGCACTCGCGCTCGCCGAGGACGCGAAGGACCTGCGCGGCCGGGTCGAGGCCCTCGCCGAGATCGGCGCGACCCACGTGCGCGCGGGTCGGCTCACGGCCGCCCGGGAACATCTGGAACGGGCGTTGGCGATGCACGGCGGTATGGACAATCCACACGGACGGGCCGGAATTCTGCTGCACCTCGCCGTGACGTTCGGCCATCTGCGGAAATTCGATCGGGCGGCCACCCACTTATTCGCCGCGCGAGACATCTATGAATCGCTCGGCGAATGGCGCGAACTGGCGAAGATCCTCAACAACATCGGCGAGCTCTATTTTCTCCAGGATGATTTCGACAACGCCGAGCGCTACTACCTGGAATCGCTCGACGTGGTCCGGCGAAGCAATGCTCGGGCCGAATACGCGGTACTGATGAACAATCTGGGTCAGGTCGATCTCGCGCGCGGTAATCCGACCGGCGCCTTGGCGCGCTACGCGCAGGCGCTCCGCGTCTACGCACAGATCAACGACCTGCGCTGCGAGGCGGACACCCGGATCAACGTCGGCCTCGCGCACTTGGCGATGAACGCTCCGGACGAGGCCCTCGAACACTTCGCCCGGGGCCGCGAGATCGCCGAGCGCATCGACGACGACCTGCACCGGCAGCGGGCCGCCGCCGGCTTCGCCCGGGCCCGCCGCGACTTGGGCGACCTCATCGGCGCCCGTACGGAATATCGGACGAGCGCGGAACTGGCCCGTCGAATGGGCATCGAACTCGAGGAAGCGCACGCACTGGCCGGTTTGGCACGGACGACCGAGGCAATCGACGGCGCGCTCGCCGCCCGTCCGTACTGGTCGTCCGCGCTGGCCTGCTATGAGCGTCTGGGCGCCGCCGAGGCGGACGAGGCACGCACCGCACTGGGCCGCATCGACGACGCGGCGGGCTGACTCAGACCCAGAACGCGAACGTCGACCAGAAGTCGGCCGCGCCCATCATGAAAGTGGCAGGCAAAAAGTAGAGGCTCTCGAGCATGATTGGTTCGAACCTTTCAACGTGCGATTAAGGCCGACAATTAATTCGGTCGGCAGCAGAACCGTAGCAGGGAAATTGCGTTCTCCGCATCCCCGTCACCACGTTCGGTGATCATGGTTCTTCGACACGTTTCCCGAAGGCCTCGATCAACGGATCGGTTTTGTACGATTGCCTCGATTGATGCCGATCGAGGAGGTCGCGGATACCTGCGCCCGGCTTATTCTTTCCGCCCGATCCGCCCTTTCGGGCGGATCCACCAATTCGGCCAACGCCTCGGGTGCTCCGCGCATCTCGCGCATGCCGGGGAAGGCGTTGACGTCGATGATCGACGGGGAGCCGTCGACCTCCAGGATGTCGACGCCGTACACGTCCAGCCCGAAGGCGATGCCGACCCGACGGGCGAGTGTGGACCAGCCGGTGGGGAGGTCCTCGGGCGCGATCGGCTTGGTTTCGGCGGGGCCGTCGAGGGCGGTACGACGCAGGCCGGCGAAGACGTGGCCGTCGACCACCCACAGCTTGTGGTCCCAGCCGCCGTTGTCGACGAACTCCTGGGCCACGATCGGCTCGTCGGGCCACTCCCGGGCGAGCGCGCCCAGTGCGTCCGGGTCGTCGACCCGGGCGACCAGGTCGTGTCGGCGGCTGTGCCGGCTCTTGACCATGAGCGGGAACGCCGGGCCGGTCGCGAGCAGCCCGGCGGGAGAGACGAACGCCGTGGTATCCGGGAACGGCAGCCGGGCCGCCCAGGCGAGTTCGGCCATGCGTACCCGGTCCTGGCACGCCCGCGTGGCCGCCGCGGAGTTGAGCACCCGGGCGCCGTGCCGCTCGGCCCGCTCCGCGAAGGCGAGCGCCTTCGCGGTACGGGCCTTGAGCAGGTAGACGTCGGCGGTGATCGGGTGTCGGTCGGTGACGGTGTCCGGATCGAGCGCGACCACCTCGTGACGAGGTGTCAGCAGGGCGCGGGCTTCCGCCAGGAGGGGGTGGTCGGGCCGATCGGTGACAAGGCAGATCCGCACGTGTGCACGCGCCCCGTCAGCCGACGTACGCGGGCGGCGCGGCGTCGACGATCGGAGTGGTACCGGCGCGGGCGGGGGTGATCACGGGCCTGGCGCGCAGCGGCGTGCGGGTGACGCCGTTCGCGGCGACACTCGTACCCACCGCGGCACCGATGCCGGCGCCGGCGCCGCTCGCGAGGTCGAGCACCGCGCGGGCCACCCGGGCCACCCCGTCGGGCACGCAGCGGAAGCTCGGGAAGTCGTTGATGTCCACCACCATCGGCCCGTCCGGCCCCTCGATGATGTCCACGCCGAACAGGTCGAGCCCGAAGGCCGCGCCGATTCGGTGCACGAGCGCGGCCGTTCCGCTCGGTAGCGGTACCCGACTCTCGCGGACGGGATGCTCCGGATGCAGCGGTGAGCGCCGCACGGTCGCGTGGAGTTCCCCCGAAATCGAGTACACCTTCAGGTCCTGGCCCGAATTGCGCACGTACGCTTGAGCCAACAACGGCCCTTCATCGACGAGTTCGCCGCCCAACCGGGCCAGTTCCGCGGGCGTGGACACCAGGTGCACCGAACGCCCGGAACTGCCGCCGACCGGCTTGACCACCAGCGGGTAGCGATCGGCGGGAATCGAGGAGAGCAACTCGGGAACGGCGGCGAAATAGGTGACCGGCATCGGCAACCCGTGGGCACGCGCGATCACCGCGGCCACCGCCTTGTCGCGCACCGATCGAATCGCGCGCGCGTCGTTGATCGTGGTCAGCCCGAGCGCCGCCGCGGCCTCCAACATGCTCAGCCCCGGACCGCCGGAAACCGTCTTGAGCACCCACGCGTCGTGCGAACCGGCCCGGATCAGGTCGGACAACTCGATCAACGAACTGCCGGGCCGCACGATGTCGACGTGATGCCCCCACGCGTCGAGCTGTCGGACCACGTCGAGCGGCATGCCGTCGTGGCGGTAGTGCTCCTCAACGAGGAATGCCAGTTTCATCGATATCCCCCCGGGACGGCCGCCGTTCCCCCATCCGGCAGAACATTGACGGCACAGCATGCCACGCGCGCCGTGGACGACCGGCACACACCCCACCAAACTCCACGGGTGACCACCATCATGGGCCATTTGGGGGGTGATTCGTCATCAGTCAAGAGTAGAGAGGAATCGGGTGCTCCGCTCGGACGCCCGGCATAGAGCAGGTCAAGGCGTACGCGGAGGTGCGGCGCGGGGTACGGGGAGCGGGTCGGGGGACGCGGGGGTGGGTCGGGGGCAGGCGGGGTGGGTCGGGCGGGCGCGGCACGGGCGAGACGGGGCGAGGCGGGGCGAGGCGGGGCGTACCAGGTGACGGGGCGTGCGCGGGGCCGGGTGGGCGCGACGTGGGCGGGGTCAAAGCGGGGGCGGGGTAAGCGGGTGCGCGACGGCGGCGGCCGTGCCCCGTGGACGAACGGCGACGGCCGTACCGGGGACGGAACGAGGACGGGACGAGGGCGGGACGGGGCCTGGGGGATGGAGACAGCCCGCGTCGGGGACCGGGACCGGGAGCGGGAGCGGGAGCGGGCCGCTCACGCCGAGTGTGGCCCCGGGTGCCGGCCGGGGGTCGGCCCGGCGGGGAGATCGGACGCGCCGGCGACGCCGGTGATTCCGGCGATCCCATCCAGCAGCCACGTGATCGCGTCGATCGGCGCGCCGCGCACCGGCGCCGGGACGTCGAACACCTCGGCCGCGTCGATCGCCGCGAGCGAGGCGCCGAGAGTGCCGATGTGCTCGCCGGCCGCGACCACCGCGGCCAGTTCGGGCAGTACCTGCACCTCCTCCACTCGCAGGTGCGCGTCGATCGTCTCCACCACGGCCTCGACGGCGGCGGCCACCATCCACGCACGCTCCGGATCACGGGCCAGGCTGCCGATCATCGCGGTGACCACGGTCAGGTCGTGGTCGATCCGGTGGTGATCCGCCTCCAAGCGGTTGAGCAGCAATCGCAGTTCCGGACGGGCCACCCGCAACACCGGCCACAGGCACGCGTCCTCGTAGTCATGATGGGCCATCAGGATCCGGGCGAGCAGCCGCCATTGGGCCAGGACGTCGGCGACGGGCGCGCCCTCGTCGGTGTGCGGCCCCCGGATCCGCCCCGCCATAGGAGCTAGGTCGCGGCGCAGCGCGGTGTGTACGAGCCGGATCCCGGTGAAGCGCAGGAGCGGGGAGGAGGCGGCCTGGGTGGCGGCGGGCATGGGGCGGTTCCTTTTGCGAACGGCGACGGCGCGGGCGTCCGGCCAACGCGTGGCGCGGCCGAGGCCGCGTGGACGCGTCAGTGTCACGCGCGTCAATCAACGTCCGATGCACATTCGATCAACGCCTGTCCGCAGGGTGCGGGAAGCGCGAGCCGAGTCGGGCCCACCCCGATCGGGCGGTCGGGCGACGGTCGATCGGCGGCCCGGCGTGCGGGCTCCCCGCGCGCGCCGGGTTCGTCAAGCCATCCGACAGCAGCATGCGGCTGTCCTCAAAGGCCGCCGCCTCGGCATCCACCAAGTCATGATCCCCACCACAAAGCGGCGCCCCGGGCCCGCCCGCCGATCACGAACGAACCACAACCTTCGCGGCCCCGCGATCGCGCGACCCACGACACACGGACCCGCCGCACACGGCACCGACGAACCGCCGACCACCGCACAGGCGGCCGACACCGCCCCCGGCGGCCCTCGGCGACTCCACATCGACATCAATAGGGCAACGGGCGCCCGGAAGGTGTACGCAAATCCGCCGGCGGCTGCGGCCGCGGGGAAACGGGGCGTTTGACGATCCTGATCCGCGTCATGGCCACGTCCTCCTGGTCGTTCCGGTCACCGGCACAATCGCCGTCGTGCGCGCGCCGCGCACTATCTGCTCCTTCGATACCCACCGGGACGCGCCGAACCCCACCTCCGACGAACAACCGCCTCATTCCGCCGGCCGATTCCCGATTTTCCCGCCTCACCACCCCGAATCGCCCTTATCAACGGGCACTTGAACACCTTTCGACACCGGGCCGCGCCGTGTCGCCCGACGCCGAACAGACCACCTTGGGCAGTCCGCGCAGAACCACGCCCAACTCGACCGCACCCCAGTGCAGTTGCCACGCCCCTCGCGGGCGTCCACGCGTACACCCGCGCTGATCGCGGTCCTCGCGGGGCTTCCCGACCCACCAACCTCCCGAACGACGCCAGGGGGAGGTGCGCACCCCGGGGCACGGTCCGATCGACGCGCCGCGCCACCGCCCCGCCCCATCGGGCTCGGCCCGTCGCGCCAGGGCCTCGCCGCACCACAACCGCCTCACCGCAACATCGGATCACCGCACCACCGGATCACCGCACCACCGGATCACCGCGCCACCAGATCACCGAGGCGCCGCACCTCACGGTGGTCATCCTCACCGCGACTATAGTAAGTATGATTTTCCAACTTACTCGCGGAGGCGATGGTATGGATCATGCGGGAGTGGTGCGGGTGGGGGCGGGGCGAGGGCGGGGCGAGTCCGTACGTGAGATTGCTGTGGATCGGTCCTGGTGGGCGTGGGCCGGTGCACACGGTGGGCATCTCGCGGCGCTCGCGCTCGATGCGATGCGGGACACGTTGTTCGAGCGGTCCGACGCTGGGCGGTCGGTGCGGACCGTCAACGCGCACTTCCTCAGGCCGGTCGACGATCGGCCGTTCGTCCTGGCGACCACGGTCGAACACGCCGGACGAGGTACCTCGGTGGCCTCGTTCCGTGCCGAACAGGCCGGCGATCCGGTGCTGCTGGGTTCGGCGGTGTTCGGTGCCCGGCGTCCCGGTCCCGATCAGAACGGCGGCCCGGCGCCGACGGTGGCGCCGGTGGAGGCTTGCGCCCCGCTGGAGCTTCCGGTCGAACTCGTGCCGTTCACAAGGCGTTTGGAGATCCGGCCGGCGACCGCGACGCTGCCGTTGTCGGGTGCCGCGGACGCCGAGTTGACGGCCTGGATACGGTTCGCCGACGGCAGGCCGTTGGATGCGGCGGCCGTGGTTGTACTGGCCGATGCCCTGCCGCCGGCACTGTTCGCGCGCTGGACCAGGCCCAGGCCGGTCCCGTCGGCGGAGTTGACGGTGCACTTCGGCGACGCCTTGGACGAAGGCCCGGCGCCCGGGTGGGCCCTCGTCCGGATCCGCACCGAACACGCCGGCAGCGGCTGGGCCATGGACGACAGCGCGGTCTGGACGCCGGACGGCCGCCTCCTCGCCCTCGGCCGCCAGGCCCGCCGGGTCCTGCCCGACTCCGCGCCCGCAGACACGCCCGCCTCGCCCGCCTCCCCCGCCGCGGTGGCTACGTCGTCTGCCGGCTCCTGACCGTCGCGGCCGCGTCGCTCCGGTCGAAACGCCGAGATCCCGCCCACCCTTGCGGGCAGGCGGGATCTCGGCGGGGCCTACAGCCCCGCGTCACGACGTGTCAGCCGCGCCGCACGCTGCGCTGGGCCGTCTCGACGACACCCGTGACATGCGCCGGGGTCATCTGCAGCAAGCCGCCGACCTGATCGAGCAGCGCCCGCTCGGCCGAACCGATCCCGCCCTCCGCGGCGGCGATCAACGCCGCCCGGGTGAGCAGCCATTCCCGCCCCTGCGGCTGGAGTTGGTCGCCGAGCGGCACCAGCACCGGAGGCAACTCGAAGCCCGCACCCGCGAGATCCGCATCCAACTGGGCCACCGAGTACCAGGACACGCCCGCCTCGACCACCGCTTCGGTGGCCACCGTCCGCGCCGCCGTGGACGGCGTACCGGCAACTCGCAGCATGGTCACCGCAAGCGCCCGCATCCCCTGGCCCAACAACTCGGAGATCTGCGCGCTGGTCGCGCCCTGCAACACCGTGTCCTCGTACGTACCACCACAGGTCGCACACTCGACGTGCGTGCCCTGCTCCTTGAACGGGAAAATCGGAATGAAGAACAGCGTAAACCAGCGCCGAGCCAACTTCAGGTGATACTGCCGATCACCCCCGCACCTCGGACAGTGAAAAACGCCCTCGGAAAGCGTCTTGAATATGGTCTTGAAACCCCAAATGAGCATATTCCCAATCCCCGCTGTCAACGCAACGGCCCGATGCTCCCATACCGCACCCTCCGAGCCGATGCGCCGGGTGAACACGGTGCAGCCCCGGCGGCAGGAGGCGAGTTCGCGTTCCAGGCCGGCTCGACGACCGGCACCGGCCGGCCGGTCGGCACCCGCCGCTCTGCGACCCCATGGAGGTGATGAGCAACAGCGAGACCCGAGAAACGACAAACACCCGTCTCGGCCGAAGCCAAGCACGGGTGCCGATCGGTGCTGCTCGGAGACCGAACCGCATGTACTGAAGGTGTGGGGCGTTCACGAGTGGGGGCTGACCTGGAAAGTGACATCGAACGCATGCTCGGTTTACCGTGCAGTGGATGATCGTTTCCCGGGAGAGGCCTCTCGCGTGGTGGCTGAAGACGCACGGCCCGGCCCCGCACGAGCGACGTGTGCCCGTCTCGGGTGTCGATCCCAAGGTGTCCGCGTCTGGAGGTACTCGATGGGACACCGTCGTGGCGGGCAGTGTCAGGCAAGGTCCAGGGCTCGGACCACCGTGCCGTCTTCTGTGCGGCACTCGATGACATACGTAAGCATGCTCGCGTAGGACACGAATGCCGAGGAGACCGAATCCGTGCCCGGCCTGCCGTCGTGGAGGTCGTCCATGACATCCTCGTCGCACACGTCGACGATGTGGCGGTTGTCAGGATTTCCCAGGTCGGCGGCCAGCAGGTAGTTCACGCTGGTCGTCGCGGACAGGATCGGGTAGCACTCGGCTCCGTTCTTCAACAGGTCGCGTTCCTCGTCCTGTCGATAGCCGAAGAAATTGTCCTCGTACCACAGGTCGTCGCTGTCGCTCTCGTCGTAGTCGTTGCCGTCATGGTCCGCGGGCGGGTTGTGGCGGTCGAAGTCGAGGCGGACCTGCACTTCGGGTCCCGGCCCGGACAGTACTTGCCGGACCTCGCGGAGCCACGAGGGCAATACGACCGCGTTGCGCCGCTCCAGATGATCGAGCAGTGCCGCTTCGTCGCGGTGGAATACGATCCCGGGGAACCTGGCCACGAAGACGCGCAGCGCGGCCTTGTCCTCCTCGGGCAACGACGATCGGCCGATCCAGTCGAGGGCCTCGGAGGCCGAGCCCGTGACGCGGTGGGCCCCGTAGTCGAAGTCGTCGTAGATGATGTCGGCAATACCGCCAAAGTCGCGTGAACGGGCGTCTGTGTGGTCGGGCACGGGGCCTCTCCTGAGTGATCGTCAGAACGCCGGAGATCGTATATCGCCGCGGCGACAGCCGGCGGAGGCGGGCGGCGGCCCGTCACGAGCCGGGCTTGACCTGCGAAGAATCAACGAACGCGCAAGTGATTTCTCGCGCAGGCGGTGCACCTCCCGTTGCCGGCCGGTTGTCCCGCCGACTCTCCACGGCCAATGCACTTTTCGATGGCGACTGGCCGGTCACGCGGGCCGGATCCAGGCGCGTCGGACTGCCTGCGGCCCCGTTTGTGGACGGCCGCTCACGTTCTCAAGCGGGGCACACAAACCATGGTCAACTCCCCTGTCCGGACATCGAGTTCGCCCGTGCGCGGCTGTGTCGCAACGGCACACGAGGCAACTTGGCCGTTCCCCGGATGGATGTGTGCCTCCCTGTTGACGATGACTGGCGACACATCAGGGACGTGTGTGACCGGCGGTGCTGGAGGTGTTCGTCATGGAGGACACGGACATGGTTCCCATGCTCCGGAACGCGGTCGGTTTCTACTACGACCGAATCGAAGAACTCTACGAGCGGCTCGGGTTCCTGCGGGCGGAGATCGAGCGGGTCTAGGCCGAGCGGTCCCGCGCGTGGGAGGTGCACGAGCGTCTTTCCGAGGACCTGACCAGAGTCCTGGATGCTCGCGCGACCGACCAAGCGATCGATCCCGAGGACCGGGTGGACGATGACGCAGTCGAGGAGCCGACTGTTGTCGATGACGCCGGCGTTTCGGAGTCCGACGAGGTCTCGGCGGTGCGTCGCACGACATGGCGGGGTTCGCTTACCCAGGGAATCCTGCGGGTGCTCGCGGGGTCGGGTCGCCCGATGCGGGCACGTGAACTCAACGAGGCGCTCGGGCGGGAGGAGACGCGGTCCCGCCGCGAGACCATGCGAACGACATGCAAGCGCCTGGCGTCACGCGGTGAGGTCGTGGAAGTCGAGCCCGGGCTCTACCGGATCGCCTGGCAGGGGCGTGACGAGGAGGGGGTCGCCAGACGTAGTCGCCCTCATATGAAGTCGACCCCTCCCGAGGGAGGGGCCGCGGCGCCGATTAGAGGATTGCCGCCTCGCCGGTGCCTTCGACGTGGTCCCCAATCAGTGGCTCACGCGTGCCTTCGAGGTTAGAGGAAACACTCTCGCCTTGGGGGCCGCGTGGCCTATTTCGTCGTCTCCGGCGGCTCTTCGTCGCGGGGGCGGAGAGGCCGATCCTTGAGCAACGTATCGGATCCGACGCCGTCCTCCTCCTCGATGCCTTGGCCGAACTCGGCCTGCCCACACGGGTATGCGCGGCCGACCGCGCCTACACCGACCAGAAAGCGACGGTGTTTCAGACGCCCGTCAGGCGCCTGGGCTACCGCCTCGCCCTGGACTTCAAGGAAGGCGGACGCGGCCGCCAGGGCAGCTTCCGCGGGGCACCGCTGATCGATGGATGCCTGGCCTGCCCGCAAATGCCGGAACCGTTGCGCGAAGCCACAACTGGTTTGAAGGACAAACAGATCCGGATCCGCAGCAACGAGCTCCAGGCGTCGATCGCCGTGTGCGAGCCCTCCTACCTGCACCGCAAGGAAGGAGCCGACGAACGAGGCGCGATCCGGCTTCAATGCCCCGCTTCGGGCCCTCGCCCACGGTCAACTGCGGGCGCCGCGAGCGCCTGCACCCCACCGTTCGCGACCCGGGCTCTCGCCCGTCGGCGGCCCTGGACCTGAGCGACCGACGGCAACGGGCGGCCCACCCGGCCGCCCGCCCCACCGTGGTCCTCCCCGAGGGCGAAGGCGCGAGGCCGCCCGCGGTCGAGGGCCTGCCGACGATCTGCCGGCAGACCACGATGACGGTCCACGCGGACGCCGCCATCCCGAAATACCGGCAGGACTTCCCCTCCCTCTCGCCGGCCTGAGACGCCACCTACAAACCGATCCGCAGCCACACGGAAGGCATGAACGGCTGGCTCAAAGGCATCCCCATCGACATCGGGACAAGAAACACCGACCCGTGCGCGGACGCGTTGCCCAGCACCTCCCGGTCGCGATCCTGCTGGTGATCGCCAACCTCGACAAACTCGGCCGCCGGCTCGACCGAAACACCCAGCCGACGGACCTCGACCACCACAACGACGCGATGGACACGGGGCGACCCGACTGGGCCCCACTCACCGATGGCAGACCACCACCGCCACACATCGACTGCAACCCACACACCGGCAACCAGCCCCGACGCCCACCGGCCGCGAGGCGCACACGCACGCTGGCGACCGGGGCACGAGCACAGTCAGCAGCCATGAGCACCCGCCCCAGCCGGTCTCGGAGCCCTCAACAAGCCCCTGAACGCCGAAATCCCGCCCACCCTCACGGGCTGAACGGGATCTCGTCAATCGAACTCAGGCCATCTCAAGAACGGCCCCAGGTGTGTCCGAGGGGGGACTTGAACCCCCAAGCCCTTTCGGGCACTAGCACCTCAAGCTAGCGCGTCTGCCAATTCCGCCACCCGGACGAGTGGGCGCAGGGGTGGTGCCCTGCGTGCTTGGCAAGGATAGCAAGGTTCGGGAGGGCTTTGCGACACGGTTACCTGTTGGTTGGTTTGGCCGGCCCCGGTGGGCGTTTTGTGGGGATCAGGTGGTGGGTGTGGGTGGGGGCGTGGCGGGTGAACATTCCTGGGAGGAGTCGATCGGGAGGGGAATCCCATGCAGCTCGGCAGGCCGGTGGCGACGGGTGTGGTCGTGGAGCGGGTGACGCGGGAGGAGGAGCGGGAGCGGGACGTGGTGGCGTCCGAACCGAAGGAGGGTCGGGGGGCGGATGGGCGGGCCCCGGCGGTGCCTGCGGTGGAGGTGCCGCCGGTGGTCGCCGGGCGATGATCGGCCGGCGGCGGCTGCCCGAGGAGCGGGCGAGCGTCGCGCCCGTGGGGTACAAGGTCGCGGCGCTGTTGTTGTCGGTGGACGGTGATCGGGCGAGCTTCGCCGGCGTGTCGATCGGGCGCGGTCAGCCGTACGAGGTCGAGGCCGAGGCGCGCTGCGCGTACGGGCGACGGCATCGGCCGCCGGCGGCGCGCTGCGACTGCGGGTTCTATTGCCTGAATGCCGAATCGGACGCGCGCGACCTGATGTGCGTCACGGAGTATCGGCACGCCGCGCTGCTGCGGGTGGACGTGCTGGGCGGCTATATCCGCTTCGAGCGCGGCTTCCGGTACAGCCGGCAGCGGGTCACCTCGGTGTGGGTCGGGGCCTGCGGGTGCGGCAGTCCGGCCGAGTTGCTGGTCGACGCGGGTACGGGGGTGGTGGGCCGGCGCGGCCTGGTCGGCAGTTGTACCGGGTGTGCGTCCGGGCGAGCGGGGTTGTCGTTCGGGTCGTACGCCCGCCTCGCCGGGGTACCGGTGGCCGCCGACGCCAGTCCGTACGTGCGCGGCGAGTACGAGATCGTGCCGCAACTGGTCGCCGAGGTCACCCTGCTCCAGGCCCGGCTCGACCGCTGTCAGGAGCAACTCGGTCGGCTGCTCGGATCGGATCCGTGAAGGAGCCGCCGCGAATGAGTCCGGTGGGGCCGTGGGGCGTGAGGCCGGTTGGTCCGATGAGGCGGGCGGGCGCTGCACACTGCGTGAGAGCCGTAGGTCGTGGGGCTCCTGTGAGGCGTGAGCACCCTCTGGGCCCTGTGGGTCCCATGGTTCCCGTGCATCCGGTCGGTCCTGTCCGTCCCGTGGGTCCTGTCCGTCCTTTGAGTCCCGCCCGACCCGTGGGCCCCATGCATCCCGTGGGTTCCATGAGTCCGGCGAGCCCGGCCCCCAGCGAACCCGGCGAACCCGGCGAACCCGGGATGAGTTCCCGCCCATGAGCGCCCGCGAGGACGCACCGGGCCCGCGTGCGCTGCTGGTGGGCTGGGGGCTGTTCCTCGGCGCGGTCGTGCTGGTCATGGTGGACTGCACCGTCGTACTCGCCGGCTACTGGAACGCCACCGGCGACTGTCTGGAGCGATGGGGTTGCCGCGAACCGGCGGTCGGCCCGGCCGACGGTTCGCTGCTCGCCTTCGGGACGAGCCTGCTCGCGCTCTTCCTGGTCGCGGTCTCGACGGCGTTGCCGAGAGCGGGGCTGCGCGGCGTACGGCGATGGCTCGGCCTGGTCACCGTGGCGGGCCAACTGATCGGCGTCGCGACGGTGGTCGACGCCACGGGGTGATCGGGAAGGATCTCCCGGGTCCACCTGTTCTCGCTCGTGTGAGCGAGATGGTGAGCGTGACGACGACAGGGACCGGGACGTCGACCACGGCCGCGAGCACCGGTCCGCCCCGCACACGCCCCGAAGCCGGACGCGACCCGCGGACCACCGAAGGCATCGAGCCGGGAGGCGCCCGCCGGCCCGGGACAACTTCCGACTCCCCCGCCCACGAAGGCGTCCTCGACGTCGTGGTCATCGGCGCCGGGCAAGCCGGGCTGTCCGCCGCCTACCATCTGCGCCGCTCCGGACTGTCGTTCGTCGTACTCGACGCCGACGAGGGCCCGGGTGGAGCCTGGCGGCACCGGTGGCCCACGCTGCGGATGGAAGCCGTACACGGGATCCACGAGCTTCCCGGCCTGCCGGTACCGCAGATCGAGCCGGCCCGGCCCGCCTTCGAGGCACTGCCCGAATACTTCGCGACCTACGAGCGCACCTTCGACCTGCACATCGTGCGCCCCGTAGCCGTGACGGCGGTGCGGTCGACGCCTGCCCCGGACGCGACGCCCGGCCCCGGCACGGCGTCCCGCCCGACTCCCACCCCCGGCACGCCTCCCCTCGACAACGGCCCGCACGCCACCGACTCGCACGCCGCACACTCGCCCAACGCAATCACCACGACGCAACCCCGCGCCTCCGCCGACCTGTTGACCATCGAGACCGACCGGGGCACCTGGACCGCCCGAGCCCTGGTCAATGCGACCGGGACGTGGCGCCACCCGTTCATCCCGTACTACCCGGGCGCCGGCGAGTTCCGCGGTCGGCAGTTGCACATGGCGGACTATCGCGGGCCGGCCGAGTTCGCCGGACGGCATGTGGTCGTGGTCGGTGGCGGTACGTCCGCCATCCACGCGCTCGCCGAGATCGCCGAGGTCGGCACCACCACGTGGGTGACCCGTCGGCCGCCGGTGTTCCGCGACGGGGAGTTCAGTGCCGAGGTCGGTCGGTCCGTGGTCGCCCGGGTGGAGGAGCGTGTTCGTGCGGGGCTGCCGCCGGAGAGTGTGGTGGCGGTGACGGGGCTGCCGCCGACGGCCGCGGTGCGCGCCGCGCGAGAGCACGGAGTGCTGACGCGACTGCCGATCTTCGATCGGATCACCGCTCTCGGAGTGGAATGGGCCGACGGCTCGTCGGTGCGCGCCGACGCCATCGTGTGGGCGACCGGATTCCGCGCTGCACTGCGGCATTTGGCGCCGCTGGACCTGCGCGAGCCCGGCGGCGGCATCAGGATGGACGGTACGCACACCGCGCGCGACCCGCGCATCCACCTTGTGGGGTACGGTCCTTCGGCAAGCACGATCGGTGCCAACCGGGCCGGCCGCGCCGCCGTGCACGATCTGAAAGCACTGCTCTCCACCGAGAGCACCGCTCACATCGCGGCCTGACCCCCGAGCCCGTCCGCGAGAGCCTCGTGCACGCAGCACCACGACACGGCCCGCACACGCATCACCGCACGTGCCCGCACAAGCATCACCGCACGTGCCGAAGCGCCCGTCGACGTCACTCTCCGCACACGCAAAGGATCTTGCGCCGGCGACGCCGATGCGGCATAACAATGATCACGCAACGGGTGGGAGACCAGGTGCCGCAGGATGTGCTGTTCTCGATTCCGTTCGAGGCCCCGATCAGTCCGTACCTGGACCAAGCCCGGAGCCGCCACCTCGACTGGGTCCGCGACCGCGGCCTGATCCGCACCGACGCGGGTCTGCGCGAATACACCTCGTGGGACCTGCCGGAAGCCGTCGGCCGCACCTACCCGCACGCGTCGCCCGACGACCAGTTCATGTTGATGAACTGGTTCGCGCTCGCCTTCCTGTTCGACGACGACTGCGACGCCGACCCGGACGCCGACGCCCGCACCAGGGCCCGGTCCGGCACCGACAGCACCCCTCTCGGCAGCCCCGCCGCCCGCCCGCGGTCCCCCGAACGCCCGGACCGCGTCGCCGAGATCGCCCGCGAACTGATCACCATCCCGTTCCGCGAACCCGGCACCCCGCCCGACCTGGTCTCCCCGATCACCCTGGCCTGGTCCGAGGTCTGGGCCTCGATGTCCGACGGCACCTCGGTGACCTGGCAGAACCGGTTCGCGGCAAGCTGGGCCCGATTCCTCGCCTCGCACGCGTCCGAGCTGCGGATGAGCGCCTCCCGGGCGGTACCCGATCTGGACAGCTATCGCGTGATGCGCCGCAACACCGCCGGCATACCGCACTCGCTCGACGCGATAGAACGCAGCCGCAGGTTCGAGGTGCCCGCCCAGATCCAGGCCCACCCGCTCATGCGCAGGCTGCGCGAGGCCGCGACCGACACGATCGCCTACATCAACGACATCCAGTCACCGGGCCGCCGCGGCCGCCGGGTCGCGTCGCACAACCTGGTCATGGTCCTGCGCGACCGGCTGGACTGCTCACACGACGTCGCACTGCGCGAGGCGACCAGGATGACGTACGAGCAGCTCGACACGTTCATGACGCTCCAGGCGTACATGCCGCAGATCTGCGGCGAACTCGGTCTGGGCACGACCGAACGCATCGCCGTCGAGATGAGCGTCGAGGGGATGCGCAACTGGATCCGCGGCTACTACGACTGGGGCCTGCGATCCGCCCCCTACACCGTGCCCGACGTCGTCCCGGACGAACCCGCGCACGGCTACGCCGACGACCCGCACAACCCGGCCGCCACCCACCTGCGCACGCGGACGGCCTGACTGCGCGTCGGAAGTACCACACACAGACGGCCACTTCGCGACGCGGTCGACCAACCCCCGCCTCCGCGGCGCCTACTGCGGCGGCCCCGGATCCGCGTGCGCCGCCCGCGCCATCCACCCCTGCGTCTCGATCGAGATGACGTTCTCGCACCGCTCCACGAACCGCGCCTCCTCGGCCGGATCCAGCGGCATCCGCGCCACCCGATCGTCGCGCAACCGGCGTAACTGCTCGGCGGTCCGGGCGAACGAGATGAGGTTCTCCTGGTACCGAACGCCGTATCCGTACAACATCACCGACGCCGAGACCGTCGTAACCACCGGCACCCATGCCCCGAGCCGACCGCCACCCACCGTGCCCGCCACCGCCGCGAGCGCCATGCCGGTGAGCGCCAACACGAACTCGGCGAACTGGATCCGGGCCAACCCCCGCCGCATCCGCGACACCTGCGTCCGGTAGTAGCCGTCCGCCTGAACGTCGATCCGCTCGCGCACATAGCCGTCCACATCGTGCACGGCCGGCGGCGCCGGCTGTTCCGCCGGAGCCAACACCGGCAGCAAACCCAGCAGTTCGCCCGCCTCGTCCTCGAAAGAGGCACGCCGTGCGGACAATCGCGCCCGACGCTCGGCCACCGCGCCCGCGTACGGATCACTCACCGTCAGGTAGAGGTAGACCTCGCTCTTGAGCCCCTCGCTGACCGAACGCAGCCGCGTCCAGGCCTCGATCCGGGCCGGTGGCAGCCGCAGCGACGTCACCAGCGGAACCAGTCCCACACACAGCGCGCCGATCAGTGACAGCACCTTGCCCGGATCACCGGACACCTGCGTACCCGCCGTGACCGATACCGCGCCGGCAACCCCCAACATCAGCCGGACCAGCCGCCATCGCTGCACCGACGCCTTGGCCGCCGACGCGGCGAGCGACCAGCGACGCTGCGCGTGCCAGGTCTGTTCGAGCACCGGATCCGTACCGACGGTCACGCGGGCCTCCTGGGCGGATCGGGTCGTTCCGGAAGTCCGGCCAGAAGCATCGCCCGGCCGTGCGTACGCCTCAACTCCCCTTCACCGGAAGGTGTCAACGGCGCCAGTTCGATCGCCTCCACCGGTCCGCACGCGCCGACCCGGTCGGTGAGGAACAACAACAGCAGGCACGGGAAGGCCACCCGCAGCTCACGCACCAACGCCGCGTCCGGCAGGTGCCGGATGACCACCACGATCGGTCCGGTCTCCAGTGCGTGCGCCTCGATCACCTCACGGAACCCGACCTCGCCCTCCAACTCCGGGTCGTCGTAGCCGTCGTAGTCCATGTACCCCGCCACCGCGTCCCGGATCGCGGCGACCAGACCCGCCGCCATCCGGGCGCCGGCCGGCACCGTGACCTCCACATGCGGCCACGGACGCGGATGTCCGCTGGCGCGGAGCAGGTACGCCCGCAGGGTCCCGTCGCGCGTCGCGGTGAGCACGGCGACCCGCCCGTCCTCGCGCCCGCGCAACTCGCCCAGTTGCGCGGCGGCCAGCGTGGGCACCCGCGCGTACACCACACTGAGGTCGGCCACCGTGCCCGCCGGCTCCGACCGCAGCACCGGCAGCACCTCGCCCAGCGCCCGCACCAGCGGGTCGGGTTCGCGCCGGGGCGCAGGAGCGCGCTCGGTCAACAACGCCTCGCTGAGCCGTTCACGGAGCACTTCGCGGTCGAGCCGCTCACGCACCCCCAGCACCTCCGCGGCGGCCCGAAGCGGTCCCTCGTACGCCTCGCCCAGCGCGGAGGTCACCGCGTTGCGCGTGGGCGAGGAGCGGTCCAGGTGCCAAAGCCGGATCTGCGCCAGATCCGCACACAGCTTGGCGGGCAGCCGACCGCCGGCGATCTCGTCGTCGGCCCAGTCGCACATGTCCACCTCGCCGAGATGGATCGCCTTGAGCGCGCTCGCGGCGAGATCGACGCGGCGCACGTCCGGCAACTTCAGCGCGATGAAGCGATATCGGGCGTCGACCCGCCGCCTGCCGTCCGCGATGCCGGCCTCGTAGCCGACGTTCGCCGACTCCAGCGCGTGCCGGGACAGCAGCAGCACGGTGGCCTGACTGCCGTGCAGTTCCAGCGCGATCTCCTGCTGCCATCCGTCGCCGCTGCGCAGGAAGTCCTTGTCGTACACGGCCTCGAAGCCCTCGGCGCTCAACCGTTCGACCAACGCGTCGCGCGCTTCCAGGCATCGACAACAGACCTGTCCCGGCTTCGCCCGCGTGCTGTGGCTGACGAAGATCCGCGGACGAGGTGTCGGGGCGGCACCCGGCCGGTCGAAGGCGTGATGGGCCGTCACGAGCGGCTCGCGTAGAGCTCGTTGGACGTCAGCAGCCGGAACCAGCGGTATTCGTGGGCGGCGAGGGTGACCATCGCCGGCGACCTGTCGCCGAGCGTGCGCGTCGGTTGCGGCCCCGAGAGGTCCAGCAGGTCCACGAGCCTGCCGGGCGGCAGACTGGGCGTGGTCAGCGCGACGGTGCCTCGCCGTGTACCGAGGTTCGCCACGCAGACCACGATGTCGTCCTCGTAGCGCCGCGACAGCACAACCACGTCCGAGTCGCCGGAGCCCAGTCGTGTCGCGGTGCCCCGGGCAAGTGCCCGCTCCCGTCCGCGCACCCGCAGCAGCGCCGCGACGGCGTCGCCCGGGGGACCGACAGGCAGCCCGGCCACGGCCCGAAGTCCCGGTAGCGCGAGCGCGACCGAGGCCATCGCCCCCGCACGCGTCGGTTCCCTCCCGATCCCGGTCGACAGCGACAGGGTCCAATCCGGTACGGCGCCCGCGAACGGTTGCCCGGTCTCCATGAGCGCCAGCGCCTGCGGCACCGATCGAGTGCCCTGGGCGAGCACGAGATGGCAACACTCGTCACCCGCACGCGGCGCCGACTCGCCGACCGCGCCGCGATCGAGCACGAGCACCCGCCCCGGATGCTCGTCCACCAACCGCCGCAGCGCCCGCAGGAATTCCACCGTCGGGTCGCCCCGGCCGGTCGAGGTGTCGCCGCCGGAAACCGGACGCGACGGCAACACCCGTACGCCTGCGGCGCCCGCCGCCAGCAACTCGGCGCAGTAGCGCAACAATCGGGGTCCGCGGCCGCTCCGGACCGCGTCCGAACCGGGCGCGACCTGCACATCGACCAGCATCCTGATGCCGGCCGCCCCGGCCGCGCGCAGGATCTCCCCGGCGGCCACCGAGCCGGGACGCCCGGGGGTCGATTCCCGTATCGGCACGGGTAGGCATACGCAGCCGATGCCCGAGCGCACGACGGACTCCAGGTCTGCGGCACGCACGGGCATCGTGGCGACCAGGGTGTCCAGCAGCCAACCCGTTTCCGGGTCCGCGTTCCGGGCCGGCGTGAGCAGCACGGTCCGGCCGTCCTCGGCCCGCAGTTCGACCGGGCCGCCTCGGCCGACCACGGTGAACTCCCACGGACTCGCCGCCGAGATGCTCACCGCCGGGAACGGCAGCGGCACTTCGCGCATGCGACCCGACATCGTCGTACCGTCCCATCTCAGCAACCGGCCCGCCCGGTCCACGGCCGCGGTCCCGGCTCCGCCGCGGCTGATCGCGACGGACACGATGTCCGTGCTCAGGCCGCCGCCCCGGACGACATGGGTCGTGTCGGGGGTCGGCATCAGCACGAGTTGCGGGCCGGTCTGCGCGAAGAGCAGCGGACGGCCGCCGTGCGCGCTGGTGATCGCGGTCACCGGCAGCACGTCGGCGCGTGCCTCGGACCGGATCGCACCGCCTCCCGCGAGGTCGACGAACTCCGGTTCCACACCACCACGCACGATCACCAGCTCCGACGACTCGGCCCCGACCCAGATCCGCAGACCCACTTCGGCCGACCGGGACAGGTACGTCGGCGGATCCATCGGTGCGTCCGGCCGGACCATACACACGCCATGCTCGTTGGCCACGACCACCCACCGCGTCGGCGACAAGCGGTCGGGCGTGGCGACGACCGCGTCACGGATCTCCCCCAGGCCGCCGATGGACACCGTCTCGGCCCCTTCGGTCCGCACGACGAGCAACCGATCCTCGGCCACCAGCAGAACCGTCCCGGTCCGGTCATCTACCCGCAGCAGGCGCGGAGTTCCCTGGAGCGGTACGGTCCGGCGCAGCTTTCCCTGCCACAGCAGCAATTCCGTCCCCTCACCCGCCGAACGCAGCGCCGCTCGGAGCCGGCCGTCCGCCGACGCGTCCGTGGCCCCGAAGACCGTCTCCGTGTTCATGAGGCGGCGGCCCGTCAGCGGGTCCCGATCGGTGGACTTCACGGCGAGTTCGGCGAACACCGCGACCGGCACCCGAACCGACTCGTCGGTTCCCAGCTCCACCACGTGGCCCTGGGTCGTAGCCTCCCCCGGTCCCGCCAACTCGACCCGTACCCGTTCCCCGTCCGGGACTTCCAGCACCCGCGACCCCGGTGCCGGCGGGCGGCTGAGGGTCAGGCCGGCATCGTCCAGCCGCACCCCGAGTTCCGCGCGGCCCCGCACCGGCATCCGGGTCGCGGCCGCCCGTGCCGCCGCGACCCGGGCCGTTCCGTGCCGATCGACCACCCAGCCCGGCGGATCGACCGCCAGCCGGGCCGCCGCCGAGATCAGCAGCGTGCGGGCCGGTGCGGCGTCCTCGAGCACTCGGGGCAGCCTGGGCAGGAAGTGCACGAGCCAACGGGAGAGATCGTCGGCCGACGCGCCGTCGGGAGCACCGGCCGAGATCCCGGCGGCAAAGCCCGCCAGTTCGGCCTCTGTGTCCACCCACCGCTCACCGGCGTCGGCCAGCGCGAGTCGCGTGTAGCGCCGGACCAACTCCGGTGCCTCGCGCTGCATGTCCTCGGTCAGGGAGAGCACCGCCTTCCACTGCCGCCGGTCCCGCGACAAATCGTGCCGCAACCCGGCCGCGATCAGCGGATCGAGCACCATGGCCCGCGCGTCGGCGGACTCGATCAGCGGCGAGAACCAGAGGTCCGCCTCCAGCCCCGCCGCACTGTCCGGGACGAATGTCAGGCGCGCCCGCCGAACGAACGCCGGCGCGGCGTGCGGGGCCAGGCACAGGGCCCGGGCCAGCGTGTACAACGGCGGATCAGTCTCGGCCAGCCACCGCAGATAGCGCAACTCCGCCGATCCGTCGGGTTCGACGCCGTCCGGCGGGCTGTCGAGGTCCGGCGGGGCATCCTCGTCCGGCCGCGCGTCGCGGGCGGGTGCCGGGCGCGCGTCGAGGGGCTCGCGTGGACCTGTCATCGCCGCACCCCCTCCCCCGCCCGCCGAGTCTCCCGCCGCGCCGCGCGAATCGAGGTCCGCCGATCCAGCGGCACCATCGCCACGCGCCGGCGCAGCGCCCACGGATGCGCCCGCGCCTCGTACGGCGTCAGGCACACCACCGGACATCCGGCACGGCGTACCGCGTCGATCCAATCCCGCCACTCGGTCGAACCGGCCGCGGCGGCGGCACTGAACGGCAGCCTGCGCAGCCCCAGATCCGACACCAGCACCACAGGCGTACCCGCCGCCGGCGCCCGGTAGGCCACCGGCACACGGCGCCCGACCGCACGCACGCCGCGCCACGGGGTTCCCTGAAAGCGCAGCACCTCGACCCGGTCCCGCCCGACCACCGCATCCGCGAGTTGGCGCAACCACCGCTGGTCGAACCGGAACGGCCGCATGGACTCGCCCCCATCCAACAGGAGTTGTATGCCCAGCCGGGTGGTCGGCCGCGCTCGGAAGGGCAGCGTTCGGACCAGCCCGCGATCGGCCACCCCGCGCACCAGCGCACGTTCGTCCAATACGCGGCCGATCACGTCGGTCGACGTCGCCGCGAACATCACCCCCGGCGCCCAGCGCTCCGGCCACACCGGCTCGGGCGCGCCATCGCGCGAACCGGAGTCCAGCAACCGTTGTACGTCGACCCCATCCGATTCGGCCGCCACGACCAGGCCGGAACCCGGGCTCGGTTCACGCAGCACCAGCAACGTGCAGCCCCCGTCTGCCTCCCGCGGCGGCGGCACGGGCGCGCTCACGACGGCAGGCGACTCGTCCCGCGTCCCGCCCGGCTCGTCGGGGTCCGCCGCCGGCGGAGTCCGGGCCGAAGTGCCCTCCGGCTGGCACGAGTCGGCCGCCGTGGACAAGCCCAGCACCCGGGCGATCTCCATCGCCGTATCGACCTCGGTGACCTCCAGCGCGACGATCGCCCGGACCAGGTCGCCGAGATGGACCTGTCCCCGTCCGGCGCTCACCCGCGTGGCCTCGCGCTCCCTCGTCCCTTGCTCAGTGCGACCTCCACGACCAGGTCCCAGGTGCGGCTGCCCGCGGTGACGCCCAGTTCGTGGCACGCGCGCAGCGTGTCGAGGAACTCGGCCGTGCTCGGCCCCGGAGCCGACTCGGATTCGTTGGCGATCTTCAGCAGATGGTCGGCGACCTGCTCGGCCATGGATTCGTCGTAGGCGGCGCCGAGATGACCGCTCGCCACCTTCAACAGATGTGTGCGATCCGGGGCTTCGAGGGAGAGCAGGATGCAGCGGCGCACGAAGGGCGCGGGCAACTCCCGTTCGTTGTTGCTGGTGATCACCACCAGCGGCTCGGCCCCCGGGCGCGCGCGCACCTCCTCGCCGTCCGGGCCGGTGAAGCGCAGCGTGTCGAGCGGTACCAGCAGGCTGTTCGGCAGGTCCGGATCGGCCTTGTCGATCTCGTCGATCAGCACCACGGACAGCGGAGCGGGACCGGTGTGCCGGCCGTACACCGGCCCGTCCTCCGGCGCCTGCGCGGCCCGACCGGACATGGTGCGATATGGATCGAAAGCCTTCCACAACACGCCCTGCGCGCAGTACGCGCCGATGGTCGGCGCGACCTCGCGGACCTGCGCGTCGTTGAGCCGACGGAGCGCGTCGAACCGCCACAGCAGGTCATCGGGTTCGGTGCGCGCGGTGATCACCTCGGTGTGGCAGACCCGCCCCAGGTGACGCGCGACGTTCGGCGCGAGCGTGGACTTGCCCGACCCCGGAGGCCCGAAGACCAGCAACGGCCGCCGAGTCGCCAGCGCCACGTTGACCGCCAGCACGATGCGCTCGTCGTCGAACACGTACACGCCGTCGTCCGACGTCGTACCGCCGGTTCCGAACTCCGGTGCGGACGCGAGAGGTGGCTGCCGGAACGGGTCGAACGCCATGGTTTTGGACACGTCCCCAGTGTGCCGCCCGACCGGCTGCCTCGGTACGGATTCCGGCACAAGCGGGTGCGACCCGATCCCGGTTCGCTCCCGGTTCGATCCGGATTCGACCCCGATCCGGCCCGATCCGTCCCGGCGCGCCGGTCGATCCGGTGCGGGGACGGCGTGGGGAGTCCACCCGGATGGCACTGCGGCGGCGTCCGAGTCCCGCGGGCCCGGTGCCGAGTCCGTCGTCTGTCTGACAGGATCCGATGCCGTGCGGATATCTCCGATTCATCTCGACGCGGACACCGCCGGCGTGCTGCGTCGCGACCGACTCGTGATCGCGGGCGCGTTCGTGCTCACCGCCGGCGCGTTGTCGTGGCGGGTGGGCATCCAGGCGGTGCTGCCCGCCTTTCTGGCCTTCGTGTTGCTCGCCTCGGCACTCGTGGTGTGCGACGCCAGGCTGATGCGGCTCCCCGATCCGCTGACCCTGCCCGGCTATCCCGTGCTCGCCGCGCTGTTGCTCGCCCCGCTCGACTGGGACGCCTACCTGCGCGCGCTGTTCGCGATGGCCGCGGCGTACGCCCTGCACCTCGTGCTCGCGCTCTGCGGTCTGGGCATCGGCCTCGGCGACGCCAAGGCGGCCGGCCTGGTCGGCCTGGTGCTCGGCTGGCTGTCCTGGGCCGCGCTCGTCCAGGGGCTGGTCCTGGCGTACGTCTGCGTGGGCCTGTACGCGATCGCCCTCGCCGCGACCCGGCGCGCGGGTCGGGGCAGCGTAGTCCCGTTCGGCCCGTTCCTGCTCGGCGCGGCAGTACTGGTGATGCTGATTCGCGGGGCGTGACCGGGCCCGGGCACCAGGCCCGCCCGGTGCCCGATCCGGCGGGCGGAGCGGCGCGGTTCGCCGATCCGCCCGCCGCCGGGTCAGTCGTCCAACAGGTCCCGCAGCAACTCCACGGTGAGCGGCTCCGGTTCCGCGCCCAGGCCGGCCAGCAATCCGTCCAACCGGTCGACGTAGTAGTCCAACTCGGCACGATCGCCGGTTATGTGCGTCGCCCGGAACATCGTGCGGTAGAGCATCTGCGACTCCGGGCACACCACCAGGCCGACCGAGCAGGCCCGCTTGGCGGCCTGCGGGTCGTGGTTGTCCAGGTGGTAGTCCGCCAGTCGGGCAGCCACGTCCACGATCTCGGCGATCATCTGCTGACGGAACGGCTCGGCCCAGACGTAGCGGCGCGGGCCCACCCCGTCGAACGGCGCGTCGCGCACTATGTCCAGCGCCCTCGCGTAGTCCATCGCCACCTCGTGGTTCCCGTACAGGCCGGGCGCCACCAACTCACGGAAGCGGAACCAGTCGCACGCGAAGCCCGGCCCGAAGGCATAGCCCCCGCCGCCGACCGCCGCCGGCAGGTGGCTCGTACCGTCCTGTCCGATGCCCACCCAGCGGCGCAGTTGGCTGATCGCCGAGTTGCGCGCGGTGGCGGTGACCCCCAGCGGCCACACGGCGGCGTCGAGTTCGGTCAGCGGACGGCCCGGGTGCAGCGCGATCCACGCGCCGAGTTCGGTGAGCCGTGCGCGTCGGCCGTGCTCGACCTCCTCGCCCACACCGATCAGATCGACCTGACCCAGGATCCGAATCTCCGGGTAGGTCGGCGCGAAGCCCTCCGAGGCCAGGCCCGGCGCGACCGGCGCCTCGGCCGGGAGCGCGGCGACCGGCGGCGCGACGTCCCACGTCGAACCCACCTCCGGGGCGTCCACCACGGCGGCCTCCGCCTCCGGCGCGACCACCAGGAACATCCCGGAGTCCTCGGCGGTCAGCCCCTCCTGGACGGTCGGGCCCTCCTGAACGGCCAGGCCCTCCTGGACCTGGCCCGGCGCACCCCAGTACTCGGCCGACGGCATCTCGACGCCGCCCGCGGGGGCATCCACCGTCGGGGGCACCGCGCGTGTCCGCTCGGCCGGCGCCGGAGCGGTCCGTCCGCGCTCGCCGCCCTGCATCAGGTCGACCTCGTCGTCCGGGCCCAGGACCTGGACCCCGGGGCCGGTGAGCACGTCGGCCCGAACGCCGCCGTGTCCGTTGGCGGCATGGGCCGGGTAGGCCGCGAAGGCGCCCTCCGGGGCCTCCTCGACATCCCACGGCACGGCTTGTTCTCCAGTGCTGGTCCGAGCCTCGATCGGCACTGCTGTTCCCTCGTCCGGGGCCTCTGCGGCCGCCACCGAGTCGGCCGGTGGTCCGGCATCCCCGGCGGATGCGTAGGGGTGATCCTCGGGATCGTCCACCCCTTCGAGTCCTATTTCGTCGTGTCCGGTGTCCTCGGGCGTCCGCTCGTCGACCAACGGGTCGTGCGCATCGCGGCGTTCCGAAAACACAGGCGCTCCGAAAACCGGTTCGCCGAGTGTCGCGTCCGCCGGGTCCGCCGCCTCGGACACCGGAGTCCCGAGCGCGGCCACCTCGAATTCCATCGTCCCCGAAGCCGATTCCTGCCGGTCCGGCATGGCGTCGACGGCCTCCTGGGCGTTCGGTTCGGCGTACACCGACCCGGTACGGACCGACCCCTCGACGGCCGGCTCCTCGAAGGATGGCGCCACGGGCGCTTCGCCGCCATATGGCGGATGCGCGTACGGCGTTTCCACATAGGGCGGTTCGGCATATGACTGATCCGCGTACCCGGGCTCCGAGTCGGTCGATTCCCCGGCGCCCACGTCGGCCGCCGCCTTTGCTTCCTGCGCGGATTGCGGGTACGCCGCCGGCTCTGCCGGGTCGGTGCCGTCCGGACCGACCACCGGCGGCTGGAACAACTCCGGTTCGTAGGGGCGCTCGACCTCGTCGGGGGACTGCGCGTCGTACTCGTGCGGGTCCTCGGGCAGCCAGGGCAACGGCAGCGAACCGGTGTCCTCGGTCGATCCGAGCCGTCGTTCGATCCGCTCCGGAGGTGCCAACGGCCCACCGGGCAGCGGATATACGGCCGTGCCCCAGGATCCGGGACCCGAGCCCGCACCCGAGCCCGAACCGGCCCGCCCATCCCGACCCGACCCGCCCGTGGGTCGTCCGGGTGCGGCGAACGCCCGCTCGTCCGGCTCCGGATCGGTGGGATCCGGCTGGTAGTAGCCGGGTACCGGATCGGCCCCGGCATCGGCCTCGGTCGCGACGCCGCCGCCCACCCGGGCCGGCCGCTCCATGCCGCCGACCGCGGACCACGCGGCCGTGGACATGCTGCCGCCGACGGACGCGGCCCCCGCGTGTGCCGGTTCCGGCTCGCGTGCGGGACGTCGAACCGGGATCAACGGCTCTTCGGCGGGCACGCCGTCCAGATCCTTGGAGACGGTGAACATGCTCACCAGGGCCTGGTATTGCCGGTCTTCGAGCCGCTGCACGTGTACGTCCGTGTTGATCCGACTCGGCGTCACCACACCGGGGATCGTGGGCAGCCGGGTCACACCGAGCCCACTGAGCCAGGGCTCGGCGTGGATCGGCGCGATGATCGCGGCGGCCGCGCGCGGATAGGTGTTGGTCAACCGCTGGATGTGCGGGACGTGCGCCTCGGTCAGCGGCTCCAGGGACAGCACGATCTCCGGCGGCCAAGTGTCGGGCAGGATGCCCTTGGTACGGGCCTGGCGCGGCGAGGTGAGTTTGGCGTCGTCGAGCAGGCCGACCACCTCGTCGGACCAGGTCGCCAGGCGGCCCAGCGCCTCGTCCAGCGAGTAGGCGTAGCGCAGTTGTTGCCGACCCTCACGCTCCACGTCACGCAGTTCGCGACCGAAGCCGACCACGGTCACGCACAGGTCGTCGCTCCACACGTTGGAGAGCAGTTCGACCGCCAGCGCGCGCAGCACCGCGAGGTTGTCCTCGCCCGAGCCATCGGTCAGTCCGACCACGCCGAGCGATTCGAGGTCCACCAGCAGTTGCCTGCCGTCGTCGGTTTCGCCGAGCACGGCGAGCGCGGGGTAGGGCGCCGGGACGTTGGCCGCCGCGCTGCTGTGCAGCAACTCGGCGTCCGCCGGGCAGGTCCAGTGCATGTGGTCGCCGTGTACCGCCTCGAACGGATACAGCGGCGGTGACGGCGCGGCCAGGTGCAGTTCGAGTTGACGGTCGGTCAGCTGCACCGAGTCGATCAACGGCAGGGTGCGTCCGGTGTCCGACATCCGCGCGCACAACGTGCGGAGCGTGCGGTCGAACAGGTCGAGCGCGTCCGGGGTTTCGGTGGCGCGCAGTTGTTGTTCGAGGTCGGCGGCCTCCGGCGCCGGCATCGCGATCCGCCGGCCGTCCCGACGCACCGACTGCTGCAGTCGACGGCGCACCAGCAACGCGCCCAGCACCGCCGCGGCGCCCACCGCGCCCAACGCGATGGCGCCGACCGGCAGCGAACGCTCGTCTCCACCCGGGCTTGGCGCCTCGGCACGGCTCCCGGTGGGATTGGTGTTCTCCGCGTTCTGCTTCGGCGTCGGCGCCTGGCTCGGCTTGGCGGGAGCGCTCGGCACGGTGATCGGGTCCTGCTTGGCGATCTGCGGCGGGGTTTCGACGAACGGCTTCTGCTGCTGTTGCGGGTGTTGTTGCTGTTGCGGCGCCTGCTGTTGCGGAGCTTGTTGTTGCGGAGCTTGTTGCTGCGGACCCTGTTGTTGCTGCGGCGCCTGCTGCTGAGGTGGTGCCTGCTGCGGCGGTTGTTGCTGTGGAGGCTGTTGCTGTGGAGGCTGTTGCTGGGGTGCCTGCGGCTGCTGGGCGTCGGTGCCTCCACCACCCGGGATGGACAGCGTCCAGCCGGGCTCGATCGCGTTCGGGTCGGTCAGGGCCGAACCGGTCGGCTGCGGCTTGTCCTTGTTCGCGGCGAAGATCTCGGGATAGCGGTCGCCGTCGCCCAGCAGTTCCTCGGCGATGTCCGACAACGTGTCGCCCGGCTTGACCGTGACCGTCTGCGGCAGCGCCTTCCGGTCGTCGCGCCGGTCCCCGGGTCCATTGTCCGGCGCGTGCGCGGACTTGACCTCGGCGGGCGGCGCCGCGTTCGCGGGCAGCGTCAGCACCCAGCCCTCCTCGACATAGTCCGCCGAGTCGAACTTCTGCCCGTTGGCCATCACCTTGCCGTCGTTGAGCTTGGCGATCTCCGTCCAGCGTTTGCCGTCGCCCAGCCGCTCCTCGGCGATCGTCCACAACGAGTCGCCGCGCTGCACGGTGTGCGTGGGTCCGGCGCTCGTCCCGGGATCCTGTACCCGGACCGGGATCTCCTGCTCGACAGTGCGGCTCGGCGCGCTCGCGACACGCTCCGACGGATGCGGAGCCGCCTGTGCCTCGCCGGCCGCCAACGCGGTACCGGTGGGCAGCAGCAACATGATGCCGCCGATCAGCGCGCCGGCCGCCTTCTGGCTCCAGCCCAGACCGCGAATCCGCGGCGCGGACAACCCCCGTACCTGCGCCGGGATTTCCACCACGACGGAAATCGCGAAGCACAACCACGCGATCCACGCGATGATCGCGAGCGCGGCGATGAAGCCGCTCCCGTCGTCGGGCTCGGTGAGGATCTTGGTGACCTCGTCCAGTCCCGGCAGGCGGTGCGGCAACAACGTCGTGGTGGCCACGACGAGCAGCGCGGGCAGGCCGACCAGCAACGCGAGCAGGACGACGAGGCTGAGCAGGCCGCGTACGAAGTCGAAGAGGAAGCGGCCGAGTCCACGGCGTCGGCCGCGGTCGTCGCGGCTGCGAGCGTGCGCCCGGGTACCGGGACCGGAGCCGGGACGAGGGCCTTGGGTAACGGTCACGGTGCGTCCTCCGGGGCTTGGATCCCATGGACGAGCCCGGCACGGGCATGGCCTCTGACGGTGACGGTGGAGACGCCGAAGAAGGCGGCCACCTTGGTCTTGTAGTGGAGCGTCACCCAGACGTCGACGTTGCGGCCGTCGGGTGTCACGGTGACGATGGCACCGGGATCGATGGACGCGAGGTAGTTGCGCGCCTCGCGCTTGGCGTCCTCGCTCGGCACCACGATCGCGGTGCCCGGAATGGCCTTGGTGGGGTCGATTGCCTGCCCTGCGGCGCGGGCGGCCTCCTGCGCGAACGCGTCGGCCCTGGAATCCGTACGCAGCTTGCCGCCGCCGTCCAGGACCAGCCCGACAAGCAGGATGATCACGGCCATCATGATCGCGAGCATGATGGCCAACGAGCCCCGGTCCCGGGGGTCGCCGGTGACGCCCTCGGCGTACGCGTGAACACGCCGGCGGGTCGTCACTTCGTCCTCTCCCGGTAGGTGTCGATCACCGAGGTGAAGCTGCCCCGCATCGTCTTCGACCCGGGGATGCCGGGGAACGCGATGTCGGACAGCGACACGTTGCAGGTGACGGTGACGGTGACGGTCGCCGCCGTACCGACCGCGGCGCTGAAGCCGTCGACGTTCACGTCGACCGTGCGCCGACTCCTGGGGCAGCCGACCCCCTCCTGCCGCAGCGATCTCTCCACGGCCTCCTCCGCCAGACCCTTCGCGTCACTTCCGTCGCGCGAGATCGACGCCTCCCGCGCGCCCGCCTTCGCCGCCGCGTCCACCCCGTTGCCGGCCACCGAGATCCGCCCGAAGGCGATGACCAGACACAGGAACGCGATCAACACCGGCGCAAGTACCGCTGCCTCCAGGGCGAACGACCCCTCGTCCGCCCGCAGGCTCCCCCTGTACACCCTCGCCCCCCGGATCCTCATCGGCCCGCTGTCGTCCACCGCTCGACGACGCCGTCCGCGTGCTGCGTGATGGTCAGACTCCCGATCCCCGGCACGACCGACAACGACGTACCGCGGACGGTCACCCTGATCCGCACGTCTCCCTCGCGCTTCGGAATCACCTTCAGGTCTTTGAGCATTCCCCCGCTGAGGTCCTTCGCCACATCCCGCCCCCGCTGTTCCGCGGCCGGGATGTCGCCATTGCGACGCCGCGCCTCCTCGACGCTCTCCTTGGCGACCTGCATCGCGACCTCGCGCGCGTACCACCACAGGCAGCCCTGGATCACCGCGAGCAGGACCAGGATGAACATCGGGAAGACGATCGCCATGGTGATGGACATGCCACCACGATCCGGCCCGCCTGCCTTGCGCAGACGGCGCCGGATCGCGTCGTAGGGGTGGCCGTGTGGCACCTTGCTCACGAAGACGTGGTCCGAATCGCTAGTCGGCGTTGGGTACCGGCTCCTGGTACTTGTCGTCGGACTTCTTCAGCCCATCCTGGTATTTCTTGTACATGGTGTAGATCACCGCCGCGACGCTGACCGCGGCCACCATCAGCACCGCGACGATGATCGCCGTCTCGATGCTGACCGCTCCGTGGTCGCGCTCCTTGCGCAGCCGTCGGTAGCGGTCCACCACACCGCCCGTGACGATCAACACGAAGGCGATCGGGGCGGGGGCCAGTTTGTGTACGGCGGTCTCCACGCGATCGAGCACCGCGGGGGACGAGGAACCGATCTGCATTGCCTGTACTCCTTCCGGAGAACGGCTCGGGGTCCGAGGCTGGTTCATACCGAGAAGCTGATTCGTGCCGAGAAACTGATTCGTACCAAGAGGCCGATTCGCGCCAAGGCGCCAATTCGTACCTCGAAGCTGGTTCATACCGAGAACATCCGGGATATCGCCGGGAATCCGAGCAGGATCCCCATGATCACCACGAGCATGGTCCCGGGTACGGTGAGCCGTTCCGAGTCCGCGTTCGCCTGTTCGTGCTCGTTCGCGAGGAGTTCGACGCGCAATGACTGCGACCTGGCCCGCAACGTGCCGTACACCGCAGCACCTTCGGTACCGGCCATCTCGATGATGTCGGCCACGTCCGCGAGTTCGGGGAGGTCGAGGTCCTTGGCCAGATCGCGAAGTCCGTCCCAGGGGTCGGCGCTGCCCACCCGGGCCCGCGCCAACGCGTCCTGGATGCGGACGAACGCCCAACCGTCGCCCACCGCCGCGGCCCGCTCCAGCGCCTCGGCCGGGCCCGCGTCCCCGGCGCGGCCGAGCGCGACCAGGTCCAGATAGGCGGCGGCCGCGTGCTGGAACTCGATCCGGGCGAACTTGGCCTGGTCGCGCAGCGCGAAGTCCGGGATGAACCACATCCCCGCCGCCACCGCCAGGGACAGGAACAGCGGTACGTAGAAGGCCACTCCGATACCTGTTGCCACCAGCACCGCGGAAAGCATCGCGGGCAGCAGCAGGCCGAGCAGGGCCAGCAACGCCTTCGTGCGCACGAACTGGGCGACCGTCTCGCCGACCAGGTCGAGTTCGCGGTGCGGCACCCGAAAGCCCGGGACCCTGCGGGCCAGCGCGACGAGTTGGTCGTCGTACTTGCTGCCGGTCTGCTCGGTGCGCCGCTTGGGCGCTCCGGAGAGCCGATGCAACGCGTTGCCCAGGTCCGGTGGCGCGGGCCACAGTTCACGCACGAGCAGCGCGACGCCCGCACCCAGCACGCAGCCGCTGACGATCATCACGGGTGGGATCACGACCACTCACCCCGCAACACGGGGGCGGTGTGCAGGCCGTCCGCCTGTTGTACGTCCACGGCTTGCGCGGCCTTGACCACGCTGCGCGGGTCGGCGACCAGGAACCGTGGCTTGACCCGGTCCGTGGCCAGCGCCCGCATCCACATCAGGGTGCCGACGTAAGCCATCGCCATCAGCAGCAGGACCAGTTGCCCCATCGCCGTCCCGTACGGCTCCGCGTAGTCGCGGTTGATCACCACGACCAGCCCGGTCACCGCGAGCGTGATGTAGGTGATCCAGCGCACCGCCATCCGGGCCCCGGCCCGGTCCGCCTCGATCGCCCGACGCTGGCGCACCTCTTCGCGCACCGTCGTGGCCAGGTCCTTGAGCGCCATCGCCAAGCCGGGCCCGCGATCCGAGGCGCGCAGGATCAGCGCCGCCGCGATCTTGTCCGCCGTGGCGTCGCCGAGGTCGGCGGCGAACGCGCGCAGCGCCTCGTCCGGACGCCACCGTGACTGCAAACGGCTGACCAGATCGCCGACTTCCTCGACGATCGGCTCCGGGCAGGTCGCCCGCGAGGTGAGGATCGCGTTCTCCAGGCCTGCGCCCAATTCGATCAGGTCGGCGATCCGCCGGGTCCACTCGGCGAGCGCGTCCAGGCGGTTGATGATGGTGCGATCGCTCTTGGTCGGCGCGAGCAGCCACGGCAGCCCGCTGAACGCGGCGATCACGAGCAGCCCGGCCACCAGGAATCCGGTGAACAACCAGACCAGGGCCGCCGCCGCGATGCCGATGCCAAGGCGGATCCGGCGCGCGGTGCGCTGTCGGGCGCTCACCGGGCCCGACCGCAACCGCCTTACCGCCAACTCCAGCCGTCCGGGCGGCTTGGGCGTCGGATCGTCGTAGGTGCCGACGATGCCGACCACCAGACCGATCAGACCGCCGACCAGCAGGCATCCGCACACCGCGACCAACAGCGCGTCTCCCATGCCCGTCACCCGACCTGATGCAGCTTGAGCTGCAACGGACGCCAGCCGTGCGGCTCGTCCAACAGGTGCGGGCTGAAACCGGCCCGGATCAGGTCCGGCATGTCCGAGGGGTACATCCGGGCCACACCACGCGGATCGTCGCTGGTCGGCGCGAAGATCGTGTTCACGGCCGGGCGGCGGTGCTCGCCCATCCCGGTCACCTCCAGGACGTGCGAGACGAAACGATGCCGCTTCCCGCCGATCGCCGTCTCGTCGATCATCCGCACGAAGACGACGTAGTCGACGGCGTTCGAGGCGAGCCGGTAGGCCAGTTCGGGACTCATGTGCGCGCCGTACTCCAGGCAGAGTTCGGCGATCCGGTCGAAGATCATGTCCGGCTCGCGCACGTGCAGCGTGCACATCGAGCCGCCCTCGCCGTTGGTCATCACCCGCAACATCGGCACGATCTCGCTGGAGCGAACCTCACCGACGATCATCCGGGACAGCGACATGCGCAGTGCGGACGGGATCAGTTCGCCGATGGTCAACTCGCCCGCCGACTTGCCGTCGATGCCGCGTTCGCCGTTGCCCTCCCGGGCCTCGATCGCGACCACCTGGCGCAGGTGCCCCAACTCGTGCAGGAACAGTTCGAGTTCGGTCTCGAAGGTACCGATCCGCTCGTCCCGGGGGATCTCGTGGGACAGCGCGCGCAACAACGACGTCTTGCCCACGCCCTGGGTCCCGCAGATGATCAGGTTCTTCTTCGCGCGAACCAGCGAGCCCAGGAACGCGGCCAGGGTCCGGTCCAGCGTGCCCAGGCCGATCAGTTCGGCCAGGCGTACGTCGCGCACCCGGTGCCGACGGATCGTCACATAGGTGTGCGGGGTGACCTCGGTGATCGCCTGGAGGCGCGAGCCGTCCGGCAGCCGCAGAGCCAGCGTGGGTTGCGCGGTGGACAGGGTGCGTTCACCGCTGCCGTGCCGCCGGGCCAGGTCGCGGAGCAACTCGCGTAGTTCGTCGTCCGAGGAGGTCAGCGGCGGTACCTGCACACGCGGCCGGTCGGCGTAGTCGACCCAGACCGTGTCGTAGCCGTTGACCAGGATGTTCTCCACGGCCGGGTCGGTCAGATACGGCTCCAACGGCCCGGCCCGGAACAGCCAGTCCCACACCGCCCGGGCCATCGCCCGGTCCTCGGCGGGGGTGGTGGAGATGCCGCGCTCGCGTGCGGTGACGTCGGCCCATTCGGCGACGACCTGGGCGACGATCGCCCGGCCGCGCTGCTCGCGGTCCCCGTTGGTCATCCCGGGCGACATCTTGTCGAACTCGTGCAGTTGTTCGGCCGCGCGGTCCTTGAGTATCCGCACCACGGCCGGGTCCACCACGGGTTCGCCGGACGGGTTCCGGGGCGGCTTGACGGCCCCGGTCGTCGGGGACGGCGCGCCGGCCGGGGGACGGCGGCTGACCGTGCCGACTCCGCTCGCACTCACGCTCGCGGTCGGCGGCACGGTGAACATGCCGTCCCGGGTGTCCGGGTGCCGGACCGCGCCGTTCATGCGCGCGTGCGGGTGGGCCGGCGGAACCGGCGTTCCGTTGGCGGGCGTCGGCGGCGGGATGTGCCCGACGGCGGGGGTCAGCGAGCCCGCGCCCGCCGACCACGTGGGCGCGGGGCCCGCGTCGGGGTCGCCCGGTGCGCTGCGCTGGAAGCCCTCCGGCCAGGTACGCAACGGCGGGGCCGGCGGCGCGTAGAGCACGTCCTCGGCCTCCGGGATCCCGGGCACGACGTGCATGTGCGGGCGGTAGCCGGGCTCGGCGGGTGGTTCCGGTTCCGGTTCGGGTTTGTTGTGCGGATCCGGGTGCAGGGGCCGCGCGTTATCGAACATGACCCGCCTCCTCGCCGGCCGGCCGGTGCGCCGGTTCGGCCTCGGGTCGGACCTCGGAGTCCGCCGGTCGACGGATGTACGCGGCCGCCTGCGCCCAGCCGTCGCTCGGCATGGGCGCCTCGGGCCCGGACGGCAGTTCGCCGCCGCCGCTCGGCCGGGGCGCCAACCGCATCCGGCGCTGCTCGGCCAACGCGAGGGCGGCCTCCGCCGTGCTGCGTGCGGCACGCATGAACCTCGAACGCAGGAAACGCTTTCCGGTATCGCCCTCACCGTCGGAGAGCACCCGTGCGCGCTCGGGATCGAACGGCAACAGGCCCAGGACGGGCGTCTCCAGGTGCTTGCCGATCTCCTGGCGCGAGTAGCGACCCTGCTCGATCACCACGAGGGCGATCGAATCCGAGCCGGTCCCGTGCGTGTCGAGATCGTTGCGCAGCGCGACCAGCCGCGGATGCGCCTGGGCCAGCGAGGGCAACGTCCCGCGCACGACGGGCAGTACCAGGTCGGCCCGGCGCGCGGCGATCGCCGAGGCGCCGGTGGTGCCGCGCCGGCCGAGGTCGATGATCACGTCGTGCGGGATCTGCTGGCTGCCCAGGCCGGCCGCGAGCTGCGAGATCGGATCCCACGTATAGGCCAGGCCGGAGGCCTGCGTGGGGTCGACGAGGCCGGGCAGCAACAGCCGTTCGCGGCGGCCGTCGGACAGGTCCACCAGTTGCCGGAAGAACGCGTCGACCAGGTTTCCCTGACGATGCGCCACCCCCAGTTGGTGCAGGCCGTATTCGGCCGAAACCCGCCCCTGGAGCGCACCGGCGAGAATCGAACCCCCGTCCGGATCGGCCTCGATCAGGATCACCCGACGGCCGGCCGGCAACGGCCAGGTGAGCAGGAGCGCGAGCGCGGTCGAGGTGGCACCGGGCGCGCCCGCGCCACCGGTGACCGCGACGACGGTCATGGGGCCCCTCCGGTCCTGGCCGGCGCCGCGTCCGCGTTGCCCGTGTTCAGCACGACGATGGAGAACCTGCCCTCGGACACCTGGAGAGCCAGCACGGGACCGTCCTTGGCGGGTACCGCCACGTCCAGGACGGACTTGCCGGAGCCGGAGTTCGGGTCGCCCGTACTGGAGCGGATCACCGTGGCCGCGATGGTGCTCGGTTGCGCGGGCGCGGAGTTGGCGGGGCCGCCCGCTCCGGGGAGTGCCGTCACCACCAGGATCCGGGTGCCGGGTGTGACCCGCTGCACCGGCATCCTGGTCGCGTCCACGGCGATCGGGACCAGCGTCTCACCGGGCTGGATCGCGATCCGCTCGGTGACCTGATCCGAGGTCAGCAGTGTGCCCGCGCGCAGCTCGACCGCCGCGCGTTTGCCCACGATGGCGGCCTTGGAGCCGGAGCCGATCGGACGAAGTCCCGGCGCGTCGTTGATCTCCACGACCCGCAGGTCCTCGGCGGAGATGGTCTGGCCGTAGGGCACGGTGCGGGCGACCGCGAGCACGGGCACCCGTTGGTCGCCCATCTGATAGAACGCCGCCGAGCCGAGTCCACCGGCCGCGATCAGCGCGACCGAGAGCGCGATGAGCGCCGGCCGCCGGCGTCTGGCGCCGAGGCTGCGCGTAGGCGTCACCGGCATCGCACCGGCGGCCGCGCCCTGCGACACGACGCCGTTCCCCGATGGCCGTTCCGTAGCTGCCTTCACCACCGGCTCCGCCCCCTTGCTCTGCCGGGTCCACCCAGGTTCCGCGCGGACCGTGATCCACTTCGGAGCTACCGCTCGTATCTTCCACCACACACACTGTCAGGTGAATGGTGAACCGCCCGAAAACAGCCGCCGAAGTCGATCATTCGAAGCTTTCCGGTACGACTTCCGACCACGTCAACCAGCACGATCGGGGACGCCATGTGACGAACCCGACCCCACCCAAGATCACGGGCAAGCATCTCGTTCCGGACACCGAACGGGCCCCACGATGGTCCCGAAACGAGGCGCTCCGCAAGCACTTTCGGGCAATTGTTGGCCGGCCGAGTTCTGCGCGCTCCGTGATCGCCCGAACGTGATAACGCACCGCCGGTCCGACGCTTCGAACCGTACTCGACACGCTGTGTGCGCTTGTTCGGGCCCCCTCGACGAATCCGACGAACGGGTGAAAGTGTCGTCAAGTCGCCTGGAGGCTTGGCAGGGTGGGCAGTTCGGGCTCGCGGGGTGTCGGCGGCCGGGTATGGGCCTGTCGGTCGACCTCGGGTCCTCTCCCGGACAACGATCGACGACCTCGGTCCTCTCCCGGACAACGGTCTCGGGTCCTGCGGCCGGACGTGGACCTCGGTTGCTGCGGGCCCTCAGCTCCTGCGGCGGACGGCCCGCACCGGGAGCCGACCCGGGCGGGGCAGCGCGCTCGTCCTGGGCCGGGACGGCTTGCCGGGAGCGGGTTCGAGATGCCAGCGGGCGCACACCGCGGCGACGGTGGTCACGATCTGGGCCAGGAACAGGTGTTCGCCGATGCACCGGTGCACACCCGCCCCGAACGGCATGTACACACCGCGCACCTGCCCGCGATAGCCGGGTTCGGTCCACCGGTCCGGGTCGAAGCACTCGGGTTGCGGGAACAGCCCGGGATCGCGGTGCAGCGCGTGGTGGCTGTACAACACGTCGCTTCCGCGCGGGATGTGATGTCCCATCACGTCCACGTCGCGATTGGCCCGGCGCACCACCAGCCACGGCGCGTACAACCGGAGCGTCTCGTCGACAACACACCTTGTATATACGAGAGCACCGATGTTCTCGGCGGTCACCGGCCCGCCGGAGAGCACCTCGTCGAGCTCCGCGTGCAGGCGTTTGCGAACGTCCTCGTGCCGGCCGATCTCGTGAAACACCCACGAAAGGGTGGCGTTGGTGTTGTCGTTGCCGGCGATCAGCATCGACACGACTTCGTCGCGCACCAGTTCGGGCGCCATGTCCATGCGGGCGAACTCGCCCAGGAGACCCTCCCCCGCGCCCGCGTCCACGGCGGAGGCGATCGCCTCGCGCAGCCGCCGGCCGGTCTCTGCGAAGCGCCGGTTGCCAGGAGTGGGCAACTGCCTGGCCCACTCCGGCAACACGGTGCGGGTGAACACCTCCTGGATGAACACCGGCAACGACCGCCGCACCTCGGCCACCGCCGCGTCGGCCGCCGGGTTCTCTCCGAAGATCAACCGGCCCAGCGTGCCGAGCCCGAGTTCGCTCATCTCCCGATCGAGAGCGAGCGTGGCCCCGGGCAACCATTGCGCACTCGCCTCCTCGGCCTGGCGGCGGATCAGCTCGACGTACCCGCCGATCCGCGAGCGCTGGAACGCGGGTTGCAGGGTCCGCCGTTGGCTGCGGTGCAACGGCCCGTCCGACGCGGCCAGGCCGTCGCCGATGTGCAACCGGGCCTGCTTGAAGAAGCCGTCCCGCTCGATCGTGTCCGCGTGTTCGACCAGCACACAACGAACCAGGGCCGGGTCGTTGAGGACGTACAGCTCCTTCGGCCCGACCCGGATCCGCACGATCGGCCCGTGAGCCCGCAGCGAGGACACGAAGTCCCAGCGGTCACGCAGCAGCGCCGGGGTGTGGCCGAGCAACGGAATTGCACCCGGGGCGATCGGGACCACGCTGCGACTCCTTGACCTGGGGCCGGCTCCCGACTCGAGGTTCGGGGCTCGGTGGGGTTCGAGCTCGACCACGGGCATGGGTCACCCGCGACGATTCAGGTTCTACCACGCGACCCGCGGGGCGGTCGGGGCAGTGCGCGGGAGGTGCCGGGAGGCGTACCCGAGGCGGCCGTAGGCACCGGCGGTGACACGGGCCTCGGGGGAGAGGTCGCCTCCCGCCACGCTCGGGGCGGCCGGGCGGGAGTCCCGGTCCACGTACGGCTTCCCGGTCGTGACCACACCGGCCCGGCCCGGCACGACCACGCGGGGCTTGCCCGGCACGGGCGTGCCGGCGGTCCTCGGCCCGACCACCCCGAAGCCGTCCGCCGTGGAACGCTTCGGTGTGGATCGAGCCGGCGTGGGTCCGCCCGGTCGTGTGGCTCCGTCGGCTTCGACCGTCGGTGGGGTGCCGGACCGATCGCGGGCCTCGACCGAGATCACCGACGCCGGTTCCGGTCGCGGCTCCCCGGTTCCCGACGCGGGCGCGATGCCGCCCCAGGCGCCCAGCGCGATGCCGACGGTCGCGAGCACCCCGGCGGCGGGACCCGCGCGGCGGATCCCCCGGCCGGGCGCCCGATCTTGACGATTGATCACGTACGTACCCCTTCGCTGGACGCCGGACCCCGATCGGGTCCCGAAGCTTGCACAGAGGAGTACGCCTCCCGACCGACCCACGTTGCACCGTCCGCCCGCCCCGGGTGCGTGCGAAACATCTCGGCGTCGTCGTGCAACCCGAGGCCGTCGAAGCACGTATCCCCTGGATGACCGACCCCTCGAAACGCGGGCAGACAGGCCGCCGGCAACACCCGGGCGCCGCCTGCCCGAACCGAGGGTCCAGCAAGGAGGAGACCACGGTGCGCGACCCCCGCGACCACTCCCCGGCCACTTCGCTGCCGACCGCGTGAGGGAGGCCACCCGTGAACGGGAGTTCCGCGAGTACGCCGAGGCCCGCCAGGCCCAGCTTCGCCGTTCGGCCTATCTGCTGTGCGGCGACTGGTACGAGGCGCAGGACCTCACCCAGACCACGTTGATGAAGATGTACACGGCCTGGGGCCGGCTGCGCCGCGACGGCAGCGTCGACGCGTACGCCCGCGTCGTGATGACGCGAACCTACATCGACCAGCACCGCAAGGGCCGTTGGCGGGAGGAGCCGGTCGACGAGCTCCCACACCAGCCTTGCGAGGAACTCTCGTCGCCGGATCTGCGGCTGACCCTGCGGGCGGCGCTGCTGCGGCTGCCGCCGCGCTACCGGGCCGTTCTCGTGCTGCGATTCTGGGAGGACTGGAGTGTCGAACAGACGGCCGAGGCCTTGCGGATCAGCACCGGAACGGTCAAGAGCCAGAGCGCGCGCGGCCTGAACCGACTGCGCGAACTCGTCGGCGAGCACATGTGGGAGCTGTCCGAACGGTGAGCCGGCCATGAATGATCACGACCTGTTCGAACTGATCCTCGATCAGCCCGAGCCCGACTTCCCGAGCGTGGTGGACGCCGCCGTCGCGGACGGCAAGCGGGTCCGCCGACGCCGCCGACTCGCCGTGCCGGCCGCCGGGGTGGCCGTACTGGCGATCATCATCGGCGCGGGGATGTTTTTGGTCCCCTCGCATCAGGCGAGCGTGGGGCCGGCGGCGCCCGTGCCGCCGGCGACGAGCCGGGTGTCGACTCCGACGATGCCATCGAGCCCACCGTCTTTGCGGACTTCGCCGACGTCGCCGTCTGCGCCCACCTTGCCGACTCGGCCGACTTGGCCGCCGTCGATCTCCTCGGCCCCGTCGACGCAGTCGATGCCGTCCGGCCCCGAGGCGACGGTGCCGCCGCTCGACGCGGCCGGGCCGGCGCAGGAGGACGCGACGCGCAAGCAGGAGAGCGCTCGACCGGAATCGGGAGCCGTGGAGCCGGAGTCGAACAAACCGACCCGGGCGACGACCCCGCTCGAAGACGCCGGGGCGGTCAGGTGCATGCCCGCCAGAACGGGCAAATGCACTCCACCCGACTGAAATTGACGGATTGTCACGCGCGAGACACATCGATCGTCATGCGCCGATCACATCGCGATCGCACGCTCGGCCCCTAATCTGATCCCGGATCATTTCGCCCGGAGGGAAGAGAGGCCCGGCGTGAACAGCACGGACCCGTGGACCGTGGATCGCATCGCCCACGCACTCCCGCACCCCGAAGCCCGCCACGAATTCCTGCGGTTGGTACACCTGACGCCGATCGGCGACCTGCCCGGGCTGCTGGCCCGCTATACCCACGCCGCGGAAGAGCTGATCGCCGGTATCCCGCACGCGCGCGCCCTCGCGGCGCAGGTCCGGGCCACCGGCAAGGACCCGGATCTCGACGAAGTGGACGAGGAGATCGTCCGCAAGTGGATCGCACGCGGCCGAGCGCAAAGCAGTGCCGCGTGACGTGGCGCCCGAGGATCGGCATCGAACACCAAGAGGTCATCGACCGCTTCCCCGAGACCACGCTGAACCACTGGGGAATGCTGCTCTACAAGCTGGTCTGTGACCCGTACACGGCCACCGTCCGCTACGGCGAGGACGACCGCATCGTCCGCACCGCGGCCGCGGGGCCCTTGATCGTGGTGGTCCTGCTCAACGAAGGGACGACAACCGTCACCGTGCTGCAGGTCGTACACCTGGGTTGACCCGGTGCTTCCCGCCGCTCGGCACGCAGTAGTGGTCGGCCACCTCGCCCATCACGCCTGCGTGCCGCTGGCGGCGGACCGACGGGTCGCCGGAACGGCCATCATGGTTCGCGCGCTTGGCGTGCTTGGCCTCGGGGTCGAGTACCCGACAGACCTTGCGGACCTGCGGGTGCTGCCCGGGAATCGCGTACGCGGACGCCACTCCGGCAAAGGCGAGACCGAAACATGCCACAACCATGATCACTGTCTTACGGATCCTGCTCATTCGGCAGAAGATAGCGGAGCCGGCGCCGGCACACTAACCGCCTCCGGAATCGCAGATCACCGGGCCGAGACCGAATGGTCACCGCTTCCCCGGTTGGCGTGGTGGTCGACGGCGGTGGTCGGCAACGGTGGTGGTCGGCGACCATCGGTGCCGGTCGGTTTCGGTCGGCTCCGGTCCGGTCCGGTCCGGTCCGGTCCGGTCGAACGAATGCCGCAGAACCTCGACGGTGCTCCGGGTGCGGCCGGGGGCCGTCGTCTTGCCATCGACTGTTTTCCCGGCAGTCATCTTTTCTTGCAATCACCTTCTGGTCGACGAGTAGGCCCGAACCGAATGTGACCCGACTCGGATCCACGTGGGGCCGCCGGCACGGCATCGCGCTGGGCCGGGCCGGGCACGTTGGGTTGGGTTGGTTGGGTCGGGCCGGGCCGGTTGGGTCAGGCCGGATTGAGTCGGGCCGGGCCGGGCCAGGCCGGATTGAGTCGGGTCGGCCCGGGTCGGATTGAGTCGGGTCGGCCCGGGTCGGATTGAGTCGGGTCGGCCCGGGTCGGATTGAGTCGGGTCGGCCCGGGTCGGATTGAGTCGGGTCGGGTCCCGTTGTGTTGGGTCGGGTCCCGTCGCGTTGCTCGGGTCGCGTCGGGTCGGTCGTGCCGGTCACCGGACGGACGGCTCGGCACAGGAGCCGTGTGCCGTGTGCCTCCCGCCGCGCCCACTCGCATGAGTCCTCCAAAACACGGTGGTGTGGCATCCGGGGCCTACCACGGCCCTCCAAACCCCTGCGGCCAGCACCTGCCATCACCCACACGGCCCCGCACCCACCGAACGTCCGACAACCCGACCCCCCGACCCCAACGCCCGCACGGACAAGGGCGATCCCAACCACCCGGAGCCCACCCGAGCCACCCACCACGCCACTCCCCCATCCAGTCGGGTGGTTGACGGGTCTCCCCTCCGCCTAAGCTGCCGCCCGCTCCGCCGTCGGCAGCCAACGGAGGGATCCCGCATGCCCCAAACCCCCGCCCACGCCAAGCTCCGCAGCCGGGCCATAGTCCTGCTGGTCGGCGTTCCGGCGATCGCGCTGCACGACCTCTTCACCTTCCTCGGCATCAACGGCAACGACGCGTGGCTGGCCACCGCTGCCTCGGTGGCCATCCTGTGCGCGATCGCGCACCTCGCCAACTCGGCCCTCGACCACCGCGCCGAAAACCCGGACGACCGCGACCTCGAGCTCCAGATCGCCGACCTCTGCCGCCGCGACGGCCTCCTCGCCGTCCAAGTCGCCCCGGACGCCAACGTCAAGGCCTACCTCCCCAACGGCAGCCTGGTCCTGATCCGCTGCGGCTCCGCCGACCACGAGACCCACCCCCTGGACCTCCACGACTTCATCGGCACGGCCCACCACAACCACCAGGCCGACATCCCGGTCTTCGTCGCCCTCCACGGATTCACCACAGAGGCCCGCCGGTTCGCCCGCCACCACGGCATCGTCCTGCTCGACCGCCCACGCCTGTGGCAATGGCAACAGGGCCACGGCCTGAGCACCCTCGTCGGCACCACCCACTGACAACCCCAACCCATTCCGGCCACCCACCGAACCGGCCCGGACCTGCGCACCCACCCGCGACCACGCATGATCACGCGATAGCCACCGATTTGCCCCCAACGCGTGGCGCAATCCCACTACGTGCAGTGATCTCCCGAAGACGCTTACGGCTCACCCGATCAAGTGCAATGATGCTTCGTCAGATCACCGTTGAGCACCGAACTCCGAAGATCGCAACTGCGGGGGTGGCAGTTTTGGCCGGACCCAAGAAGACCCCAATCCCGGCAACCCTCCTGGCAGGCATAGCCACACTCACCCTCCTGGCAAGCACCACAGCCTGCTCCTCCGACAAAAAACCCAATACCCCCAAAATCAACCAACCCGCCCCCAAAACCGCCGCGGCTCCCCTCCCTGCACCCCAACAATCGTCGGCGGCACCGCCAGCGCCACCGATCAGCGCTGCCGAGGGAAAGGGGATCTCCCAGAGATACTTCGACCTGAGCAAGCAGGCCACGTCGTCTCACGATGTCAAAGCGCTGGAGGCCATCGAGACCGGCGCCATGCTTGAAGTCTCCAAAGCACGGCAGGAACGAATCCTCAAATATGGCGACAACGTTGCGAGCAGTGAGGAGAAAGCCGCCAATGACGACATCCAAGTCGTCACCCCCCAAGGAGCGCCGAATGCCGAGGATCGATGGCTTCTCGCAGTCGGCCGTCAATCACTGAGCGGTAAATCCAGGACTTCCGTCGGAGTACTGCGCCAAGCCCAGGGCTCAGGCCCCTGGAAAATGGCCTTCCTTGCCTATACCGGCATCGATCAGAAGATTCCCGAAGTTGCACAGATAGCCACCTTGGACGGCACCGCAAATATTGCAGAAAAGAACACCGATTACGGCGAGGACATCTGTCGAAATTTTACTTCGTACATGAATGGCGAATCGAACCCCTCCACGAGTTGGGGGCCTAGAACAAAGTCCGCCCGGCAGATTGCGGATCAGAACAAACAAGGAATGGTTCCGCTGACCGCCGGCGGAACTGTGGCGGCCAAAACCGAGCCCGTGGCAGACGGTCGCATGCCGGCCTGGAAAACCACTGACGGCGACAAGCTGGTGACATGCACAACAAAGACCACGTCTCACCTGACGCCCGGCCCGTCCGGAGTAATTACAGTCACCCGCAGCGAAGGCCTCCAAAATCTCAACGGCAAGACCACTAAATGGAAAACATTGGATCTGACCACGGTAAATATGGTGGTCTTCAAGGTACCGACCACTGAAGGATCCCCAGTGGATATAGTCGCAGAATCGTACCGCGCGCTTTCAGGTGACGGGATCCCTGCCTAGAAATCGGATCGCCGGCAAAGGAAGTGTTCCGCCAGGCACATCATCCAGGGAGGCCTCATGACAACTTCGCGACTGACCAAGGGAGCTATCCTGGGGTGCACTGTCGGCCTCACCGTCGCCCTCGTCTCTCTTCCGTCAGCCTCTGCGGACGTCAACGAGTGCGGGGACCTCATCATCTGCATCGAGATCCCGACAACCGGGGGATCCGGGTCCGGTGGTGGATCCGGAGGGTCGACCGGAGGTGGAGCCACGGGGGGCGGCTCGGGACCGACCAACCCCTTCCCTGACCCTGGCGCGGGCGGAATTGCCGGCGCCACCACTGGAAACGCCACGACAGGAGGCGGCGGTGCCAATGCTCCGACGGCCGCCCAAGTGGCGGCCCTTGCTCTCGCTCAACTTGAACTACGCAAACCCAAAGTATTCATGACGCCCAACGAGGGAAATCTGGGTCTCGTTGGACTCCCGGTCTGGCTCTGGATCGATACGTCGGACCCTCATCGGTGGTCTCCGAACGGAATCAGCAAGACCCTCAAGGTAGGCGACGTCGAAGTTACCGTGACGGCCTACTCCACCAGCGTAACGTGGGACATGGGGGACGGAAACAGCAAGACCTGCCACAACCCCGGAGTGCCGTACACGCCTTCGGCCGGGAACACTGCATCACCCGCCTGCGGTTACAAATACACCAAAACCTCCGCAGGAAAGACGGCGAATAAGTACACCATCAATGCGACGGTGAACTGGAAGGCCTTCTACGTCGACGCGCAGGGCAGGCACGAACTATCCGATATGGCGGGCGCATCCTCGACCACAGCTCGAGTGGGCGAGCTTCAAGTCATGAACTGAAGCTGGCTGACTCGCACTTCGCCTTGCTCGGCCCGTGTTATCTACGACTCAGGCGCGGACGAAAGTCAGTTGCCGAAAGCTCGGGCATTTGGTGTCTCGACGCTTGTGTCGATTGGCGGCCCGGGTCTGGAGCGAGAAGGGGAGTCGGCCTCGGCGGTGTAGTTGACGAGGGTCTGGTCCGGGTCGTCGACCGTGCGGAAGCTTTCGTAGGACAGCGTGAGCTCGCCGATGGCCGGGTGGCGGAGGTGATAGCCGCCGTGGGTCTTGTCGCGGACCTCGTGTGTGGCCCAGAGGCGCCGGCGGAAGTCAGGTCTGGATTCGGAGAGTTCGGTGATCAGCTCGGCGAAGGCCGGGTCCTCGGGGTGGCGACCCCCGTCCAGTCGTAGGTAGGCGACGAGGTCCTGTGCCTTGGTCTCGCAGTTCACGTAGCGAGCGCGTAGTCGCTCGTCGCGAAACACCAGCCATGCCTTGTTCCGCCGCTCGATCGGCACCGTGTCGACATCGATGAACAGGGTCGCGAACAGCGGGTTCCAGACCGGCAGATCGGAACACCGGCCCATCACGAACGCGGTCGTCTCCGGCATCAAGGCCAACAACGCGCGCAGACCCGGCCGTACCTCCTGCGCCGGAACAGCCGAACCCACCAAACCCGCCAGCCCCGCAGCCGCACCGGCCCCACCGGCCGCACCCACCGGGCCGCCCGAAGTCGTTCCCACCCCCACCGCCCCGACACCGCCCGAACGAGATCGCACAAGTGCCCGTGCTCGTCACGGTTCAGCCGCAGCGCCGAGGCGATCGCGTCCAGCACCTCGTCGGAGACGTTCTCCGCGCGACCCTGCTCGAACCGCACGTAGTAGTCCACGCGCACGGCCGCCAGTCGCGCGGTGGTCCGGCTCGGGGTGCAACTACGGCTGGGGTGCTACCGACGACGCGGAGTCGATCGCCGCGATCCGGCACTCCGTCGACGCCGGCGTCAACTGGATCGACACCGCCGCGGTGTGCGGCCACGGGCACTCCGAGCTGCTCGTCGGCAAGGCCGTCGTCGGGCTCCCCGAGCACGAACGGCCCTACCTGTTTCACCGCGGTTGGCCTGGTCTGGGCCCGAACAACCCGGCCCCCCGGAGCGCCGGGTGATGGCCCCGGCCAGTGTCCGGCGTGAACTCGAGGACTCACTGCGTCGGTTGCGAGTCGAAACGATCGACCTCTACCAGGTGCACTGGCCGGACACCGGCGAGGCATTCGAGTACGGCGCCGACGCCGGCAAGCCCTCACCCAACGCCACACCCTCGCGGAATACTGGCAGGTGATGGCCGACTCAAGGCCGAGGGCAAGGTTCGCGCGATCGGCCTGTCCAATCACAGCGTCGAACAACTGGAGATCGCCGAACGCATCGCGCACCTGGACGCGATCCAGCCGCCGTTCTCCGCGATCAACCGTTCCATCGCAACCGAGTTGGCCTGGGCCGCCGCGCACGACACCGGCGTGATCGAGTACTCGCCGATGCAACCAGGTCTGCTCACCGGGGCGTTCTCGGTCGAGCGCGTCGCGAGTCTGGCCGACGAGGACTGGTGCAGGGGCCATCCCGACTTCACCGATGGCCTGACCGCCAACCTCGCCCTCGCCGACGCGCTGCGGTCGATTGCCGCCGAACACGGCGCCTCCGTGGCCGAGGTCGCGGCGGCCTGGACGTTGGCCTGGCCGGGCGTCACCACCGCGATCGTGGGCGCCCGTGCGTCCGCCCAGGTCGACGGCTGGATCGGGGCCACCGGCCTAGCCCTGACCCTCGCCGACGTCGACGCCATCGCCGGCGCGAGCACCGCGACCGCCGCGTTCACCGCAACCGGCGCGTTCACCGCGACTGGCGCGAGCACCGTTCCGGCCCGCCCTAACCCACTCCCCGATCCGAATCACCCGAGACGCCGCACGACGACGTGCACCCGAGGTGGCGCGGGACTGTCCGATCCCGCGCCACCCGAGGCCGTTCCGTTCAGCCGACGTGCCACCCCATCGTCGTCGCGAGCGTCGCGGCCTGTTCCAGGCTGATCGTCGCGCCGTTGAACTCGACCGTCAGCGGGTCGAGTGAGGAGAGGTCGCTGCCCCGCAGGTCGGCGCCGCTCAGCTTCGAACCGTGCAACATCGCGCCGGACAGGTCGCACCCGGTAACCGTCGCCTTCTCCAGACGCGCGGCGGTCAGGTCCACCTCGCGCATCCGAGTGCCGTCGAAGCCGGCCTGGCGCAGGTCGGCGCCCGGCAGGCCGACGAACGACCAGTCCCCTCCCGAGACTTCGAACAGCGTGTACGTGCACTGCCGGAACATGCTCCCGACCAGCTTGCAGTCGGTGAACCGGGTGTCGAAGAAGGTGCACCGCTTGAACGTGCAGTTCGTGAACGCCGCCCCGGTGTGCCGCGACGCGTTGAACCGCACCCCGGCGAACGTGCACTCGTCGAACACCGCGCCCTCGTCGGCCACCTCGGTCCAGTCCGTGTCCAGGAACGAGTAGCGCGTATACCGGTCGCTCTCCGTCAACGACTTCCCGTACCAGTCCTCGTCCCGGATCACGAGGTCCTCGTCGGGAATCGACGGCTCGGCCGAGACGGGATCGATATTGGCACGGGCGCGTCGAATGGCCATCTCTCCATTGAACACGCTTGCTCCGACATCCGCCGCGCCACGAGTACGCCCCGCCCCGGCCCAGGCCGACCCCATGCCCAAACCCAAACCCAGGCCCCAGCCCCAGCCCCAGCCCCAGCCCAAAATCCTGCCCCGGATCAGACCCGAGCCCGAGCCGCCCCCGTCACTCCACCGACCCGATCCCCGCCACCATCCCCCGAGCCAGCGCCCGCGCAGCCGTCCCCGTCACCGGCCCCGCCTGCCCCGTGACCAGCGTGTACAACGCGCCGCCGAACAACGTGATCAGCGTGCCCACATCCTCGCGCGAGGTATTCAGCCCCAGCGCCCGGTGCTGGTCCAGGGTGAAATCGACCGCCTCGGTCTGCATGTGGTCCAACGTGCGTTGAAGCTCGGGTCGGCGGGTGGCCTCCAGGGTGAGTTCGTACACGGCCAGGTATCGCTCGCGGTGCGCCGTCGCCGAAAACTCCAGCGACATCGCGATCAGCCCCATCAGGCCGTCCCGGTCGATCGGCGCGGCCACGACCGCGTGCGCTGCTGCCATATCGGCCCGATGCAGCTCCAACACACGTTCGGCCGCCGCGCCCAGCAGCGCGTCGCGATTGCGGAAGTAGTTCGACGTGGTGCCCGCGGGCAGCCCGGCCGTCTCGTCCACCTCGCGATGGCTGAAGCCGTGTACGCCGGCCCGGGCCAGGACCTCGATCGCGCCGTCCGCGATGGCTCGGCGACGGGCGCTGTTGGGGGGTGGTGCCATGCGACCAGATTACCAAGGCTGTGATAGTACTATTGCAGCAGTGGTATTCGATTACGACTCGGCCCAGCGGGCTCGGGTCCAGCCCTGCCCCCCTCCTCAGCCCGCCCTCCCCTGCGACAAGCCCGCGGCGCGATCCCCGTGCGCACGACTCACATCAGCGACCCACAGCGAGGTGGCATCATGCGGATTCTGGTGATCGGAGCAGGTATCGGCGGCCTCGCGGCGGCCCGCGCCCTGCGCACGGACGGCCACGACGTGACGGTCTACGAACGGGCCTCCGCACTGCGTACGTCCGGCTCGGCCCTCACCCTCTGGAGCAACGGCACCGGCATCCTCGCCGACCTGGGCATTTCCACCGACGGCCTCGGCGCACCGATCGACCTGCTCGAACAACGTGATCACGCGGGCGGCGTACTGATGCGCATCGATGTCTCGCTCGCCGCGATCCGCTACGGCCACCCCCACCTCGCGATGCCCCGCCGCGACCTGATTCGCCGACTCGCCTCGGCGCTGCCCGCGAGCGACATCGTGTTCGACAAGAAGTGCACCGACGTCACCCAGGACGCGCGGCATGCCCGGGTGGCCTTCGCCGACGGCGGCACGGAGGAGGCCGATCTGGTGATCGGCGCCGACGGCGCGCGCTCGGTGGTGCGCCGGCACGTGTGGGGTACCGATCCCACCGTCCCGACCGGCTGGATCACCTGGCAGGGACTCGGCCCGATCGACCTCGACGTGGCGTCCTCGCGACGCGGCCTGATGATCGTCGGCCCCGAAGGCATGTGTGGCCTGCTCCCGGCGGGCGACGGGCTGCTCCAGTGGTGGTTCGACGTGCGTCGCGACCCGGCCGAGCCGCTGCCCGACTCGCCGATCACCGAATTGCGCGAACGGTTCGGGCATTGGGCGGAGCCGGTACCCCGGGTGCTCGCGGCAGTCTCGGACGCCGACGTCGAATACTTCGCGCACCATCGCCACAAGGTGCCGCGTTCGTGGAGCCTGGGCCGAGCCACCCTGCTCGGCGACGCGGCGCACACGATGCCGCCGACCGTCGCGCAGGGCGGAAACCAGGCCCTGGAGGACGCCTGGGCCCTGGCCCGTGCCCTGCGGCGGACCGCGACGCTCGCCGAAGCCCTTGCGGACTACCAGAGTTCGCGTACCCGGCGGGCCTCGCTGACCGCCCGCCGAGCCGGCTCCGAGACCACCAACAAGTACCTGCCGACACTGTCCAGGCTGACCCCCGACGCCCTGGTCAGCCGCTACCACACCCGCTGGCTGCGGCAGATCAGCACGTATCTGTCCGACGGGCCGAGCGGGCCGACCGCCGCCGTCCGCGCGTAAAGCGCGCGTGTGTGCGCCCGCACCCACCGGCGCGGCGCCCACCCCGGCTACGCTGCGTCCGTCACGAACCGGAATCCCAGCGCGTCCAGGAAAGCCCGGAGCAGGTCGTCCGGCGTCCCCTCCGCGCGCAGCGTCGTGTCCAGGGCGGCCTCGTCCGGCGTCAGCCCCGCCTCGCGGGCCCACCCGACCGCGCGCGGCACCACCCGCTCCGGCGGCGGGCCGAGTTCCGGGTCCAGGGCGTACGACCTGGCCACGCGCGGCGCCAGCGCACAGTGCCATACATCGCCACCACGCGGGCTCTGCGCGTCGATCATCGCGAAGTGGCCGGACACCACGTCGGCGGTCAGCACCGGCGCATCCGTATCCGCCATCAACGTCGGCCCGGGGTCGAGGCCGGCGGAAAGCAGCAAGACCTGCCAGTCGCCGTCGCGCGCCGACCATCGCGGTTCGCCGCCGGCCTGCTGTACGGCCGGCAATTCCAACAGGGGCCACGCCGATCGGGCGACGACATACACACCGAAGCTACCCATCGCACCCCAGCATAGGACCGCCGACCGGGCGTCGCGTCCCATTGCCCGCGCCGTTCCCGGGCCACCCGGGGCCGCCCCCGGCCACCCGGAGCCGCGGAGAGCCGCCGGGCGCCACCGGGAGCCGCCGAGTACCCCTGTTCCGCCCCGATCCCCCATGAGAATCTGAGCGAATGGACATTGCCACTCATCTCGACATTCTGCGCGCCGACGGCGAGTTGCTCGCGCGTACGGCCGAGCGCGTCGGCCTCGAAGCGCCCGTACCGAGTTGCCCCGGCTGGCGGATTCGCGACCTCCTCGCGCACCTGGGCGGCGTCCATCGATGGGCCGCGTTCGTCGTCGCGTCGGGCAGCCCACAGCGACCGAACAGGGAGGAAACGGCGACGCTGTTCCAGGCGCCGGGCGACGACGTACTGCTCGACTGGTACCGGGGTACGCACGCGGACCTGCTGAAGACCCTCACCACGGTCGCCCCGGACGCTCCGGGGTGGACCTTCTTCGAGGCGCCGTCCGCGCTCTCGTTCTGGGCTCGACGCCAGGCGCACGAGACCGCCGTTCACCGCGTCGACGTCGAACTCGCGGCCGGTGTGCCGTCCACCGTGCCGGCGGACTTCGCCGCCGACGGGATCGACGAACTGCTGACCGGATTCCTGTCCCGGCCCCGCCTCGACCTGATCGCCGACCCACCGCTGAGCATCGCGATCGACCCCGACGACAACCCGGCAGCGTGGACGATGCGGATCGGCACCGACGGGCGCCGAGTCGAACCGGGAGCGGCCACCGCCGATCTCACCGTCTCCGGCCCGGCCGAGGTCCTGTATCTCCTGGTCTGGAATCGAGCCGACGCGACCGGCTGCCGACTCGACGGCGATCCCGAAGTCCTGGTGCGATGGCGCGAGTTGACCAAGGTGGATTGATGCCGCCCGACGCGTGCGGCACACCCGCCCGGCAACTGGACCGGGGCCACCCGCCAGAGCGGGTGCCGTCACCCGTCAGAGGAGGTGCGACCACTCGTCAAAGGGTTGGCGCCACCCGCCAAGGGGCTGGTGTCACGCGCCCAAGGGTCGCCGGCACTCGGCGAAGGAATTGGTAGGCCTCCGCGGGTCTAGCCTGCCCGCGGAGGCCCGCTGTGCCGCCCTATCGGGCACGCCGGCACGTTTAAAGGACCAGGGTCGTCTTGAAAGTCGTCGCGTTCTACCTTTGAACTACCAGGCCACGAGCGGCCCGGGCTGGAGTCGAACCAGCAACCGACGACTGGAGCCCCGTCCGGTCGATCCGGCGATGAGCGGCGATGCTGAGCCTGGAGCAAGAGTCTGAGCTTGATCGCGGGCTGCCTCTGCCGTATTGGGCCACCCCGGCTCGTGGTGCCGGGGGGAGGATTCGAACCTCCACCGTTACCCGCGTTCGTCACGACAAGCTTCAGTTTCAGCTTGCGCTTTTCGCGCACCCCCGACCCTCCGGCCGGGGGATTCTCGAAGACTACCCGCCCTGGCCGTTGCCGAGCAGGTAGCCGAAGACGGCGTCGCCGATCCGACGGTCCGTCACTTCCGCGCCGTTGGCCTCCTCGCGGGCGAACTTCACCGCGCGCTGGAGCTTTTCCACCCGGTCGACGAGTTCGTTCACCCGACGGGCCGGCAGCGCACCGGAGAACTTGACCGTGGTCCAGTAGCCGGCGGCGATGTCCTCGAAGTACATCTCGACCTGGGCCGGGTGGTGTTCGGTCGCCTCGGCCTTGACGTGGTTGCGCGGCACCTTCTTGGTCCGCACGGTACGCACGGGCTCGGTACGCCACGAGTCCGTGGAGGGGTCGAGCGTCCAGGTCTCGGCGGCGTCCAGGACCGGCAACTTGCGCACGAACGTGTGCACGTCGACCAGTTGCTTCTCCAGGAAGAGCAGGTACGACACCGGCACATCACGCAGCAGCGGCGTACCGTCGACCACCACGTCGGCGCGTGCCTCGCAGTTGGCCCAGTCCTTCGTCGCGGTCACGTCGAAGAGGCTGGTCAGCGTGCCGGTGACGGAACGCAGCACCTCCTCGCCCTTGACCTGGACCCGGGTCGACTCGGGCGGCAACTGCTCGCCCTCTTCGTCCTTGGGCTGGTAGGTACGCGAGATGCCGGACAGCAACGCGCCCTTCTGGACCCGCTGGTGAGCGTCCGTCAACTCCTGGAAGGACTTGGTCTTGACGCCCTTCTCCACCGCGATGATCTGGTTCAATTTCGCCACGCCGCGACGCTAGCAGGGGAACATACGTACGCGACAAAGGTTTTCGGCCGGGCGCTGCGGGTTCGGTGAATGCGGCGGGCACGGTGGGGGCGCTGGGTGCACTGGGTGCACTGGGTGCGCTGGGTGAAGTGGCTGGGTGGAGCGGGGAGCGGGGCCTGGACAACCGGGGCCGGCCTCTGCCCGGGATCGCGCCGCCACCGCCGTCAGCGGGTGATCGGCGACGCGAAGTCGTCGTCGGCCACGATCCGATACGTGCTGTTGAGCTGCCACGGGCCGACCAGACCTTTGATCCGCTCGGCCCGTCGCCGGTCGCTCGCCCCGATCCGGTCCAGCCACTCGGGAACCTGCTCGGGAGTCGCATCGTCCAACGCGACCGTCAGGAGCTGCTGCGGGTCGGCAGGGTCGATCGCGCTGAGCACGCGCCTCGGATCACCCCGCGAACCGCTCGTCCGGAAGCCACGCTTCACGAAAGGTCGCGTAATCCACGCCGTCATCGAGTCGCCGTACCATCGCCCCGATCAGCATGTCGTCCCTCGTTCCTTCCAGCCGCTTGCCTTACACCGTAAGTACGGTGCGGGACCATTCTCTTACGGCGCAAGAATGGTCAAGCGACTGCTCACCCGAGGTCGCGCTCCTCCGGGGGATCGCCGGTCAGGCGTTCCCCTGTCGAGCGATCGCTCGTCAGACGATCGCTCGCTCTCCGGCTCCCGAGCCTGCCCGGCCGGACTCACCCCGTCTCGCGCTTCGCGCTCACTCCCCGCGTTCCGCCGCGCTCCGCACGACGCAGAACTCGTTGCCCTCGGGGTCGGCCAGTACCGCCCACCCGGTCCCGTCCGGGTTGCGTCGGTCGTCGACCAAGCGGGCGCCCAGGCCCAGGACACGTTCGACCTCCGCGTCACGCAGGCCGGTCGTCGGTCGCAGATCCAGGTGTAGCCGGTTCTTCCCCGCCTTCTCCTCCGGAACCTGTAGGAACAGCAACGTCGGCCCCTCCTCCAGGAGCACCTCCACTTCGGGGTCGCCGGGCTTGTCCTCAGGGCCGAGCGGGCGGCCCAGGACCTGGGACCACCACGAGGCCAACGCGTACGGGTCGGCGCAGTCGACGCTGACGTGCAGGACGTGCGAACTCACGTGTACACCTCCGATTCGAGGCCCGAACGGCGCGTCGAATCGATGGACGCCGCGAGGACCGTGGGCCGTGGATCCTACCCATGGGCCGAACCGGTGACATACGTGTGGAACCGCCCCGGCGCGGCGACCTATACGAGGTCCGCACACGATTTCGGAGGCCGACATGAGCGATCTCGACACGTACGGCGGCGCACCCGACGACCCGGGCGTACTCGTGGTCACCACCAACGACGTGCCGGGCTACCACGTACAGCGGGTGATCGGTGAGGTCTTCGGCCTCACCGTGCGCTCCCGCAACATCGGCAGCCAACTCGGCGCGGGCCTCAAGTCGATGGTCGGCGGTGAACTGCGCGGCCTGACCAAGACCCTGGTGGCCAGCCGTACGGAGGCTGCCGAACGCCTCGTCGAACAGGCCCGGAGCCGGGGAGCCAACGCGATTCTCGCGATGCGGTACGACGTCACCGACGCGGGCAACGGTACGGAGATCTGCGCGTACGGCACGGCGGTGGTGCTGGTCCAGGCGTAGTTCGGCGCGTCCCGGGGCCGGCCACGCGTGCCGGTCGCGCGTGCCGGTCGGGCCGCCGACCGGCCGGTGCGCCCGATCGCGAGGCGATCCGGAGACGCGTGTCGCGCACCGTGTCCCTATTCGATACCTGCCAACAGCGCAGTGATCGCCAGTGCGAAACGCTCGTCGTGGTCGGCCTGCGTACCCAATCCTGCCGCCAACGCCCGTGCTAGCCACGGGAGTTCATCCGAACCGTGCGGCGGCGTGGGCGGGGCCGCGTCGGCGGGGTCCAGTTCCGCCGGCGTGTGGCCGATCACGAACGTGATGACCGCGTTCAGGAGTTGGCACGCGCGAAGCGGCGCAAGGCCCTCCGCGACCAGGGCCGCCACGGCGCGTTCGACGGCGGCCAGGGCGTCCGGCGTGGCGACCGGGCGGGTCGCCACAAGCGGGACGACCGACGGGTGGCGGAGCAGTTCGGCTCGGAAGGTGTGGGCGAACTCGGCGAGCCAGACGGTGCGCGGCCCGGTCGGCTCGGGTGCCACGCCGGCGACGATCCGCTCGACGAGGCCGTCCAGGACGGCGTCCTTGTTCGGGACGTAGTGGTACAAGGTCATCGCCTCGACGCCGAGTTCGGCCCCGATCCGACGCATCGAGAGCTTGCCGATGCCGTCCCGATCGGCGAGCGCGAGCGCCGCGTCCAGGACTTGCGCACGGGTGAGTCGACCTATCGGTCAGGCCAGCCCGAGCAGATCCGCGTGCCGCTCGACCGCGTACGCGAAGAACGCGTCGGCGGGGTCGGCGCTGCCGGCGAGTTGGCCGAACAGTTCGAAGCTCACGATGCCGAACACGCCCGTCCAGGCGAACACCGCCCGAGCCAGCACCGACGGCTGCACGTCCAGCGCGCCCGCCTCGACCACCGCCTGGAACTGGGTCGCGAGCGGTCCGGGGAGGGGGGCTTCGCCGGCGGGGCGGGCGAAGTCGTGGGCCGAGTCGCGCAGGATGCGCAGGAGCGCGGCCGGGACGCGGGTGAAGGGGACGTTCGTGTCCTCCGGAGCCTGATATCCGGGCACCGGCGAGCCGAAGATGAGCGCGTATTCGTGCGGATGCTCACGCGCCCAGTCCCGAACGGCCACGCACAGGGCGCGCCAGGCGGCGCGCGGGTGCTCGGCGGGGGCCGCCGCGTCCACGGCCCGCTCGACCCGCTCGCCCACGGCGTTGTAGGCGTCGACGATCAGTGCGGTCAGCAGGTCGTCCCGACTCGGGAAGTAGCGGTACAGCGCGGACGAGGCCATACCGAGCTCGCGAGCGACGGCGCGCAATGACAACTGCTGGGCGCCCTCGGCCGCAAGGTGGCGACGCGCGGCCTCCTTGATCTCGTGGGTCAATTCGACTCTCGCGCGGTCGCGCGCCGTACGGGGGGCTGCGGTCATGCGGCCCAGTGTGCCAGACCCCAGAGCACTGCACATAAACGAGAGCACCGCTCTCTCGCACTCGCTCGGAGCACCTTCCCCAGCCACCCCCAAGAGCACCAAACCCCAAAGAGAGCACCGCTCTCACAACACCAAGCACCACAGACGCGCACCCTGATCACAATCAAGAGCACCGCTCTCCATCAAGATCACCAGACGCGGCCATAAACACCGCTCCACACGCGGGGTCGGGCCTTCCTGCCGCTCCCTCCTCGCTTTGCCCCACCTGCACGCTGACCGCCAGCATGGGATGCGCGGCGCGAGATGCGCAGTGCGCGGCGCAAGATAAGCGGCGCCCGGCGCGCGGCGCGAGATGCCCGGCACCCGGCGAACCAGAGAAACGAGAGCGCCGCACACGCACAAGAGCATCGATCACGGCAAGCCGAAGCACACGCCCATTGATCACAGCCGCTCGCGTCACACCAAGCTCGGAGAGAGCACACCACCGCAACGAGAGCATCGCTCTCGCAGACCGTCCCGCGCCCACAGAGCACCGATCGCAACCATGAGCACCGCTCTCCTTGGTCTCCGCAGGCCGGCGCGGAGACGGCGGAGCATCGCTCATGGACAAGAGCACCGCTCTCCGGAGTCCCTGCAGGTCGGCGCGAAGATAGTGGAGCGCTGCTCACGGGCGAGAGCGGCGCTCTTGTGGTGCGGTGCAGTGCAGTGCAGTGCGGTTGCGACTCCCGCTCCCAAGAGCGCACTGATCGCAATCGTGAGCACTGCTCTCCATTGAGATCGCCGAACGCAACCATGAGCACCGATGTGACCCGCGAAGCGCGCAGCGGGGCCCGCCCGCCGGCCGGTCGCCCACCGACTCGCGAGGACGTGGCGCCGCGCCCGCGCGGACTCAGCCGTCTCCTGGCGTGACAACGTGACGGCAGAACCACGTGACGACGTGCCACCCTTGCGAAGGATGACGCCGCCCCACCAGCACGAGCGTCAACAAACCCCCCTCCCCCGCGCGAGCCCATCCCGTTCGGCGCCGACGGCTCCACTCGATCCACGGCTGGCAACCGGCCGGCACACGAGGATGCGATTCAGCCGCGTGGGGCGGCGGGAGCCTGGGGAGGGGAGGCCCGATGCGCCGGATGGGTAGGGTCCGCCGCGTGGCCGAGGCTTGTGCGCCTGCGCCCCTTGTGCGCCCCCGGGGTGCCTCGTTGCGACCGTGTCCGTCGGTGCGCCCCACCGGCCAACCGGTCCGATATGTCGACCATGGCCGGTCGATACCCCTAACCTTCAGGAGCGTGGTGGTCCACCCAAGAGGGCTCGGCCGGGGAGGCACACATGACCGAACGTGGTGGGCGGCTCATCCGAATCCCGTCCGAGCGAGGCCAGTTGCTGCTCGTGGAGGGTGGTAGATCCGGGCGAGGACGGCGTTCGGACAGTGGTGGCAACCTGGTCGCGATGTCGGCGTTGACGCCGCATCAGCTCTTTCCGGATGCCGCCGCCGACGTCGTCCAGTTGCCGGACGCGGTCCAGCCGCACGCCGTTCGGGCGTATCTTCAGGCCGCCGGTGCGGTGGACGGGCCGGTGATCGTGTACCTGACCGGCCGCCTCCTGCTCGACCGGAGACGTCGCGAACTGCACCTCGGGCTGCGTGATTCGACTCCCAACTCGGTCCGCTACGACGGGCTTCCGTGGTCCTGGGTGGTCGAGTTGCTGGGGCCCCGGCCGGCCGAGAACACCCTGGTGATCTGCGATCTGACGGCCGGCCGGGAGTCCTGGGAGACCGCCCGTGAGCGGGCGCACGAGTTGTGCCAGGGCATTCCGCTGTGGGGCGTGTTGAACCCCCCGGACGTCAAGGGCCCGCCGGATCCGTTCACTCGGGCGCTGGTGTCCGCGCTCGGGCAGGGCTTTCCGGAGTTGCCGGATCCGGTACCGGCTGAGGAGATCCATCCGTTGCTGGCCGAGCGGGCCCGACTGGCGCCCGACACCGTCGAGTTCGCGCCGTCCGCCGGGTCGCTCGCGTTGGCTAACTGCTCTCCCGAGGCCCGGCCGCCGACCTTGCGTACGGCCGTCCGACGGCTCAAGGCGGTCACTCCGCGTGGCAACGCCGCCGGCGGGACCGGGGTGTCGGCGCTGTCCGCCGTGCCGCCGAACGGCATGACCCCGGCGCAACGTTCCGGCCTGCGCGGCTCCGGCGTCGTCGGAGGCGGCGTTGCTCCCGAGCCCACCACCCACCGGCCGCCGCTCTCCGACCCCCGAACCGACCCTCGCGCCGCCCCCCGCGCCGATCCCGGCACCGAACCGAACGCGCACCCGCCCACCCGTTCGCGGGACGAACCCGGGGTCGGTCGACGCGCGTTGGGCCTGGTGCGTTCCGCGCTCACCTCCGGGCCGGACGACGAGCCCGAAGTACCGGGTACCAGCCTGCGTGAGGCGCTCCGGGCCGGCGTGGCCAAACCGGGTAGCCGTCCGCTGGGCCGACCCGACCGCGGGGACGCCGTTCCGCCGTCGACCGGCCGCGGCGCCGCGACTCCGGCCGGCCGGACCAAATCGCGCCCGCCCACCAAAGCCGCCCTCCTGGATCGTGAGCCGGAGTTCCCCGGCCCGGCGTACCGCTCCGCGGACGACCGGACCAACAGCCCGACGACCGGCCCCGCGAAGGACGGTGGGCACCGCGCCGCCGAGGGCCTTGCGGCCGAGCCCGCGTACAACCCCGGGGCGGGCGTGGCGAGGCGGCTCACGTCGCGCCCCGCGGCCACCGCCAAGTCGAGCCGTCGTGCGCCCGGTTCGGCCCCGCGCCCGCATCCCGAACCGCCGCCTCCGCCGCTGCCACCTCGGATAACCGTGCGTATCCAAACCTCGGACGCGAGTGCCCTGACGCCGACTCCCGCGCGCCGGCCACCGGCCACGAGCCCCACGCAACTCCCCCCGGCGCTCGCACCACATCGAGGAATCGGACCGGGCCGGCCGATGTCGATGCCGGTACGCGGCCGGGCGGTCGCGCCCACACCGGCCCGCCGGGCACTGTCTCAGGGCGCATCGGCGGCGGGTGCGCTGATTCGGCCGGCGGACGTACTTCCCACGTACTGGAACGAGTTGGCCGCCATCCGGCACGCCGCGGACACCGGACGCGGCATGGAGGCCTGGCAGAAGGCCGCCGAACTCAGCATGCACATGGAGAAGTTGGTCGGCCCCGCGCATCCGGGGACGCTGGACGCGCAGGCGATGCTGGCGTTCGTGAGCGCCGGTCTGGGCCGAGTCGCCGACGCGGTGCTGATCTACTGCCAGGTCGCCGAACGCGGCGCCGAGGCGGTCGGCCCGCAACACCCGAGTACGATCGCCGCCGCCGACAACGCGCTCAAGGTCTGGCTGCGGGTGGCGGACGCTCGCGAGTCGGTACGCCTGGGGCCTGCCGTCGTGGCGATGCGCGAACGTGTCCCCGGGCCGGCCGATCGAGGTCTGGAGACCGCTCGGGCGCATCTGACCCGGATGCGCTTCATCCTCGACCCGACCGCGGCGGACCCCCGCCCACGGCCCGAGCCCCGACCCGAGGCCCAGTCCGACACCCGCGCCGAGGCCCACCCCGACACGGACGCCGCTCGCCGCCCGACCACGGTCCGAGGCGCCCCGATCCGACGCCGGCACGCGAAGACCTGAACCGAGGCTTCCGCTGGGCGAGCATCCGAACCAGGGCCTCGACCACGCGAGGTCCCGGCCCGGCCCGGCCGGGACGGACGGACGTGCGTGCATGCGTGCGTGTGCCCGCGTGCTACGTGTGCGTGGCTCCCCCGACCGGGCATCGCCCCGACGCCGGACCTCGCCATGCCCCGCGGGTCACCCCACATCACCGACGCCGCGCCTCCTACCCGAACGCACTCCGCCCCGGCCCGGCCGCGAAGCCGACACGGGATGACCGGGCCCCGCAGGTAGGGGATGGTGGGCCCGCGCCGGCGGCCGGGGTTCGCATCGGCACGCGGACAAGGCGGCACTCAGGTGCCGAACTCGGCTGCGGAGGCCAAGAGTCGCACCGACACCGAACCAGGCCGCCACGACACGCTGCCGGACCGGACCGGACCGAGCCGGGCCGGGCCGGGCCCGAGCCGGACCGGCTCCAGGCCGGGCCGACCCGTGGACACACGTACGCTCCGCCTGGTCACAAATGGCCGGCAAGCACCGGGCCAAGTCCCACAAGGCGCACGACCACACGGGCATACGCGCGCACGACCACACGGCACGCGCGCACACACGCACACACGCACACACGCACACACGCACACACGCACCGGACTCTCACAAAGCCGCGCAACGCGGGCCACACGCGGCACAGCCCGACGGCAGGCACCTCGTATCCAGCGCCCGGCACAAGAGCCGGCAGATCCTCCCCGACAACCGCTTAGCCAGGAAGCGAAGTTCACCCCCGGCGACGCCAGACCCACGCCGCAGACCACGCATCGGAACGGCAACCGCCAATCACCTCACCGCGCAGCGCTGCCCCCGTCGTCCTCCTCCGCCCCGGCGCCCTCATCTCCACCCCCGCAGCCCTCACCAACCCCTTCCCCCACCGACCCATCCGCCCAAGCATTCCCCGCCTCGGCGTCCCCTCCACCCGTCGGGCCCTGCGCATGCCCCGGTGAATACCCCGACGGCCCCACCCGGAACGGGCCGTCGAAGCCCTCGTCCAACACGATCACGCCGCCTCCGCCCGCAAGCCCAGCGCAACCGCCACCGCCACCGCTATCGCCGGCGCTCCCGCCCCCGCCCCCGGCACAACACCCGCGCCCATCCGCCTCCGACCCGGGAGCGCCCGCCTCGCCGCCCATCCCGATCCGGCGCGCGTCCGCGTACCAGCGCTCGATCGAGCGGGCGAAGTCCGGGTCCTGGTCGGCCCGCAAGGACAGTGCGCCGGCGAGCGCGTGGGCTCGCGTGTACGCCCGCAGGCCGCCGGGCGCCTCGTGGCCGAGCAGTGTCAGTTCCAACTCGCCCGTGGGCACCGGGGCTCGCCGGTGCGGTACGGACGACTCGGCCCCACCCGGCGAAGTCCGCGATATCGCCCCCGGATCGCTTCCCGACTGCGGCCCCGACTCCGGCCCCGACGCGCTTCCCGACTCCGTCTCCGACTCGCCCCCCGACCCGCTCCCCGACGGATCCGCCGCACGCGGCAGCGGCGTCCGGACCAGTTCCACCAGGCGTGTCCAGGCCAGTCGGCCGGCGTCGCCCCCGGCTCCCGCCGCGAGTCCGCTCAGTAGGTCCACCGAGATCGATTCCACGCGATACCCCTTGCATTGGGCGGCGATAACGGTGGGTCCACGGTAGAACGCGACGACACGACGGCGGGCCTGAACCGCGTGCGCAAGTCTCCCTCAATCGATCTCCCGGCTTCGGCAAAATCCTCCAGTCCCATCCCACCGCGACCTCGCCCCACGCACCATCACCCCCTCGCCCCGGGCCCGTTCCCCCGGCCGCGCCCCGACCGTCACCCGACCGCCCTCGGGCAACCCCCGGGCAGCCTCCGGGCAGCCCCCGGGCCGCCGACCGACCGCCCCCACCCACGCGCCCGGCCGTCCCCGCCCACGCACACCAGACCCATCGCATCCGCCCAGGTACGGGCGTTGGCCGGGATCAAAATGGCAACCCGTTCCATTTCTTGGCGTTCGCTCTGGTAGCGCGCTACCGGCCGGTACTAAGGTCACTCCACGCGTTGGCCCAGGGGGTCGTCCCTTCCCCCTGGTCCGACGTATCCGCACGGCCCTGTTCCTTCAGCTCCCTTGCGCACCCCGGCGCACCCCCGCGCATCTCTGTGCACCCCTGCGCACCCCTGTACCTCGATAGACCCACGCTCGTCGAGGAGGCCGCATGTCTTCCAGCACGTCCCCATCGGGCCCGCCCGCCGCGAGTGATCCCGAGCCGTCCACGAAGCCCACGGCACCGGCACCCTCCGGCTCGCTGCCCGCGCTGTTCCGCGGCCTGTGGCACCGGCAGTTGGACCACTATCCGGCCAACGGACCGCGGATCTTCTACCTGTCCATCGTGGTCGTCGGCTCGGTGGTCCTGTACTACGAGCTCTACATCCAGTACGCGGTCTCCACGCTGCTGATGCACGAGTACGGCATGACCTTCATGTACGCGACGATGATCTCGGTCGTCGGCAACGCGGTCGGCGCGTTCGCCTCACTGCTGGCCGGCCTCGCCGACCGGTGGGGGCGGGCCAACCTGGTCGTGTACGGCCTGGCCCTCACCGGCATGCTCGTGCTGTTCGCGTTGCCCAACGCGGAGAGCAAGGGCTGGTTCATGTTCTTCATGGCCCTGGTGAACATCGTCGAGGGCATGGCCCTGGTCGCCACGCCCGCGCTGATCCGCGATTTCTCCCCGCAGGTCGGCCGGGCCGGGGCGATGGGCTTCTGGACGCTGGGTCCGATCATCGGCAGCCTGGTGGTCACCACCGTCAGCAGCAACACGCTGGACACGAGCAGTTGGCAGGACGAGTTCCGGTACGCGGGCATCGCCGGCCTGGTCGTGTTCGTGATCGCGCTGTTCGGTCTGCGCGAACTGTCCCCGGCGCTGCGCGATCAGCTCATGGTCTCGCTGCGCGACAAGGCGCTGATCGAGGCGAAGGCACGCGGCCTGGACGTGGAGGCCGCGCAGAAGAACCACTGGCGACAGATGATGCGGCTGGACATCCTCGCGCCGGCGCTCGGGATCAGCCTGCACCTGATGTTCTACTACACGGTGGTCGGCAACCTGGTCGTCTACTACTCGACCGTCTACGGGTATTCCGAGCAGCGCACCAACGCGCTCGCCAACTGGTACTGGGGTGCCAACGCGATCGCACTCGTCGTGGTGGGGATCGCGTCCGACCTGACCCGGGTGCGCAAGCCGTTCATGATCGTGGGCGGCGTGGGGACGGTGGTGTTCACGTTCCTGTTCGCGCTGACCACCGACAAGCCGGACACGGGCTACTACACGTTCGCGTGGCTCCTGGTGGGCATCGGTGTGTGCAGCGGGCTGACGTACGCGCCGTGGATGGCCGGGTACACGGAGACCGTCGAGAAGCACAACCCGGCGGCGACCGCGACGGGGCTGGCGGTGTGGGGCTGGATCATCCGGATCGTGGTGTCGGTGTCGGCGGTGTTCACGCCGGTCATCGTCACCTCGGCGACGCCGCTGGTGAATCACGGCGAGGAGGTGGTCGCGGCTCAGGCGGACGCGGGTCCCGCGTTGGAGTTGGTGATGAAGGATCCGGCGCTGTTCGTGCAGTTGTCCAAGTTCCCCGACCGCGCATCGATCCCGATCGAGTTGCAGATCAAGGCGTTGCAACTGGCCGGTGGCGACATGGCCAAGCTGAATCTGGTCGAGCAGAAGCAGAAGTCGCTGGGAATCCTGATCGACCACGGCGAGGAAGTGCAGAAGGCGAAGGATCGCGCGAGCGACGAGTGGATGCGCTGGTGGTGGCTGACGCTGGCGTGTCAGGCGCTCTTCATCCCGTGTGTGTTCGTGATGGCCGGCCGCTGGAGTCCGCGCAGGGCCCGGGAGGACGAGGAGGCTCACGCGCGTCGGGTCGAGGAGGAGTTGGCCGCACTCGGCACCGGCGGTTCGACGGGCGTCACGCAGCCGGTCTGAACCCCCGAACCGGAGAACCCCGCTGCCCCGGAGAACCCTTGCGGACCGGAGAACCCGCAGCCGTGCAGAACCCTCCGAATCGGTGAGCCCCTTCGACCCCGGTGAGCCCCCCGACCCGGAAGACACATCCGACCCGGAAAACGCCGAGGGCCGGCGCCGCACATGAAGTGCGGCACCGGCCCTCGGTCGTGCTGATCGGTGAAGATCAGAGGCGGTTGATGTTCTCCGCCTGGAGGCCCTTCTGGCCCTGCACGACGTCGAATTCGACAGCTTCGCCCTCGACGAGCTCACGGTAGCCGTTGCCCTGAATCGCGGAGAAGTGGGCGAAGACGTCGTCGCCGCCACCGTCCTGCGCGATGAAGCCGAAGCCCTTTTCCGAGTTGAACCACTTCACGGTTCCGGTAGCCATATTTTTCTCCCTACATGTGGGCCGATGAACGAATCCACACTTCGTGAATCCGGGCGTCGCCGCGTTTTTCGCCCTCATTTCGGAAGCTACCGAAATGCAAAATGCGCCTGTAGTGAACAGCTCTACAGGCGCACTCAGAAGATGATGCGAACCACAACTGCAACAGGCTCAAGACTAACACAGGACGGGACCGAGATCGAGTCCTGCCGCAAAACAGCCGGATCCGACCGCTTCGTGGCGTACTCCGCCCGCTGGATGTCCAGGGTGTGATCGCTGCGTCGCGGGGGTGTCGACACGGCGTCTCGGGGGTGCCGACACGATGCCGTCGAGATGCCCCTATCGAGTATCGAGCGGCTGCGCGCGCATTACCCACCTGTTACAGATTCCAAACCAGCAAACCTGGACATCACGCCTCACGGGGTGCCACCCTGATCCCGCCGGACCCCACGCGTCACCGCGAACGGGCTCGCGCACCCGGGCCGGGTCGCTCAGGATCGACCTCACCGGGGCCCAGGGCACGTCCTCGCGACACGCCCTCGCAGACCCACCTCGCCCCGCCTCCCGCCTGGACGCCCGTGTAACGCCCCGCACCTGCCTCGGCCGCTTCGAGCGGCCCCGCGACCGTGCCGCCATCGCCGCCGGTCGCCCCCACGCGCGGCCCGACGTCCTCGTACGCCCGCCCGCGCGGACACCGCACACAGAGCGTCCAGCCACGTCGTACCGCCCTCTCGTCCTCTCGACGGGCCCGCGGCCGGCCACGCTCCCCTGCCCCGCCGCGCCCACCGGCCGTCCGCCGGCCCGTGCGCGGTGTTCGGCCTGCCTACCGGCCCGTTCGGGAAAAGAGCTCCACCCGTGTCCGTATTCACCCTGCCCGCGCGCGCCCGCGCGAGCCGGTCCGACGCTGCGCGTGCCCGCGCGAGCCGGCCCGGCGCGGCCGTCGCCGCCATCTCGGTACTGGCCTCGGCCGGCTATCTGATGGCCAACCTGCTGCCGATCTTCCTCGACGCCGTACGTACCGGCCTGGGACTGTCCGGCACCGCCGCCGGCGCGATCGGCACCGCCGTACTCCTCGCCTCCGCACTCGCGGGCGCCGGCATCACCCGGGCCGCCGGGCGGGCTGGGCGTGAACGGCCGGCCCGCGCCGGGCTGCTCCTGATGGTCGGCGGCTTCACGCTCGCGGCACTCACCGGCAGTACGTGGCTCGCCGTCACGGGCGCGATCGTCGGCGGCGCGGGGAGCGGGATGGCGCTGACCGTGGCCACCGCCGCGATGGCCGGTACGGCCGACCCGGCCCGCACGTCCGGCCTCGCGCTGCTCGCGGTGGCGCTGTCCGGGACCGCGTTGTATGTGCTGGTCCCGGTGCTCGGCGGTGGGCGGGGCGCGACGGTGGGCGTGCTGGCGGCGGTCGGGTTGGGCGCGTTGCCGATGGTGCGGCATCTTCCGGCGCCCGCGGCCACGCTCGATCCGGCCGCCGCGCTCGGACCGGCGCCGCAGCGTCGTACCGGGCTGCTGCTGACCACCGCCGTCGGCGTTCGCTCGGTGGCCATGAACGCGCTGTGGGCCACCGCGGCGGGCGTCGGCACCGATCGGGTCGGCCTGTCCGCCGCGATGGTGAGCGCGCTGTGCGCGGCCTGCCTGCTGGCCGGCGTCGTCGGCGTCGTGATCGCGACGTCGGTCGGTCGGGGCCGCGCCCGAACCGTCCCGCTGGTGACCGCGGTGGGCGCGGGCGGGCTGGCGGCGCTCGCCCTGACCCTCGCCCCGCCCGGCGGGGTCGCGCTGTACGCGGTGGGCCTGCTCGGCTGGAACGCCTCGTGCCAGGCGGTCACCACGTACGTCCTGGGCGTGGCCGCAGGACTGGACGCGCGGGGTCGGTGGAGCGGCCTGGCGATGTCGGCCAACACCTTCGGCACGGCGTGCGGCCCGATCGTCGGCCTGTCCGCACTCGCCGCGTTCGGCGCACCGGCCACCGGCGCCCTGATCGCCCTCACTGCCGCCCTGTGCACCCTCCCCTTCGCCCACGCGGCCCGCACGGCCGACACCCTCACCACCGCGAACACGAACGCGGAGGCTCTCCCGCACCCGGGCGAAGGCCCGGACGCGGAAGCGAGTGCGGCCATGGGCATCGACCTGAACGCGAGCGGCCTCGAATCCCGAGACAAGATCTCTGGGACGGACAAAGCCCGGCACGCGGGCTTCGTGGCCGTCGCAGGCGCACCCGGCCCGGAATGCGTCTTCTCCGACACGACCGCAACCGCGACCGCGACCGCAACCACGACCGCGACCACGACCACGACCACGACCAGCGTGGGCGCGAGCCCAGGCACAGGCACCGCAACCCGACGAAGGCCGATTCCGTCCCAGCGCTCCACCCGCCCCCGAGCACGAACGCGAACACGCGCACGGGTGAGCAACCGAGCCGACTGACCCACCGGTCCGCACCCCCAGGCGCGGACACACCCGGCCGCGAGGGCGGTTCCGGACACGGACGCGGGTGCGGGCGTCGGCGCGCGTGTCGCCGGCGTCGGCCGGTCGTGCGGCCGTGTCGTCGTGGTCGCGGGATGTGGGTCGTGTCGGTTGGCCGGCCCGAGGGCGAACGTTCGTTGGGCGTGGGGGGCAAGATGGGCGCCATGGCGAAGATAAGCAAAGGTGGGAACACTCCGGTACCGACCGCCGAGCTCCGTGCGGTCCTGACCTGGCGCGCGGCGGGAGCGCCCGACGTGGACGCGTCGGCGCTGTTGCTGAACGCCGCCGGCAAGGTGCGCGCGGAGACGGATTTCGTCTTCTACAACCAGCCCTCCGACGCCGCCGGCGCGGTCCGGCACGAGGGTAAGCGGCCCGCCGCCGACGGCATCGTCACCGACACGATCCAGGTGAACCTGGCCGCGATGCCGCCGGACGTCGAGCGGGTGGTGATCGGCGCGTCGGCCGATGGCGGCACGTTCGGGCAGGTGCCGGGCCTGGCGCTGCACGTGGTGTCCGCGCAGGGCGGTCCGATCGCCGAGTTCGACATCGACGAGGCGTCCACCGAGACGGCCTTCCTGTTCGGCGAGTTCTACCTGCGGGGCGGCGCCTGGAAGTTCCGCGCGGTCGGCCAGGGGTACGCGTCCGGACTGACCGGGCTGGCCACCGACTTCGGCATCGAGGTCGCCGCCGACGACACCCCGCCCGCGGCCTCCACGACTCCCGCGGCTCCAGCGGCTCCCGCCCGGCCGACTGCGCCCCCACCCGCGGCGCCCGCGGCCCCCGCGGTCAGCCTGAAGAAGCAGAACCTGGTCAACATGGAGAAGCGGCTCGCCGACGAGGGCCACCCGCAGCTCCTCAACCTGACCAAGCAGGCCGCGGTGAGCCTGGAGAAGCGCGGCCTCGGCGAGCACACCGCGCGGGTCGCGCTGTGCCTGGACATCTCGTATTCGATGCAGTCGCTGTTCAAGCGCGGCAAGGTGCAGGCGCTCGCCGAACGTGTGCTCTCGCTCGGCCTGCGCTTCGATGACAACGCGGCCGTGGACGTGTTCCTGTTCGGCTCCCGGGGCCACGCGGTCGGCCAACTCGGGCTGGGCGAGTACCACGGCTGGGCCGAGCGGATCCGCCAAAACCCCGGTCTGGAGGGCTCGACCGACTACGCCGGCGCGATGCGACTGGTCCGCGAGCACTACTTCGGCTCGAGCGGGCCACGTCACCAGCCGTTGGCGAACGACCTGCCCGTCTACGTCATGTTCATCACCGACGGCCAGACCACCTCGCGCGAGGCGACCCGCGAGCAGATCACCCACTCCAGCTTCGAGCCGATCTTCTGGCAGTTCATGGGCCTGGGTCGGCCGGGCGGCTTCTCGTTCCTGGAGGAGCTGGACGACCTGACCGGGCGCTACGTCGACAACGCCGACTTCTTCTCGGTGCAGGATCCGGCGAACGTCCCGGATGGTCAGCTCTACGAGATGATGACCAACGAGTACCCGGGCTGGCTCGCCCGCGCCAAGGCCCAGGGCCTACTGATCTGACCGGTCCGCATCCGACCGGTGCACATCCGACCGGTCCGCGCGATCGGCTTCGACGCGCTCCGGCTCCGACCGGACCGGCCGGTCCGAGCCGCCCCTCCGACCCGCCGGGTCCGGCCGTCCCGACCGCCCCGCTCCTCGCACCCACCGTGCGGGGAGCGCGGAGAGCACGTGCAGGGCGGCCTCCATCGGGCCCTTGCGCAGCGTGTGCCGCCAGATCCAGCACAACAGCAGCGTGCAGACGAAGAAGCCGATCAGCCGCTGCCAGTCCTGTCCTCCGGTGAGCGGGAACCAGCGGTCGATCACGATCAGGTGGACGGTGTACACGGTGAGCGCCATAGCGCCGACGGCGATCAGCGGGTCGAGCACGATCCGGCCGATCCAGGCGCGGCAGGCCAGCAGCGTGAGGCCGAGCACGGCGAGGGCGACGCCGATCGCGCCGACGATCTCGAACGGTGTGCCGGTGTGGCCCTCGGCGACGGTCAGCCACGCCGGGTCGTTCGCCGGGACCGAGCCGACCCGGCTGTGGAGCACCTCGTACACGCCGTACGGCTCCGCGACCCGCGCGAGCCGGTCGCCGGTGAACAGCTCGACCACGAGCCAGGATCCGCCGTACCCGAGCAGGGCGAGCCCGGTGCCGATCCCGACGAACGCGCGTTGCACGCCCCGGTCGGCCAGTCGCAGCCGGCCGACCGCCATCCCGGCGAACACGAACGGCAGCCACGTGATCGCCGGATAGCTGCCGGTCAGGAACAGCGTCTCGAACAGGTCGCCCGGACCGTGCCAGTCGTCGAATCCGGGGGCCCCGTACGGGATGCCGTCGGTGCCGCCGACCGCGCGCAGCGCGTACGAGACCATCGGCCCGAACACCGCCCAGCCGGTGGCGAGGAACACGAGCGCGCGGGTGCTCAACCACAGGGCGGGCCACGCGAGCAGGAAGTAAAGACCGTAGAAGGCCAGGATGACCAGCACGCCGGTGTCCAGGTCGGCCAGCCACATGCCGAGCGGGATCAGCAGTACGGCCCGGATCAGCACTCGGGTGACCGCGGCCGCGGAGTCGCGGCCGAGCCCGCGCAGCGGCGTTCGGCCGGACATCAGCACCAGCGAGACTCCGGCCAGGAACGCGAACAGCGCGGAGGCCCTACCGGTGGCCCCCTGGACGAGCGTGTCCACACCGCCGTCGTACGGGTCGGGTCCGACGTGCGACGCGAACATGCCCAGGACGGCGAGCGCGCGGGCGACGTCCACACCGACGATCCGGGCCCGTTTCCCTCCCGACCGCTCCGCCGACCGCTTCCCCGGCTCCCCCTGTTTCTCGCGCTCACCGCGCTCCTCGCGCTCCTCGCGCTCCTCGCGCTCACCGCGCTTCTCGTGATCCCCCGCCTCGGCCCGCATGCGTCCAGCGTAGGCGGGCCATCGAACTCTCGTCGGAACGGCGACGCGGCGCCGGACCGGGCACCCGGCCCGGCGCCGGACCGCTGTCCCACGCGGCATCCGACCGGGTATCCGGCCAGGCTCGGGACCGAGTCGCCGACGCGGGGTCGGCAAGCCCCGCCCCCCGCTATTCGGCCCCGTCCGACGCCTGCGGAGCCATCCGCGCGGACTCCCCGCCGCGGCGCCGCACGGCCATCATGGCTAGGGCGAGCGAGACGCAGCCGACGAACACGCTGACCACGACGGGCGTGGACAGGCCGTGCCGGACCGACGCGCCCGCCGCGCACTGGACCAGCGTCATCGGCAGCATGCCGAGCGCCGTCCCGATCACGAAGTGGCCGGTGCGTATCGCGGTCGCCGCCGCGCCGTAGCTGACCACCGAGGACGGGATCACCGGGATCATCCGCAGGATGGTGATCGGCACCAGGCCGTTGCGGGAGAGTCGGCGGTCGAGTTCGGCCAGGGCCTCGCGCTTGTGCAGCCAGCCACTGATCCGCTCCCGGCCGAGCCGACGTCCCAGGTACAGGCTGATCACCGCGCCCAGGGTGGCGCCGACCAGGGTGACCACCGTGCCGCCGATCGCGCCGAACAGGGCTCCCGCGACCGGCGCGAACAGCGACTTGGGCACGAGCGCGGCGACGCCCAGCGCGCAGACGACGGTGAAGATCGCCACCGAGACCGGCAGCGGCCAGTTCGTCCACGCGCCGTGGTCGAGGAAATCTCGCAGCGAGTCGAGCAAGCCCCGCACGGTGTCCAACCTGCGTCCGCCCCTCGTACCCATGTGGTGTGAATGCGCCGGATCCCGGTGTGCCGACCGATCCGCTCCGAACCGTCGGAGGCGCCGCCACGCCCGGTCACCCGGTCACGCGCGGGCCCCCTGGCGCGCATTCGGCCCATTGTACGGAGGGTTCGCGCTCCCCGCGCGGGGCCCGCCGGCGATGCGAACGATCATGAAACGCCCCCGAAACGATCATGGTGTGACGAAGCGGATCCGGATCCTCCGGGGCGAATCACTGGAGTCGGCGGGGCGTGCCGTGTTAGAAAACCTACTGACCACTAGGTTTTTGACGGAGGATCCATGACCGAGACCACCGCGACCGAGAACACCCCGGCCGAGATCACCGCGCGCACCCGCTTCCGCGCCGCGACCTGCCCCTACGAGGACGCGTCGCTGCCGATCGAGGAGCGGGTCGCGGACCTGCTCGGCCGGATGACGGTCGAGGAGAAGGCCGGTCTGATGTTCCAGACCATCGCGGTGATGGGCCCCCAGGGCAGGCTGCTGGACGACAAGGGCTTCCTGCCGTTCAACCACACGGTGCGGGAGATGATCCTCGAGAAGGGGATGAACCACTTCAACCTGCTCGGCGGTGGCCCGCCCGAGCACATCGCGCAGTGGCACAACCGGATCCAGGAGCTGGCGCTGGAGACCCGGCTGGGCATCCCGGTCACGCTGTCCACCGATCCCCGGCACCACTTCACCGACAACCCGGGCACCGCCGCGTACGCCGAGGGCTTCTCGCAGTACCCCGAGACGCTCGGCCTGGCCGCGATCAGCGACGAGGAACTGGTGCGCGAGTTCGCCGACCTCATGCGCCGCGAGTACCTCGCGGTGGGCATCCGACTCGCGCTGCACCCGCAGATCGACCTCGCCACCGAACCGCGCTGGTCGCGGATCAACGGCACGTTCGGCGAGGACGCCGAACTGACCGGCAGGCTGGTCGCCGCCTACATCCGGGGCGCGCAGGGCGAGACGTTGAACACCGAGTCCGTGGCCTGCATGACCAAACACTTCCCCGGCGGCGGCCCGCAGCTCGACGGCGAGGACCCGCACTTCCCGTACGGGCGCGAGCAGGTCTACCCGGGCGGCAACTTCGACTACCACCTGGAGCCGTTCGAGAAGGCGCTCGCGGCCGGGACCTCGCAGATGATGCCGTACTACGGCATGCCGATCGACACCGAGCACGAAGCCGTCGCGTTCGGCTTCAACAAGGGCGTCATCACCGGCCTGTTGCGCGAACGGCTGGGCTTCGACGGCATCGTGTGCACCGACTGGGGCCTGATCTCCGACGCGAACATCATGGGCCAGACCATGCCCGCACGGGCCTGGGGCGTCGAGCAGTTGTCGATTCCGGACCGCGTGTTGCGGGTGATCGAGGCCGGTTGCGACCAGTTCGGCGGCGAGGACATCCCCGAGCAGGTCGTCGCGCTGGTCCGGGCGGGCCGGCTCGACCAGGAGCGGCTGGACGCGTCGGTCCGGCGCCTGCTGCGCGAGAAGTTCGTCCTCGGCCTGTTCGACCACCCGTTCGTGGACCCCGCCGCCACCGCCGCGCTGGTGGGCACCGAAGCCGGTGTCGCGGCCGGGCTGCGCGCGCAGAGCAGGTCGATCACGGTGCTGGGGAACAAGCCGGTATCGGGGAACGGGCCGGTACTGCCGCTGGCCGAGGGCACGCGTGTGTACATCAACGGCCTGGACCCCGAGGTGGCGTCCGGCTATGCCACCGTGGTGGCCACGCCCGAGGAGGCGGACGTGGCGATCATTCGGATCAAGACCCCGTTCGAACCGCGCGAGGGTGGCTTCGAGCAGTTCTTCCACGCGGGCTCGCTGGAGTTCACCGAGGCCGAGCTGACCCCGATCCTGGACCTGTGCGCAACGGTGCCCACCGTGGTGGACATCTACCTGGAGCGCCCGGCGGTGATCCCGGAGATCGCCGAGCAGTCCGCCGCCCTGGTGGCGAACTACGGCTGCGCCGACGCGCCGCTCCTGGACGCGCTGTTCGGTCGGGTACGCCCCGAGGGCAGGCTGCCGTTCGAGTTGCCGCGCTCGATGGCCGACGTGCGGGCCCAGCGCTCGGACGTGCCCCGGGACGGCAAGGACCCGGTCTTCCCGTTCGGACACGGCCTGACGTACTGAAGTCCGCCCGACGCGGCGAAGTCCGTCCGATGTGCCGAAATCCACATCGGCGCACCGCTGCCGCTACCCTCTGCGGGTAGCGGCAGCGGTGCGCCGGGACCCGGTCCACGCACGTGTCCACGCACGTGGTGGACGCGCCCGACACGCACCGGTTCACCATTGCCGCCCGCGCCTGCTTAGGGTGCTGCCATGGGTAGCGAGCGGCGGGAGGACGTAGCCCTCTCCTTGCGCGCGACGGCCCGGGCACTGCGGGTCTATCGGCTCCGCGCCGTCGCGGCGACGGTGATCGGTGTGGCGAGCACCGGAGCGTGGTTCGCGATCCTGTCCACGGCCGACGACAACGGTGACGGGGCCTGGGGCGGCTGGGGCATGGTCCCGCTCGTGGTGGGTCTCACCGCCCTGGTGATCGGGATCGGCGCGCTGGTACTGGCCCGTCGAATGCGCCGCACGCTCTCCCGCCACCCGTGGGTGAACTGCTCGTGCCGCTTCCGCGACCCGGCCGACGGCGACGGCGCGTGGGGACCGCCGCTGGTGATCGGCGATCGGGCCGGCGACGGCACGCAGTACGCGCTGACCGTGGTGTCCATGTCGCACCGCTGGTGGCACCTGCACAAGTGCGACGGCGGCGACGTGTGGTTCGCGGGCGACCCCGCGCGCGGCGGCGTGGTCTCCCCGCCCGGCGGCGAACTCCTGCTCTGGACCCGGCCGAGTCGCCTCGGCCGCAGCAGCCGCCCCACCCGCCGGGCCAACCCCGCCGGCGCCTAGAGCGCGTCCCGGGGCGCCTCGCCCCGCCCGAATCGGCTCACTTCACCACCCGCAGGCTGATCGGGTACCGCATCACGTCGCCGCCCGCGGCCCGCGCGCCGCCGATGATGGCGCAGACCGCGATGGCCGAGTACATGACGCCGATCAGCAGGCCGCCGAAATCTCCGAGCAGCGCCAGGAGCGGGGCCAGCACGAACGACAGCAGGCAGGTCAACTGGAAGTTCAGCGCCGCCCGGGCGTTGTCCCGGACGAACTCCGAGCGGGCACCCGCGGTCCTGCGGATCAGGTACGGGCCGACCACGGGCGCGCAGAAGCCGCTCCAGTGCGCGGCGGCACTCCAGCCCCGTTCCGAACCCGGCCGTTCGGGCGGCCCGGGTGGTCGGTTCAGCCACCACTGCGGTGGTGGCCCGGTCTTGGTCCGAGGCATCGGCGGCATCGGCATCTGCATCGGCATCAACAGGTCGTCGAGCAGAGCCTCCAGGTCCGCCCGGGTGCGCCCCGCCAACGCCGAGGCCACCCGTTCCTCGAACTCGTCGGCGTTCAACCTGCCTTCGCCGTACGCGTACTTCAGGTGTTCGATCGTTCGTTCGCGATCCGCGTCGCCGACCCGCATGTGCGCGGGCATGCCGTACCAATGGGGTGGATGAGGACCGGAGTTCGGGTGCATGCGCGGCTCCTCTCGCTCTGCACACGGCTCCATACAGCATGCGCTGTGAACGAAGCGTGGTCCATCAGGGATAACCCTTGGCCCGACCCCGAGACAACAGCCGCAGGGATGAGTCCGTCGCGCCCCGCGGCCGGTCGCGACCGGTCAGAACAACCGGCGCAGCAGCCGCAGCGAGCGGGCCTCCAGGTGTACGGAGGTGCCCGCCTTGGCCGCGGGCCGGTCCCGGTCGAGCACCACCGTCGCGCTGTCCAGGACCGTCCCCCACGCCGCGCCGAACTCGGCCGGCGGCAGGGTGAAGTGCAGGTCACCCTCGTGCGCGTTGATCAACAGGAAGAACGAGTCGTCCCGGATGGGTTCGCCGCGCGGGCCCGGCTCGCCGATCGCGTCGCCGTTGAGGAAGACCGAGATCGCCTTGTTGAACCCGGCCTGCCAGTCCGCGTCGGTCATCGGCCGGCCGCCCGGCGCGAACCACACGATGTCGGCCAACGTCTGGCCGTCCACCGGCAGCCCGCGCAGGAAGCGCCGGCGGCGGAACACCGGATGCTCGCGGCGCAACCGGATCAGCATCTGCACCCATTCCAGGAACACCCAGTGCTCCCGGCCGCGTTCCCAGTCGACCCAGGAGACCTCGTTGTCCTGGCAGTAGGCGTTGTTGTTGCCGCCCTGGGTGCGGGCGATCTCGTCGCCGTGCAGCAGCATCGGCACGCCCTGGGACAACAGCAGCGTCGCGGCGATGTTGCGCTTGGTCTTCTCCCGCAGCGCGAGGACCTCGATGTCGGTGCTCTCGCCCTCGACGCCGCAGTTCCAGGAACGGTTGTGGTTCTCCCCGTCCCGGCCGTCCTCACCGTTGGCCTCGTTGCGCTTGTGCTCGTAGGAGACCAGGTCGTGCAGTGTGAACCCGTCGTGCGCGGTGACGAAGTTGACCGACGCGGTCGGTCGCCGGCCGTCGTGGCGGTACATGTCGCTGGAGCCGGTGAGCCGGGCGGCGAAGTCCGGCAACACGCCGGGCTCGCCCCGCCACAGGTCGCGCACGGTGTCGCGGTAGCGGCCGTTCCATTCGGTCCACAGCGGCGGGAAGTTGCCCACCTGGTAGCCCTCGTCGCCGACATCCCAGGGCTCGGCGATCAGTTTGACCCGGCTGACCACCGGGTCCTGCTGGACCAGGTCGAAGAACGCGGAGAGCTTGTCCACCTCGTAGAACTGTCGGGCCAACGCCGCCGCGAGGTCGAAGCGGAAGCCGTCCACGTGCATGTCGATGACCCAGTAGCGCAGCGAGTCCATGATCATCTGGAGTACGTGCGGGTGCGACATGCGCAGCGAGTTGCCGGTGCCGGTGGTGTCCCAGTAGTAGCGCGGATCCTGTTCGGACAGCCGGTAGTAGGCGCTGTTGTCGATGCCGCGGAAGCCCAGCGTCGGGCCCAGGTGGTTGCCTTCCGCGGTGTGGTTGTAGACCACGTCGAGGATCACCTCGATACCGGCCTGATGCAGGCATTTCACCAGATAGCGGAACTCCTGCACCTGTTGGCCCAGCGAGCCGGTCGAGGAGTAGGCGGCGTGCGGCGCGAAGAAGCCGATCGTGTTGTAGCCCCAGTAGTTGCTCAGTCCCCGGGAGACCAGGTGCCCGTCGTTGACGAACTGGTGCACGGGCATCAGCTCGACCGCGGTGACCCCCAGCGACCGGAAGTAGTCGATCATCCTCGGGTGCGCCATGCCCGCGTAGGTGCCGCGGATCTCCTCCGGGATGTCGGGATGACGCATCGTCAGCCCTCGCACGTGCGCCTCGTAGATCACCGTGTCGTGGTACTCGTGCCCGGGCCGGTGGTCGTCGCCCCAGTCGAAGTACGGGTTGACCACGACCGAGGTCATCATGTGCGGCGCCGAGTCGGTCTCGTCGATTTGCTCCGGGTCGCCGAACCGGTACCCGAACACCGGTTGGCCCCAGTGGATGTCGCCGTCGAACGCCTTGCCGTACGGATCCAGGAGCAGCTTGGCCGGGTTGCAGCGGATCCCCCGGCGCGGCTCCCACGGTCCGTGGACGCGGTAGCCGTAGCGCTGACCGGGTTGCAGGCCCGGCAGGTATCCGTGCCAGATGCCACCGTCCACCTCGCGCAGCGGCACACGTTCCTCGTGTCCGTTGCCGTCGATCAAGGACAGGTCGACGCCGGTGGCGACATCGCTGTACAGGGCGAAGTTGACGCCCGTTCCGTCGTAGGAGGCACCCAGGGGAAACGGGTGTCCGGGCCACAGCGTCATCGAGGCACTCCCTTCGCAGCCGGGACCGGCTTGTCGGCAAACCTGCCCGGCGCGGGGCGCGGGAACCGTTCCGATGCCCGCTCCGTCACATCGCCATGCGAATCCACGACCGTTCCACGCGCGGGGCCGGGGCCCTGCCGATATTCGTGCTGACGGCGGGACTCGTCGTCAGCGGTTGCACGTCGTCCGGCGGTTCGAAGCCGGATCCCGCGCGCACGCCCGTGTTGTCGGGCGAGCCGATGCGGCTCACCGCGTTCGACTCGTGCGGCGCCTTGGTCGACGACTTCCGCGCGGCGGCGCTGCGCCGGATGACCCAGGAGCGCGACAACGACTCGAAGTCCGGCCGGATCCCGCCCGGGGCGGTGGCGAACGCCGAGGAGGCACCGGCCGCCGCGCCCAGGGCAGCGGCGCCGGAGGGCCTCACCGCCGACAAGGCGGCGCCGACCGCGCCCGAGCACTCGACCACCAACACCCAGGAGCAGGGCGTCGACGAGCCCGACCTGGTCAAGACCGACGGCCGCCGGGTGTTGACCGTGGCCGGCGGGCGGCTGAACGTCGTCGACGTGGCGACCCACCGGGTCACCGGGACACTGGACGTGCCCGGCGCGCGGGCGACCGACCTGCTGCTGTCCGGCGACCGGGCCCTGCTCATCCTGGGCGGCACCACGAACCTGCCCAAGTCCAAGGGCGGTTCGGGCAAGATGGCGCCGATCCCGGGCGATCCGGGCGGCTCCTCCGCCATCGTCCCGGGCAACCGGGCCCGCTTCGTGCTGGTGGACCTGACCGCGGCGCCGCGGCTGATCGGCGACCTTTCGGTGGACGGCGGCTACGTCGACGGGCGGCAGATCGGCAGTACCGCGCGGATCGTGGTGCGTTCGCAACCGCGGCTGAAGCTGCCCGCGGACAGGTCGCCGGCCAAGGCCAAGGATCTGATCCAGCGCTCGACCGCCTCGGACTGGCTGCCGCAGTTCACCCTCGCCGCGGGCGGCCGGACCGATTCCGGCAACCTCGTCGGCTGCGACCGGGTCAGCCGTCCGCAGGCCAAGCCCGGCGATCCCGGGCACACCGGCACCGCGACGCTGAGCGTGTTGTCCTTCGACCTGACCCGCGATCTGGACAAGGGCGATCCGGTGACGGTGGCCGCGGACGTGGACCACGTGTACGCGTCGCAGGCCAACCTCTACCTGGCGACCACGTCCACCCAACGAAGCGTGTCGAGCGAGTCGAAGGTGGTCGGCGGCGGGCCGCCGACCACGACGACCACGATCAACCAGCTCGACATCTCCGGCAAGGGCACCCCGAAGCTGGTCGGCACGGGGGTGGTCTCCGGCTCGATGGTCAACGAGTACGCGATGTCCGAACACGCGGGCAATCTGCGGGTGGCCACCACGCTGTCGGCCGGCGACCCGACGATCCCCCGGAGCGCGCCGAGCGATCTGCCGCTGCCGCGGGGCAACGCCGGCACGAGCGGCGCGATTCCGGATCGCGGTGTCCCGGGCAGTACACCGGGCGCCATCGCCCCGAGCGACCCCACCGACGCCGGGCCGAACCCTCCCTTGGACGTGCAGCCGCCGATCGCGCCGCGCTCCGCGAGCGAATCGGTGGTCACCGTGCTGGCTCGCAGCGGCGACCGGCTGAACCCGATCGGCCGGGTGGGCGGCCTGGGCCGGACCGAGCGGATCATGGGCGTGCGCTTCGCGGGCCCGATCGCGTACGTGGTCACCTTCCGGCAGACCGACCCGCTGTACACCCTCGACCTGAGCGACCCGCGCAACCCCAAGGCGGTCGGCGAGCTCAAGATCAACGGCTACTCGGCCTACCTGCATCCGATCGCCGACGGGCGGCTGATCGGGGTCGGCCAGGACGCCACCGACACCGGCCGGCGGCTGGGCACCCAGGTGTCCCTGTTCGACGTGAGCACGTTGGCGAATCCGACCCGGGTCGCGCAGGTCGCGGTACCGGGGGCGAACTCGCAGGCCGAGCAGGACGCGCACGCGTTCCTGTACTGGCCCAAGGACGGCACCGTCGTGGTGCCGGTGAACGGTTCGTACAGCTCCTCCACCCGGCCGCAGATCGCGCCGGGTGAGAAGTCCCCGATGGCCGGCGGCTCGTTCGCGCTGGTGTTGCGGATCGAGGGCAGTCGGATCGTCGAGGTGGGTCGGGTCACGCACCCGGGCTCGACCATCCGTCGCTCGCTGGTGGTCGGCACCGAACTGTGGACCGTCTCGAACGCGGGGATCTCCGTCGACCGGCTCGCCGACGTGCGGCAGGTGGCCTGGATCCCGACCGCCTGAGCGTCCCGCGCGGCGTCCGGGCGGGCCGGTCTGGTATACCCGGGAGAGCTGATCTGACAGACCATCAGAAACGACCGGGAGCGCATATGGCGGCCACCGTCTTCACCGACCTCCAGCAGATCAAGGACTCGGTGGGCAAGCACCTCGGCCACAGCGAGTGGCTGGAGATCACCCAGGAGCGGATCAACCTGTTCGCCGACGCGACCGGCGACCACCAGTGGATCCACGTGGACGTGGAGAAGGCGAAGGAGGGCCCGTTCGGCGCGCCGATCGCGCACGGCTACCTGACCCTGGCGCTGTCCAACCTCTTCCTGCCGCAGATCCTCGAGGTGCGCAACATCTCGATGGGCGTGAACTACGGCGTGGACAAGGTGCGCTTCCCGGCACCGGTCCCGGTGGGTTCGCGGGTACGCGGCGGCGCGGAGATCGTGGCGGTGGCCGACATCACCGGCGGCATCCAGGCGACCATCCGGATCACCATCGAGATCGCCGACTCGGCGAAGCCGGCGTGCGTGATCGACTCGATCAGCCGCTACCTGGCCTGAGCGCGGGGCGGGTGCGGCGCGACTCGGCACAGCCCGAGCCAAGCCGCACCCGGTGTCGGCGAACGTGTGTCCGCGCGGGTGTCCGCGAACGCCGGACGGGTCCGCATCCCGGTCCGTCCGGCGTCGGCACGGCTACGCCCGCGGTTCGATCACCACGCAGCGGGTGCGGCTGTAGATGGTCGGCATGCACTTGTTGCAATGGATGCACAACGACCTGGTCTCGCGTTCGGCCGCGATCCGGTTGATCAGGTCCGGCTCACGCAGCACCGCGCGGCCCATCGCGACGAACTCGAAGCCCTCGGTCATCGCGAGGTCCATCGTGTCCCGGTTGGTGATCCCGCCGAGCAGGATCAGCGGCAGCTTCAGCTCGGCTCGGAACTGCCGTGCGGAGGCGAGCAGATAGGCCTCCTCGTACGGGTACGAGCGCAGGATCTTGTTGCCGATCAGTTTGACCCCGAGCCGCTGCGGCTGCGGGAAGGTCGCGGCGAACTCGGGCACCGGGGCGTCGCCGCGGAAGAGGTACATCGGGTTGAGCAGCGAGCTGCCGGCGGTCAGCTCCAGCGCGTCCAGCGAGCCGTCCTCCTCCAGCAGGCGGGCGGTGCGGATGCTCTCCTCCAATTGGATGCCGCCCGGGACGCCGTCCTCCATGTTGAGCTTGGCGGTCACCGCGATCCGGTCGCCGACCGCGTCCCGCACCGCCCGGCACACACCGCGCGCGACCTTGGCCCGGTTGGCGAGCGATCCGCCGTAGGCGTCCTTGCGGTGGTTGAGCTTGGGGCTGAGGAAGGCGCTGGCGAAATAGTTGTGGCCGAGGTGGATCTCCACCGCGTCGAAGCCGGACTCGATCGCGATCAGCGCGGCGTCGGCGTGCGCGCGGGTGATCCGGTCGATGTCGGCCTCGGTCGCGGCGCGCGTGACGCGCATGCCGAGCGGGTTGAACATCCGCCCCGCGGACAGCGCGGGTCGGCCGTTGGACTTGGCGTTGGCCACCGGGCCGGCGTGGCCGAGCTGGGCCGAGACCGCCGCGCCCTCGGCGTGCACCGCGTCGGTGAGCCGGCGCAGTCCGGGCACCGCCTCGGGGCGCATCCAGATCTGGTGCCGGTCGGTGCGGCCCTCGGGGGCGACCGCGCAGTAGGCCACGGTGGTCATCCCGATGCCGCCCGCGGCCGGGCGGCGGTGGTACTCGATCAGGTCGTCGGTGACCAGCGCGTCCGGAGTCGCTCCCTCGAAGGTCGCGGCCTTGATGATCCGGTTGCGCAGCGTGAGCGGGCCGAGTTTGGCGGGGGCGAGGACGTCGGGTATCACGGGGCACCTCGTTCTGTGCGTGCGGTCCGGGACGGACCGGGCGTGGACGGGCCGGGCGTGGACGGGTCGGCGGCGCGCGGGGCGTCGAGGCCGGCGGTGACGAAGCCGGCCACGGCCGCGGCGGCGGGCGGCGCGACGAACACGTCCGCCACGGGTTGGCCGTAGAGCTGGAGCAACAGGTCGAAGGCGAGCCGCCAGCGGTCCGTGATCTCCCGGGCGCTCAGGTCCGGGCGCGCCGCGGCCAGCAGTTCGCGCCAGGGTCCGTGCCGGAACCACGGGTCGTCCCAGGGCAGTTCGGTCCCGGAAAGCACGGTGCGGGCGAGCAGTTGGAGCAACATCGGCCCGTTCGGCTCGCGGGCCAGCCGGTCGAACGGCTCGACGATGATGGTGACCACTTCGCCGACCGTGGGCGTCCACCCGGCCGCGCGGGCGCGGTCCAACTCGGCCAGCGGCTCGGCCCACAACGGCCCGAGGCGCTCCTGCAGCAGCGCCACCACCAGGTCCCGTTTGGAGCCGAAGTGGTAGTGCACGGCGGCCGGATTCATCCCGGCGGCGGCGTTCACCGCCCGGACGGAGACCTTGTCGTAGCCCTGGGTGAGAAAGAGCCGTTCGGCCTCGTCGAGCAGCCGGGCCCGCGATCGCGCTGTCACGGCAGGCACGAAACCACGAAGCGCCGGCATTTTCAATCACTGATTGAATCGGCGATCGAAAACGCAGCCACCGGGAAGCGGCGCGCGTGCGGGCCGACCGGCCGGTCGGGCGCGCTGGTCGGTGGGCGAATGGGCGGCGGATCGCGCACGTCGCCGGCCCGCCTGCTCACTCCAGCGGCACCACCAGAACCGGGCAGTGCGCGTGTTCGATCGCGGTGGCCGCGACATGGCCGACCCAGTGCCGCAGTGGGCCTCGGCGGTGCCGGACCCCGACCACCGCCAGCGCACTGCCCACCGAGGCCTCCACCAGCGTCCCGGCCGCGTCGGCCATGACCGAATCCGCACGCACCTCGACATCGGGAAAGCGCGCCCGCGACTGCCCCAGCGCACCCGCCAGCGCGGTCGCGTGCACCTCGGAGACCGCGCGCATGTCCGCGTCGCTGGGACCGGCGAGGCCGGCGTAGCCGGGCCAACTCCACGCGTGCACCGCGTGCACCGGCAGGCCCCACGCCCGAGCCGCCTCGAACGCGGCCCGTACCGCCCGCTCGTCACCGTCGCCCTGCACGCCGAGCAGCACATCGGTCCCGCCCGGACCGGTCCCGGCCGGCGCCCCGTGCTCGCCGCGCACGATCAGCAGCGGGCACGGCGTCCGCGCGGTCAGGAAGCGGGAGACCGAGCCGAGCAGCAGGCCGGCGAACCCGCCTCGGCCCCGCGATCCCGCGACCAGCAGAACCGCGCCCTCGGCCGCCGCGAGCAGCGCGTCCCCGGGCAGGCCGTAGCCGACCCCGGCCTCCACGGCCAGGTCCGGATGGCGCCGCAGCGCCGCCGCCGCCGCGTCCTTGACCAGTTCCTCGGCCGCCCGGCGGGTGGCCTCGTTCGGTTCCACCGGCTCGAAGCCGGGGGTGGCCATCGGCACCCGGATCGCGTGCACCACGCGCAGCCGCGCACCGCACCGGGCGGCCGCCTCGGCGGCCCGGGCCACCGCCCGGTCGCCGTGTTCCGAGCCGTCCGTGCCCACGACCACCAGCGGCGTCTCGACCGCGTCCGGGTTCGCCATGCCTGCCTCCACTACGTCCTCGTTCGGCGCCGCGCCCTCGTCCGGCGGACGAACCCTGGTCCGGTCCGACGCCGGTTCGTCCGGCCTCATACGGCGAAGACCGGCCCGGCGGACCTGCCGCCGAGCCGGTTTCCGGTGACCGCCGCGATCAGAAGTTCAGGTTGCTCAGCAGGTTCGCGACGCTCTTCCCGCTGCTGTGGATGCTCGGCGCGATCGAGGTACTGGCGAGATAGAACCCGAGCAACGCGCACACGATCGCGTGCGGGATTCGCATGCCGCCCTTGCGGATGAAGATGAACACGATGACGCCGAGCAGGACGACGGTGGAGATGGACAAGGCCATGGGGGTGACTCCTCGGGAGGGCGCGCTCGGGAGCGCAGGGGACGGAACGGCCGCACCGTTTTCGGGACAGCGCGAGACGAGTGCCGGTGGGACTGCGGCATTTGTGTGCTTTGTCACCGGCACAAAAACTAACAGAAAGTGTCTATAAAGTAGCAAAATGTCACGCTTTCGCACGGTGAGTCGCGCTCCGTAACCGCGCGCCCGGCGTGTCGACGGCGCGTCCGGTACCGCGCCCGCGGGTCGAGGCCCGGTCGACGGCGTGACCGAGGCGTCCCGGGTGTCCCGGCCCATCGGTCCCGCGAGCGCGCCCGCCGCGACATTCCCGCGGCAACGCCCCGATCGCTCTTCCCGACCCACCCGAGCCGTGGAATTCTGACCGCGCCCGCGCCGCCCGTCAGCACCACTGCCGGAAGGTCAGCCCGTGCCCGAAAAGATCGACAGCGCCGTCCCGAACGCCACCGCGTTCGACGTCTACAGCCCCGACAGCTACGCGGCGGGCATCCCGCACGCCACGTTCGCCCGAATGCGCCGCACCGCGCCCGTGTACCGCCACGCCGATCCCGAACGGCCGGACGGCTTCTGGGCCGTCACCCGGCACGCCGACGTGGTCCGGGTGTCGCGGAACCCGGAGATCTTCTCGTCGCGCGAGCGGCTGTCGCTGCTCGGCGAACCCGAGGGGGACATGCTCGACACCCAGCGACTGATGATGCTCAACATGGATCCGCCGGAGCACTCTCGGCTGCGCAACATCGTCAACAAGGGCTTCACCCCGCGCAGCACGCTGACCCTGGAGGACAAGGTCCGCGACGCCTGCGAACGCATCGTGGCGAACGCCGTCGACACCGGCGAGGGCGACTTCGTGGCGATGTGCGCGGCCGAACTGCCGCTCGTGGTGATCGCCGACCTGATGGGTGTGCCCCAGGTCGACCGGCATCGACTGTTCGAATGGTCGAACAAGCTGGTCGGCGAGGCGGACCCGGACCTGCGCCGGGACGCGGGCGAGGCCGAGCAGGTGCAGATGGAGATGTTCGGCTACGCGGACGCGCTGGGCGCGGCCCGGCGCGCGTGTCCCGTGGACGACATCGTGTCCAAGCTGGTGTGCCCCGACCGCGACGGTCAGGAGCTGACCGCGCTCGAGTTCGATCTGTTCTTCATGCTGCTCGCCGTGGCCGGCAACGAGACCACCCGCAACGCGATTTCCGGTGGCATGCTGGCGCTGATCGAGCACCCCGAGCAGTGGGAGCGGCTGCGCGCCGACCCGGCCGGCCTGGCCGGCACCGCCGCCGACGAGATCGTCCGCTGGGTCAGCCCGGTCAACGCGTTCAAGCGCACGGCGGTACAGGACACCGAACTGAGCGGGCAGCCGATCGCGGCGGGCGACAAGGTGGTGGTCTTCTACGCCTCCGCCAACCACGACGAGGACGTCTTCGCCGACCCCTATCGCCTGGACATCGGGCGCGATCCGAACCCGATGCTCGGCTTCGGGGGCGGCGGCCCGCACTTCTGCCTCGGCCGGCACCTGGCCCGGCTCGAACTGGAGATCATCTTCCGCACCCTCGCGGAGCGGGTCGAGCGGGTGGAATCACTCGGCCCGGCGCGGCGGATGCGCTCCAACTTCCTCAACGGCATCAAGGACATGCCGGTCCGGATCCACCCGGCCTGAGCACGCCGCGGCCGGCCCGACCAGTGGTCGGGCCGGCCGCGCGCACCGCGAACACGGCCCGATCAGGTCGTGGGCACCTCGATGTCGGTCTCCAGTCGGCGGCGCTCCCGCAGCCCCTGGGTGATCGGGTGCCCGTCGCCGAGCTTGCGCCGACACGCGCGCTCGACCCGGACGAACCACTCGCGGGACTCGTCCGCCAGACCGATCTCGCCCAGACTCTGCACCCGGTTGCAGGCCGCGACCAGGGTGTGCGGGTGGTCCGCGCCGAGCAGCACCTCGTACCGCTCGTAGGTCACCCGGTCCAGCTCGGCACACTCGTTCGTCTCGCCCGCCTGGTACAGGTTGTTCGAGTGGTTGAGCGCCGCAGCGAGCGTGAACGGGTGCTCCTCGCCCAGCGATTCGCGCAGGCCCTCGTGGCACCTGCGGCCCAGCGTCATCGCCTCCTCGTGCCGACCGATCGCCCGCAGGTAGGTCGAGAGGTTGCTGCCGCAGCCGTAGGTGAACGGGTGCTGCGCGCCGAACTGCTCGCGGTAGCCCTGGTAGGCGTCCTGGGCGAGTTCGAGCGCCTGGTCGTCGTTGCCCATCGCGTGGTGGTCGGCCGCGAGGTTGACCGCGCAGGCCAGCATGTCGGGATGGGTGGGGCTGAGGTAGGAGCGGTACTTCTCCAGCGTGTCGCTGTCCAGGGACCGGGCGTAGCGCGCGTCCCCGGTCTGGCGAATGGTCACCGCGAGGTTCTTCGAGGTGCGCAGCGCGTCCCGGGTGCGGCCGATCGCCTCCTCGCGGGCCAGCGTCGCCTGCAACACCGCCCGCGAGCCCGGATAGTCGCCCAGTTCACGCAGGTCCTGGCCGACCTGGTTGGCCAGGTAGCAGGTCCTGGGGTGGTCCTCGCCCTGGTTGCGCCGACGCAGGTCGTACGCCGCCTGGTGCACCTCGCGTGCCTCCTCCAGCCGGCCCATCAGGCGCAGCGAGACACCGAGGTTGTTGGCCGCGAGCAGGGCGTCGTTGGTGTCCTCGCCGAAGACCTCGCTGAATCGCCGGTAGTTGTCCCGGTCGGATTCCAGCGCGGTCTGGAAACGACCGAGCGAGCGCAGGTCGCCGCCGTAGCCGCGCCCGGTGATCAGGGTGTGCGGGTGATCCGGGCCGAGCGTCTCGCGCTGCAGCTCCAGGGTGGACCGGTCCAGGTCGTACGCCTTGCGGTAACGCCCCTGGGACCGGTAGACGTTCGCCAACTGCGTACACATCCGCAGCGTCAGCGCGTCGTGCCGGCTGAACGCCGCCCGCCAGCGGTCCAACGCGATCTCGGCGATGTACTGGGCGAACTCCCAGTCGTTGGACCGCCAGGCGAAACGCACCTGTTCGACGATCCAGCGGCGTACGGCCTCCGAGTTGCTCTCCAGCGCACGCGAGGGCACCAGGTGCTTGTAGAGCTCGTCGTAGATCTCCTGGTTGCCCGGGTCGTCCACGTCGCCGGGGGCGCTCGCGGCCAGGATCTCCAGGGCCCGCTCCCGGCGCGCCTGGTTCACGTCCGGCGGCATCTGGTCGCGCAGTACGGCCTGGACCAGCCGGTGCACCTGGATGGTGTCCGCGCCCCGGTCCACCCTGGCCAGCGCGTACCGGCCGAGCTGCTGGAAGATCCTGGGCAACAGCAGGGTGTCGCCGAGCGAGCTGTCCACCTGGGCCAGCTCACGCAGCACCTCGCGCGAGCGCAGCAGGCGCATCGAGATCGAGTCCGGCGACAGGTACGCGCACAGCTCCAGCAGGCGCACCGCGGCCGGCTGGCGCTCCTTGAGTTCGTCGAGCGAGACGGTCCAGGTCGCGGCGGCCGTGGTCGGGTAGTCAGGCGGCTGGCCCTCCTCCAGGATCGCGGTGACGCGCGTGTTGACCCGCTCCAGGTATTCCTCGACCTGCATCGCCGACTCGGCGAGCCAGGCACCGGCCTGTTCGACCGCCAGCGGCAGGTCGCCCAGCGCGGTGGCCACCTTCTGCGCGTCCGCCTCGGTGAGCGTGGGCACCCGGCGCTGGAGCAGCGCGACGCTCTCGTCCCGGCGGAAGACCGGGACCTCCAACGGGCGGGCGCTGCGCGCCCACAGGTCGTTGCGCGAGGTGACCAGGACGTGTCCGTTGACGCTGCCCTGGGGCATCAGGTCGGCCAGCGAAGCGGGCTCGTCGGCGTTGTCGTAGATCAACAGCCAGCGGTCGTACGGCTCGCCCTGTTGCAGGGTCTGCAACACCGTGGCCGTCGCGTCCGCGACGTTCTCGCCGGTGGGCAGGTCCAGTCGGCCGCCGAGCCGGGCGAGTTGGGCGGCGACGCCCTGGGCCTGCTCGGCGGAGACCCACCAGATGACGTCGTAGTCCGCGGCGAAACGGTGCGCGTACTCGAGCGCGACCTGGGTCTTGCCGACACCGCCCAGGCCGTGCAGCGCCTGGGGCAGTACGGCCGTGGCGCCCTTGGCGAGCTGGTCGCGCAGGCGTTCGAGAATGTCGTCGCGGCCGGTGAACGCCGAGTGCCGGGGCAGCAGGTAGGACACCTTCGGCTTGGTGCCGGGGAACCTGGGGCCGTCCGCGGGCGGTGCCTCCGAGGAGGGTCGGCCGAACGCGGTCAGCAGCGCGTCCCGGCAGCTCTCCTCGGACAGCGAGGACAACATGACCGTCTCGCCCACCCCCGGGTCGCTGTCGAGCACGTCGTCCACCCGCAGCGTGACCACGCTCATCCGGTCGACCGCCGCGAGCCGGCGCAGCGCCGTGCGCATCGCGCTCCAGGTCGGGCTGCTCAGCGAGTCCGCCGAGGAGACCACCACGATGCTGTCCACGTCGCGCAGCTTCTCCAGCGGCGTGTCGCAACCACCGGTGCCGACCACCTGGGCGCCCGAGGCGGTCAGTTGGGCCCGCACCCAGTCGACCCACATCCGGTCCCGGGCGCTGTAGAGGATCCGCACGGTCACCGGGGCGGTGTAGCGGATGCGCTCGAAGCGGCGCAGTTCGCGGCGGCGGTCGACCTCTTCGATCGGGTTGAGCCGGCTGATCGCGCCGTCGGTGAGCACGCCGGTCAGCCGCTCGTACGCGCTCAGCAGGCTGCCTTCCTGCAGCGGTCGGTCGCCCAGCGTGGCCAGGGTCTCCTCGTAGGCGTAGAACGCCTTGTACGGGATCTCCACCTCGCCCCAGTACTTGGCCCGTTCGGCCTCGGATCGATCCGCGACGAATTCCGCGAAGCGCTCGCGGGCGTGGTCGCGGCCGGCTTCGAGCTTGTCCTTCTCGTCGTCCTCGACGCGCATCGGCACGGGCAGGATGCGCAGCGGGCGATCGGCCTGTCGGGCGATCGAGCGGGCCACGTTGACGCCGCCGTCGATGGCCTGTTCGTTCAGGGTGAAGCCGTCCACCACGACGTCGGGCAGCAGCGTGGTGCAGATCCCGGCGATGTCGTTGAGGCCGGTACGGCTGTCGATCAGCGCGTAGTCGTAGGACTCGCGCATGTCCTCCCGCAGCGCGTCCAGGAAGCCGATGCCGTGCGGGCTCTCGCAGAAGTCGGCCCAGTTGAAGCCGGCCAGCGTGGCGGCGTACTCGTGGTTCTGTCGGCCCGGACCGAGGAAGCGGATCAGGCCGTCGTCGGGGAAGTCCCGGTCGACCTTGACCGCGCAGCCGTCCACCCGGCTCTCCGCGATCCGGGCTGCCTCGATCATCGCGTCCGTGCTCGCGTCGGAGCCGACCACCTTGGCGAACGCGCGGATCATGTCGAGCACGCCGCGCGTGTCCTCGAGCCGCTTGTCGATCAGGTAGGGGTGGAAGTAGCGGTGCAGGCCCGGTGATTCGAGATCCCAGTCCACGACGAGCACGCGCTTGCCTCGGGAGGCCAGGATCCAGGCGACGTTGGCGAGGGCCATCGTGCGCCCGGTGCCGCCCTTGTACGAGTAGAACGTGACGACGGTTCCCGGCGGGTTGTCGCTCATCGTTTCAGTGCTCCTCAACATCGCCACCGGGTCCCCACAGCAACGGGCGGCGAGGGTTGTGTCGGGCCGTGATCCAACGGGGTCGGGCGGGCAGGTCCGAGCCGGTGCGCGCGTGCGGCGGCAGGGTCCGGGCGGCGGTCGCGAACGGCGCGGAGCCGGCGGCCGAGACCCGCGCGGCGGGGCTCGGCCGGGTGCGCACGGTCGGGAAGAGTTCGCGCGCCTCGGCCGGTGGCAGCGGGCGCAGCGGGACGCGGTTGACCTCGACCACCACGCGGGCCAACTCGGCGATCAGGCGCAGGTAGTCGGCCGAGTGGCCCTCCAGCCGCATCAGGTCGAACAGGCCCTGGCGGGCGTAGATCGGACCGAAGTCGTCGTCGGCGCCCAGATCGGGGGTCGGGTGCTCGCCGGGGTGGGGCTCGGTGGCCCGCCAGCGCACGGTGACCATCGCGTCCAGGTGTTCGCCGGTGCGGACCCGGTGGCCGCGCACCCGCTCGGCCATCACCGCCCATTCGCGCATGGCGTCGGGATCGGCGAGGTAGTCGGGCGATGCCAGTACCACGGCCGCGGGAACCGAACACGCGGCCGACGCGTCTGGTGGGGCGCCCGGATCACGATCGCCGCAGGGTGACAGCAGTCCGCGCGCGCCGTTGCGACCGGACGCGTGAGCGGAGACGGCCTGTTCGAGGTCGGCGTGGAAGCGCTCGACGTAGGCACGCTCGTCCCCGCACGACCGACTCGTGAAGAAGACTGGTGTCATCTCGACCCCTGGTGTCGGCGCTTGGTCGCGACGCGCGGTGGATTGCCCTCCCCGACCGTCACTCGTTGTTCCCAGGCTACCCGAGTCCATCACTCGAAGTTACTCCTCGTTACATCAGGTAATCTCATGTTCATCTCTCGTTTCGTGTCGCTCCACTCGTGCCGACTGCCCGCTCACCGGGGTCGCACCGCCTCGATCGCCATTGCGTTCGACCCACGCCCGACGGCCCGATCGCACCCGTTCGGCCGCGTGTCGTGCCGCCTCGGCGGGTACGTCCTCGTGCCACCACGATGCGACGGTGTCCGCCATGGCCCGCACCACCCGTTCGCCGTCCGGGGTCAGTTCGCCCGACCCGCGCAGCGTGTCGATCGCCTCGGCGACGTGCGCGCGGTGCACCGCGAACTCGGCCTGTGCCCGATCCTGCTCCTCCTTGTCCGCGATCTGCCGGCGAACCCGCCAGAAATCCGCGATCCCCAGATGCGCGTAAGCACCCTGCAACAACGCCCCCACCGGTCGGGGATCCAACCGCCAGGGCGCCCGGTACCGGACCGCCGAGCGCACCGAGAGATTCGTGATGTCCTGTATCGCGCCGAGCTTGTTGTGCTGGAACTCGTGAACCAGGGTGACGGCCAGCGTGGTCGGACCCACCTCGGGCGTGAGCGCCAAGCCGCCGAACGCGTACCGAGACGAGGAACTGAAGCTGACTCCCGGCCCGCCGACGACCGGAACCAGCGTGGACAGCGCCGCCGTCATGGCACCCGCGTAGGCTCGGTGAGAGTGTGCCAGCTCACCCCACGCGGACGCGAAATTCCTTTGCAGCGAAGATACTTGGCGTGCGCTCAACCGGGCGGTCGGTTGCCAGCGGTGCACGTCCCGATAGGGATCGACGTCCTCGATGGCCAAGGACGCGGTCAGGCCGGCGGCGGTTGCGGAACACCTGCGGTTGACCTGTCGGCGGGCCACCGGGCGCCCGCCCGTCGACCAGTGCCGTCCGGCCAGCGCGATCCGCCCCGGGTCGCCGGCCACCCGCACCCGGCCCAACGTGGGCAGGTGGGCCCAGCCGCCGACGGTGTGCAGTTCGACCCGGCCGGGCGGGCCGTGCTCGGGGTCGGCGCGCAGCGCGGCGGCGGCGGCGATCGCCCCCAGGTGGCCCAGGAGTCGATCCAGTTCGGCGGGCGACGCGTCGGGGTCGGCGCCACCCAGTCGCAGCAGGCAGCGCATCGCCCAGGCACCGGTGTAGGGGTGCATCAGCACCGTCCTGGCCGCGTCCGGCGCGGTGCGCTGCACGTGCGCGAGCAGGTCGAGGGCGTCGGTCAGGCGCGCGGTGCGCGCGTGCGGCAAGCGCTCACGGGCGGTGGCCACGACCGCGTACACCTGGAGCAGCCGGCGGCTCTCCTGCGCCCGGGCCAGCGCGGACACCGCCTCGAAGTCGCCGTGCCCGGCGGCGAGTCGGTCGAAGGCGGCCCCACCGAGCCGATGGGTGCCGATCATCCGCGCCTCCCCGACCCGGCCACCAGGGCCCGCACGTCGGCCCGCACCCGCGCACCGACGTGGTCGATCAGCGCGCGCAGGTCGGCGCAGTACACGGACGGGTTGTCGAAGCCGTTGTCCGGGCGATACCGGTGCGCCCGCAGCCCGCCGCCACAGGTGCGCACCACCGGGCAGCGCCGACACGTCGCGCTCAGCCCGGCCGCGCCGGCTCCCGCGCGGGCGTACGCCGGCGCGGCGAGCACCGTCGCCGGGTCGTGGCGGAAGACGTCCAGACCGGTCGCCGCCGCTCCGTCGTAGGCGGCCTTGAGCGAGTCCTCGCGCTCGAACGTGCCGTCGGTCTCGATCACCACCGAACCCGGCGGCCCCAGACCCAGGATCTCGCTCTGTACCGCCCGGCCCAGGATCAGATCCACCAGGTCCTCCAGGATCCGTACGCGCGTCTCGCGCACCGGGGCCCGATACCAGCGGTCGAAGACCGCGATCAGCCAGCGCGCGTAGGGGGTTTCGTCCGCTCCGGCACCGGGGGGCGGGAACTCCCAGGTGGCGTGCGGCAGGAGCAGGTCGATCATCGGCGGCGCGTGCGAGAGCAGTTCCTCGTAGGTGGCCACCGGGTCGTTGCGCAGGTCGATCGTGCACAACAGGCCGCCGTACAGGGGTCGGTAGCGCTCGGTGCGCAGCAGGGCGACGGCCCGCACCGCCTCGGCGTGGCTGCCGCGCCCGTCGGCGTGCAGGCGGTGTCGGTCGTGGGCGCGCGCGTCGCCGTCCAACGAGACGCCGACCCGGATCCGGTGCTCCGACAACACCTCGGCGCACCGCTCGTCCAACCGGACGCCGTTGGTCTGCATGGTGAACCGCAGTTCGGCCACGCCCGCCACCGCGGCGCGCAGGTCGCGCGCGATGGCGTCGATCCGCTCCGGTCCGGCGAGCAGCGGTTCGCCGCCGTGCAGCACGATGTCCAGGACCGGCAGGCCGAACCGGCGCGCGTGCGCGCGCAGTCGGCCGCCGAGCGCGTCCACGGTGCCGGCGGCGATCACCCGGGGGCGGTCCCGCCAACTCCGATCCCGGAGTTCGTACACATAACAGTGATCGCACGCGAGGTCGCAGCGGGAGGCGATCTTGACCACGAATTGTCGAAACGGCGTCGCTTCGCTCATCGGCCCTCCCGTGCTAGACCCCGGCGGCGCCGCTCCCGCCCGCCCGGGGATCGTCGTCGTCGGCCGGCCCGCTCGCGTGGGCGGCGCCGGCCGCCTCCACGGGCACGGGGTCGACCACACTCTGGAAGCCGGCGACCACCGCCTCCGAGGGCTCCTCGGACTCGTGGATCAGCCGCCGCAGCGCGGACGCGAGCACGGAGGCCGGCAGGTCGTCGAGGTCGTCGAGACAGAGCCCGTCGAGGTCGGGCAGGGCCGACTCCACGTCACCGCGCTCTCCTTGCACCGCAGGTCCCCCGTTCTCCCGCGTCGCTCGACCGTTCGATTTCCCCCCGCACGGCCGGCGTGTGCCGCTCGCGCGTGCCGTCCGGGTGAAACCCGTACATTCGAGTGCGGAACGTATCGCCACGATTACACAAGCCTTCCTATACTAGCCGGGCCGGGTCGGCCTGCGCGATGCTCTGTGTGGGCAGAGTCGTACACACGAACGGCCGGCATGGGGGCGGCACTTGCCAGACCCGCCGTTCCGGCGCGTGGGTGCCACTCGGCCGTCCTTCGTACGGTGCTCGATCCCGGGGGTCGCTTGGTGGACTACGACTTCTTCACGAGTCACGTCGCCGACCGCGATCCCAAGTGGGCGGCCCGCTTTCACGACGACGTCGAGGCCGAGTTGCGGCGCGGGAGGGAGCGGGTGCGCGCGGCGATCCGATTGCAGCCGACCTTCGGCCCGATCCAGGTGCCGGACGGCGACCCGCCCGCGCAGGCGCGCGCGATGGTCGCGCTGTGCTCGGACGACTACTTCGAGGATCTGGACTGCGGGCGCGACTGGGCGGTGTTCACCGACCGGTTGCGTCGACACGAGTCGATCGTCGGCGTCGCGCCGCCGAGTTTGATCGCGGTGCCCTGGACCACGCTCGAACAACCGCCCCCGGACGCCGTGGGCACGATCGAGTGGCCGGTCGGGATCGCCGGACCGGGCCGCGGCCCGGGCGTGTTCGACATGCTGCGGCTGGGCGGCATCCGCGACCTGGGGTACGTGCGCGCGGTGCGCGCGGTCGCCGACCGGGTGGCCGAGGCGTTGCGCCATCGGCTGGCGCCGCTGACCGTCGTCGAGGCGGACGAGGTCGAGCCGATGTTCGGCAGCCACGAGGCCGGGACGCGCACGCTGCCCGAGGCGCCGCGCCGCTTGCCGATCCTGGAGCCGGTCCCCCCGGCCCGCACCGACCTGGTGATCAGTTATGTGGGCAACGACCTGGCCTGGGCGGACTGGGTCAGCGAGGTGCTCACCTTCGAGGACTACCGGGTCTCGCTCAGCCGTTGGGACTGGAGCGCGGGCGAGAGCTTCGGCAAGGCGATGGCCCGCGCGCGCGGCCTGGGTGAACACGTGCTCGCGCTGTTCTCCGAGCACTACTTCGAGGCCAGACGGCTGGCCATGGACGAGTGGGAGGAGGCGCTGGGCGACGCGGCCACCGGCGGCAGGCTGCTGCCGATCGTGATCGGCAGCACCCAGGTACCGTCGATGTTCCGCGGCGTGCGACCGGTCGACCTGACCGAGGCGGACGCGGTCGGGCAGCGTGATCTGCTCGTCGACGCGGTGCACCGGTTCGCGCCGTTGCCCGCGCGGAATCCGGGGTCCTCCTGAACGTGTCGGACCCGATACCCCCGCTACCACCGCCACCGAGACCGGCGCGACCGCCCAGGATTCCGCCTCCGCCCCCGCCGCGCTCGCCCACGGACAACCCGCCGGTGTGGCATGTCCCGGGCGCCAGAGGCCGGTTCTACGGGCGTGACAGCACCCTCGCCGACCTGCGCACGCTGATGCAGGTCGAACACCGGGTGGTGCTGCGCCCGCAGGACGACCTGCCGGGCATGGGCACCACCCACCTGGCCCGCGAGTACGCCTACCGGCACCGGCACCTGTACGACGTGGTGTGGTGGTTCGACTGTGCCGCCCGGGCCGGCGAGAGCGGCGTCGCGTTCGTGCATCGGGCGCTCGGCCAACTGGCCGACCTGGGCCGGCGGGTCGACCAGCAGGTCGGCCCCGGGCACGAACTGCGCTCGCGGGAGGGCTGGTTACTGGTCTTCGACGAGGTGGACCGGCCCGGACTGATCGGCGAGATGATCCCCACCGGTCCCGGCCACGTGCTGATCACCAGCACCGATCCGCTGGCCCGCCACCTGGGCAGCACGGTCGATCTGCCGCCGCTGGACCGGGGTTCCTCGGTACTGATGCTCTTCGACGCGCATCGCGGATTCGAGCTGGAGATGGTCACCGCCGAGGCGATCGCCGCGTTCGTGGGCGATCGGCCGGCCGCGATCGCCCGGATCGCCGAACTGTTCGCCTCCGGCGAGGTGTCGCCGGAGGTGACGCTGGAACTGCTGCGCTTCGGCAACATGGCCAAGCTGTCCCGGACCATCCCGCAGAACCAGGTGGTCTACCTCGCCGACCTGTTCCTGGCGGTACGCGGCCTGCGCGCGCCGGACACGTGGTCGATCTGGCTGGACCTGTCCGAGGACTACCTCGAACACCAGTTGCTGCACCGGCACATGACCGACGCGCGGTCGATGCTTCTGCACATGATCCGCACCCTGGTCAACGGGCCGGAGCCGATCCATTCGCTGCAGTGCCTGTGCCGCGCGCTGCACGACGTGTTGCCCAACACCCAGGGCGTCGAGGAGGTCTGTCGCGCGATCGAGAACCTACCCGGCTGAACGGGTGGTTCCGCCCACCCTTCCGGTCGAGCGGCCGAATCCGGCCGGCGGGTGCGCGATGCTGGTGCCCATGGTGAACGACGGGGAGCACGGGGGCGACACGGTGCGCTACTTCATCAGCCACGCCGGTTCGGACACCGCCTGGGCGGAGTGGATCGCGGGGCAACTCCTTCAGGACGGCCTGGAGGTCGAACTCGACGCGTGGGACTGGGCCACGGGCGAGAACCTGACCACCCTGGTCAGTCGCGCGCTGGACAACGCGGGACACATGATCGCGCTGTTCTCCCCGGCGTACTTCGTGCCGGAGCGCTGGACCACCGTCGAGTGGACCGCGATGTCGGACGCGCTGCGCGGCAGCGGGCGCCGGCTGATCCCGCTCGTGGTGCACGAGTTGGACCGCGAGGCCATCCCGTCCGTGCTGCGGCCGTTGCTGCGCAAGACGCTGTACGGCAAGTCCGAGGAGGACGCGCGCGAGGAGCTGATGGCGGCCGTCCACGGGCCGTCCCGGCCGACCGAGCCACCGGCGTTCCCGACCCCGCGCACGGGCGGAACGGGCGGCATGGGCGGCACGGTCCCGGCGCCACCCGGACCGCCCGCGCCCCGGCTGCCGGCCGCGCCCGTGCTCCGGCGCACGATCACGGCCGGGCAGATCCGGGCGCTGACCGACGCGATCCTGGCGGTGCCCAGGATCGCCCGCACCGACCTGTGGAACCTGTGGCTGGATCTGGCCGAGAGCTACTACGAACACCAGTTGCCCCGCGAGCAGATCGCCGCGCCGCGGATCATGCTGCTGCGGCTGATCCACGACCTGTCCACGCTCGCCGAGCCGGCACCGGCGCGCGCGCTGGACGCTCTGGTACGGGCGCTGGAGGACGTACAGCCGACCGGACCCGAAATCGAACACGTCCGCGCGTTGTTGGCCGAGCTGACCCGTCCGGCCGACGCGGCCGAGCAGTCCTCCTGAGTAAAGGCCGCGCGCGGCCCGTCACTTGCCGAGTCGGATCCGCCGGGTCGGCGTCAATCTCCGTACGCGGCACGCCGGCGCCGCTCGTAGGCCCGCCGCCAGCCCGCCCGCCACAGCAGGGCCGTGCCGGGCGGGATCCAGCGCAGCACGCGCCGCCGCTCGGCGTCCGTGGCGTGGTGCAGGTGGAAGGCGACGAGCGCGGGCAGGTCGCGGCCCCAGACCCGCACCGTGCGGGTCGGCATCCGTCCGTCGGGCGTGGCCCGCACGTGCAGGCGCATCAGCGGAAACAACTGGTGCTCCTCGGCCAGGCTGTGCCGGGCCACGAGGTCGTACAGCCGCCCGATCGCGGGCGAGCGGTCACGCAGCGGCACGCTCACATCGGCGGCACGGCGCATCGCGTCCTCCAGGGCCGAGTGGTCCACCTGGAACGCGGTCACGGTGCGGGCGGCGCGCGGCGAGCCGGCGCGCACCCACGGGTACAGCACGGTGTGTTCCTCGCGGTGATGCGCGCGCAGAAAGCGCAGCACCAGGGCGAGATGCTCCTCGACCGCCCGCACGCGCAGGATGTCGACCGGATCGAGGTGTCGGGTCACCTCGGTCAGTCGGGCCAATTCCTCACGCAGACCGCGGTGCGCGACGTAGCCGGGAGTGAGGTCGAGAGTGGGGGCGCGGGAGGGGGTTCGGGTGGGGGACGCGGGTGAAACGGTGGTCGTCGACACGGGGGCCGCCTCGGGGGCATGGAAAGGGGGAGCCTCACACCGTAAGGGCACCTGGTAGGTGTTCCGCACCGATGCAAGGAGTTTTCCGGCCATTCCCCTTCGACGCCCGTTTCCGGTCCGATACCGGCCGAGCCGATACCGAACCGGAACGTCGGTTGTCGTTTTTCTTGCGCCCCGTCCGCGCGCTACTTCTTCAGGTTCGGGATGGTCCAGTCGATCGGCTTGTGCCCCATGGTCTCGAGCGCGGCGTCGATCCGGGAGAACGGCTTGCTGCCGTGGAAGAGCTTCGCGGACAGCGGCGACGGGTGCGCGCCCTGCACGATGGTGTGCTTGGCGGTGTCGATCAGCGCCGCCTTCTTCTTCGCGTGCCCACCCCACAGCACGAACACCACCGGTTCGTCCCGGTCGTTCACCGCCTTGATCACCGCGTCGGTGAACTTCTCCCACCCGCGGCCCTTGTGCGACGCGGCCTCGTGCGCGCGCACGGTGAGCACCGTGTTCATCAGCAGCACGCCCTGACGCGCCCACGGCATCAGGTAACCGTTGTCCGGGATCGGCAGGCCGATGTCGGCGTGCATCTCCTTGTAGATGTTGCGCAGCGACGGCGGGATCCGCACCTCGGGCCGCACCGAGAAGCACATGCCGTGCGCCTGGTTGTCGTCGTGGTAGGGGTCCTGCCCGACGACGAACACCCGGACGTCCTCATACGGCGTCGCCTCCAGCGCCGCGAAGACCTCTTCGTCCGGCGGGAAGATCTGGTGTTCCTTGCGTTCCGCGTCCACGTACGCGGTCAGCTCGGCGTAGTAGGGCTTCGCCAACTCCTCCGCGAGCACGGGCTGCCAGGACTCGGGCAACGTCTGCACAGCAAGAACCTCCACACGAGGGCGCAACGCCCATGGATCCAAGTGGGATCCAACGTAGCCGCTCGCCCGGACACCTCGGCCCGCACCCAGTGGATCGGTGCGGGCCGAGCCGACCGAAGTGTGACGTGTCGACCGTCTCGTCCGCGTTGCGCTCGACGCCCTCGCCCGGCGTACGGGCGGACGGCCTCGTCGCGCTTACGCCTCGACGGTCTCGTCCGGCTTCGGGTCCGGCTTGTAGCACAGCTTCATCAGGAGCGCGGCGTTCGCGACGCCGACGCCGGCCGCGAACAGGGCCGGGCGCAGGCCCGACCTCTTGCGGCCGATCAGCGCGTCCACCGAGTACTTGCCGTTGCCCAGCGCGGCCAGCGCGACCGCGGCGCCGCCGACGACCGCGGTGTACTCCCAGCCGCCCTTGAAGACGAAGAAGCCCTTGCCCTTGTGGTCGGTCGCCGCGGCGACGCTCATCAGGCCCACCGTCGCCGCCGCCGGCAGCGGGTTGGCCACGCCGAGCGCTATGCCGACGCCGGCCGCCATCTCGGTGCCGGCCGCGAGGCGCGCGTGCACCTCGGCGGGCTTGAGCCCGAGCGATTCGAACCAACCGGTGGTGCCCGCGAGGCCGCCGGGGCCGGCGACCTTGTTGTAGCCGTGCGCGAAGAGCATCGGACCGAGCGTCGCGCGCAGCACGAGCGCAGCCACATCGCGGCCTTCGGCCGCCGCCGCGACCTTATTCTTCCTGCCGAACATTGCCCACCTCATCAACTGACGCATCGTCACATTCGTGTGGGCAACCTACCCGAACACACGGCCCGGGCGAGGACCGGGCGCCCGGGACCGATCGCCTCACCCGCCGGATGGACCGATCCCGGCTCGCTCGACACCCGCGACCGAAACGACCTCGACCTCGGCACCGGCCATCCTGGGCACCACGACGGGCGTGCCGTCGCCCGGCGCGCGCAGGATGTCCGCGTCCACGTCGTACAACGCCCGCACCAGCGCCGCGTCGACGACCTCGCGAGGCGGCCCGGAGGCGACCACCCGGCCGTCGCGCATGGCGACCAGCACGTCCGCGTATCGGGCCGCCGAGGGCAGGTCGTGCAGCACCATCACCACCGTGCGCCCACCCGCCGCCACCTGCCGGACCAGGCCCAGCACCTCCACCGCGTGCCCCAGGTCCAGCGCCGAGGTCGGTTCGTCGAGGAGCATCACCGGCGCCTCCTGCGCGATCACCATGGCGACCCAGCAGCGCTGCCGCTGCCCGCCGGAGAGCCGGTCCACCCGCCGATCGGCCAGGTCGAGCACACCGGTCGCGGTCAGCGCGTCCCGGCAGACCCGCTCGTCCGCGCGCGACCACTGACGGAACAGTCCCTGGTGCGGATGCCGCCCGTAGCGCACCAGGCCGGCCACTGTGACCGCCTCCGGCGCCGTCGGGTTCTGCGGCAACAACCCGACCCGGTGCGCGGCCTGACGCGGCTTCAGTCGCCAGATGTCGTCGCCGCCGACGGTGACCCGACCCGAATCCGGCTTGTGCAGGCGGGCGATCGAGCGCAGCAGGGTGGACTTTCCGCAACCGTTGGGCCCGACGATCGCGACGACACTGCCGGCGGCCACCGCCAGATCCACGCCCGACACGGCACGATGCCCCGGATAACCGGCGTGCAGATCTTCCACGAGCAGTTCCATGGGCGGACCCTCCCGACCGTACACAGCGAATGTAAGGCGAGGCTAACCTAAGTGATCGTGCCGCCGGCACCGCCGGCCCGGTCAGCGGCTCCCGATCTCCCGGAACCACTGGGCGCCGACCCGTCCGGTCCGGTCCGCGAACAGCAGCGCGTCCCGGCCGTGCCACGCGAGCGCGGTCACCGGCGCCGGGACGTGCCGGCGGGCCAGCGGGGTCGGCGCCTTGCGGGCCGAGCCGGCGCGCACGTCCCACACCACGAGCATGCCGTCGCCGCCCGAGGTGGCCATCAGTCCGCCGCCGCCCGGCCGCCAACTCGGCGCGCACGCGTGCGGTTGGGCGGGCAACCGGCGCGGGCGCGGGCGCACGCGGCCGCCGCGGGCGGCGAGATCCCACACGGTCAGGCCGGCCGAATCCTCGGCGGCGAGTCGGTGTCCGCCGCAATCAAGCGCGAGCCCGGCCACCGGCGCACTGCCGACCGCGCCGAGGTCCTCGTGCGTACCGCCCGCGCCGCGGATGTGCACACCCGGCGCGTCGCCCGCCGCGCACAACCACGCGCCGTCCGGCGCGCCCGCGAGCACCCGCACCGGAATCGGGTAGGTCCACACGTTCGTCCGCCCGCGCGGCCCGTACATGTGCACCTCGCCGCCGAGCGCGACCGCCAGCCCGCCGACCGAGTCGACCCAGACCACGTCGTCCACCTGGACCGGACCGTCCACCGCGCGCCAGGACTCGGTTCCGGTATCGCCCGCGTAGACCCGTACCGCGCCGCCGAAGGACACCGCACACCGATTGCCCGCGGACCACGCGAACCGCGCGGGCAGGCCCGGTGTACGCATCAGCAGCGCGCCGTCGGTGACCCGCCACAGCGCGTATCCGGTGGGGCCGGCGAGCGCGACCACGGTGCCGTCGGGCGAGAAGCCGGCGCGGTACACCCCGCCGGGCAACACGATCCGGCCCTGGAGTTGCCCGGTCGCCGCGTCCAGCAGCCGAACCCCACCGGCGGCTCCCGCGACCACGCACAATCCACCCGACAACGCGACGGCGGACGGTACGTCGTCGATCCCGTGCTCCCAGCCCAGCCCCGTACGTGTCGCCATGACAGTCATCGCGGCTCCCTTGTTCGCGGGGCGATCCTTGCGCCTTCGTGTTTCGACCAGGAAAACTCTCAGGTCGAGGCCGGTTTCCCTGGGTTCGGCGAGTCTGCTAGTAAGACGACCGGACCTGTTCGCCGATGGATCGGATCACACCGTTGAGGACCCTCGAAGGCACGGCGTCGACCGCGGCGGACATCGCGGGCGCCAGCGGGAACGAGCCGACAATCCTGGTCGCGGGCCTGATCCTGGTCGCGGCCGGTGCCCTGCTCGCGCTCGCGGGCCGCCGCCGGTTCGCGGACGACCCGGACGGGGCGGAGGACGGGTACGACGAGGACCTCGCCGACCCCGCCGCGGCCCCCGTCCCGGCGACCGCCTCCGCACCCGCGCCCGTACCGGTGCCCCTGGCGGTCGGCCGAGCGGCGGAACGACCCGCTACGGAACCGGAGTCGACGGACACGGCCGCGGCACGGACGGAGGGCGCTCCCGCGGCGGGATCGGGAACCGCGAAGCCGGACACGTCGGACGCGAGCGCACCGGAGCCGGACAGGGCCGAGCCGGGTGAGGCGGCCGACGAGCCGACACCTGCTTCGAAGCCGGACCCGGATTCCGCACCCGAGCCCGGGTCGGAACGGGACCGGAACCAGGACCCGGCACCGGGCCCGAACCCGAATCAGGACCCGGATCAAAGCGGGGAGTCGGAGCCGACGACCGAGTCCGTCCCGGAGCCGACGGCCGACGGCGAGGCCGATGCCAAGACTGCCTCGAAGTCCCCACCCACGCAGGAGTCCAAGCCCGACACCGGCCCGAAGTCCCCGCCGAAGCCCGGGACTACATCCGAGGCCGAGCCCGCGCTCACCCCCACCGCCGAGCCCACGTCGGCACCCGATGCCGATCCGCAGACCGACCCCACTCCGCCGGCCGACCCCGAATCCGCGCCCGAATCCGGCCCGGACAAAGGCCCCTGACCCTTCGTCACCTCACCGCCCGGCAACCCCCGAGCGGTGAGGCGGCACGCCGCACGTCAACCCGCGACCCGCCCCTGTGCCCGACGCCGGACTCGGCGACCCGCGCACCTCCCCGCCCGCGCTCACCCGCGCGCAACGCCGCCCGTGTGCGCCACGTCGCCCGTACGCTCCGGCGCGAGTTCGTTCCTCGGCCACTCGCGTCCCTCGACGTTCTCGACCGACCGGTTGAACCGGGTCAGCACCTCGAACAGTTCACGCCGCTCGCCCTCGTCCCAGGACGCCAGGACACGCTCCAGACCGTGGCAGTGCGTCGCCCGCTCCCCCGCGAGCCGTTCCGCGCCGCCCTCGGTGATTCGCAGCTTGCGGGCGAGCCCACCGTCCGGGTCCGCGATTCGCTCCGCGTCGCCGGCCCGCAACAGCGCGGCCACCTGGCGATTCACCGTGGAGGTGTCGAGCCGAAACGCTTCTGCGAGTTGTCCGATCGACATCGGCCCCTCGACCTCCAGGCGGGTCAGCAGCAGGTAGGCGGAGCGCTCCATGCCGTCACCCCGCCGCTTGCCCATGACGTGGTGCCGAGCGATCAGCATCAGCTCCCGCTCGATCCCTTCCAACACGTCCACTCCCGCCTTCACACCAATGCGCCGTCCCCACGACCCTAGCGCTCGCCCCAGGCAATGTGCACGATACACATGATGTGTATCGTGCACATTTGTTGACCGCGACAGGTCGACCGCGGCAGGTCGCCTACGGCACGTCGACCGCGCCGGGTCGACCACGGCAGATCGACCGCACCATTCACCCGGCGAACCCTGGAGGCAGTCCGTGACCGGTCCGAGCGGCATATCCGAGCCGAGCCCTGCGGGCGCTCCCGCTCACCCGCCCGGACCCGTGGACCGGGCCGGGTCGGTGGTGGCGGTGCTGGCCTTCTGCGGCGTGGTCGTGGCGCTCATGCAGACCCTGGTCGTGCCGCTGCTGCCCGACCTGCCCAGGCTGCTCGACACCTCGCCCGCCAACGCGTCCTGGGTGGTCACCGCGACCCTGCTCTCCGGCGCGGTCTGCACCCCGGTGATGGGCAGGCTCGGCGACATGTTCGGCAAGCGCCGGATCCTGATGGTCAGCCTGAGCCTGATGGTCGTCGGCTCCGTGTTGTGCGCGCTGTCGGACTCACTGCTCCCGATGGTGATCGGTCGCCTCCTCCAGGGCGCGGCGTTCGGCGTGATCCCGCTCGGCATCAGCATCATGCGCGACGAACTCCCGCCCGCGAAGCTGGGCTCCTCGATCGCGCTGATGAGCGCGACGCTGGGGATCGGCGGCGCGATCGGGTTGCCGGTGGCCGCGCTGATCGCGCAGCACGCCGACTGGCACATGATGTTCTGGGCGGCCGGCGCGATCGGCGCGTTGGACGTCGTGCTGGTGCTGCTCCTGGTCCCCGAGTCGCCGGTCCGCCTGCCGGGCCGCTTCGACTTCGCCGGTGCGGCGGGCCTGTCCGTCGGGTTGGTCGCGCTCCTGCTCGTGATCACCAAGGGCGCCGACTGGGGCTGGGGCGGCGCGACCACACTGGGCCTGCTCGCGGTCGCGGTCGTCGTACTGCTCGGCTGGGGATGGCTCGAACTGCGGACCGCGCAACCGCTGGTGGACCTGCGCATATCGGCAAAACCGCAGGTGTTGTTCACCAACCTCGCCTCGGTCGTGGTCGGCTTCGCGATGTTCGCCCAGTCGCTGGTGTTCCCGCAGGTGCTGATGAACCCGGAGAACACCGGTTACGGGCTGGGCAGGAGCATGGTCGTCGCGGGTCTGTGCATGGCGCCGTCCGGCATCGTGATGATGCTGGTGTCCCCACTGTCCGCGCGGCTGTCCGCCGCCTACGGGCCGAAGGTCTCGCTGCTGGTGGGCACTCTGGTGATCGCGATCGGCTACGCGCTCTCGGTGTTCATGCTCGACGCGCTGTGGAAGATCGTCGCGATGACGGTGGTCTCGGCGCTCGGCGTCGCGCTGGCGTACGCGGCGATGCCGTCGCTGATCATGCAGGCTGTACCGATCGGCGAGACCGGTTCGGCGACCGGTCTGAACACGCTGATGCGCTCGATCGGCACCTCGACCTCCAGCGCGGTGATCGGCGTCGTGCTGGCGAACATGACGATGCGCGCGGGCGGACGCGAGTTCCCCTCGCACGACGCGTTCGTGACCGCGTTGTGGTTGGGTTGCGGAGCGGCCGTCCTGGGCCTGCTCGTGGCGCTGTTCATCCCCGGACGCAAACCGGTCGAAGCCGCGCACATCCCGGCGCCGAAGCGAACGGACGACGCCGAGGCGGTCCCGACAGCGGGCTGACCGCTCGGTAATTCCCCCGTCACACATGGCCAGAACCCGCCCGGGTAGCCGATGCTCGTAAGTCCACCCCGGCGCCGACCACCCCCTTGGGAGACCGCCACCCCGACTCCGCCTCTCGACAGGGAGACACGATGAGCCTTCCCACCTTCCGCGGATCACGCTCCTCCGCACCCGATCCGGCCCCCGGACACGGGTGGACCACCGAGACCGACTGGCAGCGGCAAGCGTTGCCGAGCGCGCTGCCCGAGGACTGGCCGATCCTGGCCGGCGGTCTCGTGGTGGTCGCGGCGCACCCGGAGGACGCGCTCCTGGGTGTGGGCGGGCTCATCTCCCGTGCGGTGGCGGAGGGTTCGCGGGTACGGGTGGTCAGCGTCACCGACGGCGACGCGTCCCACCCGGGCAGCCGCTTACCGGGCTCCGTACTCGCCGCCCGCCGGGTGCGCGAGTCCGACCGCGCGTTCGCCACGATCGTCGGCAATCCCGGCGGAGTGGCCCCGGTCGAGGTGATCCGGCTGCGCGTCCCGGACCGGGCGGTCACTACGCACGAACGCGACGTGGTGGACCGCCTGATCCCACTCGTCGCCGACTTCGCGCTGTGCGTGAGCAATTGGCGCGAGGACGGCCTCGCCGATCACGAGAGCACCGGGCGCGCGGCCGACGTCGCGGCCCGCGAGACCGGCGTCGCACTGCTGGAGTTCCCGCTGCGGATGTGGCAGTGGGCGCGACCGCAGGACAGCCGGGTGCCCTGGAGCCGGGCCCTGCGCGTCGACCTGACCGAGGTGCAACAGGCGCGCAAGGAACGGGCGTTGTCCTGCCTGGCCTCACAGATAGCGCCGCTGGTCCCGGGCCGCGACGACCGGGTGCCGCTGCCCCCGGAGAAACTCGCCTACTTCCGCCGCCCCTTCGAGATCGTCTTCCGCTGACCCGGGCGCCGGAGTCGAACAGCCGGTGGGGTGGCGGGCCCGCCGCCCCACCTCACACCGCGAAGCTCTCGCGTCCCGTCGTCAGGCCCTCCCGCAGCACCTTCAGGGTGTGCGTGAGCAGGCGCGAGACGTGCATCTGGGAGATGCCCAGGCGTTCGCCGATCTGGGCCTGGGTCAGGTCACCGGTGAACCGCAGCGCGAGGATGGTCCGCTCGCGCTGCGGAAGGCCGGCGATCAGCGGCTTGAGCGACTCGCGGTACTCGACCAGATCGAGCGCGTGGTCCTCCCGCCCCATCCGTTCGCCGACCGTGACGGCGTCGCCGTAGGCGGACTCGTCGAGCGAGGAGGCGCTGTACGCCGAGCACGCCGCGAGTCCCTCCGCCACCTGCGCCTCGCTCAGGTCGAGCCGCCGCGCCAACTCCGCGGCGCACGGCTCGCGGCCGAGGTCGGCGGTCAGCGCGTCGTTGGCCCGCATCAGTTCCCCCCGCAGTTCGCGCAGCCGGCGCGGTACCCGCACGGCCCAGGACGTGTCCCGGAAGAAGCGCTTGATCTCGCCCGCGATGGTGGGCATCGCGTACGCCAGGAACCCGGTCTCCCGGCCGCCGTCGTACCCGTCGATCGCCTTGATCAGGCCGATCGTGCCGACCTGGAGGATGTCCTCCATCGGCTCGACCCGGCGCCGGTAGCGTCCGGCGGCATGGCGCACGAGCGGCATGTTCAGCGCGACCAGGCATCCGCGCAGTTCGCTGTGCGTACGGGTGCCGGGTTCGGAACGGGCCAGCCGGCGCAACATGCGCTCCCCGAGGTCGCGCGCCGCCATCGGGGCCAGGCCCTCGATCAGGATCGGCTCGGCGAGCACCTCGTCGACGCTCGGGACACCCTCCCGCGCCTCCTCGGCGACGCCGTCGTGCGCGTTCCTGCGGTCGAGCCGAACGCTCATGCGCGTTCCCCTTCCCGAGTCGAGCCTACGCCTGGCGGCTTCTCTGCCCGCCGGCGAACAAACCTCCGGCTGCCACCGGGAAGGGGAACGCGCCCGGTCGGCGGACCGGGCGCGCGGGTGGTCAGCCCGGGATCATCAGCCGTTCGCGCAGCGACGCCAGGGTCCGGGCGAGAAGGCGGGACACGTGCATCTGCGAGATGCCGATCCGCTCACCGATCTGCGCCTGGGTCAGGTTGCCGTAGAACCGCATGACCAGGATGGCGCGCTCGCGCTGCGGCAGTTCGGCCAACAGCGGGCGCAGTGCCTCGCGGTACTCGACCAGATCGAGCGCGTGGTCCTCGGAGCCGAGCCGGTCGCCGACCGTCTCCTGACCGTCCGCGTCGCCGTAGGCGGTCTCGTCGAGTGAGGTCGCGGTGTACACCGTGCAGGCGTCCAGTCCTTCGAGCACCTCCTCCTCGGTGATGCACAACCGCTCGGAGAGTTCGCGCGGCGTGGGTGTGCGGCCGTGTAGCGCGGTCAGTTCGTCGGTGGCGCGCAGCAGTTCGGTGCGCAGTTCGCGCAGCCGGCGCGGCACCCGCACGGACCAGGAGGTGTCCCGGAAGAAGCGCTTGATCTCGCCGATGATGGTCGGCATCGCGTAGGCCATGAAGCTGCTGCCGCGATCCGCCTCGTAGCGGTCGATCGCCTTGATCAGGCCGATCGTGCCGACCTGGACGATGTCCTCGACCGGCTCACCGCGACGCCGGTAGCGCCCGGCGGCGTGCCGGACCATCGGCAGGTTCAGCTCGACGAGCAGTCCGCGCAGATACGAGTGGTCCACGGTGCCCGGTTCCAGCGTGGCGAGCCGGGCGAGCATCAGATCGCCCGCCGCCCGGGCCATCGGCGTGGGCAGCCGGGTGACCAGGTGCGGGTGGGCCAGCAGGTCGTCCAGATCGACGGTCGGTGGTGGCGGGGGGGCGGCGGCGCGGGGTTCCGCGGTCGTGTCGAGGGTGCTCAGGCGCACGGCCATGCAGGGTCTCCCAATCCGGATGGATGGACACCGATAACCCCGAGCGACATCGAGTCTGTGACCTGAAGCACAGGAAGATCAAGAGCCCTCCGGGGGTACGTCCTGACGTCAGGATCGCGACATGCGGCCCCACCTCGGGAAACGACGGACCGACGAAACGGAAAAAACGAGCGAAAGCAGCCCATACGGCGCAGTGAAATCGGACATGAGGCAATCAAACGTCTGCCAAACGTGTCCGAAAAGCGCCACGAACCACCACCCGAATGCTCGGGTGGTGGTTCGTGTGGTTCGGGCCGATCGGGAAAACGATCGAGTTGGTCCGGATTCGATCGGCTTCGGCCCGCTCGGATCGCTCCGCCGCGGATCGCGCCGGGTCAGCCCAGTTCGAGCAGCAGGTCGCCGGCCTCGACCGAGGACACCGCACCGATCGCCAACCGGGCCACGGTGCCCGCGCTCTGCGCGGTGATCGACGCCTCCATCTTCATCGCCTCGATGGTCGCCACCGTGCCGCCGGCCTCGACCTCGTCGCCCACGGCCACCTGGAGGGTGACCACACCGCTGAACGGCGCGGCCACGTGCTTCGGGTTGTCGGGGTTGGCCCGCTCGCTCTCCGGACGGGCCGGCTTGACCGAGCGGTCGCGCACCGAGAGCACCCGCGGCTGGCCGTTCATCCGGCAGTACACGGTGCGGAAGCCGCGCTCGTCGGCGTCGCCGACCGCCTCGACCGCGAGGTAGAGCGAGACCCCCGTGGACAACTTGATGGCCAATTCCTCGCCCTGGACCAGGCCGTACAGGAACGGCACGGTCGGCACCGCGGAGACGTCGCCGTACAGCCGCTCGGCCTCGTCGTAGTCCTTGGCCGGGCCGGGGAACAGCAGTCGGTTGAGCGTGTCGCGCAGTTCGTCGCCGTCCAGCGCGGCGTCCTGCTCCGGGGTCAGCTCCACGGTGCGCGTCGCGCTCGCGGTGCGGCCCGCGAGGGCGCGGGTGCGGAACGGCTCGGGCCAGCCGCCGGGCGGGGTGCCCAACTCGCCCTGGAGGAAGCCGATCACCGAGTCCGGCACGTCGAACGCGCCGGGGTCGGCCTCGAACTTGGCCGGGTCGGCGCCCACCGCGCTCAGGTGCAGCGCGAGGTCGCCGACCACCTTGCTGGACGGGGTGACCTTGACGATGTTGCCCAGGATCCGGTTCGACGCCGCGTAGGCGTCCTCGATGTCCTCGAACTTGTGGCCCAGGCCCAGCGCGATGGCCTGCTGGCGCAGGTTGGAGAGCTGGCCGCCGGGGATCTCGTGCCGGTAGACCCGGCCGGTGGGCGCGGGCAGGCCGGACTCGAACGGCGCGTACGCCTCGCGCACCGCCGCCCAGTAGGGCTCCAGCGCGCACAGCGCGTCCAGGGACAGGCCGGTGGCGCGCTCGGTGTAGTCGGTCGCGGCCACGATCGCGGACAGCGGCGGCTGGCTGGTGGTCCCGGCCAGCGCGGCCGAGGCGCCGTCGATCGCGTCGACCCCGGCCTCGACGGCGGCGAGGTAGGTGGCCAACTGGCCGCCGGCGGTGTCGTGGGTGTGCAGGTGCACCGGGAGGTCGAAGCGCTCGCGCAGCGCCCCGATCAGGGTGCGGGCGGCGGGTGCCCGGAGCAGGCCGGCCATGTCCTTGACGCACAACACGTGCACGCCGGCCTCGACCAGCTGCTCGGCGAGCCGCAGGTAGTAGTCCAGCGTGTACAACTTCTCGGCCGGGTTGGACAGGTCGCCGGTGTAGCACAGCGTGCCCTCGGCGATCGCGTGCGTGCCGAGGGTGGCCTCGATCGCCGGACGCATCGCCTCGATGTCGTTGAGCGCGTCGAAGATGCGGAACACGTCGATACCGGTGCGGGCGGCCTCCTCGACGAACCGCACGCACACCTTGTCGGGGTACGGCGTGTACCCGACGGTGTTGCGACCGCGCAGCAACATCTGGATGTTGAGGTTGGGCATGCCCTCGCGCAGCGCCGCCAGGCGGTGCCACGGGTCCTCCTTGAGGAAGCGCAGCGCGACGTCGTAGGTCGCCCCGCCCCACGCCTCGACGCTCAGCAGCTGCGGCGTCATCCGCGCGACGTAGGGCGCCGCGGCGGCCAGGTCGTAGGTGCGCACCCGGGTCGCCAGCAGCGACTGGTGCGCGTCGCGGAAGGTGGTGTCGGTGATCGCCAGCGCGCTCTGCTCGCGCAGCGCCCGGGCGAAACCGGCCGCGCCCAGCTCCAGGAGCCGGTCCCGGCTGCCCTTGGGCAGGTCGCCGGTGGGCAGCTCGGGCAGCTTGGTGCGCGGGACGGCGATGCTCGGTGTCGGGCCGTAAGGGCGGTTGACGGTGACGTCGGCCAGGTAGGCCAGCAGCCGGGTGCCGCGGTCGGCACCCGGGCGGGAGCGGACCAGTTCGGGGTGCTCGTCGATGAACGACGTGGTGATCCGGCCCTGGCGGAAGGCCGGGTCGTCGAGCACGGCCTGCAGGAACGGGATGTTGGTCGCGACGCCGCGGATGCGGAACTCGGCCACCGCGCGCCGGGCCCGGTTGACCGCGTCGCCGAAGGTCCGGCCCCGGCAGGTCAGCTTGACCAGCATCGAGTCGAAGTAGGGCAGCACCTCGGCGCCGGTGTAGGTACCGCCGTCCAGGCGCACGCCCGCGCCGCCGGGCGAGCGGTAGGCGGACACGGTGCCGGTGTCCGGGCGGAAGTCGGCCGCGGGGTCCTCGGTGGTGATCCGGCACTGCAGTGCCGCGCCCTGGATCCGGATCTCGCTCTGCACCAGCCCGAGATCGGTCAGGCTCGCGCCGGAGGCGACCCGCAACTGGGCCTGCACCAGGTCGACTCCGGTGATCTCCTCGGTGACCGTGTGCTCGACCTGGATGCGCGGGTTCATCTCGATGAACACGTACCGGCCGCGCTCGTCGAGCAGAAACTCCACGGTGCCCGCGTTGCGGTAGCCCACGGCCTCCGCGAAGCGCACCGCGTCGGCGCAGATCCGGTCCCGCAGTTCCGGGTCCAGGTTGGGCGCGGGCGCGATCTCGACGACCTTCTGGTGCCGCCGCTGCATCGAGCAGTCCCGCTCGTACAGGTGCACGACGCCGCCGTCGGCGCCGGCCAGGATCTGTACCTCGATGTGGCGGGGGCGGATCACCGCCTCCTCCAGGAAGACGGTGGGGTCGCCGAAGGCGGTCTGCGCCTCGCGCATCGCGGTCTCGATCGAGGAGCGCAGGTCCTCGCGGCGGTCCACCTTGCGCAGCCCTCGGCCACCACCGCCGGCGGCGGCCTTGACGAAGATCGGGAAGCCGATCGTGTCCGCGGCGGCCACCAGCGCGTCCACGTCGTCCTGCGGCGGCGCGGTCTGCAGCGTGGGCAGCCCGGCGCCCTTCGCGGCCTCGAGCGCGCGCACCTTGTTGCCCGCGAGCGAGAGCACCTCGGCCGAGGGGCCGACGAAGGTGATCCCGTTGGCCTCGCACGCCTCGGCGAGCAGCGGGTTCTCGGACAGGAAGCCGTAGCCGGGGTAGATCGCGTCGGCACCGCACGCGATCGCCGCGCCGACGATGGTGTCGACGTCGAGGTAGGCGCGCAGCGGATGGCCCCGCTCGCCGATCTCGTAACTCTCGTCCGCCTTCTGGCGATGCAGCGAGTGCCGGTCCTCGTACGCGTAGACGGCGACCGTGGTGATGTCGAGCTCGGTGGCGGCGCGCAGGGCGCGCACGGCGATTTCGCCTCGGTTGGCCACCAACAGCTTACGGATCACGAGCTACGTACCTCCTTGCCCGGGGTGTCCGGGTGCGGGGGAAATCGGACGGGTGCCTCGGGACGACAGAGTGCCGTGCCCTTGGTGGGGCGACGGCATCGGGGTCGAACCTGCGTGACTTTAGGACACGTGTGCAGGTGCCCCGCAGGCCCGGTCCACATGCCGGGCACATCGGACCAGACCGAATTCCCGGCCCCACCTGCGAATTCCGGGTTCGTCGGAGGTGGTGTGAGCTTGATCGCAGCCCGCATCGCGAGACGCGACGGCATTGTCGCGCCGCTCGCGAGCCGCGACGATCTGTGCGGGACCGCACCGCGGGCCGGGAAATGTCGGATCATGCCGGGAGCCGGGGAACGTCCCGGGGGGACGAGCCGGGAATGGGGAGCGCCGTGAGGGTTCGGATGGGCGTGGTGGTCGCGGTCGCGGCCGTCGTGCTGCCGGTGGCCGCGTGCAACGACGACGGCGGCACGAAGGCGGACGGCGCGAAGAGCCCGAGCCCGACCGCGGGCGGCGCCGGCGCGGGCGGCGATTTGCGGGCGGTGGACGCGTGTGGGGTACTCACCGCCGAGCAGGTCTCGCAGGCGCTGGCGATGCCGGGGCTGCGGGCCGCGCAGAATCCGCTGGGCTGCGACTACGCGGCGGCCGACGGGGCTCCGGTGATCAGCACGATCGCGACCCGCTCGAAGACCTCGGGCGGCGTGGACAAGGCACTGGACGCCTACCTGGGCACGCTGGGCGACACCCGGACCGAGAAGGTGCCGGGCCTGGGCGACGCGGCGGTGTACGTACAGCCCGACACGATCGGTGGCGTATTGGTGATCGCGGCCCGTCGCGGCGACGAGACGGCGGTGTTCTCGCTCAACGCGGGCGGCGGCGACCCGCCGCCGACCAAGGACCAGTTGGTCACGCTGGCGAAGCTCGCGGTGGCCAAGCTGTGACGCGCCCATCACCGTGAGCATAGGGCTCCGAGCCGGACCGGGGAACACCACGGTCGACACAGCGTGAACGGATCCCGACCTTCCGTGATCGCGGTGTGCCCCGATCGCGCTCTATCGCGCCGATCTCGCACGCAGTTCGGTCCGCACACCGATTTCGCACCGATGAGGGACCAATGGCCCGGCTGTTTCCCGCATCGGCGGGAACATGATGGGCAGGGGAGATTTACATACCCGGGCGCGGTGGGGACCGACAGGCGCCGACGGGTCCGTGCATCGTGTAGCGGGAGCGACGACTTGACTGATCTCCTGACCACCCCCGGACCGGGGCGCGAACGCTTCGAGCGTGACGCCGTGCCGTTCCTGGACCCGCTCTACCCGGCCGCGCTGCGGATGACCCGCAACGCCTCGGACGCCGAGGACCTGGTCCAGGAGACGTTCACGAAGGCGTACGCGTCCTTCCATCAGTTCCGCGACGGAACGAACCTGAAGGCCTGGTTGTACCGGATCCTCACCAACACCTTCATCACCTCCTACCGCCGGAAGCAGCGGCAGCCGGTGGCGTCGGGCGTGCAGGAGATCGAGGACTGGCAGCTCTACCGGGCCGGAACACACGAGTCGACCGGTCTGCGGTCGGCGGAGACCGAGGCGTTGGACCACCTGCCGGACTCGCAGGTGGTGGCCGCTCTGCGGGACCTGCCCGAGGAGTTCCGGGTCGCGGTGTACCTGGCCGATGTGGAGGGCTATCCGTACAAGGACATAGCCGCGTTCATGGGCGTCCCGCTCGGCACGGTGATGTCGCGCCTGCACCGCGGTCGGCGGCGGCTGCGCGAGGCGTTGGCGGACTACGCGCGCGAGCGCGGGCTCGTCGTCGCGGCGTAGTCCGCGGTCGCCTGTGGCGGGGTGTCCCGCCGAGGTGACGCCTACAGGTACTTCTGGACCTCGGGCAGCAGGTCGCCGAACGTGTTGCCCTTGGCCGAGCGGCCGATCGCGGTCAGCACCCAGCCGTCGCCGCCGCCGCGCGCGAGCTTGACCATGATCTGCGCGTTGTCGTGCGAGTCGGTGGTGGAGAGTTCGTAGCGCACGAGTTCGCTCTCGTCGCGCTCGTCCACCAGCCGGCAGAACGCGTTGGCGACCCGGGAGAAGTCGTCGCTGGAGAACGCGCTGACCGTGAAGACCAGCGCCGTCACCCGCAGCGGCAGCGCGGCGAGGTCCACGATGATCGACTCGTCGTCCCCCTCGCCGGCCCCGGTGGTGTTGTCCCCGGTGTGCGTGACCGCGCCGTCCTTGGAGACCAACTGCCTGGACCACACGGTGTCCACGAGATGGTGATCGGCGTCGAACAGCAGACACGACGCGTCCAGGTCGACGCCGGTGAGCGCCTGCAGCCCCGGGCGCAGCCCCTCGTGCTTGATCGGGTCCCAGCCCAGTCCCATCCGGACCCGGGCGACCGAACCGGCCTCGCCCTTGCCGATGCTGACGCGCTCTCCCTGTGCGAGAACGACCGTCATCGCAACTCCCCTCCGCGGTGGTTCCCCGATGCCGCGCCTCGTCGACGGACGCGGCGCGTTGACGCAGAGCATCCTAGGGTGTGCCTTCGATCCCCCGTCGTGGGCTCCGAGGCGGGCGGGGGTGGGTCGCCGGGGTGTGACGGCCTTCGGCGTCGGGCGGGCGGTCAGGCCGTGCTGCCCGGGCGGGGCGTGCCCGACGAGCTCGTGCGGTCGGGGATCTCGATCACGTCGGCCGCCGGCGGCACGGTCACCTTGACCGGGATGTCGAAGTCGCCGTAGCTGATCGACCCGCTGTTGCTCGAACTCTTGGACACGATCAGCACCGGGTAGGGCTTGCCGCCCTGGGCCTCGATGTAGACCTTGCCGCTGTTGCTCCCGGGCGGACCGGTGAGCGGGATCATCCTGCGGTCGTCGATCGTCTCGATGGGCAGCTTGACGCCGTCCTCGGGGAAGTTCTTCAGGGCCGCGCCGGGGTCGGCGACGGTGGTGATGCTGCGGACGCCGCGCAGTTTCTCGCTGTTGACGTCGCCCTTGAGCCATTTGCCGGCGAGCAGCTTGGCGGCGAGTTCGCCGTCCACGGTGCCGACCAGCGAGCGGTACGCCCGCTCGTCGCCCTTGACGTACATGTCGGAGCCGACCCGGCGCACTTCCAGCCGGACGTCGTTCTGCTGGATGGTGCCCTGGAAGTCCTCGCTGCCCCGGTCCACGCGCAGGTCGAGCCGCATCGCCTTGCCGTCGGAGACGATGTCCGCCACCACGTGCACGGTCTTGAGACCGGACGCGGACTGCTTTGCCCGGCGCGCCAGTTCGCCGACGTCGAGGTCCTCGTTGCGGACGTTCTCGTCCAGGCCGGAACCCGCGGACTCGGTCACCGGATCGGTCGGCGACGTCTTCTCGATGGTCGACAGCGGACTCTCGGCGGTTCCGCACGCGGTGAGCGCGCCAAGCGATACGCACACCGCCGCAACGGCCGAGATCCTCAGTGTCCTCGCGCGATTTCGACGCACAACCACTCCTTGCTCCACCGATTGTCCTGCCCCTGGGACGGCCCGACCCCCCAGCCGGTTCCCCCGCCCCGCTCGCTCCCACGCTATGCGCCGACCCACCCGTTGTCCCGGGGGAATCCCTGGACTCGCGACGCGGGACGGCCCGCCGTGGACCGTGCCGCGCGGCGCGGGGGTGCCGGGGCGGGTCGCGGGTTCGGGCGACGGCGCCTGACCCGGGTTCGCGCGCACTAGCATCGGCGGGTCGGTTGTCGTGGCTGGAGGTCGGTTCGTGTCTGCTCTCGTCTCGCTTGACTCACCCGTGCCGGATCGGTTCGACGCGGTCACGGTGGCCGGGGAGGCGATGTCACGCGAGGCGTTGTTCGGGGCCGCGACGGCGTTGGCGGATCGCATCGCGGGCGCGCCGGCCGTCGCGCTGCGGGCGGACGCGAGTTCGGCCACCGTGGTGGCCACACTGGCCGGCCTGATCGCGGGCGTCCCGGTGGTCCCGGTTCCGCCGGACTCGGGTCCGCTGGAGCGCGCGCACATCCTGTCCGACTCGGGCGCGGTACTGCTGCTCGCGCCCGGCCCGTGGACCGACACCGGGTTGCCGACCATGCCGGTCGACCTCACCGCGCGCTCGGCGAGCACACACCGGGAGCCGGCTCCGGACACGACCGCGCTGATCCTGTACACGAGCGGCACCACGGGTCCGCCGAAGGGCGTGCTGATCCCGCACGCGGCGATCGCGGCCGGCCTGGACGGGCTCGCCGAAGCGTGGGCGTGGACGGCGGACGACGTCCTGGTCCACGGCCTGCCGCTGTTCCACGTGCACGGTCTCGTTCTGGGCGTACTCGGCGCGCTGCGCGTCGGCTCGCGGGTGGTGCACACCGGCCGGCCCACGCCGGCGGCGTACGCACAGGCCGGCGGGAGCATGTACTTCGGCGTGCCCACGGTGTGGTCGCGGGTCACGCGGGACGAGGACTCGGCACGCGCGCTCGCCGGCGCGCGGCTGCTGGTGTCCGGGAGCGCGCCACTGCCCGTGCCGGTGTTCGAGCGGCTGACCGAACTCACCGGGCATCGGCCGATCGAGCGGTACGGCATGACCGAGACGCTGATCACGGTCAGCACTCGGGCGGACGGCGAGCGCCGGCCCGGCTTCGTGGGATTGCCGATCGCGGGCGTGCGCACCCGACTGGTCGGCGAGGACGGGTCGGCGTGTCCGTACGACGGCGAAACGGTCGGCGAGTTGCAGATCGATTCGCCGACCCTGTTCCAGGGCTACCTGAACCGCCCCGACGCCACCGCCGAGACGCTGACCCCGGACGGCTGGTTCCGCACCGGCGACGTCGCGGTGATCGACGCCGAGGGCCGGCATCGCATCGTCGGCCGGGCGAGCACCGACCTGATCAAGACCGGCGGCTACCGGGTCGGCGCGGGCGAGGTGGAGGCTTCCCTGCTGGCCCACCCGGCCGTGCACGAGGCGGCGGTGATCGGCGTCGCGCACCCCGATCTGGGCCAGGAGATCGTCGCCTTCGTGGTCTCCGGCGCCGAGGTGACGGAGCGTCAGCTCATTGACCACGTCGCGTCCGGACTGTCCGTCCACAAGCGCCCCAGGCGCGTGGTCTTCGTCACCGACCTGCCCCGCAACGCCATGGGCAAGGTCCAGAAGAAACTTCTGACGGACTGACGGGTCACCGGGTGGCGGTTTGGGTCCGGGTGGGCCCGGCGAGGTCGAGTGCGATGCGTGCTTCGAGGCGTTCGGGCTCGTGGCGTCAGTCGCGGCGGGCGATCAGGGTGGTTTCCGGGAGGCGGACCAACGGAATCCGGCGGTCGGTGCGGGTCTGGTAGTTGTTGTAGTACTCGCGGTCGGCGGTGAGCGCGGCCCAGGTCTTGGTGTACTCGTCGCCGTCGAGGATCTCGGCGGTGCTCCAGTACGTTGCGTGCTGGACGCGGACCAGCAGTTGCGGGTTGGCCGTGCGGTCGGACAGGTTCACGTACCAGGACGGGTGCTTGGCGGCGCCGGCGAAGGAACCGACCACGACGCGGTGGCCGTTCTCGTCCGCCCAGAACGGGAGCGCGACCTTGTGCAGCTTGCCGCTCTTGCGGCCGACCGTGTGCACGAGTACGTGGTTCATCCCGGCCAGGAGCCAGACGTCGTCGCCGTCCGACTGCTCCATCTGCGAGACGTGCTCCTTGGTGAAGAGAACGATCTCCTCGGGCGAGGGCTCGATGAACTCGTCGTTCTTCTGTTCCACCATGATCGTTTCGCTCCCGGGAAGGCACGCGCGGCAGTTCGGTTGCGCGACTCTAGTCGGGCCCCCGCCAACCATCAATGGCCGTTCGGGGATCGCGCGACGTGGGCCGCGTCACGACGCGACGGTCCCCCGTTCGGCCACCGACGCGGCCGCCCGAACGAGACTCGGCACGGCCGTCGAGCGGGATTGCCGGGGCCAGGCGATGGCCGGAACCGCAGGTGGGACGTCCGCAACCGGTCGGTAGACGACGCCCGGGCAGGGATGGCGGGCGGCGACGGAGACGGGCAGCGGCGGGATCCGGAGAGAACCTGCTGGGTCACGGGGTGGGCGAGACCTGGGCGTGGGGACTCGCCGACATGGTCGAGTCCCTGGACGCCCAGGGCTACTACGGCACCGACGCGCCGAGCACCCCCGACGACACGCCGACCACGTGCCGCCGATGGTGCGAGGAGGTGCTGCGGCCGGCCGTGGCGTCCTGAGGTCGAGGCGGCGGCTCCGACGGCCGCCGCCGATCACCACCGACGACCGTCGACGGCGGCGGAGCCGTTCGAGCGTGATCCGGCCGGTGGCCGAGACGGCTACGGCCGGGTGAACGCCGGGCTGTTGCTGTCTGCGGGGAGGTCGGCCAAGGGCTCGGCGAGTTCCGCGTGGGTCGGGCCGACCTCGGCCGCCAGTGCGTCCAGCGCGGGCAGGTCGAAGCCGTACAGCGTCGCCGCGTTCCCGGCCAGGATCGCGCGCAACTCGGTCGGCGAGGCGTCGTGGAAGGACCGACGCAGCGCCTCCCGCGTGTACGGATAGGTGCCCTCGTCGTGCGGGTAGTCCGCGCCCCACATGTAGCGGTCGATGCCCAACTCGTGCCGCGCCAGCGCCTCCGTCGGCGACGGGAAGCTCGCGCCCACCCAGCAGTTGCGGGCGAAGTACGCGCTGGGCGGCTCCGGCAGCCGGTCGGCCTCGGTGTACTTGAGCTCACCGATCCGACCGGTGGCCATCTGCGCGTGGTAGCCGTCCAACTGCCGCAGCAGCGGCGGGATCCAGGCCGCGCCCTGCTCGGTGATGGCGAACTTGAGCCGGGGAAAGCGCGCGAACGCCCCGGAGAGCAGCATGTGGGTCAGCGGCCGACGGGAGAACAGCGTCGCCTCGGCGATCCACAGGAACGTCGCGGCCGGGTGGTCGCCGTAGTCCGGACTGCCCGACCCGCCGTGGTTGACCACCGCCAACTCCAGGTCCTGGCACACCTCCCAGAGCCGGTCCCACTCCGGCGCGTACAGCGGCAGGATGCCGCTCACGTCCGGTGGCGTAGTCGGGATCAGGATGCCCGCGAGCCCCTGTTCCTTGGCCCACACCGCCTCGGCGACCGCGTCCTCGATGTCGTTCAGGAACACCTGGGCCAGCCCGGCCCGACGCACCGCGTTCGCCCCGCCGCACCACTGGGCCAGCCACCGGTTGTGCGCCCGGATCCCGGCCAGTCGGCGGGCGTAGGATCGCGCCGACGGCGGGCGGGCGAGCAGTTGCCCGGTCGGGAAGAACGGCGGCACCGTGTTGGGGAACACCACCTCGGCGACGATGCCGTCCGCGGCCAACTCGGCGATCCGCCGGTCGTCGTCCCAGTTGCGGGTGCGACCGTCGCCCTGGAGGTCTCGGAACGGGTTGCGGTAGCGCTCCCGCCAGTCGTCGAACTCCGCACGCCAGGACGGGTCCAGGAACTCGCGATAGGTGTCCATCCCGGCGCCGGCGTGCCCGTCCGCCGAGATGATCGTGTGCCGATCCGACACGGCCCTCACCCCTTTCCGTCCAGCTTGAACACCCGCATCGCGTTCTCCCGCAGGAACTTCGCCCGCACCTCGGGCTTGAACGGCACGTCCGGCAGTTCCCGGAAGATCCGCTCCAGGGACAGGCCCATCGGGTAGTAGCCCGCGTACATCACCTTGTCCGCGCCGCGCGTGTTGGCGTAGTCGACGATCGCCTTGGGGTAGTACTTCGGCGCGAACGCCGACGTCATGTAGTACAGCCCCGGCCACTTGAGCATCAGCTTGACCGCGAGGTCCTCCCACGGCTCCGCGCCGTGGCGCATCACGATGCGCAACTCCGGGAAGTCGTAACAGACCTGGTCGAAGTGCATGACGTCCTGACACCCGGACGGCACCCGCGGGCCGGCGATGCCCGCGTTGGAGACGATCGGCAGGTCCAGGTCGATGCAGGTCTGGTAGATCGGGTAGTAGCGCCGATCGCTCACCGGCACCTGCGGGTTGCAGCCGGCCGGGAACGTGGTCACCGCGACGATGTGGTGCTCCTCGTACGCCCGGCGGATCCGGCGGACCGTGGTGGTGATGTCGTTGGGGTCCACCTCCAGCGTGGGCCGGAACCGGTCGGGGTGCTCGGCGATCGCCCGCAGCGCGGTCTCGCTCATCCCGACCAGACCGATCTCGACGCCACAGGCGTCCATCTGCCCGAGCGTCACCGTGATCGCATCGACGCCCTCGTCCAGGTGGTTCGGCACCCCCTTGAACATGTACTCGGCGGGGAACTCCATCTCGCCGCTCTCCGCGTCGCGCAGTTGCGGCTTCAGGAAGTCGTAGTGGCTCTTGGCCTGTGCGCTGGGGAAACCGATCATCAAGTCGATCGCCCCCGCCCCGGCCGTGGACCCGACTGCGGACATGGCAAAACCCCCTGCGCCATCAAGTTGATTGACTCCATCAACTTAACAGCAGCAGGGGGTATGGGCCATAGCCATGGAGGGCGTCAGCGGTTGGTCATCGCCTGCTTGATCAGGGTCCGTCCGAAGTCCCACATCAAACCGGTGCCCTTGTGCGCGTCGTCCATCACGTCCACGAACCCGGCCACGAAGTGCTCCACGTCCTCGGGTCCCACGACGTACGGCGGCAGCAGCTTGATCACGTCCATGTGGTCGCCCGCGACCTGGGTCAGCACCCGGTGCCGCTGGAAGAGCGGCACCACCACCATCTGCGCGAACAACCCGTGCCGAGCCGCCTGCAACGCCGTCCACCCGGCGCGCAGCTTGAGCGAGCGTGGTTTGCCGAACTCCAGGCCGATCATCAGGCCCCGCCCGCGCACCTCGGCGAACAGCTCGTACTTGTCGATCAGCGGGGCCAGCCCGGCCACGAACGCGTCGCCCATCCGGGCGCTGTTGCCGATCAGGTCCTCGTCGTCGAGCACCGCCAGCGTGGCCAGGCCCGCCGCCATCGCCTGGTTGTTGCCGCCGAACGTGCAGTCGTGCACGAGCACGCGGTCCATCGTCGAGTAGACCTTCTTGAACACCCAGTCCCGGGTCAGCGTCGCGCCGATCGGCACGTATCCGCCCGACAGCGCCTTGGCGACCGTGACGATGTCCGGCTCGACGCCGTCCTCCCACTGGTACGCGAAGAATTTGCCGGTGCGGCCCATCCCGGTCTGCACCTCGTCGGCGATCAACAACGCGCCGTGTTCGCGCAGCAGCCGCTGCGCGGCGGCCAGCCAGCCCGGCGGCGGAGCCAGCACGCCCTTGCCCAGGATCGGCTCGATGATCAGCGCCGCGACGTCACCGCGCTTCAACTCCCGCGCCAGCGCGTCCAGATCGCCCAGCGCGATGCCCACGTCCGGCAGCAGCGGCTCGAAGCCCTTGCGGAACTCCGCCGCGCCGTTGACCGAGAGCGCGCCCGTGGTCAACCCGTGGAAGGCGTGGTCGATGTAGACGATCCGCCGCCGCCCGGTGGCGAAGCGGGCGAACTTCAGCGCCGCCTCGACCGCCTCCGTCCCGCTGTTGCAGAAGTACACCCGGTCCATCCCCGGCGCCCGGGCCAACAGCCGGTCGGCCAGCGCGGCGGCCAGCGGCGGGGTGTGGAAGTGCACGATGTCCGGCAGATCGAGCGCGATCACGTCCTGCATCGCCTTGCGCACCACGGGGTGGTGCCGGCCCACACCGTAGGTGCCGAACCCGGACAGGAAGTCCAGGTACCGGTCGCCCTTGTCGTCGTACAGGTACGGCCCCTCGGCCCGAACGTAATCGCGGTCCATGCCGATCGTCCGCAGCACGCGCGGGAGTTGCGGGTTGAGGTGCTTCGCGTGCAGCTCGAAGCCGCGGTCCGCGTACGCCTCGTACGTCTCACCCAGGTCGAACGTCATCGCCCGCCGTACCTCCTGACTTGGTTCGCTCGTCGTTGGCCCAGTCAAGCAGGGCCGGGGTCGCGTGGCGCAACGTGCGGAATGCCTTGAACCCGTCCACCAGCAGGCGGGGCCGCAGCAGTTCCCGCTCCGGGGTGTCGGTGATCACCCTGACCACCCCGGCCGGCCGATCACCCGCCGCCGCGAGCAGGTACGCCGACTCCATGTCGGCCGCCAGCGCGCCGCGCTCGCGCAACGCCTGCCGGGCCCGGCCCTTGACCAATCGGTCCACGGTCTCGATCGGACCGTGATGCAACCTCAGCTTGGGCGAGACCCGCCGCATCCACTCCAACAACACCTCGGAGCTCGGCAGTTCGATCACCGTGCCGTCCGAGCCGCGCACCTCGGAGGCGATCACCACGTCGCCCACCGCGACCCTCTCCCCCACGCCCGCGCCGAATCCCGCGACCGCGAGCGAGCCGTACTCCGCTGCCGGGAGCTCGGACAGGGCCCGCGCCCGGGCGCGAGCCTTGTCCGGTCCCATCCCCGCGCGCTCCACGCGCACGTTGAAGGCGCCCATCAGCCCCGCCTCGACCGCGCGCATCTCGATGCGCAGCGGGGTGACCACCATCAGGGGCATGTTCAGTCCATCGTCCCGGCGTACCGACCGAGCGCCATCACGGGGAAGACGAGCCGGTACATGTGGTACTTGATGTAGAAGTCGCCGGGGAAGCCGGTGCCGGTGAACTGCGGCTCGTCCCACCCGCCCAGCTCGTTCTGATGCTCGGTCAGCCAGTCGATGCCGCGCTGCGCGACCTCGCCGAACTCGCCCGCCGCGTGCAGCGCGAGCAGCGCCCACGCGGTCTGCGACGCGGTGGATTCGCCGCGCCCGGACCAGGTCTTCGGCTGATCGTAGCTGCGCAGGTTCTCGCCCCAGCCGCCGTCCGGGTTCTGCCGTGCCTCCAGCCAGCGCACCGCGCGCCGGATCGCCGCGTGCCGGGGGTCGACGCCGGCGGTCACCAGCGCCGGCAGCACCGCGCCGGTGCCGTAGATGTAGTTCGCGCCCCAGCGGCCGAACCAGGAGCCGTCCGCCTCCTGATGGTCCATCAACCACTTGACGCCGTCGGCGACATAGGAGCTGTAGCGGGCACCGCCGTCGGCGAGCATCTCCACGATGTGCGCGGTGACGTCGGCCGAGGGCGGGTCGGTGACCGCGCCGAAATCACAGAACGGCAGCTTCAGCGGCAGGATGCTGACGTTGTCCGCGTCGAACGCGCCCCAACCGCCGTCCTTGCTGCGCATCCCGGCCGTCCACCGCTCGGCCCGGTCCAGGACCGCGTCCTTGCGCGCGCCGTCCGGGTGGTCGGTGTAGCGCAGGGCCATCACGACCTCGGCCGTGTCGTCGGTGTCCGGGTAGTAGTCGTTGGCGAACTCGAAGGCCCAGCCGCCCGGTTCCAGGTCCGGTCGGCGCACCGCCCAGTCGCCGACCTCGCGGATCTCCTCGTCCATCAGCCACCCGGCCGCCTTGACCACCCTGGGGTCGGCGGCCGGAACTCCCGCGTCCCGCAGCGCGACCAGGGTCAACCCGGTGTCCCACACCGGCGACTGGCACGCCTCGAACCGGCGGCGCAGCTCGCCGTCCTCGTCGGTGTCCACGATGGTGAACCCGTCCAGGCCCTTGATGCCCTGCGCCATCACCGGGTGGTTGAGCGGGTAGCCCATCAGGCGCAGCGCGATCAGCGAGTAGACCCACGGCGGCTGGATGCCGCCCCATCCGCCGTCCGCCTCCTGGCGCTGCACGATCCACTGCTCGGCCTTGCGCATCGCGGCCTGCCGGATCGGCTTGATCGGCCGCTTCTGGTACTGGTGCAGGCCCGCGTCCAGCGCGCGGAACGCCCGCGACCACGGGTCGTCGGCCGCGGGTCGGCCCCGGACCGCGCCGGTGGGGCGCAGTTCGGCGAGCTCGAACGGCGCGGGCCGGACCGGGCGCAGCGAGCTGACGATGGTCAGCGGCACGATGGTCTGCCGGGCCCAGCAGGCGAAGTCGTAGACGTTGAGCGGGAACCACTTGGGCAGGTAGATGATCTCCGGCGGCAACACCGGCAGGTCGTCCCACGACCACCAGCCGAAGAAGGCCAGCCAGAACCGGGTGAACACGCGGGTGTTGGCGATGCCGCCGCCGTTGCGGATGAAGGCCGCCGCGGCGGCCATGTGCTTGGCGTCCGGGTCGTCACCGGCCAGCTTGAGCGCGACGTACGCCTCGACGGTCACCGACAGGTCGGCGGGACCGCCGAAGAAGGTCGCCCAGGTGCCGTCCGAGCGCTGGTTGGCGCGGATCCATCGCGCACTGGCCAGGGTCTGCTCCTCGGTGCGGATGCCGAGGAACTCGCGAAAGAGCAGATCCTCCGCGTCCATCGTGACGTTGGTCTCCAACTCCCCCTTCCACCAGCCCGCATCGTCCTGAAGCTCCATCAGATGGGCGACGGCCCTGTCGAGTGCGCCCCTGACCCCGTCGTCGTCGTCGACGTCGCCGATTCCCGGCTGGACGGTCACTGTCATCTCTTCACAACTCCCGAGTGGTGGTGAAGGCCGCGAGTGAGGTCAGGTCCGTGTAGGTACCTTGCGGGACGTCCAGGGAGTCCAGGCAGGCCATGGCCTGCTCCAGGCGCCGTGCCGCCTCGGTCTCGGTGCGGGCACGTCCGCCCGCCTCCTCGACCAGGCGTGCGGCCAGGGCGAGTCCCTCCTCGTTGCGCGGTCCTTCGTCCGTGTAGATGCGCGCCAGCTCGCGTCCGGCGGTCGTGTCGCTCGAGAGGGCGGCGACGACCGGCACGGACTTCTTGCGTCGGCGCAGGTCGTTCCAGGCGGGTTTGCCGGTGACCTCGGGTCGTCCCCAGATCCCCAGCAGGTCGTCCACCGCCTGGAAGGCGACGCCTAGGTGGTGCCCGAAGCCGTACAGCGCCTGCACGGTGCGTTCGTCGGCGCCCGCGAGGGCCGCCCCGATCGCCGACGCGCAGGCCAGCAGGGCCCCGGTCTTGTTGCCCGCCATGGTCAGGCACTCCTCGACGCTGACGTCGAGTCGGGCCTCGAAGGACAGGTCCTGGGACTGTCCGTCGATCAACCGGGCGGTGGCCTCGGTGAGCAGTCGGGCGGCACGATCGCCGTCCGCGTCGTCGGCGTCCATCAGGACCTGTTCGGCCAGCACGAGCAGACCGTCACCGGCCAGGACGGCGAGTCCCGGACCGAAGACCTTCCACGCGGTGGGCCGGTGCCGACGTTCCTCGTCGCCGTCCATGAGGTCGTCGTGGATCAGCGAGAAGTTGTGCACGAGTTCGACCGCGACGGCGCCGGGCACGCCCACGCCGGTCGGCGCGCCGACCGCCTCGGCGGAGAGCAGCGCGAGCGCGGGGCGCAGCGCCTTGCCGCCGTTGCCGGGCAGTTCGCGACCGGCCTCGTCGGCCCACCCCATGTGATACGCGGCCACACGGGCCAGGGGCGGTTCGAGTCGGGCCGTCGCGACCCGCAGCGCGGGGCGGCTCGCCTCGCGCGCGCGATCGAGCACGGCGGGGGCGATCGATGCGTCGGCGAGCGTCATAGCGGCGTCGTCCTCTCCGGAATGGCACGGGTGCGGCCGAGATGCGGGAGGGCCTCGCGGGCGGCGGAAAGGCCGCTGCGAACGGCGCCCTCCATCGTCGCGGGCCATCCGGTGGCGGTCCACGCCCCGGCCAGGGCGAGACCGGGGACCGCGGTCCGGGGGCCGGGACGAAGCCGGCCCGAACCGGGAGCGGGACGGAAGGTCGCGGCCCGCTCCTTGGTCACCACGAACCGCTCGACCCGGGCGTTTCGGGCCGAGGGCAGCACGCGGGCCAACTCCGGGACGAACCTATCCCGGAGCTGTGCGCTCGTCAGGTCGATTTCCCGACCCGCCGCGGACAGCGACACGGCCACGTAGCGGCCGGCCGCCAGTCCGTGGCCGGCGCTGCGGTCGAACATCCACTGGACCGGGCTCCCGATGCCCGCGGCGAGCGGGACGTCCAGGACCGGGCGGTCGTAGAGCACGTGCAGGTTGACGATCGGCGAGGTGCCCAGGCCGGCGAGCAGGGTCGGGTCGGCGGGCATGTCGCCGAGCAGCAGGGCGCCCGCGGGCAGCAGTCGGGCCGCGTCGTAGTGCGGTACGGCCAGCACCACCGCGTCCGCCTCGATCCGCTCGCCGTCGGCGTGTATGGCGAACCCGCCGGCGCCGGCGTCGAGCGCGTCCACCCGGGTGCGCAGGTGCACCCGCACGCCCGCGCGCTCCAGCGCGCGGGTCGCCGCGTCGCCGTGCAGTTCCTGGAGCGGGACCAGGCTCCAGCCGATGTCGGCGCCGTCGTTGCGGTCGAGCACGCCGGTGCGGAAGACCTTGACGGCCATGCCGAGGGATGCCTCGGTGGCGGGCAGGTTGAGCGTGGCGATGCCGATCAGGTCCCACATCGCCTCGCGCTCGCGGGCGGTGACGCCGAAGCGGTCCAGCCACGCGGCGAAGGTGAGTTCGTCCAGGGCCGGGTCGGCCGGGTCCAGGCGGCGCAGGGCGAGTGCGGCCAGGCCGACTCGGGCCCGGCCGGCCATGGTGAGCAGGGGGTAGCGGGCCAGCGCCGAGGACAGGTGCAGCGGGGCGGGCAGCGCGGAGCGGCGCAGCCGGGTGCGGGTGCCCCAGGGCGTGCGGACCGGGACGTCCATCCGGGGCTGGAGGTAGACCTTGTCGGCGCTGCCGATCCGCTCCAGGAAGGAGATGTACTCGGTGCAGCAGCGCAGGAACACGTGTTGCCCGTTGTCGAGCCACATGTCGTCGCGGCGCAGCGAGAACGTCGCGCCGCCCAACCGGGGCCGGCCCTCCAGGAGGGTGACCCGGACGCCGGCGTCGGCGGCAGCCAGCGCGGCGGTGATGCCCGCCAGGCCGCCCCCGATCACCACCATGCGTGCGCTCATGCCTTGCTCCGTACCCACGTGATCAATCCCTGTACCGGCCCCTGCGACCGGCTTCCCGTTCCGGCCCGGGGCCGGTCATCGATCGATGTTCACCGCCTGCGCGCGAGCAGCGAACGCGCGCCGACCGGCAGGCCGGCCAGTGCACGTGCGGCGATCTCGGCCTTCTCCCAGCCCGGGAGTGAGAGCCGGCCTATCAGCACCTGGCCCGGTTCCTCCATGATCCTGGTCAGCAGCCGGCGGTAGATGCCCGCCATCGCCCCGGTGCTGGCGGCGCTGCGCCGGTCGAGCAGCGGGAGCAGGGTCAGACCCCGCTCGAAGAGCTGCTCGGCGCGATTGCCCTCGAACCGGACCAGGTCCTCGAAGGCCGCGCTCTGGGTGAACCGGCCGCCCTTGTGCCACGCGTCCTCGAGGCCGAACTTTGCCAGGTCCTCGCGGGGCAGGTAGACCCGGCCGTTGTCCTTGTCCTCCTTGATGTCGCGGAGGATGTTGGTGATCTGGAGCGCGATGCCGAGGGTGTCCGCGAGATCGGGCGCGTGCAGCGAGTCGCGCGAGCCGAAGATGCCCAGCGAGAGCCGGCCCACGGTGCCCGCGACGCAGCGGCAGTAGACCCGCAGCTCGTCGAAGGTCTCGTACTCGGTCTCGCGCACGTCCATCTCGACGCCGTCGATCAGTTCGTCGAGCGCGGGCAGCGGGATCGGGAATCGGGTCGCGGCGTCGGCGAGCGCGACCGCGACCGGGTCGCGATCCGCGCTCAGGTCCTTGAGTTGTTTGCGCATCCGGGCCAGCTCCGCGACCTTGCGGTCGGCCGGCAGGTCGCCGTCGCCGATGTCGTCGATCTCTCGCGCGAAGGCGTACACGGCGCTGAGCGCGAGGCGCTTGGGCTCGGGCAGCAGCCGGATGCCGTAGTAGAAGTTGCGTGCCTGATTGCGGGTCAGGCGCTCGCAATACGCATACGAAGCGTCGACGTCCATGGTTCCCCTTTTACCTCTTTCGTACCAGTACGCCGGACAGCTCGCGCAGCAGGGTGGCCTTGCCGGGCTTGGCCCGGTGGGCCAGGACGTCGAAGCCGACGTCCTTGATCGCGGCCACGGCCGCTCGTCCACCGGCCACGAACCCGGCGATCGCGAGGCGCTCGCGCCCTCGCAGTGTCCCCGCGAGCGGTGCGCCCAGGCGCAGCAGCTGCGTCGCGCGGTGTGTCTCGTAGGCGACCAGTCGCCGAACCGAGGGTGCGGCGGCGGGCGCCGCGAGGTCGGCCTCGGTGACGCCGAACCGATCCAGGTCCTCCTTGGGCAGGTAGATCCGGTCGCGTTCGAGGTCCTCGGCGACGTCCTGGAGGTGCTCGACGATCTGGAGCGCGGTGCAGATCTCGTCGGAGCGCGCGACGCGTTCCTCGCTCGCGCGACCGAACACGTGCAGCACGATCCGGCCGACCGGGTTCGCGGACAGCGCGCAGTAGGCGATCAGATCCTCGTACGTCGCGTAGCGGCGCACCACCTGATCCTGCCGGTTGGCCTCGATCAGACCCAGGAACGGTTCGATCGGCAGGTCGAGTTCGCGCACGCTCGGTTGCAGGCGGCGCAGCACCTCGAGCTTCGGGGTACCGGTGTAGACGCGGCGCAGGTCGCCCTCGAACGCGTCGAGCTGGGCGACCCGGTCGCCCGCGGCCTCGTCGCCGATGTCGTCCACCAGGCGGGCGAAGCCGTAGACGGCCAGCAGGTGGCGCCGGTGGTCGGGGCGCAGGATCCCCATCGCCACGGGAAAGTTCTCGTGGCCGGCCTGGCGCATCACCACGTCCGGGTCGACGACCGCGGCGTCGATGCCCGCCGAGTCCTCGTCGCTCGCGCCGGGCGCGCGCTCAAGACCGCGGGAATCACTCCCCATATCTCTCCCTGGACCCCCGAAAACATCCCCAACATTACAGTTGGCCAGGAATTCGTGCCGTCCCGGTCGGTCTGACGGTTCAGCTTGCCCGATCGAAGTCGGATCGATCAAGCACCGAGAACACGCGTGTCATAGCTCACCCGGACTTTTCCTTCGCGAAACACTTTTGTTATCACCGCGCACCTCTCGGGGACCGCCGACGATCCCCGTACCACTCAGGACGTCCGGCGTCCCCCGGTGGTTTCCGGGCACCTGAGGAGGTTTCGTCGCGCGATCCCCTCCTTGCGGAGTAGTGCGGAGTTCCGCCTTCCGCATGAGGAGTACGGCGATTATCCGTGCGCAATGGACCAAGTGGGGTCGATAAAGCGAGTGGCCGGCGAAATGTTGATCAACTTTCCGGATTTGCGGAATACCCGGAGGATAGCGGCGCGCGCCGACACGCCGCCGTACACCGAATCGATACCCGAATGCGCTGCCCGGGTCGAACCGCGGTCGCCTTACGATCCGCGCGCTACCTGCTCGGGGTCCCGGACGGGCCGGAGTGGGGATGGTGACAGGCGACCTCGACGTCGCCGAGCGACTCCAGCGGCGGTCGCCGTTCGCGACACACCTCGGTCGCGAACGGGCAGCGCGGGTGGTACGCGCAGCCGGCCGGCGGGGCGAGCGCCGAGGGCACCTCGCCGACGATGCCCTCGCCCAACGACGCCGCGTTCGCCCGGCCGATCCGCCCCGGGTCGGGCACCGGCACGCTCGCCAGCAACATCCGCGGGTAGGGGTGCCGCGGATCGCCCAACACGCGCTCGGCCGGGCCGAGTTCGACGATCCGACCCAGGTACATCACCGCCACGCGATCGGCGAGCCGGCGGGCGATGTCGATCTCGTGGGTGATCACCACGATCGCCAGGCCGAGTTCGGTGCGCAGCCGCAGCAGCAGGTTGACCACCGTCGCCTTGACGCTCGCGTCCAGACTCGCGGTCGGCTCGTCCAGGACCAGCACGCGCGGGCGCACGAGCAACGCGCGGGCGAGCACCAAACGGGCCAGTTCGCCGCCGCTGACCTCCCCGGGCAGCCGGTCCAGATGATCCGCCGTCAGGCCGACCCGCTCGACCATCGCCAGGACCAGTTCCTCGCGCTCGGCCCGGTTCGCGCCCAGCCCGTGCACACGCAACGGCTGATGCAGCGCGTGCCGCAGCGAGCGGCGCCGGTTGAACGCGGCCCGCGGGTTCTGCGTGACGAGTTGTACCAGGCGCTGATCCGCCGGGCCGCGCTCGCCGGACAGGGTGCGGCCGGCCAGCGCGACCGTGCCCGAGGTCGCGGTGTCCAAGCCCGCGAGCACACGCGCGACGGTGGTCTTGCCGGAGCCGGACTCGCCGACGACGGCCAGCACCTCGCCGGCCGCGACCTCGAACGAGACGTCCTCGGCGGCGGGCACGACCCGCGGCTCGGCCCGCCGGCCGAACGGTTTGGGCAGGACGTATCGACGGGTCAGCCCGTCCACCGTCAACAGCGCGCTCACCGGCCGGCCTCCTCGTCCACCCAGTGGCAGCACACGTCGCTCGCGCCGTGTCGGGCCGCGGCCGGCATGCGTTCGCGGCACACGTCCAGCACGTGCGGGCAGCGCGGTGCGAATGGGCATCCGGGCAGCAGGTTCGCGCCGTCCGCGCTGCCCTCGACCGCGCGCAGCGGCCGATCCGCCGGCGTCGTCGCGGGCATCGCGGCGATCAGCGCCCGGGTGTACGGGTGCCTGGGCGCGGCGAAGATCTCCCGGACCGGCGCGGTCTCCACCAGGCGCCCGCCGTACATCACACCGACCCGGTCGCAGATCGTGGAGACCACCGCGAGGTCGTGCGAGACGTAGACCAGGGCGAGTCCGAGCTTGTCCCGCAGGGTCAACAACAGCCGCAACACCTGTGCCTGCACGGTGGCGTCCAAGGTGGTGGTCGGCTCGTCGGCGAGCAGCAGCGCGGGCTCGTGCGCGAGCGCGGCGATCGCGATCACCACGCGCTGGAGCTGCCCGCCGGAGAACCCGCCGGGCAGATCGCGCGGGCGCTCCAGGACCGGCCCCAGACCGATCCCGATCAGCGTCTCGCGGACCTCGACGTCGTCCAGCCGATCGCCCAGGTACCAGCGCAGTTGGCGCAGCACCGGCGTGGTCGGCGCGAGCGAGGTCATCGGCTGCTGGGGTACGAACGCCAGCCTGCGCCCCCGGATCCGGCGCAGGTCCCGCTCCCGCATGCCGGCCAGGTCCTCGCCTTGGAACTCGATGCCGCCCGTACGCCGCGCGCCGTCCGGCAGCAGGCCCATCAGTGCGGCGCACACGCTGCTCTTGCCGCTGCCCGACTCGCCGACCAGGCCCAGAATCTCGCCGGGTGCCACGTCGAAGGAGACCCCGCGCACCGCGGGCACCGGCCCGGCCGGGCCCCGGTAGTCGACGTCGAGGTCGCGCACCCGCAGCAGCGGCACCTCGGCCGCGGTCGCACCGTCCATCACACGAACCGCAGGTGTTGCGGGTCCAGCCGGCTGATCCGCAACATCGTCGGGTCCAGCGGGGACAGTTCGGCGCGCTGGGCGAGGGCGAGCTTGGGATAGGCGGGCGGGGTGATCACCGCGTCCTCGGCGAGCAGTTTGTCCACCCGGCCGAGCGCGGCCGCCCGCTCGGCGTCGTCCGAGGTCTGCCAGACGGTGTCGATCAGCTTGTCCACCTCGGGGTTGGCGTAGCCGCAGGAGAGCACGTTGGTGGAGCCGGCGGGCGCGAGGGTGAGGTAGTTCGCCGGGCCGGAGGTGAACCCGGACGAGAACGTGTTCATCAGCATGTCGTAGTCGCGCGAGAGCCACTTGTTCGACCACGGCCCGCCCGCGAGTTGCTCGATGGTGACGTCGAGGCCGATCTGCTTCCAGCCCGCCACCAGCACCTGGGCGATGTCGCGGATCCCCTGGTTGGTGCCGATGGTCACGGTGAACGAACGCTTGGCCGTCTTCGCCCGGGCCAGCAGCGCGCGGGCCCGCTCCAGGTCCGGCGCGGGTGCGAACGGCTTGAAGGTGGGATCCCAGCCGAGTTCGGCGGGCCCGATCGGGCCCTGGCCCACCGTGCCCTCGCCGCCGTACACCCGTTGCAACACCCCCTGGCGGTCCATCGACAGCGCGACCGCTTTGCGGAAATCGGGATCGTTGAACGGCTCCTTCTTCATCATCACGTAGCTGAGCACGTCCAACGGCGCCTCGGTGAGCACCAGCGCGAGCGACTTGTCCTTGCGGATCATGTCGAAGGTGGCGAAGGACGGTGCGGTGATCAGGTCGACCTTGCCCTGGCGCAGGCTCAGCACGCGCGTATTGGCGTCGGCGAAGACCGTGTACTCCATGCCGGCGAACGCGGGCGCGGCGCCGGCGGCGTACTGGCCGCCGTGGTAGCGGTCGAAGCGGGAGAGGGTGAAGCTCTGGCCGGCCACGAACCGGTCCAACCGGTACGGCCCGGTGCCCATCATCGTGTCCTTGCGGGCCACGTAGTCGCGGTGCGTGATCGGCAGGTTGGTCAGGTGCGAGCGCAGCAGGCCGTACGGCTTGCTCAGCACGATCCGCACGGTGTGCTCGTCGACCCGCTCGAACCGGGAGAGGTAGCCGAGCATGTAGGTGATCCACTCGCTGCCGGCCGAGAGGTCGAGCATGTGCGCGAGGGTGGCCACCACGTCGTCGGCGGTGAACGGCGTGCCGTCGTGCCACACCACGCCCTGACGCAGCCGGATCGTCCAGGCCAGCTTGTCGTCGCTGATCTGCGGTTCGCCATCCGCGAGCAGCGGCACCGAGGCGAGCTTGGCGTCGTAGCCGTACAGGCTCTCCATGATCGGCTCGGCGATCCACCGGGTGATCTCCGAGCCGGAGTCCAGCGGGTTCAGGCTGCCGGGCGCGGAGGCGACGCCGATCCGCAGGATGCCGTCCTTGTGGCGATCGGCCACCCGCTTGGCCCCGGAGGAGCTCGAACACGCGGTGAGCACGCCCGTGCCGCCGGTCGCCGCGAGCGCCGCGAGGCCGAGAAAGCCTCGACGGTTCAGGCCGACTGTGCGCACCGGGGTCACGGGATCTCCTTGGGAGTGGGAGTCTGCTCGAGGGTCGGGGACTGCTTTGCGGCCTGGGTCGGCTTTGTGGCCCGGGTCTGCCTGGGGATCCGGCGTGTGGTCGGGCCGGCCGCCGCGGGACGTGGTCGGGCGCCGGCGGATGTGTCGCCGAGCAGGTTGAAGCCCAGGATCCCGAGCACCAGGACGGTGCCGGGCAGCGTCGCGTACCACCAGTCGCCGCCGATGATCTGCCCGCCGGCGTCGGCGATCAGGTTGCCCAGCGTGGCCTGCGGCGGGGCCACGCCCAGGCCCAGGAAGCTCAGGCCGCCCTCCGCGAAGACCGCGATGGCCATCGCCAGGCAGGCCTGGCCGAGCACCGGCGGCCAGACGTTGACCAGCACCTCGCGGAAGAGGATCTCCCGGGTGGGCACGCCCAGTCCGCGCAGGTTGGTGACGTAGTCCTCGCGCATCTCCACCACCGTCGCGCCGCGCGCGACCCGGGCGAAGTAGGGCACGAAGCCCAGCCCGATGGCGAGCGCCACCCGGGGTCCGTTGCCCACGGTGATCGGCCCGAAGTGCATGTCCGCGGTGCCCATCAGACCGATCAGGAACATCACGAAGACGAACTGCGGCAGGGCCTGGAGGGTTTCCACCGAGCGCATCAGCAGGCCGTCCAGGCGCCCGCCGTGCCGATATCCGGCGAGCACGCCCAGCGGCATGCCGACCGCGACCGCGAAGCCGATCGAGGTCAGGCAGATCCACAGCGAGGTCCAGGCGCCCTCGGCGGTCCGGGCCAGCAGGTCGCGGCCGAGGTGGTCGGTGCCGAAGGGGTGCGCGAACGAGGGCGCCTCGGGGCCCGCGGTCACCAGCGCGGTGGGGTCGCCGTGCAGCCGGCCGACGGTGGCCACCAGGAGGTAGAGCAGGACGCAGGCCAGGCCGATCCAACCGGCCACGCCCCATCGCGGCAGGCGCGGTCGGGCCCTCACGCGGCCCGTCCGAGCTTGTCCCGGGTGACGCCCGCCGCGGTGCGCGGATCCAGCAGCGGGTAGAGCAGGTCGACCACCAGGTTCAACAGCAGGAAGATGGCCGAGGTCGCCACGCAAGCGCCGAGCGCGAGCGGGTAGTCCTGCCGCTGGAACGCGGTGACCATCAGTTGGCCGATCCCGGGGATCTGGAAGACGTTCTCGATCAGTACGGTGCCCGACAACAACCCGCCGAGCAGTACGCCGGCCACGGTCAGCGTCGGCAGCAGCGCGCCGCGCAGCGCCACCCGACGCAGCGTGAGCAGCCGCGAACCGCCCATCGCGCGGGCGAACAGCACATGGTCCGAGGCCATCGCGTCGGCCAGCCCGCCACGCAACGAGCGGGTGAGCATCGCGAAGGTGGCCAGGCCGAGCACGATCGCGGGCAAGACGAGCACCTTGAGGTTGGTCGCGGGATCCTCGCCGAAGCTGACGAAGCCGCCCGCGTTGGGCAGCAGATCGGGATGGCTGTCGCCGACCACCACGAGCGCGATCACGGCCAGCCAGTAGCCCGGCAACGACATCGCCACCACGCTCAGCACCCGCGTCCCGTGATCGACCACCCCACCGCGGCGCAGCACCGACCACACACCCAGCAGCACCGCCGGGATCACCGCGAACACGCAGGCGAGCAAGCCGAGTTCGAGCGAGATCGGCAGCGCGCGGCCGAGTTGCCCGGCGACCGAGGTGCCGTCGTAGAGCGAGGTGCCGAAGTCACCGCGCAGCGCGTCGCCGACATAGTCGAGGTACTGGGTCACCAACGGCCGGTCCAGACCCATCCGGTGCTCGACCGCGGCACGGGCCACCGGATCGGCCGCGACCTGCGGCGCGAGCTGGTTGACCGGGCTCACCGGGGACGCGTGCAGCAGCAGGAACAGGCCGGTCACGACGGCGAACATCACCACGACGACGCCCAGGACCCGCCGCACCAGGTAGTTCGTCATCACTCTCCCTGCCGATCCGATGCGCCATCCATTGTCGGACGGCGCATCGGACGGTGGGCCCCCGGGTCGTGCGGTGCCGGCGGAACGTGGCGTTCCGCCGGCATTCAGGCTGTCTCGGTCGTTCGGACGGTCTCGGTCGTGCAGGCGGTGTGGGTCGTGCAGGCGGTGCCGGTCGTTCAGGCGGTCTTGCGGAACCGCTCCAGGTCCCGACCCAGCTCACGCAGCACGGCGCTGTTGATGTCGTACGCGAACAGCACCTCCTGGATCACCAGTTCCTGCTCCTCGGCGTCCCACGGCGCGTTGTTCATCGCCGCGCGGTAGGCGTCCTTCCACACGGTCAGGTCGCCGAGTTGGTCGAACACGTAGAAGTCGCTGCCCTGGGTGCCGGGCAGGTCGTAGTGCTTGCGCATCTGCTTGGCGATGAACTGGCCGCCGGACATGTCACCGAGGTAGCGGGTGTAGTGGTGCGCGACGAAGCCGCCGGCCCAGTCGTAGCACTTCTCCCGCATCCGGTCGGCGTAGCGCACGGTGGCATCGTTCGCGGGCCACTCCTGCTTCCAGTTCTCGCCGGCCAGGAAGAGCATGTCGGCCTCGAGAATGGCCCGGCGATCCAGTCGCGCGTCGGCGAACGGGGCGCCGATCGGGTCGTTGCGCATGGTGTCCGCGGCGTCGTCGAGCACGACGTAGGCCCAGTAGTGCTGGGCCACCATCGCGGTGTACGCGTCCCGGGTCAGCTCGCCCTTCATCAGCGCCTCCAGGAAGCCCGAACCCTCGGCCTCCTGGTGGAAGGCCCACGAGCGCTTGCGCAGCGACTCGGCGAAGGTCGGGGTGGCACCGGCGGTTTCGGCGGTCTCGGTCGTGGTCATGAGGTTTCCCCTAGGTGCGACAAGATCTACCGAACGCGCACGAGTGAGTGCGTACGGTGCGAACTATGACGGATCAGGCGGCTTCGCCCGTGCGGATTCGGCGTTCCGCCCATGGCGAAGCGCTCGCGGGGATTCGGGTCGCCGCCCGTTTCCGCCGGTCCTCGCAGTCTGTGTGGCGCCATGCGGTGCCGTCAATAAGTTACCGACAACTTGTCGGCACGTTGTCGGCGGGGGTGTCGATGGGGACGCGGCGGGTCTCGGTCGACCCGGGGCGGCGATCGCGCGCGGCGGGCCGGCTCCTCGATCGGGCCGCCGCGGCACCGTCGTCACGCGGTTTCGCGTCGTTCGAGTACGGCGTTGTCGCGCGGTTTGCGCACCGTTGTCGTTCGGCGCCGTCATGCGGTTCTCACACCGTTCCCGGACGGCCTCGCGGGCAACCCCCGGAAGTCCGGGTGATCCGGCCCGGTCTTAGGATAGCCTCACCTCCAATCATTCCGTACGCAGTCGTACGGTCGGCCCAGAGGACACAACGTGAGCCCAGCCCGCACCGGACGCCTCGGCGGCACCGTCGCCGCGATCGCGACCCTCCTTCTCGCATGGGCGCTCGTCGGCCTCGCGAGCCCCGCGCACGCGAGCGGCACCCCGGCGGCGGGCAAGGCCACGCTGACCGCGGAGAAGACCACCGGGCTGAACCCGGCGGGCGACGTGGTCAAGCTGGTCGGCAAGGGCTTCACGCCGGGCGTACGGCTGTTCATCCTGCCGTGCGACCCCGCCCAGGGCGCGGGCCGCGCGTGCGACATGGGCTCGTTCGGCGGCCCCACCGAGGCGGACGCGACCGGCTCGTTCAGCACCGACGTCAAGGTCGCCGCCAAGTTCGGCACGGTCGACTGCCTCAAGACCCGGTGCGCCATCGCGACGTCCAACTCGGCCAACGGCAAGGACCGTACGCAGGAGGTCTACCTCCCGATCGGCTTCGCGGGCGAGGCTCCGGGCCTGCCCGCGAGCCCCGGGCCGGCCACCGCCGCTCCCCAGGCCGGCGCTCCCGGCGCGGGTGGTGCGCCGCAGTCCTCGGCCGCCGCCCCCGCCGCCTCGCCTGCCGCCTCGCCCGGTGCCGACACCGTGAAGACCTCGGCGCGGGACGAGGACGACGACAGCAGCAACACCGGCCTGATCATCGGGGTGGTCGCCGCGGTCGTGGTGGTCCTGGTGGCCGTCGGCGTGGTGGTCAAGCGCCGGCGCCAGGGCGCCTGACCCGGCCTCCCCCGACCCACCGAGCTCGTTCCCAGCTTCCGGAGTCCACATATGCGCAAGTCCCGTACCGCCGCGGCCGTCGCCGCCGGCGCGATCGCCGGCCTCGGCCTCACCACCTTCGCCGCCGCCCCCGCGTCGGCCGCCGACGCCCCCACCATCACCCTGTCCAAGTCGACCGGGCTGGCCGCCGGCGGCGAGGAGATCACCGTCACCGGCAAGGGCTACAAGCCGGGCAAGGGCGTGTACATCGCGCAGACCGTGGCCAAGCCGGCCGGCGGCGTGCCGACCCAGTACGGCAACGCGGGCTACGTCCCGCAGGTCGGCGCGGACGGTACCTTCTCGGTCAAGATCAAGCCCGCGCAGAGCTTCGAGGGCAAGGACAAGAAGAAGGTGGACTGCGCCGCCACCGCGTGCTTCGTGGCCACCTTCAACGACCACACCGACCTGGCCAACCGCGACCAGGACGTGTGGGTCCCGGTGACCTTCGGCGCCGCCGCGCCCGCGGCGCCTGCCACGACGACGCCGCAGACCGGCGCCACCACCGAGGCCGGCGAGCCGAAGTTGCCCAAGACCGGTTCGTCGAGCACGCAGCTCGCCTATGTCGGCGCGGGCATGCTGGTGGTCGGCGTGGGTGCGGTCGCCGCGTCTCGTCGACGCCGCGACTCCGCACGCGCCTGATCCCACCCCTACCGCTGGAGGCGACCCGCATGAGCGAGGCGAGCGTCAACCCGTTCGGAGCGGACGCGATCACCGCCGTCTGCAAGCACATGAACGACGACCACCCCGACGACTGTCTGCTGATCTCGCGCGGCCTGGGCGGGCAGCCGGAGGCCACCTCGGCCACGATGACCGGTCTGGACGGCGACGCGGCGTACTACTCGGCGATCGTTGCCGGCGAACCGGTCGCGGTGCGGGTGCCGTGGAGTCGTTCGATCACCGAGCGCCGGGACGTGCGGGTCGAGGTCGTCACGCAGTACAACGACGCGTGCAAGGCACTCGGTGTGCCGGCGCGCGGCGAGGGCGAGCACTGAGCGCGGTCGACCGGTAGGGAACCGGCGGGCCGACCGGCCCGACCACCTGTCAGACCCGACCACCTGTAACAAGCGTCACGCCGACGGCCCGGGAGGAAGCTCTCCCGGGCCGTCGGCGTTGGTCCGGTCGGGAAAAACCTGTCGTATGCACCTGTACGAAAAGATATAGTGAGCTTCGCTCAGTATCAGGCTTCGCCTCCACACTCGGCTCTCGCCTCCCCCTCCCGCCCTCCACGCATCCTCCCCGAACGAAGGCCCCTGCCGTATGCCGCCCATATCCGCGTCTCGCCTCAGCCAGAAGGTCGTGGTCGGCGCCGTCTTCGTCGCCGCGATGTTCGTCAACATCCTCGACATCACCATCATCAACGTCGCGCTGCCGGCGATCGGCAAGGACCTCGGCGCCTCCCAGGCGAGCCTGGCCACGGTCGCGGTCGGCTACCTGGTCAGCCTCGCGGTGTTCATCCCCGCGTCCGGCTGGCTCGGCGACCGCTTCGGCACCAAGCGCATCTTCCTGATCGCGCTCGCCCTGTTCACCGGCGCGTCCGCGCTGTGCGGGCTGGCCCAGAGCATCGACCAACTGGTGCTGTTCCGCATCCTCCAGGGCGCGGGCGGCGGCATGCTGACGCCGGTCGGCATGGCGATGATGTTCCGGGTCTTCCCGCCCGAGGAGCGCGTGCGCGCGTCCCGCATCCTGATGGTCCCCACCGCCCTGGCACCCGCGCTCGGCCCGGTGCTCGGCGGCCTGCTCGTGGACAAGGCGTCCTGGCACTGGGTCTTCTACATCAACCTGCCGGTGGGCGTGGCCGCGTTCGTGTTCGGCCTGATCTTCCTGGAGGAGTACAAGAACCCCAAGGCCGGTCGCTTCGACCTGCCCGGCTTCGTGCTCTCCGGGGCCGGCTTCGCGCTGCTGATGTACGCGCTGAGCGAGGGCGCGACCAAGGGCTGGGGCTCGCCGATCATCCTGTCCACCGGGATCTCCGGGCTGATCCTGTGTATCGCGATGGTCTTCGTCGAACTGCGGGTCAAGGAGCCGATGCTGCACCTGCGGCTGCTCCGCGATCGGCTGTTCGTGAGCACCAACGTGGTGTCGATGGTCAACTCCGCGGCGTTCCTGGGCGTGCTGTACGTCTTCCCGCTGATGCAGCAGCAGGCGTTCGGCAAGAGCGCCCTGGAGACCGGCCTGCTCACCTTCCCCGAGGCGTTCGGTGTGGTGATCGCCACCCAGTGGGTCTCGCGCCTGTACCCGGTGGTCGGTCCGCGCCGACTGATGGCGGGCGGCCTGCTCGGCATCGGCGCGTGCGCGGCGCTGCTCGCTCTGGTCGACGGCGACACCTCGGCCGTACTGATCGTGGTGTTGATGTTCTGCACGGGTGCCTCGATGGCGCACGTGATGATCCCGATGCAGGCGGCGGCGTTCGCGCGTACCGCGCCGGCCGACAACGGCCGCGCCTCGACCCTCTTCAACGTGCAGCGCCAACTCGGCTCGGCCCTCGGCGTCGCGCTACTGGCGAGCGTGCTCGCCGGAATCGGCACGATGACCATCCACTCCGGCGGCGCCCCGAGCCCGAACCTGCACGCCTACCACGTGGCCTTCCTGGTCGCGGCCGGCCTCGCGGTCCTCGGCGCGATCGCCGCCCTGACCATCCGCGACTCGGACGCCGCCTCCACGCTCCGCAAGAAGACCGAGGTCGTCCCCGCCCCGAAGCCGGAGACGGAGAGCGCAACGGTCTGATCCGAGGTTCCGGCCGTCGGCTGCCTACACTCGGGCCATGGACAGGACCGACCGTGCGAGTCGGGTGATCGCAGCATCACCGGCGACCGTCTACGACGCCCTCCTGGACCGGGAGTCCCTCGAGACCTGGTTGCCGCCGGAGGGCATGCGCGGGCGGATCGAGCGGTGGGATCCGCGGCCCGGTGGCGGGTTCCGGATGGTCCTCACCTACCTCGACCCCACCGACAGCCCCGGCAAGACCTCGGACGCGACGGATGTCGTCGACGTCGAGTTCGGTGAACTGGTGCGGGCGGAGCGCGTGGTGCAGCGGGCCGTGTTCGAGGCCGACGACCCGTCGTACGCGGGGACCATGACGATGACCTGGCACCTCGTTGCCGATGATGGCGGTGGCAGTGGCGGTGGTGGCAGTGGCAGTGGCAGTAACCGTGGCGGGGACGCGACCAGGGTGACCGTCACCGCCACGGATGTGCCGCCCGGCATCGACCAGGCGGCACACGAGGTCGGAATCGCCTCCTCGCTCGCCAACTTGGCGGGGTACGTGGAAGAGACCGGCTGACGCACGTCGACGCCGAACCGGGCTGACGACGTCGGCCCGGGAGCGAGCGGCCGTCCGGGCGTTCGGTCCCGCCCGCCGGATGTGGCAGGACGTGTCGGCGTCGATGGCGGTGTCGGTGTCGGCGTCGATCCGACGTCAGGCCCGGAAGCGCCACGAGACGTGCGCGGAGCGCCTTCGCATCGTTTCGCGGCGTTCCGGTTCGTCGACCGTGCGGGTGGTCGGGACGAGGTGGTCGCGGACCTCGTGGCGGGGGACCACCAGAGCCCGGACGGTGGGTTGTTCGCGGGGGTCGAGCCAGCGGTGCGTCGCGAAAACCTCCGTTCGCCCCTCGGTGTCCAGCCAGTTCGGTACGCCGGGGTCCACCGCGCCGATCACGACCCGGATCAGCCCGTCGGGATCGCGCTCGGCCTGCACGTGATTGAGCGAGGTCTGGCGGTTGGCGAAATCGAGCGACTCGAACCAACCGGGGCTGTAGAGCTGGAGATCCCACTGCCCGGAGACGCGGGGGTCGGTCTCCACGATCAGCACCTGATCATCCGTCAGCCGCACCCGCGCGAAGCCGTACACGACCTCCTTGACCCCGCCGGCCACCGTGGCCGGCGTACTGAACGTGTTCACCGCCTGCCGGTCGCCGGTGGTGCGCACCCAGTCGTTCCAGACTTCGATCGAGTTCTCCACCGACGTCGCGGCGCCGTCGAGCATGCCCGCGACCCGCTCCGGGGTCACCCGTGCGGCCGGTCGCCCCTGGGTGTCCAGGCGTTCGAGGGCGAGCATGGCGGGCTGTTCCGGCTTCCAGTCGAAGTAGTAGTCGCGTACGTGCAGAACCCGGGCGTCCGGTGTGAGGGGGACCCAGTTCCCGGGCTGCTCGGTGGCGCTGAGGATGATCTCGACGGTGTCGCCGGGCCCGACGCCCAGCGCGGTCGAGGAGGTCTCGGCGACGATGTCGGTCCGCCCGGAGTGCATGTCCCCCGGTTTGACCTGGAGTACGAACTTCTCGCACGCGTTCATCGTCACGGTGAGCCGGTACACGCCGTCCCCCGCGATCGGCGCGCGGCGCGCGTTCTGGTCCACGTTCGGCCCGCCCCAGCGGTAGGCGAGGTCGTTGTGGGTGAAGAAGGCCGGGTTCTGCGGGTCGGTCGCGGCGAGTTGGTAGGTCAGCCAGCAGGCGACCTGATTGGCCAGGTGCCGGATGCCCTCGGCTCGGTCGGCGTCGGTCGCGCCGGGGAAGTCGGCCTCCAGGATGCGGTCGCCGAGGGCGGCCATGCGCTCGCAATAGGCTCGCCACGCGGTGCCGTTGACCACGTCGTGCGCGGGTGGGTCGTTGCGACGCGGGTCGTGGTGGTGCCGGTCGTGGTGGTGGCGGTCGTTCGCGACTTGCCGTTGCGGTGCTTGCTGGTGCGGGACTTGCTGGTGCGGGTCGTTCGCGCGGAGTTCGTTCGACTGCACGTCAGATCTCTTCCGTCGGGACCAGGAACCGCTTCTGATAGTCCGTCAGCCGAGATCGTACGTCCTCCCGGGCCAATCCGAGGTCGTCGAACGAGTAGTTGTGCCTCCCGTGCCTACCCTGGGGCCGTTCGGTCAGGTACGCGCGCATCGCCGTCTCGGCCACGGTGGTGAGATCCAGACCGAATGTGGCGTACAACTCGCCCACCACCGCGATCGGGTCGCGCATGAAGTCGGCGTAGGCCGAGTCGTGCCAGTCGGATTCGGCGACCCGACCCGCGTCACGAAACGCGGTGAGCCGGTCGTACGCGGTGCACCACAGGGCGCTCTGGGTGCGGGCGACGTCCCGAATGTCGGACGGATTGCCGTACGCGTGGTGGATCGTGGCGATCAGGCTGCTCAACGAGGCCAGCACGGTGAGCGGATCGCGATGGGTCACCGCGAGCCGCGCATCGGGGTACACGTCGACCAGCGCGTCCAGGGTCAGCAGGTGCGCGGGTGACTTGAGCACCCAGCGGGTCTCCCCCGGCGTTCGGCGCTGGAGGATCTGCAACACGAGCCGGTGATAGGCGTACGCGGGTCGCATGTCGCACTCGGCCAACCACGCGGCGTAGGACGGGATCGCGAACTGCCCGGTGAAGTCCTCGGATCGGAACGCGAGCGCATGCGCGCTGATGCATTCCTTGGGCAGCGTGCCGCTCTTCTCGTGGATCGCGTCCATGGCCGGCACCGCACTCGTGATGAACCGGATCTCGCGCTCGGCGAGCCCGATCCGCGGGTCGGCGTCCCGGGTCGCGGGCTCCGGCGGCGGAACCGGGCGCAGGAACTCCCAGGTGGCCGGCACCCGGTTCGCCGGATCCCGGGCAAGCAGCGCATGCAGGATCGAAGTCCCGGTCCGGGGACCGCCGGTGACGAAGATCGGGCGCTGGATCGGCTCGTCGCGGACGCCGGGATCGTCCCGGACGTAGCGGGCCACCTGAAGCCGCACGTCCAGGAGCCGGGCCACCCACGTGTGCGCCCACCAGCGGCCCACCCGGTCCAGGTTCGCCTCGTGCTCCAGCGCGTGGAGCAGTCGGTCCAACCCCTCGCGGAAGCCGGGGTCGTCGTCCTCGCCCGGGTCGGTCAGTCCGGTCCTGGCCTGGGCCTCGCCGATCAGCGCGGCGGCGGCGAACGGCCGGTCCAGATCGTCGGTGAGCGGTGGGATGTCGCCGGCGGCAAGGGTCTCGGTCCAGGCGGCGCGGTGCGGCGGTGTCCAGGCCATGGCGGTACGGCCTCCCTCACGTCGTTCGAGTTCGCGGGCGGACGCCGAGTGGGCGCGACCCCGCCGCAGATTAGCTCTTTGTGAAGGTAAATCTGAAGAGGTGTCAGATACTGATCGGCGATGCGGTTGTGGGGGGTGGGGTGGCTCGGGGTGCGGCTCGGGTTGCCGACTTGAGTTCGGGCTCGGGTTGCCCGCTTGAGTCCGGCTCGGGTTGCATGAGTTCCGGCTCCGGGTACGGCTCGGCTCCGGGTACGGCTCGGGTTCGGATTCGGGCTCGGGGCTGAGTGGTCCGGGTGGCGGACCGGATCCGGGAGGGTGAGGGGTGCCCCGTACCGTACGAACCCTCGGTATCAGCGCGGAATCAACGCGAATCAACGCGGATGGAGAGTCGTGAGCGAGCGCAACGTGGTCTGGCACGAGGGCGGAGTGACGCGCGAGCAGCGTCCGGCGCTCGGGGCGACGATCTGGTTCACCGGGCTGTCGGGCTCGGGCAAGTCGACGGTCGCGGTGATCGCCGAGCGGCTCCTGGTCGAGCGTGGGATCACCGCGTACCGCCTGGACGGCGACAACGTCCGGCTCGGACTGAACGGCGACCTGGGCTTCGGGGCCGAGGACCGGACCGAGAACATCCGCCGGGTCGGCGAGGTGGCCCGCCTGTTCGCCGATGCGGGTGTGATCGCGATCGTCCCGGTGATCAGCCCGTACCGCGCCGACCGCGACCGGGTCCGCGCCCTGCACGCCCGGGACGGACTGCCGTTCCTGGAGGTGTTCGTGGACACCCCGATCGAGGAATGCGAACGTCGCGACCCGAAGGGCCTGTACGCCAAGGCCCGCCGCGGGGAGATCGGCGACTTCACCGGGATCTCGGCCCCGTACGAGGCGCCGGAGGCACCGGAACTGCGCCTCACCCCGGCGGACGGCGACCCGGAGCAGCAGGCGGCGCGGCTGATCGCGTTGTTGGACACGCTGAAGCTCGGAGTGTAGGCGGGGCTGGGCGGGGACCGGATCGAATCGGGTCGGCGAGGCGAGGGCAGGGTCGGCCGGGTCGGTCGGGTCGGTCGGGTCGGTCGGGTCGGTCGGTGACGTGCCGTCAGGGCCCGGGTATCCCCCTCGGATACCCGGGCCCTGAGGGTGTGTCAGGCCGCAGGCCACCCCTGTCGGACGCCGACCGACGCGACCGGGTCGACCCGTTCGGTGGCGGCCGATCGCTAGTGCAGCAGGCCGCCCGTGGCGGGCTTGCGACCGTGCTTCATCACCAGGGCGATCACGAGCGCCAGCACGCCGCACACGATCAGGACCCAGAACCCGGTGGTGAAGGCGTCCGTGGTGTACGTGCAGCCCCGCTCGTTGCACGCGTCGTTGGTGGCCAGGCCCTGGCCGCTCGGTGCCGGACCGGTGATCTTCAACCGGTTGTCGGTGAAGATCGGGGACAGCAGCGCGACCCCGACCGACGCGCCGAACGACTGGGCGACGACCAGCATGCTGGATGAGATGCCCTGCTGCTCCTGCGGTACCGCCTCGATGATCAGGTTCGGCGCCGCGGCGTAGTACATCCCGAAGCCGATGCCGTAGACCACGCCGCAGAGCAGCATCAACTGCCACGAGTCGTGCAGGAACAGGTACATGAAGCCGGCGACGGTCAGCGTCCCGACGCCGACGATCATCGGCATCCGCAGCCCTCGGCGCTGGCCCCACAGCCCGGCCAGTGGGCCGGCGATCATGCTGGACATCGACTGCCAGATCAGCACGTGCAGGGCGAGCCCGAGCAGGGTGAAGCCGAGCGCGTAGTCGAGCGAGTCGTTGAACGAGACAGCCGCCTTGACCTGGTCGGCGATTCCGGCCCACATCGCCTCGGGCGCGCCCATCGCCTTCGCGCCTTGGACGGCGCCGTCGGCGTACTGGTCGAGCGTGCTCTGCTTGACGTTGTCCGGGGTCAGGCCCATGTAGCTGGTGAGGTAGTTCTGGATGCCGATGATCATGTTCGCCAGGAACGCGATCCCGAGCACGAGCGCCACACGCGGGGCGGTGAGCAGCTTCAGGTCGATGATCGGGTTCTCCACCCGCTTCTCCCACAGTGCCCACAGCGCGATCACGAGCACGCCCAGGAGCGCGTATCCGAACGCGGAGGGCTTGCTCCAGCCCCAGGATTGCCCCTGGCTGATGTAGAGCAGGATCAGCGCGAGCCCGACGCCGAGGATGACACCGCCGACGTAGTCCACCTTCTGTGGGACGCGCAGCTTGGACTCCGGCACCACGACCAGCAGCAGCGGGATCAGCACGAGCATGTAGACGACCAGGAACCAGAACAGCGAGCGCCACGAGTAGTGCTCGGTGAGCAGCCCGCCGACCACCGGCGCGAGCGCGGCCGAGAGACCGAGGCCGGTGGCCGAGATGCCGATCGCGACCGGGATGAACTTGCGCGGCATCAGGTCGCGGATGAGCCCGTACACGACGGCGGTCATCCCGAACGCGACCGCCTGGAGCGCACGGCCGACCAGGAACAGCGGCCACGAACTGGTGAGCGCGCAGACCAGCGAGCCGACCAGGAACGAGACGCTGGTCGCGAGCAGCAGTCGCTTCTTGCCGTAGACGTCGGAGAGCTTCCCGATCAGCGGGCTCACCGCGCCGCCGACCAGGCCCAGGATCACCACCATCCACGAGATGCTCTCGCCGACGGACCGGAACGACGGGGCGATCTCGGGCACGGCAGAGGAGATCATCGCGTACTGGAGCGGCACGACCTCGGAGAACATGACCACGACGGCCAGAACTGCGAAGACCCGGCCCTTGGACACCCCTTCGAGTCGACCGGTGTCGACCGAGGACGGGTCCGATTCGGGCTCCGGCGGCTTCGCGGGTACTTCAACGGTCGCAGACATACCGGTACTTTCCGTTCTGTGCAGAGGCGCGCGCCGGACACGTGTCACCACTGCGACACGTCCGGTTTTGTACGGAATCTTTGGGGGCAAAACGCCGCTCGGCCTCGATGGGGCGGGCGCGTCTCGTGGACGGTGCCAACCGGATCGGTGTACTCCAGCCGAACTGATTGACAGTGTTTAGCACGGCGCACGGGCACGGGGAAGAGTGATCACCAGGAGTGCGTACGTTTTGAGGTCATTTGTGATAGAAATTCCCTGACGGCCCGTCAGCTAACTGTCGCGGTCGAGGGGTTGGCCCAAGTCGGGAATCGGGGCGCGAGTCGGGGTCGTCGCAAGGGTTGGAAAAATCCGGCGAGGCGAGGCGGGGCGAGGTCGCAGCCGGGCAGAAAAGCGACCGTCGGTGGCGGGAGAGGGCGAGACTCCGAGCGGGCCCGCCGAGGAGCCTCCCGCGCGAGTGACCCATGCTCTCCACAGAGAGCACTGCTCTCGGCCTACGTTGCGCGATGGCCGGGCCGGGGGCTGCCGGCTTTGCGCTCATAGGTTGGCGGCAGCGGCCGGTGTCGATCAGCCCTGTTCCAGGTCACCGGTGGTCTGGGGCCCGAGTTCTCGCCGGCAAGACGCGAGCTCGCTCGCGGGAAAGGCACCCGCAACGACGGCGGGGGTGGGTGGTCGGTGAGGTTCGTCGAGGGCCTTGCCGAGTGGGTCGGCCGGTCGAACCATGCGCCGAGCCTCGGTGGGAGCAGGCATGGGCGGCCTTGTACGCACCGATCGACGTACGCCGATGCCGGTCGGCCCGGCCCCAGGTCACCGGCGCCAAAAGCCATGGGCCCTCCGGCGAGATGCGGGCCTTGCTCGTCGGGAGGCGCCCGCGACTACGGAGGGGGAGAGCGGTCCGGTGAGGTTCGCCGGGGCGCCTTCCCGGGTGGGTTGGGGCGTTTTGGGTGCGGCGAGTGGAGGTGACGAGGTGTCACGAAGCCGGATGGCGTTGCAGGTTGCGGCTTCACCCGGGTTGAAACCGCAGGTCCGGGTGAGCGCGGAGCGAGACGCGGACGTCGGGATCCGGGTTTTGATCCCTGCGGCGGTACTTGCTCGGGTGTAGCGGTGAGTTGTGCCGACGGTGCGCGAAGCCGGCACTCGGCAAGTTCTTGTTTGCGCCGTCCCACCGAAACCGCAGGTCGCGCAGGCTCGCAATGTCCGCAACCGTCACCGTGATCCGGGTCGAGATCGCCGCCGGCCCGGGCTCGGGTGATCTGGTCGCTGTCACGGATGGGTTGTGCCGAGTTGTTCGTAGTCTCGGGTAACGGGCTGTCGGCGTGCTGTCTGTGGCACTGGACGCGGGAGCCGGCCTCGGGCGTGGCCGAGGCGCGGGCTTGGCCGCGTATGCGTGTGGTGCCGGTCGTCCCGCAGGTGCCGGATGTGGGACCAGCGGGACGGTTTGGTGGCGGTCAGTTCTGGTCGGCGTCCTGGAGGATTCGGTCGATCAGGGCTGCGGCCTGCTCCGGGTGCTGTTCCAGCCACCTGGCGAGGTGTTCCCGGACGGCCTGTGCAACGCAGGCGCGTACTTCGGCGTTGCCCAGTACGCCGCGCGTGGAGCCCTCGAACTCGGGATGGTCCAGCTTCACCGACACGACCGCAGTCAGTCCCTCGCCGATCCGGTCGGCGCCGAGATCGGGATCCGTCGCCGTCAGGAGTCGCCGTGCCCGCGCGTACGCGTTGACCGCAGCGGCCAGTCCATCACGCAAGCCATTCGCGTGGGTTCCGCCGCAGGAGGTGGGCCGGCTGTTGGCGAAGCTCCGGATCCGCTCCTCGCCGGAGCCGCACCACCGGAACGCCACCTCCATCGTCCCGGCCATCCGTGGGTCTTCCTGTTCGAAGCCGATGATGTCCGGGTAAGCGGGTGCCGCCTCCTGTGCGTCGAGGAAGGCGACGAACTCCCGTGTGCCGTCCGAGGACCGGAATCGAACCGACCGGGACTCGGCCGGGCGGCGCAGATCTGTCAGCGAGATCTCCAAGTCCCGGTTCAGGAAGGCCAGTTCCCTGAAGCGGTCCGCCAGGGTGTCGAACGAGCATTCCGCCGTCCCGAAGATTTCGGGGTCCGGTCGGAAGGCGATGGTGGTGCCGCTTCCGGTCGACGGCTCCGCGTCGGTGAGCGCCGTGATCGGGACGCCGCGCGCGTACTCCCATCCCCAATGGACCCCTTCGCGCCACACCTCAGCCGTCATTCGACTCGACAGGACGTTGGCGACGAAGAGCCCGATACCGCCGTAGAGGGGCATCACGTCGTAGCGGCCACTGGGCCCCGGCCCGCAGTGCATGCGTGTCAGCAGGGCTTCGAGATTGGGACCGCCGGTGTCCTCGCCGTCCTCGATGGACAGAGCCGGCCCGTCATCAGCGACGCGCACGCCGCCGTCGGGTGTGAGCGTGATGTCGACGCAGCCGGCACGGTCGGTCAGGACCTCGTTCACCGCCCGGTCGACGACATCGAACACCACGTGGTGCAGACCATGTTCACCGGTCGAGCCGACGTACATACCGGGTCGCTTCCGAACGGCTTCCCGCGGCTCCAGCACCTGGATGTCGGCTGCGTCGTACCTGATCGCTTCCCCACTCACGATGTCCCCTCCGAGGGTGTGCGGCAGAAGTCATCAGCCTAGGTAAGCTCCGGGAAACCAGCAGCTCAGAGCCGGTTTACCGAAGGTGTGGACGGCTGCGTGAACGCCTGTCCGAAGCCGTCGACCCTGGGTTCGAGACCCGCCTCCAAATTGCGACCGGGGGCCCACCGAGCCCGCGCACGACGCCATTCCCAGCGACCTCGAGGCCACCAATCTCGATGCATTTCGCCGGAGCGTCGTGGGCTCCCGAACCGCTGGTCACCCGGGACCGGCCGACCAACACCGGCCAACGCCGCCCGGTGAGTACAAAGCCACCCGCAGCCGTTCTCGGCTTGGCGCGACGCATACCGCGGGCACCGCACTCCGCAACCACCCGACCCACCCGGGAAGGCACCGGCCAACCGCACCGGACCACCCGCTCCGGCGCCTCCCCGGCGAGGCAAGCGGGCATCTCACCGGAGAACTCAGGGCTCCTGACCGCCGACGTCCCGAGACCGGGCCGACGGACAGCGCCCAACGCCAACCTGTGGGCACGAGGCGGTCCCGCGGCCGACCCCACCAAGGCGCGACGCACGCCGAGAGCAGTGCTCTCCATGAAGAGTCGGGCCACTCGGGAAGGCGTTTCGGGGAAACCTCGGCGGACCAGCCCACTCCCTCCGCCGCTGCGGGTGCCTTTCCTGCCGAGCATCTCGCCGGAAGGCTCAGGCTCCACCAGCGGCGACCTGCAACCGGGGCCGACCGACACCGCCAACGCCGACCGGCGAGCACAAATCCACCCGCACCCAGCCCCCAACACGCGACGCATACCGAGAGCACTGCTCTCCGCAAACAATCAACCCACTCGGGAACGCGCCCCGGCCGGCCCCACTGGCCTACCCACCCCCGGCGTTGTCGGAGCCTTCCTGCCGAGCAAACCGCGTCTCACCGGAAAACTCAGGCTCCACCACCGGCGACCCAAGGCCAACCGACGTCGGCCAACGCCAACCCATGAGCACAAAGCCACCCGCATACCGCCCCACCAATGCGAAGTGCACACCGAGAGCAGTGCTCTCCGTCAAGAGCACTGGTCACTCGCGAACGCGCCCCGGCCGGCCGCACCGGGCCGCTCACTCCCTCCACCGTCGCCGGCGGCCGTTCCTGCCAAGCAAAGCCCGCATCTCGCCGAAGAACTCAGGCCCCACCACCGGCGACCCGGGACCGGACGACCGACACCGGCCAACGCAGACCCTGAGCAAAAGGCCGGCCCGCTCGACCCCGCCGACGCGCAACGAACGCCGAGAGCAGTGCTCTCTATGAAGAGCACTGGTCACTCGGGAGGCTGCTCGACAAAAGCTCGACCGAAGACCCGCCCCTCCTGCCACCGTTGGTCGCTTTTTCTGTCGGCTCAGCCCCCGGCTCGCCGGACGACGCAACATCCTCGACAACCCCAAGCAGGCTTCATCCCGAGCCGCCCCGGCCGCGCGCACCGCGTCTCAGGACCACCTGCCCCGCCCAGCCGGGTGAAGCGCCTCGGCCTTGCGCCGCCCCGACCGGCCGCTCTCACGCCAGTTCGTGGAACGCGGCTGCGACCTCCGTCCAGCGTTCCACCGCGCCGGTGTCCTCGCGCCAGGTGCTGACCGCCGAGTACGCGACCACGCGGGTCGCGACGCCGCGGTAGCGGTTCATCAGGGCTTGGGCCAGGCCGTCCCACGGGGCGCTCACCGTCAGGCTGTCCAAGACCTCGTCGTCGATCGCGGCGGCCATGCCCGCGCGGTCCTTGGCGGCGAAGAGGCGGTTCAGGCGGGGTTGGAGGTCGTCCCAGCCGTGGGTCTCGAAGACCTTGGCGTAACCGGGCGTCGAGCCGTAGAAGGCCAAGCGCAGGCGCAGCTTCTCGCGTTCGGCCTCGATCTCCTCGTCGGTGTCGCCGGTCGCGGTCATCACCGGGCAGACCAGCGCGAAGTCGTCGGCCGCGCCGCCGGCGGCGAGTTGGGGGCGGACCACCTCCTCGATGTAGCGCACGCTGTGCAGCGGGTGGACGTGCAGGCCGTCGGCCACCTCGCCGATCATCCGCAACATCCACGGGTTGACCCCGGCCAGGTAGATCGGCGGGTCGGCGATCGAGCCGCCCGGCGTCCACTCCGGCGTCATCAGCGTGAAGCGATAGAAGTCGCCCTTGAACCGCAGTCGTTCCTCACCCCGGAAGGCCGCCCAGATCGCCCGCAACGCGCCGACGTACTCGCGCAGTCGCGGCCCCGGCTGGTCGAACTCGGCCGAGTAGCGCCGCTCGATGTGCGGTCGTACCTGCGTACCCAGGCCCAGGACGAAGCGTCCGCCGGTGGCCTCGGCGAGTTCCCAGGCCGCCGACGCGGTGACCATCGGGCTGCGGGCGAAGGCGACCGCGATGCCGGTACCGATGGTCAGGCTTTCGGTGGCCAGCGCCGCGGCGGTCGCGGCGGTGTACGCGGTGCGGCCGCCTTCGGTGAGCCATAGCCCGTCGAAGCCGGCCCGCTCGGTGGCGGCTGCGGCGCGTTGCATGCCGCGCAGGGTGAGGCCGGCTGCCATGACATCGAGCTGAGGGGGCGTCACTTGTTCTCCTGTACCGAGGATTTCGCGGTTTCCGCTTCGTGTACACGGTCCCACGCGCCGGTGACCGTGCCGGTCCAGCGCGGCGCGCGCCGTTCCGACCAGGCGCGCGGGCCCTCGCGCGCGTCCTCGGTGCCCATCAGGATGCGGTGATAGGCGGTTTCGAGCCGCTCGACCTCGTCCGGGCCGGCGTCCGCCCACAGCAGGCGTTTGGTGAGCGCGGCCGACACCGGGTGCACGTTGGTGGCGATGTCGCGGGCGATCTCCAGCGCGGCGGGCAATACCTCGGCCGCGGGCAGCGCGCGCGAGGCGAGCCCCAGCGCGAGTGCCTCGCTCCCCCGGAACGTACGCCCGGTCAACAGGATGTCGGCGGCCACCGCTCGCGAGGTGGCGGCCGGCACCGTCCAGTGCGACTGCGCGTCGGGCACCATGCCGCGCCGCACCTGGGGAATCGCCAATTTCGCGTCCTCGGCCACGATCCGGATGTCGCACTGCATCGCCAGCGTGAACCCGATGCCGATCGCGTGCCCGTTGATCGCCGCGATCACCGGCTTGCGCACGGCCCAGGCGGGCGGCCGAACCGGCGACGCGCTGAACTCCCGCGCACGCGCAGGCGCAGGCGCACGCCCACCGGACCCCGGCTTCGGCTTCGGCTCCGGTCCGTGCGCCGACCCCGGCGCCGCCGTCGACCCCGGCCCGGACCCTGACCTCGGCTCCGGCCCCGCAAAAGTGTCCGCAGCCGGCGACATATCGGCCCCCGCGCAGAACGCCCGCCCCGCGCCGGTCAGCACCACAACCCGCACCGCGTCGTCCGCATCGCAGCGCGCGTACGCGTCTCCCAGGGCGATGCCCATCCCGCCGGAGAACACGTTCAGCTTCTCGGGCCGGTCAAGCGTGATGACGGCGATGCCGTCGCGAATGGCGAACTGGATCACTCTCGGACGGTAGGCCGATTCCTTGACAAGGTCAAGCGAAGGCTTCGAGGTCGACTCACCAGATCGTTGACCGAATCAAGGGATGCTCCTTAGGGTCTGACCAACCAATGTCACGAGGGGACTCCACACCATGACCAACCCGTTCGGGTTCGAAGGTAAGCGCGTTGTCGTCACGGGAGGCTTCTCGGGTGTGGGAGCCGCCCTGGTCGAGGTGCTGGCCGAGCAGGGCGCCGAGCACATCACCGTGCTCGACCTCAAGGAGCCGACCGGCTCGGCGCACACATTCATCCGGACCGACCTGTCGGACGCCGCGTCGGTCGACGCCGCCGTCGACACGATCGACGGCCCGGTACACGCGCTGTTCAACAACGCGGGCGTGGCCGGCACGCTGCCCGCACCGGCGGTGTTCGCGATCAACTACCTCTCGTTGCGCCGGTTGACCGAGGCGCTCGTGGCCAAGGGTGCACTGCCCGAGGGCGCGGCGATCGTGAACACCGCATCGATCGCGGGGATTTCGTGGCCGGCCCACCTGGAGGCGATCAAGCAGTTGATCGCGATCGAGGACTGGGACGCCGCGCAGGAATGGCTCGCGAGCAACGAACTCGGCAGCGACGCCTACAGCTACAGCAAGGAGCTCGTGCAGGTTTACACGATGCACTACGCCCGTACGGCCGCGGCGAAGGGCCTGCGGATCAACAGCGTGTGCCCCTCGCCGATCGACACCCCGCTGCTGCCGGACTTCCGCAAGACGATCTCCGACAAGGTGATCGACTGGAACATCTCCCAGGGCAACGGCCGACTCGCCACCGGCCGCGACGTCGCCCTCGCACTCGCCTTCCTGGGCGCGGACGCCTCCGGCTTCCTCAACGGCGTGAACATCAACCTGGACGGCGGCTTCAACGCCGGCCTGACCGTCGGCAACCTCGACTTCTCCGGCCTGGCGTAGCGCGCGCGACACCCGACACGACGCCCCGTCACCCGCCGAACCGGGCGACGGGGCGTGCCTCCTAGCCTCTGGTGCGCGGGGCCGGCAAGGGGGCGCCGGCTCGGCGGCGAAATCGTCCCATCAGGTTCACGTCGCCGGCGCCATCCGTACGGCCCGAGGCAAGGCGCACGAGGTGCCGGGGCCGGCGTTCGAGCCGGCAGGGTTCCGTGGCACTCGGACGATGCCTGATCTGCGGTGTCCCGATCCACACCCGAATACTGAACATCCGAACTACTGTGGATCTCATGCCAACGGCTTACGAGGACGTGCCCTTCAGCGAGCTGCTCCACCATCCCGCCGCGACCACGCGCAGGCTGGACTCCGTCCGCGCGCTACGACTGCGCTGACGCGACGCCGGGGACCTCGCCCTGATGCGTGTCGACCAGATGGAGCAAGACACCTCGGTGATGGGTTTCGCGTCACGCCTGCCGGCCGGTCTGGCGCGAACCGAGAACGTCGCCGCCTTGCGCCAGGCACTACCCGAAGCCCTGCCGTGGAGCACGTTCCTACCCGCCGACGACATAGACACCCTGCTGTCCGAACTGGTGGATACGGCGCGCGGCGCGGTGGCCCTGGACAACCTGGCCCCGATCGCGCTCCTGCTCACCCAATGGCGGCACAGTGCGGAGATCCACGCGGATCCCACCCTGCTCTCGATCCTCACCCGCGAGCCGGATGGCGACCTCGGACCGGTGCCCATGCCCGAGGCAACGGGGTGAGCCCGAAGCGCGGAGACCGCGCCGCGCCGCCGCCGAGCGGTGACGAAGACGACCTTCGTTTCGCCAACGGCGAGGCAGCCGACGGCTGGGAACACACTCGAGCCGCCAGGCAGCGGGCAATGTGCGCCGCGCGTTCGAGAAGATCCGGGTCGCTCCCCGCGCCGTCGACAACCCCAACCGTCAGCACCGCCTCAAGGGCAAACAAGCACCTTCAAAGGCCGGGAACTGGAACGTTGGCAATACGACGTCACCGCGTATCTGGTATCTCCTCGACGACGTCAACCACATCGCGTGGATCAGCTACGCGGGTACGGGCCATCCCAAGGCCACGGACTGAAGCCGTTCCACACTCACAACCACCGCGGGATCGCACCGCGTTGGGGGTGTAGACGTGAAGTCGAGCCGCGGATTCGACGTCGAATGGGCCGTCGAATCCTCGACCTCTCCGGACGCGCCTGGACGGCGGGTTCAACGCCGGACCGACCGTCGGAAACCTCGACTTCTTTGGTCTGGCGTAGCGCGAGCCGCGCACCGAGGGGACGATGCCCCGTCACCCGCCGATTCGGGCGACGGGGCAGGCCGATTGCCTCAGCCGCGCAACGACGCCGTGAGCACACCCCACGAACCCGCAGACACGACCAGGCAACCCATGCTGGGGTCCTTGCTGTCGCGAACGGGGACGAAACCCGGGAAGCCATCGGCCACTTCGACGCACGCACCTTGATCGTCGTTGCTGTGGCTCGACTTGCGCCAGGTCGCGGCGCTCAGGTCGGGAGTTGTGTGCATGCCTCGTGCTCCTTCCGGACGGCGGTTCAACGCCGGACTGACCGTCGAAGACCTCGACTTCTCCGGCCTGGCATGGCGCAGGCCGCACCCCGACACGACGCCCCGCCACTCACCGAACCCGGCAACGGGACAGACTGATTGCCTCAGCCGCGCAACGCCGCCGTGAGCACACCCCACGAAGCGACAGGAACAACCAGACACCCGACGCTCGGGTCCTTACTGTCGCGGACCGGGACGGCGCCGGGAAAGTCGTCGGAGACCTCGACGCACGCGCCCTGGTCAGGGTTGCTGTGGGTCGACTTACGCCATGTGAGTGCGCTTATGTCGGGAGGTGTGAACATCCTTCGTACTCCTTTAGAGCTGCACGGATCATGACCGCCGATTCCCTCGGGTCAAGGGCGTAGGCGCATGCGCGATCGTAGGCCAGCCGACGTACTCGGATGGTGTCCGGATCTTCAACGATCTGTCCGAACATGCCCCCTCAACATAGACGACAGTCACGTCTTCCAACTCGACCACGATCTGGGTTACGTCACTGATGCCAAACCCGGCATTGCGGTAGGGCAGCACCCTGATCATCCCGTGCTCGTGATCCATGAGCGCCAGGAGAGATTCGAGTTGTGCGCGCATCACCTCCGCTCCGCCGATCCACCGGTATAGCACCGCCTGATCGATGAGGGCCATGAAGTAGGAGCCGCTCTCCCTGTCGAAGATGTGGCGTCTACCCATTCGTGCGGCTACACGGACGTCAAGCTCCTCGTCGGTGGCTCCCAAGTCCGCGTTTTGGAACAGGGTACGAGCGTAGGCCGGCGTCTGAAGCAGTCCGGGGATGTACAGCCCCGCCCACTCGCCGAGGCTCAGTGCCTCGTTCTCCAGGCTCATGTACTCCAAGTACCGATCCGGGAACCGCACTCCGCGCAGCATCTCGAACAGAGCCGTGAACAGTCCGTTCGTGCCGAAGGCGGCGTCGAGCTTCGGGCACAGTTCCTCCGGGACCGGACTGTCGCAGGTCTCGAAGCGGCTCATCGACGCCTTGCTGTAGCCAACGACGTCGGCCAACTCCGTTACGGACATGCCGGCTCGCGTTCGATGCTCGCGAATCTGGGCGGCCACGCGCTGACGAGGTGATCCGTTTGTCGGATCGGTCCGACGCTCCCGGAATCGCACACCCGTACCCCTCTTCGTTCCAATTGCATCCGCAACGGTGGGCTTCTTCAAAGGCTAGGGCGATTGGCCGATCCTGAACCACAGAGTGGCCGAATAACCACCCACCGCAACCGCTGGGGTCACTCCGGCGCGGGATGGACTTCCGCGTGCGTCAAAGACCGTCCCGACCGACCGTGCGGGGCGAGGAGTCGGCACAGCCGTTCCGTGGTCGAGCGGCGGTCCGACGAGGGATGGGAGGTAGGGGGCGAGTGAATGCCTGGACAGCGCCTCGCCCCCTGCGTGCCCCGAAACGAGAAAGGACACGTCATCACGATGACAGATCGCATCGGATGGACCCAACGAAGCTCGACGCTCGTGTCGACACCGGAACGCGACGCGCAAGACGAGCAGTTGCGCCTGCTCGTCCGGAAGTGGGTCGACGAAGCGGACTTCTGCGCCCTCCGACCTGCCCCGCGTGCCCCGCATCCGACGCCGGTCCTTCGGCACCTGCGTTCTCATCGTCGTTGGTGGAGGACTTGGCAGACCCGGCGGACCTCGCAGACCCGGCGGGTCTCGCGGTTGACGGTGCGGTTTCGCACGTCGCGCTCGGGTGGACGGGACGGGCGATGACCGCCTCGTCGAAGCAGAAGCAGCTTGCGGGGAGCACGCAGCGGGACCTCGACAGAGGCCGCGCGTTCTTCGAGCGCTACCGGCACGCGTGGTGCCGCGACGCCTACTCCGGTCGTGAAGGCGTGCTCACGGATGTATGGGGCCGGCAGGTCCACCTGCGCCTGCGAAGCGGCATCGAATTCACGTGTCGAATCCGGGACCTGGTCATTCTCCGGCTCCCCCGGCCGGTCCTGTACGAGCGCGTCGCGTACGTCGGAGCGGAGGACGCGAAGGAGCGGCCGGTCGGCGCGGTCATGGAGTTGTGGGCCGTGGACAAGGGCACATTGGCGATCGTGCAACCGCCGACCGGTCCCGCCTGGTTCGCGCTGTCGGCGGACCTCGAACCGGTCGACCGCCCTATGGGCCTCGTGGCGGATTGGGCGAACCCCCCGTTTCCGAATGGAAACCCGAGAGCCGTGGACAACGTCGCGCCGTCCCCGATCGGCGGCGAATACGGCCTCGACCGCACCGATATCGGGGCTACCGACGGCACGTAGGACTTTGCCGGCGGTCCGATCCCGAACCCGGGCGTCGGATAGCGGACAGTCGAAACCCGGATACGGATGCGGCCGGCTTTGTGGACAAGTCGATGGCTCACGCAAATTGCCGGGGCTTCTCGCAACGAGAAGCTCCGGCAATTTGGGGTATGACGAATTGTCAGGCACGCCACCCGAAGGCGTCGGTCGTGCTCAGACGGCGGGGTCCTCGACGGCGGCGGGAATCTCGCCCTCTGCCATCTCCTCGACGAATCGCTGCAACAGGGTGGCGAACGTCTCGCGGTCCGTGTCGCTCCAGCGGTCGAGCATCTCGCTCATCCGCCGATCCATGACGTCGTTGAGCCGGCGCCGGACCGAGTCGCCGCGCGGCGTCAGCGAGACGAGGCTGACCCGCCCGTCGTCCGGGCTGGGCGAGCGCCGTACGTAGCCGTCCCGCTCCAGTTGGCCCACCTGGCGGGCGGTGGCGCCCGGGTCCATGTTGGTCATGCGCGCCAACTCCCCCATGGGGAGCGGACCTTGCTTCTCGATTCGGCGCAGCAGCACATAGGCGGGCTGCGAGATGGTCGCGCCCGCCGCGGCGGCCTGGCCCGCGTACACTCGGCGGCTGGCGTGGCGCCGAAGCAGGGCCTCCAGCGCCCGCTGGATCGCTTCGACGTTTTCGGTGGAGTTCACCCGACCATGATAGCAGTCCTTGACTGCGTCAATTTAATACTGTGCGATAACGTGCATATCTCGGGCCGGATTTCGAAGCCGGGTCGGGTTGGGTTGTACACCGCGACTAAAGGTTCGGCATTGCGAACCCGCGAACGGGGCTTCACATCCAGGGAAGGCTCACGGAGAGCCGAGGAGCGGGGTCTGCGATACGTACGCGACGCACCCGCGATCATGTGTGATCACACATGTTGCTTTCTGCGGCCCGGCGGCGGGCCTAAGCGACTCGGCTAAGCGGTCGCCTCGGTCCCGACGGAGGAAACGAGACCGAGACGACCTGCCCATGGACTATGTCAGTCGTCAGACGATCAGACAATGGCAACCGGATTGATGGGGCTACCCGTTGCGCCGGTGACCGGAAGCGGCGCGACACACAGCAGGCACGAATAGGCGCCCTCCTCCGCCATCGCCTCGGCGAGCTCGCTCAACCACAGGTGTTCGAGAAGCGGGACTCCCGATTCGACCAGCAACGCGATGTGTACCGACAGGAACCGATCGTCGAACGGAATGCACTCGATCGCACTGTTGTCCGCGCCCACGACGCTGATGTCCCGCGCCCGGACGTACTCCACCGCGTCGAGAGACAGGCCCGGCTGCGCGAACGACGGTTCGCGGCCCGAGGCCGTGATGGCGCGGTACTCGTCGAGGTAGCCGGTGCGGACCAGCAGCGCGTCGCCGGGGCGGACCTCGACGCCCTGTCGCTCGGCGCAACCGGCCAGGTCGGCGCCGGTGATCTTGTATCCGCCCTCCAGATACTCGATATCGAAGTACCGAGGCAGGTCCAACAGCACCGCCCGAGTCGCGAAGGCGCCGAGCTTGTCGATCCCGCAGCGGCCGGCGCCGGTGTGCGAGCGGAACGTCTCGGCCGGGAAGCCGTTGTAGAAGCGGCCCTTGGCCTGCACGTGGCACAGCGCGTCCATGTGCGTGAGGTTGTGCGACGGGATGATCAGCACGTCCTCGTTCGAGCCGACGTCGTCACCGCCCTCGAACCCCTCGAACATCGCGTCGGTCTGGCTGACCAGGGTGAGCCGCTGCGGTGAGCCGCGGAAGTCGAAGGCGGGCTGGTTGCCGCGCGTGATGGGCAGCGCGAGCGAGTACGAGCGCCCGGTCCGAATCTCGTGCGCGGCGGCCCGGACGCCCGCCGGTTCGATCAGGTTGAGCGCCCCGCGCTCGTCCTCGGGGCCCCAGCGGCCCCAGTTCCCGGCGGCGGGCACCGGCTCGTCCGTACCGGGTCGGGTGTCGTCCGTCATGGGTCGGCGGTCCTCTCGGGCGGCCGGCCGGATCGGCGATCCGCAACCGGCGGGCGGGCCGGTCGGATCGGCGATCCGGCCGGTCGATCCGGGCCGGGCGGGCCTCAGAACGCGATGACGCCGCGCGCGATCCGGCCGTTGTGCATGTCGTCGAGCACGTCGTGGAAGCCGTCGGCGGGATAGACCTTGGAGACCAGCGCGTCCAGGTCGAACTTGCCCTGGCGGTACAGCTCGACGATCGCCCGGATGTCCTCGTGCGGACGCACCCCGCCTGCGCGCGTGCCCAGGATGCCCCGGTCGCACTGGAGCAGGTTGGCGATCCGGATGTTGGCGGTCGCGGTCTGCGCGGGCTGGCCGACGGCGATCAGCGTGCCGCCCCAGTCCAGGGCCTCCATGGCGTTCTCCAGTACCGACGGGATGCCGGTGCACTCGAAGATCCAGTCCACGCCGCCCGCGCCGAATACGCCGACTTTGACCTCGTCGCTGTACGGGAACAGGGTGCGGATCTCGTCCGCGACGTCCACGTCCTTCCCGGACTTGACGAAGTCGGTCGCGCCGAACTTGCCGGCCAGTTCGAACTTGCCGGGCACGGTGTCGATGCCGACCACGCGGCCGGCGCCCTTGAGCCGGAGCGCCTGGACGGCGGACAGGCCGACGCCGCCGAGGCCGATCACGGCCGCGGTCTGACCGGGCAGTACGTTCGCCCGGTTGAGCACCGCGCCCGAGCCGGTGACCACGCCGCACGGCACCAGGCACGCGGAGGTCAGCGGCACGTCCTTCGGGATGGTCACGCACTGGATTTCCTTGACCAGGGTGAGCTCGGCGAAGGTGGACGCACCGGCGAAGTTCCACACCGGCTCGTCGCCGATCGCGAACGGCGTGCCCCGGTTGCCCAGCGTCTGGCGGCAACGATTGGGGTGGCCGGTCTGGCAGTGCCGACACATCCCGCACGCGGCGATCGTGGTGATCACCACGTGGTCGCCGGGCGCGACCGTACCGACGCCCGCGCCGACCTTCTCCACGATCCCGGCGCCCTCGTGCCCGAGCACGGACGGCGTGGGCCACTCGATGACGCCCTCCAGCACGCTGACGTCGCTGTGGCAGACCCCGGTCGCGACGATCCGTACCAGAACCTCACCGGCCTCCGGGTCACGTACGGTGACATCGTCCCGGATCTCGGCGCCCGTGGCGGTGTGCAGGATCGCGCGCATGTACCGTCTCCTCGTTCCGGGCGGACGGCCCGCCGCGAGGTGTGTTCGCCGCGCACCGGACCGGCCCACCCCAAGCCGAACTTCCACATCCTTGATCACTACAACGATGTCGATTATTCACCGCGCGCCGAAGAGGTCAAGGCATAGCGGGCCTGGGATCTGACGACCCGTCGGACGTTTGACGACGGCGGTCGCCGGGCGCGGAGGCGGGCGCGAGCGGCGATCGTGGGCGCGTCGAGGGCGCTCCTCGAAGGGCGCGCCCCGCCGACCGCGATCCGTCGGATGCACGTCTTGCTCGACCCGCCGCGGTCCGGAGCCGTGCGCGTCCCGCTCGAACCACCCGCGGCACGGAGCCGTGCGCGTCCCGCTCGAACCACCCGCGGCACGGAGCCGTGCGCGCCCCGCTCGACCCACCGCGGTCCGGGGGCACCTCTGGCCCGCGACCCGCCTCGACCCACCGCGACCCTCAAGCGCGCGTCCGCTCAGTCCACCGTCGGACTGCGGCGTTCCAGGAGGATGACATCGCGCCAGCGGCCGTGGTGCCGGCCGACCCGCTCGCGGGTGCCGATGGTGCGGAAGCCCAGAGCCGCGTGCAGGGCGAGGCTGCCGGTGTTCTCCGGGAAGACGCCGGCCTGGATGGTCCACACGCCGGCCGCCTCGGTCGAGGCGATCTGCGCGCTCAACAGGGCGCGGCCCACTCCCCGGCCCGCCGCGTCGGGATGGACGTAGACAGAGGTCTCCACCACACCGCGATAGACCGCGCGCTTGGACGTCGGGCTCGCGGCCACCCAACCCAGCACCGTGCCGGTCGCCCCGTCGAGCGCGACGAAGCGGTGCTCGGGCAGTTTGCCCGCGTCGAATTCGGCCCAGTCCGGCGCGCTCTCCTGGAAGGTGGCGTCCCCGCCGTCGATGCCGAGCTGATAGATCGCGAGCACCTGGTCGGCGTGCTCGGCACGCATCGGCACGATGGTCGCGGTCGTGGTGGCGGTGGTCATGATGCTCTCCGGGGACGCGGTGGCCGGCAGAACCACCATCCTCACCGAATGGACATGCGCCTTCGCACCCGCCCCGGTATAAATCGCCGAATGGGATCACAGGCTGCACAGGACGTGGAATCGACGGTCGCACACGCCGTCGCGGTGTTGACCGAGGCAACCGAGAGCGAACGGGACTGGTCACGCCCGGCGGGCGAATTGGAATGGGACTGTCGTTACACCCTGGTCCACATCGTCGGCGATCTGTACGTGTACGCCGGCCAGATCGCGTCGGGCCGGATGGACGACTACCTCCCGGTGGACATCGAGGCCGACGCCGACGCGACGCCGGCCGAGATCCTGCACGCGGTCCGGGCCGGCGGGGCGCTCCTCACCGCCATGGTGGCCACCCGGCCCGACTCGGCCCGCGCGTTCCATCCGTACGGGATCTCCGACCCGGACGGCTTCGCGGGAATGGGCATGATCGAGGTCATGGTCCACATGCACGACCTGGCGGCCGGGCTCGACCTGGCCTACCGGCCCGATCCGCAGATCTGCGCCCGCGTGCTGGCACGGATGTTCCCCGACGCGCCGACCGGTTTCGACGCCTGGCCCACCCTGTTGTGGTGCACCGGCCGTACCGAACTCCCCGGTCACCCGCGCCGGGTCGGCAAGTGGCGCTGGCAGGGCCTCCCCGCGACGTAGGCCGGGGCCGTCGAATCCTCCGGGTGGAGGACGTCGATCCAGGCGCCCCGCGTCTACGCTGCTCGCGTCCGAGCGCCGCGTCGCACGCCCGGAGCCGAGTACCGCACGCGCGGTGCCCGGCGCCGACACCGGGTACCCGTCGCGCGTCGCATACCCGACCGCACACGCCCGTCGGAGGTACGCACCATGCCCGCACCGTCCCTGGATGGACTCGGCTTCGCCCCGCTCGATCGTCCCGAGCACGGCGAGGTGGACGCTTCCACGTTCTTCACGTACCACGAGCGCGACGGCGTGGTCTGGGCCGAATACAGCGGCGGCGACATCGTGCGGGGCCACCTGATCGGCACTCGCGAAGCGGACACGCTGGACTTCCGCTACACGCAGCTCAACCGGTCCGGCGCCACCGCTTCGGGGCACTGTGTCAGTGCCGTGGTCGTGTTGCCGGACGGGCGGATCCGGCTGGAGGAGAGCTGGGAGTGGGAGTCCAGGCCGGGCAGCGGTACGAGCGCCGTGGAGCAGGTCCCCGAGGCGCGGACCTGACACCCGGTCGGTTGTCGGACGCGGTATCTACGTTGAACCCCGACGGACATCGCGACCGAAGGGGTGGGCCATGGGATTCAACGGGGACATCGTCGTATTACGCGCACAGACGCCGTTGACGGACCTGGCCCCCTTCGTCGGCGGAAGCGGACATCCGGTCTACGGCGAGTGGTCCTACCTCGACGGCTGGCGTGCGGTGCACGTGCGGCACTTCGAGGATCCGTACGCCTTCCAGGGGCCGTGGCTGACCGACTTGGCCGCCCGGACCGGCTCTCCCGTACTGGTCTGCGGCGTGTTCGAGAGCGATGTCGCGCACGTCCAGGGGTTGAGCGGGACGCACTTCTGGGAGGGCTGGCTCGATCCCGGCACCGCCGCCTCGCGGTTGGCCCAGGACCGGTGGGAACGCGCGGGCGGGCGGGGCGACTTCGCCCGGGTCCGGGACGAGGCCGCCGCGTGGCTGGAGGAGGATCGGCCCCGCGTCGCGGAGGCCGCGGTCCGGTGGGCCGCGGCGGCCGGGTACCAGGTGCGGCCCGAGCCCGTCCTGGAATTGTTGGCCCTGAAGCGGGATCCGTTCGTCGAGCGGTTGTTCTTCGAACTGCTGACCCGCCTCGGCCTGGTGGCGGCGCCCGCGCGGTAGGTCGATCGCGGTCCCGGGGCGCTCGCGGCTCACGCGGCCCCGGGCCGCTCGCGGCTCATTCGACCTTGCGCACCTCGGTGTCCTCCGGCCGGATCCGCCGGCCGTCCGCGGCGTGCACCTCGAGCGCCCGCAGCGGCCGGCCGTCGCGGCGGTCCAGCAGGCAGGACTGCGGCTCGGCCGGCTCGAACCAGTGCGCCTCGCCCCACTGCCGCAGAGCGACGATCACGGTGAACAGGTCGCGGCCCTTGGCGGTCAGCACGTACTCGCCGTAGGCACTGCCGTCCGACGCGGGCACCACCTCCATGATCCCGCCGGCCACCAGTGCGCGCAGTCGTGCGGTCAGGATGTTCTTGGCCACGCCCAGGCTGCGCTGGAACTCGCCGAACCGCCGGCTCCCGTCGAACGCGTCGCGCACGATCAGCAGCGACCACCAGTCGCCGATCGCGTCCACGGACCGGGCCACCGGACACGTGCTGTCGTCGAACCGCGTGCGCTGCACCATGCCTCGTCCTCTCCTGCCGGGCGATCACCCACCATCACCCTGGTTGCAACATGCTACCAAGCTCGTCTAGCGTGCATCTGGTGGCAATTTGCAACCAGATGCACGAGGGGCGGGACATGGCAGCCGAGCACGACGTGCCGGAGCACACCGAGGAGCGGAACGAACACAGCACCGCGGAGAGGACCGAAGCGCGCACCGGGAAGGGAACCGACGCGGGAACAGGGATGGGGACCGAAGCCCGAACCGGCGCGCGAATCCGGGAAGCCGTGGGCACCGCGTCGATCGCCGGATCCGGCTCGCTCTCCCGTGCGCTCACCCTCGTCTTCGCGATCGCCGCCGGCGTCGCCGTCGCGAACGTCTACCTCGCCCAACCGCTCCTGGTGACCATGGGGCACGACCTCGGCCTCGCCGCAGGCACCGTCGGGGTCGTGGTCACGCTGACCCAGGTCGGCTACGGATTCGGCCTGTTCCTGCTGGTCCCGCTCGGCGACCTGGTCGACCGTCGCCGGCTGCTCGTCGGCCAATTCGCGCTGCTGGCCGCCGCGTTGGCCGGTGTCGGGCTGGCCGGCAACGCCGCATCGCTGTTCGTCGCGATGATCGCCGTGGGCCTGCTCGCGGTGGTCACCCAGGCGGTCGTCGCCTACGCCGCCGCACTGGCCGCGCCGGCCCAACGCGGTCGCGTCGTCGGTTCGGTGACCAGCGGCGTGGTCACCGGCATTCTGCTCGCCCGAACGGTCTCCGGCACGGTGGCCGACCTGGCGGGCTGGCGCGCGGTGTACCTCGGCTTCGCCGCGCTGACCCTGGCGCTGGCCGGGACGCTGTACCGAGTGCTTCCGCGTCGGCGCGACGATCGGGTGCCCGCTTCCGTCGACACGCCGCCGTCCGACCGCAAGGCGCCACCGTCCTATCGCAAGCTGCTCGTCTCGACGGTGACGCTGTTCGTCGAGGAACGCCTCTTCCGGGTCCGCGCGCTCTTCGCGCTGCTGATCTTCGCCGCCTTCAGCACCCTGTGGAGCAGCGTCGCGCTCCCGTTGAGCGAGCCGCCGCTGTCGCTGTCGCACACCGCGATCGGCGCCTTCGGCCTGGCGGGCGCGGCCGGGGCGCTCGGCGCGATCCCGGCCGGGCGGCTGAGCGACCGAGGACACGCGAACCGGGTCACCGGAATCGCGCTCGTGCTGCTCACCCTGTCCTGGCTGCCCCTCGCCTTCACCCGCCAGTCGCTGTGGGCACTGGTCCTGGGCACCATCGTGCTCGACCTCGCCGTACAGGCGGTGCACGTGACCAGCCAGACGTTGATCCACCCGCTGCGCCCGGACGCCGGCAGCCGGCTGATCGGCGGCTACATGATCTTCTACTCGATCGGCAGCGCGGGCGGCGCGATCGCCTCGACCACCCTGTACGCGGCGGCCGGCTGGCTCGCGGTGTGCGCACTGGGCGCGGCCTTCGGAGCGCTGGCACTGCTGGTGTGGGTGCTGGAACTGGTGCGCGCACACCGGATGGAGGGCAGGTCCGCGGCACCGCCCGTCACACCGTGATCAGTACGTTCACGACCACGCCGACGACGAGCAACAGCAGCAGCCAGGACCACGGCGGACGCAGCGCCGGACGCGGTCGGGAGGATCGGTCGCTCACGGTCGACTCCTTCGTCGTTGCCGCCGACCGCTCCGGGTGAGCCGCCGACCTGCACAAACGTAGGATTTCGTGGCGGTGTCCCGGCAGCCCGCACGCGCCCGTTCCGATGGTGGTGCGCGCACCACCATCGGGACACCCGCGGCTCGGCTACCTCTCGCGCGCGGCGGCGGAGACCATCGAACGAGCCCAGGAAAGGGGTCGAGCGGTGCACACGAAACCCGAACCGCCCGAAGCACGCGCCGCGCTCCCCACAGGGCGAGCCGCACTCTCCGGCCTGCCCGCAGCCCGCGCCGCGCTTCGCGGCCTGCCCACCCGGCTGGGTCTGCTCGCGCGAGCCGGCGGCACCGGCCTCCTCGCCCTGCTCGCGCTGCCCGTGGTCCTCATGTGCGCGTGCCTGTACGTCGCCGGCTTCGGCCTGCCCCTGCTGACCCCGCTGCTGCGCGGGGTGCGGCGACTGGCCGGCGCCGAACGCCGTCGGGTGGGCGTCGTGCTCGGCGGCCCACCGGTGCCCGAGCACTATCGCCCCCTCGACGGCCCCCTGCTCACCCGCGCGCGCATCGCGCTGACCGACCCCGCCGGCCGACGGGACCTGCTGTGGCTTCCGGTACACGGCCTGAGCGGCACCCTCGCCGCCGTGCTCGGCCTCGGCCTGACCATCAGCGCCGTCAACAACCTCACCATGCCGCTGTGGTGGTGGGCCGTGCCGGGTCGGGCGCCGTCCGGCGTCGGCTTCGCGGTCGATTCGTGGTGGAAGGCCGCGGCGATGCTCCCGATCGGCGCGGCGGTCGCGGTGCTCGCGGTCGCCCTGGCCGCACCGCTGCTGCGCGGCCAGGCCCGGCTGACCCGGCCGCTGCTCACCCCGCCGGACGGGTCGGTGGTCGAGCGGCTGGCCGAGGTCACCGCGAGCCGAGCCGCCGCACTGGACGCGCACGGCGCCGAACTGCGGCGGATCGAACGGGATCTGCACGACGGTACGCAGAACCGACTGCTCGCCGTGGTGCTGCATCTCGGGCTGATCGAACGGGCCCTGGAACGCGATCCGGAGCAGGCGCTGCCGCTGGTCCGACGCGCTCGACGGGCGGCCGGCGACGCACTGGACGAGTTGCGCGACGTGGTGCGCGGCATCCACCCGCCGATCCTGGCCGAACGCGGCCTGGACGGCGCCATCTCGGCCTTGGCCGCCCGCTGTCCGGTGCCCTGCGTCGTGCACACCGCCGGGCTGACCCGCACACCGGCCGCGGTGGAGACGGCCGCGTACTTCGTCGTCGCCGAGGCGTTGAACAATGTGGCCAAGCACAGCCGCGCCGCACACGTCGAGGTCCGGCTGACCCGCGAGGAGGACACGCTGGTGATCGAGGTCGAGGACGACGGGCGCGGTGGCGCGGACGAGCACGCGGGCAGCGGCCTGGTCGGCATCAGGCGGCGCACGGCCGCGCTGGACGGCCGGTTGAGTGTGCACAGCCCGGTCGGCGGACCGACCCGACTGCGCGCGGAGTTGCCGTGCGGGTGGTGATCGCGGAGGACGACGCGCTGCTGCGCGAGGGCCTGGTCCTGCTGCTGACCGGTGAGGGCTTCGAGGTCGCGGCGGCGGTCGACAACGGCGCCGACTTCCTGGCCGCCGTCGCGGCGCACGGCCCGGACGTCACGGTCGTCGACGTGCGACTGCCGCCGGACTTTCGCGACGAGGGGCTGCGGGCCGCGATCGAGGCCCGGCGGCGCCGGCCCGGGCTGCCCGTGCTGGTGTTGTCCGCCTATGTCGAGGACCGGTACGCCGCGGAGTTGCTCGCCGACGGCAAGGGGGCGACCGGCTATCTGCTCAAGCAACGGGTGGGCGATGTCGACGAGTTCGCCGACGCGCTGCGTCGGGTGGCGGCGGGCGGCACGGTGATGGATCCCGAGGTGGTGGCCCAACTCCTGGTCCGGCGCCGCTCCGACGACCCGCTGCGTGAACTGACCCCCCGCGAGCGCGAGGTGCTCGCACTGATGGCGGAGGGCAGGTCGAACACGGACATCGGCCGGCTTCTGGTGATCAGCGAGGGCGCGGTGAACAAGCACATCCGCAACATCTTCGCGAAGCTCGGGCTGGCCCCCGACGACGCGGGGCATCGACGGGTGCTCGCCGTACTCGCCTATCTGAACGGCTGAGCAAACGAGCACCCGCCGACCGAGTGCCGGGAGGCCGGGGAGGCCGCGGCCTCACGCGTCGAAGGACTCCTTGCGGGTGCGCGGGCGCTTGCGCGCGGCCGGGATCGCTCGCGGTGCGGCGCCCTCGACCACGGTGTTGGTCAGCGTGCCGATTCCCTCGACCGTGAGCGCGACCGTGTCGCCCGGTCGCAGCGGCGGCAACTCGCGTCCCAGACCCCACAGTTCACCCAGGCAACCGCCATTGCCGCAGGTGCCGGTGCCCAGTACGTCACCGGGTCGGACCCAGGTGCCACGCGACGCGTAGGCGACCAGTTCGGCGGGCGGCCAGCCCATGTTGACCAGTGAGTCCCGGCCGACCTCGACGCCGTTGACCGACGCGCGCATGGCCACGTCCAGGAAGCCGTCCGCGTCCCGGTGGACCTCGAACTCGTCGGCGGTCACCAGCCACGGGCCGAGCGTGGTCGCGGTGTCCTTGCCCTTGCACGGACCCAGGCCCACCCGCATCTCACGGGCCTGGAGGTCGCGCGCCGACCAGTCGTTGAAGATGGTGTAGCCGATGATGTGCTCCGCCGCCTGCTCGACCGTCAGGTCCTTGCCCGCGCGGCCGATCACGATGCCGACCTCCAACTCGAAGTCGAGCACGTTCGACCCGGGCGGCATCGGCACCACGTCGCTCGGGCCGATGATCGCGTAGGGGTTGGTGAAGTAGAAGGTGGGCAGCTCGTACCACTCCGGCACCACGGTCGCGTCCGGGCCCTGCACGGTGACCGCGACGCCCTCGACGTGTTCCTCGAACGCCACGAAGTCGCGGACGGTGGGCGGCTGTAGCGGCGGCAGCAGCCGCACCTCGGCGAGCGCGACCGCCGGCTCCGACAGAGCCCGCTCGCCCGCCGCGCGCAATTCCTCGGCGCCGCGCTCGATCAGGCCGAGCAGCGTGACGCCCACCGGCAGCGGGTGCACGACGGCGTCGCCCGCACCGGCCACGACTCCGCAACGGGTCGAGCCGGCCAGGTCGAAGGTGGCGAACTTCATGCGATTGCTCCCTGTTCCGATACGTGCCGAGCACCGGCGACGCGGCGTCGGTATCGCTGAATGATCACAGGTAAATGATCACTGCCCCATGATCATCGCCACATGATCACAGAGCCACAGGGGTCGGCCCACCGTGTCAGGACAGCAACTTCGCGCCGGTCTTCGCGCGCACCTCGTCCTCGGTGACGTCGGGAGCCGTCTCGACCAGGAGCAGGCCGCGGTCGGTGACGTCGATCACCGCGAGGTCGGTGACCACGCGCTGGACGCAGCGCCTGCCGGTGAGCGGCAGCGAACACGTCTCGACGATCTTGTGCTCGCCCTTCCGGGACACGTGCTCCATCAGCACGATCACCCGACGGGCGCCGTGCACGAGGTCCATCGCGCCGCCCATGCCCTTGATCATCTTGCCGGGGATGGTCCAGTTCGCCAGGTCGCCCACCGCGCTGACCTGCATCGCGCCCAGGATCGCGGCGTCGATGTGACCGCCTCGGATCATCCCGAAGGACAGCGCCGAATCGAAGAACGAGGCACCCGGCAGGACCGTGACGGTCTCCTTGCCGGCGTTGATCAGGTCCGCGTCGACCTCGTCCTCGCGCGGGTAGGGTCCCACTCCGAGCAGCCCGTTCTCCGAGTGCAACACCACGTGCACGCCGGCCGGGATGTGGTTGGGCACCAGCGTGGGCAACCCGATGCCGAGGTTCACGTACGACCCGTCGGCCAGCTCGGCCGCCGCCCGCGCGGCCATCTCGTCCCTGGTCCAGGCCATCAGTCGCGCACCGTCCCCCGCGCCGCCGGCGCGGTGATCGTGGTCTTCTCGATCTGCTTCTCGGCGGCCTGGGCCGCGCTCAGGACCACCACCCGTTGCACGAACACGCCGGGCAGGTGCACCTCGTCCGGGTCGAGTTCGCCCGGTTCGACCAGTTCCTCGACCTCGGCGACGGTGATCCGCCCGGCCATCGCGGCGAGCGGGTTGAAGTTGCGCGCCGACTTGTCGAACACCAGATTGCCGTGCCGATCGCCCCGGGCCGCCCGGACCAGCGCGTAGTCGGTGGTGATCGACTCCTCCAGGACGTACTCGACCCCGTCGAAGACCCGCACCTCCTTCCTCGGCGAGGCCACCACGACCGCGCCGGCCGCGTCGTAGCGCCACGGCAGACCGCCCTCGGCCACCTGGGTACCGACGCCGGCCGGGGTGAAGAAGGCCGGAATGCCGCACCCACCGGCCCGCAGCCGTTCGGCGAGCGTGCCCTGCGGGGTGAGTTCGAGCTCGATCTCACCGGACAGGTACTGCCGGGCGAACTCCTTGTTCTCACCGACATAGCTGCCGGTCGCGCGCGAGATGCGCCCGGCGTGCAGCAGGATGCCGAGTCCCCATCGGTCCACGCCGCAGTTGTTGGAGACGACCCGCAGATCGCCGGCGCCCTGCGCGTACAGGGCCCCGATCAGCACCGAGGGAATCCCACACAGCCCGAACCCGCCGACCGCGATCGAGGCCCCGTCCCCGATATCCGCCACCGCCGCCTCGGCCGTACCGACCACCTTGTCCACGCCATCTCCGATCACCCACCACCCCGACCCCCCGAAGCTATGCGCCCACCCCCCGCCCCACCCCCCAACCTTCCACCCACCGGAAACCCACCAAAAGCGCCGGCCAGGCCACCCCACAGCCCAACCGGCGCTCCCACAACCACCCAACCCGCCCGCAACCGACCACATCCAACTCGGCCGACCAACCCAGCCCGGCCGGCGCTTGAGGCCACCCAGCCCGGCCGGCGCATGAGGCCACATAGCCCGTGCGGCGCTTGAGCACACCAGCCCGGCCGGCGCTTGAGACCACCCAGCCCGGCCGGCGCTTGAGGCCAACCCAGCCCGGCCGGCGCTTGAGGCCACCGGACCGCAGGTCGACCAACCCCCGTCACGCGAAGCGAAACCGCAGGTCGGCCAACCCCGTCACGCGAAGCAAGAGAGCGGCTTGCCGTCGTTGAACGTCACCATGTCCCCGAGCGCGCCGTATATGTCGATCGCCCCCGCCCGCTCGACCCCGTTCAACTCCGCGTACGCACGATGCAGGTTGCCCACGATCCGCTCCGGGTCGGACAACGCCGCATACTCGCCGAGGTCCGTCTCGCGCGCCACGCTCAACGGGTCCAGCCCCGCGTCAAGCCCCTTGCGCGCGGTCTCCAGCACGAAGTTCGTGTACCCGATCGCGTAGTCGATCTGCTCCGGACCACACACCTCGCCGTGTCCGGGAACCAGCGTGGTGGCGCCCAACTGCTTCACCCGCTCCAGCACTTCGAGGTAGCCGGCGGGCGAGCCCATCAGCAGGAACGGAGTGCCGCCGTTGAAGATCAGGTCGCCGGTGTACAGGACGCCCTGCTCCTCGAGCCACACCACCGAGTCGTTCGAGGTGTGCGCGGCGCCGAAGTGCCGTACCTGCGCGCGCAGATCGCCCGCGTACACGGTGACGCCGTCGGTGAAGGTCAGGAACGGCGGGACCGCGCGCACTCCGCCCCAGCCGACGCCCGGCCAGATCGATTCGACCTCCATGATCCCCAGATTCAGGATCTCGGTCCGGGTGTTCTCGTGCGCCACGATGGTGGCCGACTCGAACAGGTAGTTCCCGTTCGTGTGGTCGCCGTGGTGGTGGGTGTTGATCAGCGTGCGCACCGGGGCGTCGGTGTGCTTCGCGATCGTCTCCAGGAAAGTGCGGGTCCGGGCCTCGGTGGCACAGCCGTCGATCGCGACGACGCCCTCCGGACCGACCAGGAACCCGGTGTTGTTGATCCACCAGGTGCCGTCCGGCTGGATGTACGCGTACGCTCCGTCGGCCACCTCCTGGACGCGAGGCGGATCCATCCGGCCGTGATCGTGCTGCGACGTGCTCATCGATACTCCCGATCGACTGGGGGTGTGCGTTGACGTGCATACACCGCCGACCACCCCGTGCGCAGCCTGACGAGCCGTCAGGTGCCGCGTCCGGTAGGGCTTGTCCGGGATGTCCCGGGCCCGGCGGGCGATTCGGGGTCAGTTCACCGCGCGGCCGGTGAACGCGGCGAGCCGGTCGGCGGGCGGCGCGTCCGCGGCGACCGGCTGCTCCGGGCCGAACGCGCGACCCTCCCCGCGCGCGGCGTCCGGCAGGGTCTTGCGCATGCGCTCCAGGAGCACCTCGGCGAGCTCGGGGTCCAGATCGGTCGGCTTGCCCAGGGCGCGGGCCAGGTCCCACGCGTGCACGAAGATGTCGCCGGTGGCCAGGCCGAGCAGGAAGCCGCCGCTCTGCTCGCCGAACGGGGTCTTGATCGCCGCGGCGATCCGCTCCGGGGTGAAGGTCGCGAGCATCGTCTCGACGACCGCCTCGAAGTCCTCCCGGGGATCCTCGGAAACCGGCTCGGTGGGCCCGGCCAGGGCCGCCGCCAGACCGCGCTGCGCGCCGGTGGCATGCGTGAGCAGACCTCGTACGTCCCACTGATCACACGGACACTCGAGCCCCAGCTGTTCGTCGCCGACCTCGGCGAGCAGCGGACGGAAGGCGTCGACGGCGCGCCTGTACTGGGTTATCTGGTCCACGAGGACTCCTCGGGCAGGTGACGCCGCGCGGGCACGGCATGCGTTCCGGGTGACGGACGACGAGCAGCGGTCAGATTACGCCCGGGTCCCCGGCGGCGATACGGCCGGTTGGGGAATGTTTGGCGCCTGCACGTATGTTTCACATCCGGTGCGTCCGCCGCCGTGACCGTCGGTACGTCCGTCCTTTGTATCGCCCCAGGGCGTGTCTTCGATCCCGTGCGTCCCGGGACGCCGCCGCCGAGCGTCGCGTGCCCCCGACCACCGAGCAAGGAAGCTGGAGAGCAAGTGAAGGTCGAGATCTACAGCGATATCGCGTGCCCGTGGTGCTACGTCGGGAAGCGGCGCTTCGAGCGCGCGCTCGCGGCGTTCCCGGGCGCCGAGGACATCCAGGTCACGTACCGTCCCTACGAGCTGGACCCCACCACTCCGGCCGAGCCGGCGCCGCTGCGCGAGCGACTGGCCGCGAAGTTCGGCGCGGCGAACCTCGACGGGATGAACGCGCGGCTCGCCGACGTGGGCGCCGGCGAGGGCATCACCTTCGACTTCACCCAGGCCCTGGCGGTGAACACGCTGACCGCGCACCGGGTGTTGTGGCTCGCGCTCACCGAGTTCGGTCCGGCGGCCCAGGCCGCGCTCAAGGACCGGCTGCTCGCGGCGTACTTCACCGAGGGCGAGAACGTCGCCGACCACGACCGGTTGACCGAGTTCGCGGTCGAGGCCGGCCTGGACCGGGACCGCGTGGTCGCCTTCCTCGCGTCCGACGAGGGCACCGACGAGGTCCGGCGCGAGATCGCCGAGGCGCGGGAGATGGGCGTCACCGCGGTGCCGACGTTCGTGTTCGAGGGCAAGTGGGCGGTCCAGGGCGCGCAGGAGGCGTCCACGTTCCTCCAGGTCCTGGAGCAGGTGCGGGGTCAAAGCGCCGAGTCGGCCGCGCCCGCGGGCGACGGCGACGCGTGCGCCGACGGCTCCTGCGCGGTGTGAGCGTCTCGGGGGGAACGACCCGGGAACTCTCCGCCGAGCGGTTGCGCGGTGCGCGACTGGCCGCGCTGTTCGTGTTCTTCGCGTTCAGCGCCGCGGTCGCGGACTTCCTGGCCCGGATCCCGCAGTTCAAGGAGGATCTGGAACTCGACGACGCCCAGTTGGGGCTGGCCCTGCTCGGCTCGCCGGTCGGCGCGCTGGTGGCGGTGCAACTCGCGGGTACCGCCGCCGGGCGATGGGGCAGCAAGCGGGTCGCGCGGGTGTCGGTGATCGGCGGCTGTCTGGCGCTGCTCCTGCCGGCGTTCGCGTGGGACCTGCCCTCGTTGGCGGTGGGCCTGCTGGTTTTGGGCATGCTGATGGGCTTCACCGATGTCGCGGTGAACGCGCAGGGCGTGGCGATCGAGCAGCACTTGCGCCGCCCGATCATGAACAGCCTGCACGGCGGTTACAGCCTCGGCGGGCTGTTCGGCGCGCTCGTCGGATCCGGCGCGGCTGCCCTGGGGATCACTCCCCGGGTGCATCTGTCGGTGATGGCGGTGGTGCTCGCACTGGCCGTATGGGCGGGTTCGCGTGCGTTGCTGGGCGTCGCGGACGACCCGCATGTACACGCGCCGGTCGAGCCGGCGGATCCGGCGCGACCGGCCGCGCCGGCCGCGGGCGGTGGTCTGCTCCGGTTGCTCGCGGGCTATCGCGCCGTGGTGTTGCTCGCGCTGATCGGGCTGTGCTCGTTCGTCGGCGAGGGTGCGGTGGCGGACTGGAGCGGCGTACATCTGCGCGAGACGCTGGACAGTTCGCCGGGTGTCGCCGGGTTGGGCTTCGCGGGCATGTCGGTGGCGATGGCCGCGGGCCGGTTCGCCGGTGACCGGGTGGTGGAACGGTTCGGCCCGGTCGCGGTGTTGCGGGTGGGCGCGCTGATCGGCGCGCTCGGCATGACGCTCGCGTTGGCCACGCCGTGGCCGGCGGTCTCGGTGCTCGGCTTCACGCTGTTCGGCGTCGGGGTGGCCCCGGTCGCACCGGTGACGTTCAGCGCGGCCGGCAACACCCCGGGAGTGCCCGCCGCGTGGGCCATCTCGCGGGTGACCGGCATCGCCTACATCGGGCTGCTCGCGGGCCCGCCGATGATCGGCTTCATCGCCCACCACACCAGCCTGACCACGGCGTTGGCCATTCCGGCGGTGCTGGTCGCGATCATCGCGCTCACCGCGGGGGCGGTCCGCCGCTGAGTGCTCCGTGCCCGGGTACCGGTCCGCCGATCGATCCGATCGGCGGACCGGTACCCGGCACGGATCCGAGGACGGGCCCGAGCACGGATCCGAGGTGGGCCCGGGCACGGGGTGTGGGCACGAGGTACGAGCCCGAACCGGAGCACAGGCCCGAGCACAGGCCCCGGGCACCAGCCCCGAGCACAGACCCCGGGCACAGGCCCCGAGGGCCGAACCCACCCACGCCGGGCGCCCGCGTCAGGACAACTTCCGCGCGTAGTTGATCCCCCGCGCCTGCCACCGCGCCTCGTGCGTGCCGATCCGGGTCCTGAAGTCCGCCCAGTCGCGCCGCTCCGGCCGGGACCAGGCCGCCTCGGCGACCGCCGCGATCCGTGGGAAGAGCAGATACTCGGCGTCCGCGACGCTCTTGATCGTCTCGCCCCACAACGCGCCCTCGACCCCGAGCACCGCGTCCGCGGGCAGCCCCGGCAGGTGCGTCGAGGGTTCCCAGTCGTAGGACGTGCGCACATCCACGGTGCCCGCCCAGGTCACCCCGAGCCGCTCGCCCCCGGCGTACTTCATGTCCAGGTAGGCGTGGTCGGCCGGGGCCATCACCACCTTGTGCCCGGCCCGCGCGGCGGCCGCGACCGCGGCCGCGTCCTGCTTGGACGCGCCCCAGTACTCGATGATCGCGCCGGGCACCGGGTCGCCCGCGGCGAGTTGGTGCCATGCGATGAGTTGCTTGCCGTGCCTGGCCACGATCGGCTGCGCGCGGGCCATGAACGCCCGGTACTGCGCGGGCTTGAGGGTGTGCGTCTCGTCGCCGCCGATGTGCAGGTAGGGGCCCGGGGTGAGTTCGGCGAGCCGGCCGAGCACCTCGTCGAGGAAGGTGTAGGTCGCCTCGCCGTCCACGCACAGCGCGGAGAAGCCGACCTGGGTACCGGTGTAGGGGGCGTACTTGCGTCCGTCGCACGCCAGTTCCGGGTAGGCCACGATCGCCGCGTTGGTGTGTCCGGGCATGTCGATCTCGGGCACCACGGTGATGAAGCGCTCGGCCGCGTAGCCGATCACCCCCTGGTAGTCGGCCGCCGTCCAGAAGCCGCCCGGCCCGCCGCCGACCTGGGTCGAGGCGCCGATTCCGGTGAGTCGGGGTCGGCCCTCGATCGCGATCCGCCAGCCCTGGTCGTCGGTCAGGTGCAGGTGCAGGTGGTTGAACTTGTAGGCGGCGATGTGGTCGATCAGCCGGCGCATCTCGGCGGGCGGATAGAAGTGCCGGGCCAGGTCGATCATGATGCCCCGGTACGGATACCGCGGCGCGTCCCGGACCACGGCGGGACGCAGTTCGAACGGTGCCCGGGCCGGAACCAGTTGGCGCAACGTCTGGGCGCCTCGATACAGGCCGGCCGGAGCGCTCGCGCGGATCGTGGCGCCGCCCGCGGTCACGGTCAACGCGTACGCCTCGTCGCCGGCCGGCCGGTCCGCCGGCGTCGTCCCGGGCGGGTCCGGCACCAGGGACAGGTCGGTTCCGGCGTGGGCGCGGGCATCGACCACCACGGGCAGGGGCAGGCCGGTGGCGGTGCGCAGTTCGGCGGCGACCACCTCGGCGACCGCCCGCGCGGCCTCGGTCGCGGCCCGCACCCTGGTGTCCCGGGACAGCGTCCAGCCCGCGCCCTTGGCGCCGAGCGCCTCGATCGGGATCGGGACCAGTCCTCGGGCGTCGGCGGCGAGTGGTCCGGGCGGCGGCTCACCGGCCTCGGCAGCGCCGGGCTCGGCACCACCGGGGTCCGGTGCGCCCGAGCCCGGGGCCGCGCCCGGGTCGGTCCCGGGGTTGCCGTCGGAGGAGGACGAGTCGGTGACCCATACGGCCGTCCCCGCGGCGGCGGCGATCGGCACGGCCAGGAAAAAAGCCAGGGCGCGTCGGCGCTGCATGTGACTCTCCCAATTCGGTCCGCCGGGATCGGTCTCGGCTCAGTCTAGGCAGTCGGGGTCGACTATCCGGTTGGTCGACACTTCGAAACCGGAGGGCAACGATCCGGTATATCCCAACGAATGGTTGGCAAACGGGCACCCGGAGATGGGGGTCAAAATACGGATAAAGACGTCCGACGGGAGAAGTCGGAGCCAAATCAGGTGATATGCGTCCGTGTATTGCCATGACCGACCATGCATATTCCTTCGCAGAGTTAACTTACGGATGTCAACATTCGCCGCCGTATGCGGGGCGCGCGATGCATTACCCACCGGCCACTGCGAGCACACGTGCGAATGCCGCTAGGCTCTGCCCGTCGTGCACGGAATAGGACGCGATCCGCGTCACCGAAAGCGCAAGACCGGAAAGTGCGAATCATCGGGAAAATGACGTACTTGACAAGCGGAATACTCGACTCCGTATCCCTGCCTCGCTCCACCCCGGCACCGACCTGGTGGTGGACGACCTGAACATCACTCGGAAGCTCGTCCTGCTCGTCGCCGTGCCCCTCACCGTGATGGTGGGGTCCGCGGGACTCGCCGTGTCCACCACGACCGGCGAGGCCCTCGACGCGAACCGCCTTCGCTCGCTGACCAAGGTCTCCGCGGAGGCGGGCGAGCTCGCGCACCGCCTGCAGAGCGAACGCGCGGCCGCCGCCGCGGTGCTGTGGCCGGACGCCGGCAGCAACGCGCTGGTCACGTACCACCAGCGCACCGCCGCGACGGACGAGAGCGCCACGCGCTACCGCAAGTTGCGCAAGGACCTCGGCTCGATCCCCGGCAACACCAAAGAACGCCTGCGCAGGCTGGACGCGGGTCTGACCGACCTGACCGCGCTGCGCGAGCAGGTCCAGGCGCCCAAGGGCACCTCGCTGACCGCCGTCGTCTTCCGCTACCGCATCCTGATCGCGGACGCGCTCGACTACCGCGACAGCGTGGCCCAGGCCGGCGGCGCCGGCCCCGACAACTCGGACCGCCTGCGTGCCGCCGCCGCGCTCTCGCACGCCACGGAGTGGCTGGGACAACAACAGACGGCGGTCCTGCGCGCGTTGTCGTCCAACCGGATCTCGCCGTCCCAACAGCAGGACATCCTGGCCACCCGGACCGGCTACGACGAGAGCGAGACGTCCTTCGAGTCGCTCGCCGACGAGGAGTGGCTGGGCTGGCTGGAACTCGCCCAGACCGGCCCGGAGATCCTGGCCGTCCACCAGCTCGAGGACGCCGTCTCCCGGGCCAAGGTGGACACACCCATCCTGATCCCTCAGGACGTGTGGACCAAGGCGACCGCCGACCGGATCGCCCGGATCAGCGACGTCGAACGACGCGTGGACGCGTCGGTGCTGTCCTCGGTCAGCGACGAACGCGACAGCCGACGCTGGTGGGCGATCGGACAGGCCGCGGCGGTGCTGCTCGCGCTGGCCGCCGCCGTGATCCTGGTGCTGCGCCTGGGCCGGCCGATGACGCGTGAACTGCTGCGCCTGCGCGACACCGCGCACGAGGTGGCCTACACCGGTCTGCCGGACGCGGTCGCCAAGCTCCAGCAGGGGCGTTCCCTCGACGGCGCGACCGCCGACGAGATCGCCGAACGCGCGGGGACCCCCATCGAGGTGCGCGGCAAGGACGAGATCGCCGAGGTGGGCTCGGCGTTCAACACCGTCTTCACCGCCGCCGTCCGCATCGCCGCCGAACAGGCGGTCCTGCGAGCCGGTATCGCCACCGTGCTGGTCGCGCTCGCCCGCCGCAACCAGCGGCTCACCGACGGCCTGGTCAAGGTCCTCGACGAGGCCGAGGCACACGAGCACGACCCGGACCGGCTCAAGCGGCTGTACTCGCTCGACCACCTGGTCCAGCGCATGGGCCGCAACAACACCAGTCTGCTGGTGCTCGGCGGCGAGGGCACCGCGCGCGTGCGCGAGGACGCGCTGCTCCTGGACGTCGCGCGTGCGGCGATCGGCCGGATCGAACGGTTCACCCGGGTCGACCCCGGCGCGGTGGACCCGCGCATCCTGATCGCCGGACGGGCCCGCGACGACGTCGCGCACCTGCTCGCCGAACTGCTGGACAACGCGACCAAGTTCAGCCGTCCGGAGACCTGGGTGGTGCTCCAGGCGAACCGTCGCGGCGACGGCGCGGTGCTGACCGTGACCGACTCCGGCGTGGGCATCACCCCGGAGCGACTGGCCGGGTTCAACGAACGCCTCGCGTCGCCGGCCCAGTTGGACGTGCACGCGGTGCGCGCGATGGGTCTGACCGTGGCGGGCCACCTGGCCACGCGCTACGGCATCACGATCACCCTGACCCCGGGCCCGCAGGGCGGCACGGTCGCCGAGGTCGGCCTGCCCGAGGACATCGTGGTCTTCCGCGATCGCCCCGGTCGGCACCGCGGCGTGCCCAAGGCCGAGGTCGCGCAACTGCCCCCCTCGGGTCGGGCGCCGGACGTCGGCGTGCGCGCCGGCGGCCATCCCGACCCGGGTCCGTTCGAGCCGGTGCCGAGCGTGTTCACGCCCACCCGGCCGCAACCGGTCAGCGACGCGAGCGCTCCCGGACCGCGTGAACCCGCGCCCTCGGGACTGCGCTTCACCGGTTCTCGGCCGCCCGTGCCCGCCGCCCCGACCCCGCCCGCGCTCGCCCCGCCGGCCCCGCCGGCGCAGGTCGAACCCGAGCGGCGTCCGGAACGGTCGCTGCCGTCGGCTCCGGAACCGACGGAGTCCGGCCGCACCACGAACACGGGCCTGCCGCTGCGGGTTCGCCGGGACACTCCCACCGTGCACCCGGGCAGCCCCGCCGCACCCGCCGCGCCGCTGGTCGGCTCGGCCGGAACGCCCGCCCGGGCGAACAACACGCCGGACCGCCGGGACGCCCGCCAGGTGTCCGCGGCCATGTCCGCCTTCGCGCAGGGCATCGGGCACAGCCGGGCCCGCCGCGCCCCCTCGCCCCGCCCCGGCGGCGGCGAACCGGATCACAAGGAGAGATCGTGACCCACCCCACCGCAGCCGATCTCAGTTGGCTGCTCAACGATTTCGCCACCCGGGTGCCCGAGGTGCTGCACGCCGTCGCGGTCTCCGCGGACGGACTCGTGGTGGCCAACACCAGTTCGCTGCCGCAGGACCGCGCCGACCAGCTTGGCGCGGTCGCGTCCGGCCTGGTCAGCCTGCTGGCCGGTGCCGCACGGCTGTTCGGCACCGACCCGGTGGCCAGCAACCTGACCGAGATGAACGGCGCGTTCATGTTCTCGATGCAGGTCAGCGACGGTGCCTCGCTGCTGGTGCTGGCCTCGCGGGAGTGCGACATCGGTCAGGTCTCGTTCGAGATGGCCGAGCTGATCAACCAGGTCGGCCCGGCCCTGACCCCGGCCGCCCGCGAGCGCTTCCTGCACGTGCAGCGCGGCGCGCTGGGCTGACCGAAGCACTCTCGCGTCCCTCCCGACGCAGCCCTCCCTCTGCTCGATCGCTCTCCCACGTCCACACCCTGGAGCACGTCATGACCCCGGCAAGTCCCATAACCCGACGCACGTTCCGCGTCACCGCCGCCGGCCTGATCGCCGGCGCCCTCGCCTTCACCACCGCGTGCAGCGGCAGCGCGGCGGACGACAAGAAGGGCGGGTCGTCCTCCGGCACGATCAAGATCGGCCTGACGATCCCGCTGACCGGTGTCTACGCGTCGCTCGGCCCGGACCTGCAGAACGGCTTCCAGACCTACCTCGACCAGCACGGCGGCAAGCTCGGCGGGCACAAGATCGAGCTCGTGATCACCGACGAGGGCGACGGCCCGCAGACCTCGGTGCCCTCGGTCACCAAGCTGATCAAGCAGGACAAGGTCACCGCGGTGGTCGGTCTGTCCAACGCGGCCACGGTGGCCGCCAACGTGCAGATCGTCAACGACAACAAGGTGCCGATGATCGGCGCCGTCGGTCGCCCCGGCAAGATCGACAAGCCGGACTACGTCTGGCACACCAGCTACCTCTCCGAGGAGCCGGGTGTGGCGGCGGCGCCGTACATCAAGGAGAACGTGGCCGGCTCGGTCTACGCGATCGGCCCGGACTACCAGGGTGGTTGGGACCAGCTCGGCGGCTTCACCAAGACCTTCGATCAGGCCGGCGGCAAGTTGGCGAACCCGGACGGCAAGACCAAGTGGACGCCGTTCCCGGCCACGACCAACTTCCAGCCGTACTTCACCGAGATCAAGAACTCGGGCGCCAAGGCCGTCTACACGTTCTACGCGGGCACCGCCGCGGTGAACTTCGTCAAGCAGTACAAGCAGTCCGACGTCAAGGACATCCCGCTGTACGCCGCGGGCTTCCTGACCGAGGGCGCGGTACTCGGGGCCGAGGGTGATGCCGCCAAGGGCGTGTTCACCTCGCTCAACTACACGCCCACCCTGGACATCCCGGCCAACCGCTCGTTCGTCGCGGCCTACCAGGGCAAGTACAACACGCTGCCGACGATGATGTCGGCGACCATGTACGACGCGGCCGCCGTGCTGGACAAGGCGATCGCCGCCGCGGGCGACAAGGTCACCCCGGAGGCGGTCAACGCCGCGATCGCCAAGACCGGCAAGGTCGACAGCCCGCGCGGGTCCTGGGAGTTCAACCCGAACACGCACGCTCCCGTGCAGAAGTGGTACCTGCGTGAGGTCAAGCAGGACGGCACCGCGCTGAGCAACGTGATGGTCCGCGAACTCGGCACGCTCGGCTAGCGGCGGATTCGGAGCGAAAGGGAGCGTGCCGTGGGCTGGTTCGACGACAATTTCATCCCCGCCCTGGACGGAGTGGCCTACGGGCTGCTGCTGTTCGTCGTGGCCGCGGGCCTGACTCTGGCCTTCGGCTCGGGTGGAGTCCTCAACCTCGCGCACGGCACGCTCTACGCGTTCGCCGCCTACACCGCGACCGCCGTCGCCGACGGCTCGTGGGTGGGTCTGGCTCTCGCGGTGCTCGCGGGCATCGGGGCGGGCGCGGCCGGTGGCGGGGTGCTCGCGGCGCTGACCGCGCCGATCGCCGGCAGAGGTCATATGGCGCAGGCCATGCTGACCTTCGGCGTCGCGCTGGTCGGCAGCGATCTGCTGACCACCACGTTCGGCAAGGACGACCCGCAGGTCTCGGTGCCCGGCGCACTCGAGGAGCCGGTGTCGATCCTGGGCCACAACTACCCGGGCTACCGACTCGCGTTCATCGTGGTCGCGGTCGTGCTCGGGGTCGCCGGCTGGTACGTGCTCTCGCGTACCCGCGTGGGCGCGGCCGTGCGCGCGTCGGTGGACGACCCCGAGATGCTCGCGGCCGGCGGCATCTCGCCGGCCCGGGTGCGCACGGGCGTACTGATCGCCGCGGGCGCCCTGGCCGGCCTCGCGGGCGGTCTGGGCGCGCCGATCATCGGCCCGTCCACGTCGGTGGCCAACACCGTGTTGCTGCAATCCCTGCTGGTCGTGGTGATCGGCGGGCTGGGTTCGGTCGGCGGTGCGCTGTTGGCGGCGATCCTGGTCGGCGAGGTGCAGACGCTCGGCGTCACGCTGATGCCCGATCTCGCGCCCTATCTGCTGTTCGCCACGATGGCCGTGATGCTGATCGCGCGCACCGCGCGCTTCGGCCCGACGGGGAGCCGAGTATGACCACCCTCGCCCTGCGCGCACGCACCGCGCTGCGCTCGCCGCGCGCGGTCCTGGTGGGCCGAATTTTGGCCGTCGCCGCGATCGTGTGGTTGTTCGCGGCGCCCTACCTGGTCGGCCTGTTCACCCTGATCCTGCTGTCCCAGGCGCTGTCCCTGGGCGTGCTCGCGGCCAGCGTCGCGGTGCTCGGCGGCGGCGCCGGACTGCCCTCGCTGGGCCAGGTCGCGCCGTACGCGGTCGGCGGCTACACGGCGGCGATCCTGGCCGAGCACGGCATGCGGATCGGCGTCGTGCACACCCTGGTCGCGGCGGCGGCCGGCGCCCTGTTCAACGCGGTCACCGCGCCGATCGTGGTGCGCACGCGCGGCGTCACGGTGCTGATGATCACCCTGGCCGTCGGCGAACTGGTGCGCACGGCCGCGGAGAAGTGGAAGTCGGTCACCGGCGGCACCGACGGCAAGTCCGGTGTGCCGCCGATCGAGCCCTTCTGGGGCATGGGCGACCTCGTCGACGACGTGGACACCTACTGGTACGTGCTGATCACCACGCTCGTGGTGATCGGGATCACCGCGCTGGTGCTGCGCTCGCCGGCCGGTCTGCTGCTGGACGGCGCGCGCGAGAACGAGACCCGGATGCGCGCGACCGGCCACCCGGTGACCCGCTACCTCTCGGTCACCTACATCGGGGTCGGCGCGCTCGCGGGCGTCGCCGGCGCGTTGCTGATCTCGGTGCAGCGCTACATCTCGCCCGCGCACATCGGCTTCGACACCTCCTCGCTGGTGCTGCTCGCGGTGGTCATCGGCGGCGGCGCGTCGCTGGTCGGCGCGATGATCGGCGCGGCGCTGATCGTGTTCACCAGGGACTGGCTCTCCGGTCCCTGGCCGGGGCACGGCCCGCTGCTGCTGGGCGTGCTCTTCCTGATCGCGGTGTACACGCTGCCGGGCGGCCTGGTCGGATTGACGGCGGGCGGCCCACGCGCCGCGTGGCGCGCCCTGGCCCGGGCCGGCGGAGCGGCGGGGAAGGAAGGGCAAGAGGGGGAAACCGAGAAGGCGGTGGCGGATCCGGTCACGAAGCCGGAAACCGTCGCCGACCCGGAGGCGCTGCTCACCATTACCGGCCTGACCCGCCGCTACGGCGCGCTGGCGGCCGTGGACGGCCTGGATCTGACCGTGCGCCGCGGTGCCCGGCACGCGCTCCTCGGTCCCAACGGCGCGGGCAAGTCGACCGTGCTCGGCATGGTCGCGGGCGCGATCCCGGTGACCTCGGGCAGCATCGTGTTCGCCGGTCGCGACATCACCCGGCTGCCTCCGGCGCGCCGCTCCCGGATCGGCATCGCGCGCGCGTTCCAACAGCCCGCGGTGGTGCCCTCGCTCTCCGTCCTGGACAACGTGACACTGGCCGCGTGGCGGCACGCCCGGGTCACCGGCACGGCGTGGCGACCCACCCGCTACCGCGCGTTGGCGGCTGAGGCGGCGACCCATCTGGAGACCGTCGGCCTGACCGACCGCGCGGACGAGAACGCCGGCGAACTCTCGCACGGCTCACGGCGGTTGCTCGACATCGCGATGGCCCTCGCGGGCCATCCGAAGCTGCTGCTGCTGGACGAGCCGGCCGCGGGTCTGACCGACACCGACATCGAGCGGCTGGCCGCGGTGCTCAAGGCGCTGCCGGCCGAGGTGACCATGGTGCTGGTCGAGCACAACTTCGCGCTGGTGCGCGAGGTCACCGACACCGTGACGGTGCTGGCGTCCGGACAACTGCTGGCCACCGGCACGCCCGACGAGATCGCGGCGGACCAGGCGGTACGCGACACGTATCTGGGCGCGTCCGAGCCCGAGCACCAGGAAGTGGGCTGAATCGTGCTGGAGATCGGCGAACTGACGGCGGGCTACCAGGGCGGCTCGGTGCTGCACGGGGTGGACCTGAGCATCCCCGAGGGCACGGTGCACGCGCTCCTGGGCGCCAATGGAGCGGGCAAGTCCACCCTCATCCACACCGTCGCGGGGCTGCTCAAGCCCTCCGGCGGCCGCGTGACGCTGGACGGTGGCGACCTCACCGGGCGTCCCGCGCACCGCGTCTCGCTCGCGGGCATCGGCCTGGTGCCGCAGGGTCGGCGGGTGTTCGCGAGCCTGACCGTGGCCGAGCATCTCAAGCTGGCCCACCGCAAGCACGCCGCGTGGACCCCCGCGCGGGTGCTGGAGCTCCTGCCGCGCCTGGGCGAGCGCGCGGGCAATCGGGGTTCGCAACTCTCCGGCGGCGAACAGCAGATGCTGGCGATCGCCCGGGCACTGCTCGGCGGGCCGCGGCTGATCCTGCTGGACGAGCCGACCGAGGGCCTGTCCCCGGTGATCGCCGAGCAGATCCGGGCGTTGATCACCACGCTCGCCGACGAGGGTCTGACCATCCTGGTCGCCGCCCCGCAACTGGGCTTCGTCCAGGGCATCGCGGATCATCTGACGGTGTTGTCCACGGGACGCGTCACCGCGCGGCTGACCTCGGCCGAGGCTGCCGCCGACCCGGGCCCGATCCTGGCCGCCCTGGCCCCGGGCGTGGCCGCGACCGGCTGACCGCACCGGCGCCGGTCGGCCGTGGGGCGTGCCCCCGGGTCCGACCGGCGTCGCCGCGCCGGCGGCCTCACAGTTCCACGCGCCGGATCTCCAGCGTCGTCCAGGCCCCCACGTGCACGCGGTCGCCGTCCTCGAGGTGCACCGGGTCGCGGCGGACCCGGTCGAAACCGGCGTTGATGGTGGTCCCGTTGGCCGATCCCAGGTCCATCACCTCCCACGTGCCGTCCCCGCAGCGCAGCAACATCGCATGGCGGCGGGAGACTCCCGGGTCACCGATCGGAATCTCCGGCGGGGCCGAGCTCGTGCTGGAGTTGCGCCGGCCGATGCGCATCGACTCGCCGGTCAACTCCAGCGTCCACGGCTCCTGTTCGTGCGGGAAGCGCATGCTGTGCGCGTCCGGGCCGTCCCATTCGAGCACCCGCAGGAAGTAGTCGTGGTCGGGCACCACGCGGGCCGTCCACACCGTGCGGGAAGGCGGCGGGTCCTCGGTCGGCCCCGGCCCGCCCTTCGTGCCGTTGCCGCCGTTCCCGTCCTTCCCACCGCCCCCGGTGTTCCCGGTGTTCCCGTCGTCGTCCACGCCGCCGGGCTGGTTCGACCCGTGCGTCAACTCGTGCCCGCAGCCCTCGCAGAACTGGTCGTTTGGCGTGTACTCGGTCGCGCAGAAACGACAGGTCAGCACGTTCCCGCCCGGCCCCGACCCGTCCGGGCCCGACCCGCTCGGGCCGTCGGACGGATCGCCGGCGGTGGGCATCGTACGTCCGCACTCGTCGCAGTAGTCCGCGGCGGTGGACTCATGACCGACCGGACAGATGTGCATGAGCGGACCTCCTTCCTGTTCCCCGTACCCAGCCCGACGCGTGCCGGCAACCAGGCTCAGCCCTCGATCGGCGGTCCCACCCGGGCAGTCTTGTGCGACTCGACGTCGATGATCATCATGCCCTCGTCGTCGTCGTTGCGGAGCCTGCTGGTGCCGTCCGCCTCGACCTCCACGACTCGGCCGAGCAGCCGCGCGGTGTGCTCGTCACCCGCCTCGTTGGCCAGCTCCAGGGCCTGCACCAGCCGCGCGGTCGCGGTGGTCTCGTCCCCGTCGCGACGGGCCTGCAGACCCTCCTGGACCGCGTTGGCCAGCTTCTCCCGGCCGGTGACCTTGGCCACCTCCTGGTTGATCCGGGTGGAGAGTTCCTCGTCGTCGGTCCACTGCGCGAACACGCCGGCCTTGGCCAGTTCCAGACCGCCCGCGCCGTCCGGCAGCACCACCGAGATCTGACACGGACGGCGCTTGCCGCCCGGGTTGACCTCGTCCGGCTCGACCTCCAGGCACACGTGGTAGTGCTTGCTCTCGCCGCCCCACGAACCGGTCGGGTAGTCGCCGACGTTGGGCCCCACCTCGGTGCGCCGCGCGGTCAGGTCGTCGATCACCGGGTAGGTCTGCTTGACGTACTTCACCCGGGCGTTGTTGATCGTGCGCACGCGCAGGGTCACGTCGGCCACCGACTTGCCCATCGCGTTCTGCATCATCCTGGTGAAGTCGGCGACCAGGTCCGCCGGTTCGCTCACCAGGCCGATGTCGCCCAGCAGCGCGGTGGAGATCTTGCGCACCTCCTCCACCCGCCAGTCCAGGCCGATGCCCCGGCAGTCGCAGACGAACACACCCTCGCAGTAGGCGATCGCCTCGGCGAGGTCCTGCTCGCGCTCGCTCTCGTTCTTGCCGTCGGTGAGCAGGATCGCGTGCCGGATCGCGTCCTTGTGCGGTTCCAACAGGCGACGGGCCATCAGCAGCCACTGCCCCATCGCGGTGCCGCCGCGCGCGCGGAGCTTGTCCACCTCGCGCTTGGCCTCCTTGCGGGTGCGCTCGTCGGCCGCGACCAGGCCCTCCTCGAACGGATACACCATCGACGCCATACCGGTCCCCGAGACCACCGCGAACAGTGTGCCGTCGCGCAGCGTGTCGATCGCGGCCTTGGTGGCCTGCTTGGCGGCCTTGAGCTTGGTGGACGGGAAGTCCATCGAACCCGAGCTGTCCACCATGATCACCTCGGCACCGCGAGCGCCGGCCCGCACTCCGGTCGGCGGCCCCGAGGCCCGGATGTGCGCGACGGCGTGGACCTCGTGACCTCCCATCGGCAGGTAGGGGTTCTGGTTGATCTCGATGGTGAATTCGGGGGCGCCTGACATGAATCCGACTCCTTCGTTTCCGGCTCAGACGTGGTCGGGGCCGCGCACCGGATCCCCGGGCGGGTTGAACGGGATCAGCGCGACGGTGATGTTGTCGGCACCGCCGCGGTCGAGCGCGAAGCCGGTGAGCATCCGCGCGGCGGCCAGCGGCTGTTCCAACGCGCCGGGCAGCACCATCGCGGCCAACGTCGGCGCGACCGAGAGGTAGTTCCACAACCCGTCGCTGCACAGCAGCAGGACTCCGGGGCCGGACGGGCGCAGACTGGTCACCCGGGGCCGCACCTCGCCCGCGTCCGCGCCCAGCCAGGACACGATCGCGTGCGCGCGTCGGTCCGCGTACGCCTCGGCCTCGGTCATCGCGCCGAGCGCGATCATCCGGGTCGCCCAGGAGTCGTCCTCGGTCAGCAGCGCGGAGGGGGTGCGCCGGGCCTCGTCCGACCCCGCGTCGTCCGCGTGCGGCTCGCCGACCGCCCCACGAGGCAGCGTGCTCGCACCGGGCAGCGTGTCGTCGCCGTCCGCGGCGTCGTCCGCGCCGCTGTCCGGATCGGCCAGCCAGTAGGCGCGGCTGTCACCCACCCAGCCCACGGTGATCTCGCCGGGTGTCATGATCGCCGACACCAGGGTGCATGCCGGGGCGTTGCCCGCGTCCTCGGCCCCGGGCATCCGGGCCACCGCGCTCGCCGCGGCGGCCACTCCCGCGCTGGTGGCCTTGGCCGGTCCGCATCCCTCGACCAGCGTGGCCGCCATGGTCGCGCACGCGGTCTCGGCGGCGGTCGCCGACGCCTCGTCGGGGCGCGGCGAGGAGGACACCCCGTCGCACACCACCGCGACCACGTGATCGCTGCCGTCCGGCATCCGCAACACCCGCAGTGCGGCGGAGTCCTCGTTGCGCCGGTGCCGCAGACCCCGGTTGCTGACCATCGCGACCAGCCCCAGGTCGCTCTCGACGTGATCGCGCGGGTTGAACGGCCGCCCGCACGCGTCGCACCACCCGTCCGAGCCGATCGTCGCGGTACCGCACGCGGAGCACACCGGGCCGTGCCCGCTGGGCGTCACCACCCGCCTGGGCGGCGGCCGTTCGGCCACCGGCGGCACCGGGATGTCCAGGTCGTAGCCACAGGACTCGCAGTACCGGTCATCCGCGTCGCCGGCGAGCCCGCACGAGGGACACGCCCCGCCGGCGGCCGTCGGCGGCTCGGGCGGGGCGGCCTCGTCCCCGTCCGGGGCACCCCCGGGCCCGGCCGCGTCCAGTCGTCCATATCCAGCCACTCTGATCACACCCACGTCCACGGTCGCACCTCGTTCGCCCGGTCGACGAGCGCGATGCGCTCCGCATGCGTCGTCACGTGCCGGGCCAGATCGCGGTAACACTTTTCCAAGGCGAACCGCAGAGGCTTTTCCTTCAACTCGCTGCCGAGCACCTTCGCGGTTCCACCCGCGTCCCCGGTGCCCGGATTCCCACCCTTCGCGCCCGCCTTGACCCATTCCAGCGCGGTCTCCAACAACTCCACGGCGAGCCGATCGTGCGCCTCCCCCTCCAGGCGCAACGCGCCCAGCCGGTCGGACGCCGCGGTCAGGTCGGGACCCAACTCCTCGCCCGCGCCCCGCCCGCTGATCCGGGTGCGCAACGCCGCGGTCTGCGCCGCGACGTGGTTGGCCGAGGTGTCCGGCACGCTCTCCAGGGTGCGTACCGCACCCGCCCGGTCGCCGGTGGCCAGTTGGCATCGGGCCAGTCCGAACGCCGCCGCGACGTAGGCCCGGTCGGTGGCCCACACACCGCGATACTCGGCGGCCGCCTCGTCGTGGCGGCCCATCAGTTCGCGGACCGCGCCGAGCGCGATCCGCGGCGCGGGCTCGCCGGGCAGCGCACCGCGCACCCCGTCGAAGCACTCGTGGGCACGCGGGAGATCCTGGTCGGAGAGCGCGGCAAGGCCCTCGAACCAGGGCAGTCGCCAGTCGTCGGCGTCGATGTCCGCGAGGAAGGCCCGGGCACGCACCACATCGCCCTGCTCGATGCACATCCGGACCAGCCGCAGCGTGCCCTCCGGCGAGGAGATGCCCGCGGCGGTGAGCGCGGAGAGCAGCTCGTCGGGATTGGTGGTGGCCACCGTGGCCAGCAGGTTCGCGGCCGGATCGGCGGCGTCCACCCGGGGCACCGGCAGCGCGCCGGCGATCACCGCCGGGTCGGGGGCGGGCGCGAGCAGGCCGGGCTCGGTGTTGCGCGCGGCCACCTCGGCGTGCACGACCCGGGTCTCCGGCCCGAACAGGCCGGACACGCCCGGACGCGGCTCGCCGGAGCGGATCGCGACCACCTCGCGCAGCACCGCGACGCACTGCTCGGCCATGTCCGCCGCGGAGGCGAAGCGCTGCTCCGGCTCGGGGTGCGTGGCCCGCAGCAACAGCCGGTGATAGGACTCGAATTCGGTGAACAGCGGCACCTCGGAGGCGGGTGGCAGGCCCGCCTTGTACTTGCGGGTGTAACCGGCGAAGTAGAAGCTGAGCACGGCCATCGTGCGGCCGATGGTGAACAGGTCCGACTCGACCGAGGGTTCGGCCCGGACGGTCTCGATCTCGGGTGCCTGGTAGCCGACCGTGCCGTAGGTGAACTTGCCCGGTCGGGCCAGGTCGGTCACCGCGCCGAGGTCGATCAGCTTGAGCTGGTCCTCGGTCTGGATCACGTTGTCCGGCTTGAAGTCGCAGTAGACCAGGTTCTGTTGGTGCAGGTAGCCGAACGCGGGCAGGATGTCGATCGCGTAGGCCAGCACCTGCTCGACCGGCAGCACGGCCTTGGGGTCGCTCTCGCGCATCGACTTGAGCCGGTCCATCAGCGACAGGCCGCCGACGTACTCCATCACCAGGTAGGTCTCGTCCTGGCCGGTGAGCGGGTCCGGGTGCTGCACGACGGTCTGGATGTGCACGATGTTGGCGTGCTGGATCTGGGTCAGGATGCGCTGCTCGGCCAGGGCCGCGGCGCGCGAGTCGGCGTCGTCGCTGCCGAGCAGGCCCTTGAGCACGACCCACATGTTGTGCGCGGCGGTGTCCTGGGCGAGATAGACCCAGCCGAAGCCGCCGCGGGCGAGGCAGCCGATGATCCGGTACTGGCCGACCATGTCGTCGCGCTGGAGCTTGGGCGCGAACGAGAACGGCGTGCGATCGCGCGGGCAGAACCCGTTCGCGACGCCGGGCCGACCGCCCCGGCCGCGGCCGACCGGCTGCTCGCACTTGCGGCAGAAGCGCTTCTCCTCGGGAATCACCGGGTTGCGCGCGAGCGCGGTCTCCGGGTTGCGGCGCGGCACGTTGGGCATCTCGACCAGACCGCCGCCGAGCCGACGGCTGGTGCCGGTGCTGCCGGAGCGCCGCGAGCTGCGCCCGGAGGCGCTGCGCGCGGACGAGGAGCCCGCGGTGCCCGCGGTGCCGGAGACGCCGGACCTCGCGGACCGATTCGGGTCGTGCCCGGGATCCACCGGGGCCGGGCCGGCGGCCAGCGGTTCGCGGCCGCATTCGGTGCAGAACCCGTCGTCGATCTCGCCCGGGCAAGGCGGGCGATTGCACTTGGTCATCTCTGTTCCCCCTTGTCGTCCGGACGATCCTCGCGGTGCGCGGCGATCACCGCCTCCTGATAGCGGGTCACCACCCGTACCGCCACTTCGAGTTCACACGGCGCTCGCCACAACAACTCCTTGGCGTGGCTGTACAGCGACTCCAACGCGGCGTCCTCGCCGTGTCCGCCGCGTGCCGCCATCGCCCGGTAGGACTGCACCAGGCCGCGCAGTTCGTCGCGCCGGGCCAGTGGCGCGTCGATGTGCGCACGGGTGGCCGCAAGCCGGTCCCGGGCACCTTGTACGTCGTTCTCCAACGCGCTCAGCTCCCGCGAGACGCGCGCCCAGTCGCCCTCGCCGCCGAGCATGGTGACCGAGGCCAGCCGATCCCGCAACGTGGCCGCCCGCAGCGGCACCTCGGGCACCCGCTTGTCACCGATCCGGCCGAGCACGTGCGCGCGTCGCCGAATCGTGTCGCCCTCCTGGTACCCCAACTCGTCGAGCATGCCCGCCAGTCGGCGGATCCGTTCGTCGAAGCGACCCCGGACGATGAGCAAGTGTCGCACTGTGTCGTCGACTTGGCGCAGGTCGGCCTCGATGGCAGAGACGTCCACGGTGCCGATGCGGCGCTCGTTCGCACCGGTCAGCGCGAGCGGATCGCCGGCCACCAGGGTACGGGCTGCCTCGAGGCGGCGGCGGATCCCGTCCAGCGCCGCAGTCTGCTCGGGCACCGCGTCCGGGCCGCCGAGTTCGGCGACCCGGGCCTCGGCGGCCACGATTCCCGCGTCCACCCGGTCCAGGGTGGGCACCAGGCGGGTCCACACCGCGTCCGCAGCCTCGACCACCGCGGTCACCTCGGTCCACGCCGGCGCCATGTCCGCGACCAGTTCGGCCAGGCTCATCCGGCGTGCCTGGGTCGCCGGGTCGGTCAGCCCGCGCCGGCCGATCGGGATGTCGCGCGCGGCCAGTTCGGCGGACTGTCCCAGCAGCAGGAAGGACAACTCCTCCAACTCCGGCCGCAGCGGCTTGCCGCGCCGACCGCGCAGCGCGCGCAGCCGATCCAGCACCGCGCCGTACGCCTCGCGGTGCCCCCACAGCAGGGAGATCGCCCGACGGCCGGTCTCCCACTGCTCGGCGGTGCGACCGGTGAGCGGACCGCCTTCCAGGAGTTGTCGTCCCGGGTGGCTCTCCAACTCCATCAGACCGGCCGTGATGCCGTCGTACTCCGCTTCGTGACGAGCCATCAGTTCGTCGATCTCGTCGCGGCCCAGTACGCGGGGGGCTCGGTTCACGCGCTGTCCCGGTATTCGGCCGCGGGCGGGTCGGGTACCTCGGCTGCCAGGGAGTTGCCCAGGTACTCCCGGTACAGCTCCTTCCACCGGCCGTTCCGGCGGGTTCGCTCGAGCACCGCGTTGACGAACCGGACGAAGTCGGGACGATCCTTGGCGATCGCCATGCCGTACGGCTCCAACGTGAGGTTGCCGCCGACCACGACGGTGAAGACGCGGTCCTGCGCCTGGAGACCGGCCAGGATCGTGTCGTCGGTGGTGATCGCGTCCGCCTCGCCCTGTTGCAGCAACACCAGGCAGCCCGCCCAGGTGTCGCCCTCGACCACCTTCACCTGCGGCGCCTGCTCGCGCAGCAGGGTGATCGAGGTGGAACCGGGCACCGAGCACACCCGCATCGCACGCGGCAGTGCGGCCAACCCCGCGCCGTAGTCGGCGCGATCGGCGGTGCCGTCGCGCTGCACCAGCAGTCGCTGGCCGGCGTTGAAGTAGACCGAGGAGAACTCGACGCTCTGCTTGCGCTGACAGTTGATCGTCATGGTCTCGGCGATGATGTCCACGTCGCCGCGCGCGACCGCGATCGTGCGCTCCTCGTTGCGCACCACCCGAAACTGGATGCGCTGCGGGCCGTCGTCGCCGAAGATCGCCTTCGCCACCTCGCGCAGCAGGTCGATGTCGAAGCCGCGGAGGGTGTTCGACTTCGGGTCCACGAAACCGAACGGGAAGCTGCTCTGATCGATGCCGGCGATCAGGAAGCCGCGTCGGCGCAGCACCTCCATCGTGCTGCCGGCGGGCAGCGCGGTCGGCGCGGGCAGCGCGCCGGTCGGGCGCAGGCTCGCGGTGACGTTCGGACACGAGGTGTCGGGTCCGGGGGTCGCGCGCGGCGCGGCGGCGGGCGGCGCGGGCTGCCCGGTGCCGCGCTGGTCGACCCCGGCGCCGCAACCGGCGAGGGTCAGCGCGAGGGCGCAGACCGCCGCGGGCAGAGCGATACGGGTGTTCATGGCCGGTTGTACCTCCCGACCTCGCGACGGACGCCGTCCACGGTCGCGGCGGCGGCGATCAGCGCCAGTACGCCCAGGCCGACGTCGAGACCGGTGAGCGCGTCCCGACCGGCGGCCACCGAACGTTCGAAGTCCTTCTGGTCCTTGTCGACCGCGGCCGCCAACGCCTCGTCGATCTTGGTGAAGGCCACTCGCGAGGCGCCGTCGGCCTTGGTCACCTGGGCGACGGCCTTCTCGAACTCGCCGTTTCGGTACAGCGAGACGACGTCCCCGTGCGCCTTCTTCCAGTCCGCGGCGGCGGCCTGCGCCGCCTTGACCTTCGCCAGCGTGCTCGCGTCCGAGCCGGTGACCTGCTCGGCGCGGGTCAGCATGCCGGTCACCGCGGGTTTGCCCCCCTCGGCCGGGACGCCGACGAGCTTGCCCCACACCTCGTTGAAGTCGTTCTCGTACTGTTCGTTGTCGCTGCCCCGCATGACCAGGGTCAGGCTCTCGTCGCCGTGCGCCTGCAAGGTCAGGAAGCGGGCCTGGGCGAGCGTCTCGACCGGCCCCCAGCCTCCGCTGCGGCTGCGGTCGAGGTCGGTGCGCGAACTGTCGGTGCCGGCCCACAGCCACCCGATGGACACCAGGGTGGCCAGTCCCGCGATCAGCAGGCCGATGTTGATCCGACGGTGCGTGCGCAGCGCGAAGAACCACAGGGCGGCGGCGAACGCGGCCAGGCTGACCAGCAGCAGGCTCAGCGGCACCCACGGGGTCGAGGTGGCGTCGCGGTGGTCGCCGGCGAGGCGCTTTTCCACCATGTCGTGCAGCGTGGTGGCGGCGGGCAGGATTTTGCCGCGCATCACGTTCTTGGAGGCGGAGCGCAGGTAGGCGGCGCCGACCGTGTTGCCCTGCCGGGTCTCGGCGCGGGCGCGCTCGACCAGGCGGGCGTACTCGGGCAGTTGCACGCCGATCACGGCGAGTTGTTCGGCGACCTTGCCGGTGGCGCCGGCGGCGGTCGCGGAGATCAGCGTGCTCGACGCGGTCTGGATGGCCCGCTGGTAGCGCTCGCGCACATCGGCCGATTCGACGCCGCCTTCGAGCAGCCCGGCCGCCGCGGTCGCGTCGGCGTCGGCGAGTGCCCGGTAGATCTCCTGGGTCTTGACGCCGAGCGGTTCACTGCCGGTGGCCACCGCCTTGGCCGCGTCCGCGCGGTCCCCCACCGCGAGTACGGCGAACAGTCCGGCCAGCAGGCTGATCAGCACCAGCACCACGCCGGTGACGAGCATCAGGCCGGGAGTGGTGGCGCCGGCGCGAACCAGTCGGCGCACGGATATGCCTCGTGATCGCATCATCCCGGCCGGACCGCTCGTACCCCGTGCGGGCACTCCCGGGCCCGGTGCCTGCGAAATCGGAACGGCTGCCGCCAACGCTCTGCCTCCCCCACTGTCGCGTGTGCCCCTTGTCGGTCGACCCGACCCCACGTCCGCCGCCCCCGACCGCCCGCGTGCTCCGCGAACGCTGTCACCTCGAAGTTATCGCGAGCATGTGGCGGCTCCCGATGGTCTTCCCTCGTTCTCCCCACGCGGACCCTCAAGGCCAGGACATTACCGCTGCGGGCGCCGGGTCGGTGGCGGCACCGTGTCAGGCCGGTGCCGGCGGTGCCGGCGGCGTGTGCGCGCGATATCAGCGGGCCCGGTGAAGCTGATCGCGCCACACGACGAAGACGTCGAACACGGACGACGAACACCTAGCGGGGAGCGACCCCAATGACATACGCGATCGAGACCGAGGGTCTGGTCAAGCGGTACGGCACCACCACCGCGTTGGCCGGGGTCGACCTGCGGGCCGAGGCCGGCACCGTGCTGGGCCTGCTGGGCCCCAACGGCGCGGGCAAGACCACGATGGTCCGCGTACTGGCCACGCTGATCAAGCCGGACGCGGGCATCGCCCGGGTCGGCGGGTTCGACACGGTCCGGCAGGCGCACGACGTGCGCGGCCTGATCGGGCTCACCGGCCAGTACGCCTCGGTGGACGAGGAGATGACCGGCTTCGAGAACCTGCTCCTGCTCGGCCGACTGCTCGACATGCCCCGCAACGAGGCGAAGGCGCGTGCCCGCGAACTGCTCGCCCGTTTCGACCTGACCGAGGCCGGCGGTCGCACCCCGGGCACCTATTCGGGTGGTATGCGCCGCCGGCTCGACCTGGCCGCCTCGCTCGTGGGTCGCCCCGCCTTCCTGTACCTGGACGAGCCGACCACCGGGCTCGACCCGCGCAGTCGCGGCGACGTGTGGCAGATGTTGCGCGAACTGGTCCGCGACGAGGGGGTCACGGTGCTGCTGACCACGCAGTACCTGGACGAGGCCGACCAGTTGGCGAGCGACATCGTGGTCATCGACCACGGTCGGGTGATCGCCAACGGCACGGCCGACCGACTCAAGAGCCAGGTCGGCGGCCAGAGCCTGGAGGTCCGGCCGGCCGACCCGACCCGAATGCCCGACGTGGTCGAGTTGTTGCGCGAACTCACCGGCCGGGATCCGATCGTGGAGAGCGAGCGCGGTCAGGTCACCGTCGCGGTCTCCGACGAGAACCTGCTCCCGGTGGTGGTCTCCCGGCTCGACCAAGCCGGTATCCGGGCCACCGAGTTCGCCCTGCGACTGCCCAGCCTGGACGAGGTGTTCATGACCCTCACCGGGCACCGCAGCCAGGACTCGGCCGAACGCGACGACGGGGCGACCGACCGGGGCAAGGCCGCGTGAAACACCGTCCCGACGTCTACGGCACCCGGGTTCTGCCGCTGCTCGCCGTCCTGCTGCTGACCATCTCCCATCTGGCCCGTGTCCTAGGAGCCTCCCGATGACCACGACCACCGTCCGTCCCGCCGACGACACCGCCGCGCGCCCGCCCGGGCAGCCGGCCGGGCACCTACCGCACCGCAACGCCCCGAGCGCCGCGCTGCGACACACGCTCACGCTCACCTGGCGCAGCCTGGTGAAGTTGAAGAAGCAGAGCGAACAACTGATCGACCTGACTCTGCAACCGATCCTGTTCATCGTGATGTTCGTGTACCTCTTCGGCGGCGCGATCGAGGGCAGCACGCACGACTATCTCCAGTTCGTGCTGCCCGGGATCCTGGTACAGACCGTGGTGTTCGCGTCGGTGGGCACCGGAGTCGGGCTGTGCACCGACATGTCCACGGGTGTGTTCGACCGGTTCCGCAGCCTGCCGATCTCGCGGATCGCGCCGCTGGCGGGCACCGTGCTCGGCGACGTGCTCCGGTTCCTGGTGGCCGTCGCGTCCGTGTTCGTGTTCGGCACGATCATCGGCTTCCGGTTCCACACCAACGTGTTCGCGGTGATCGCCGCGGTCGGCCTGGTGCTGCTGTTCGCGTTCGCCATCTGCTGGGTCGTGGCGTTGCTCGGGGTGACCTTGAAGCAGCCGCGCACCGTGCAGGGCGTCTCGTTCCTGATGATGTTTCCGCTGACCTTCGGCTCGAACCTGTTCGCCAAGACCTCGACGATGCCGGGCTGGTTGCAGGCGTGGGTCAAGATCAACCCGGTCACCGAGGTGACCAACGCCTCGCGTGGTCTGCTCACCGGCGGGCCGGTGGCCCATCATGCGACCGTGGCGGTGATCTGGGCGTTCGCCCTGATGGCGGTGTTCATCCCGTTGACGCTTCGCCAGTACAACCGCCGGGTCTGACGCCTCGCCGGTACGACCGCCGGAGCCGACCCTCCGGCGGTACCGCCCCACCGCCGGAGCCGACACCGGCCGGCTCGCGCTGCGAACCGCCCCGGCGCCCTCAGGGTTCCGGGGCCGCGAGCGGTTCCGGCCGGACCAACGCGGTCACCTCGTCCACCCCCAGCGCCGCGCCGATCGCCCTCACCCGGGTGAATTCCTCGACCCCCATGCTCACTTCCAACCGTCGCGCGACCCGGTCCGCGTCGATGTCGCCGAAACCGGGGTGGCCGCGCACCACCTGCGCCGCGCCGAGCAGCAGCGCCGCGCTCTCGAGGTCGCCGTTGGTCAGGGCCAGCACGGCGAACCCCTCGACACACGACGCGAACACCGGCATGTCCTGGCTCTCCAGCGCGTACGGGAGCGCGGCATCGAGGTGGTACCGGGCCGCCGCCACGTCGCCGCGGCCGCACGCGACGTGGGCCCGACCGACGTGCAGGCTGCCGATCAGTTGCGGGGGCAGCAGGGAGGTGTTCGGCAGCTCCGCGAAGGCGCGCCGATAGTGCTGCTCGGCATCCTCGAAATCTCCCGTGTAGCGCGCGAGTTCGCCCAGTCCGAGCTCGGCGAGCAGGAGTGAGAGCGGAGTCGAGTGCACATCGACCCGCTCGACGAGATCGTCCATCACCCGCCGCGCGGACTCGATGTCGCCGGACCGCGCGTGGATCATCCCCCGGCGGACCAGCAGTTGTGGGATCTCGTCCTCCGCCTGCAACTCGTACAGCAGCACGAGCGCCTCGTCCACGGCGGCCAAAGCGCCGTCGAAGTCGGCCGTGTACATCAGCAGTTCGGCCAGCCCCGAGATCGCGGACGCGCGTCCCCACCGGTCGCCCATGGCGGCGAACCGGTCCCGGGCGTCGTTCAGGAAGTAGACCGCGCTCTCGGGGTGGCCGAGATTGACCGCGAAGTGCCCACGCATCAGCCGGGCCATCGCCTGGGTCCACGGGTCGTCGAGCGTGTCGGCCGCCACCAGCGCCGCGCTCATCGCCTGGTTGTCCCCGCGCACCACGTAGCCCAGCATGTCGAGGAAGACCGGCAGCGATTGCGGTGCCTCGGGTCCGAGTCGACGGACGATGATCCGGGCCCCGGCGTAGGCGCGGATCGCGTCCCACCGCTCGCCGGCCGAGAAGGCGTGCAGCGCGTGGAACGCGAGCGCGGTGGCGCGCTTGTCCTGCGGCGCGGGTCCGGGCACCGCGAGCCCCTCGTGGCCCCACGCGTGCCCTTCGCCGTGATTGCCGCGTATCGCCCAGAACCAGGACAGCGCCTCGACCAGTCGGGTGGCGATGTCCGCGTCCCCGTGCTCGACCGCGTGGCGCAGCACGACCGCGAGGTTGTCGTGCTCGGCGGCGATCCGGTTGATCGCCTCGATCTGTCCCGGCCCGCGCAGCCGCGCGTCCTCCGCCTCGGTGTAGCGGATGAACCAGCGCGCGTGCCGCTCCGCGGTCGCGTCCACCTCGCCCGCGTCGGCGAGCCGCTCGCTCGCGTAGGCCTGGATCGTCTCCAGCAACCGGTAGCGGGTCTCGGTGCTGCCGATCACGTCCACGAGCGACTTGTCCACCAACCCGGCGAGCAGGTCGAGCACGTCGGCCGCGGCGAAGTCCTCGCCCGGCAGCACCGCCTCGGCGGCTTCCAGCGTGGTGCCGCCGGCGAACACCGACAGTCGACGCAGCGCGACCCGTTCGCGCTCCTCCAGCAGGTCCCAGCTCCACTCGACCACCGCGCGCAACGTCTGGTGCCGGGGCAGCGCGGTCCGACTCCCGCCGGTCAGCAGCCGGAACCGGTCGTCGAGCCGGTTCGCGATCTGCGCGGGGGTGAGCGAGCGGGTGCGGGCGGCGGCGAGTTCGATGGCGAGCGGTTGCCCGTCCAGCCGCCGGCAGATCTCGGCGACCGCGCCGATGGTGGCGGCGTCGACCACCAGGCCCGGGCGGACCGCGCGGGCGCGGTCGGCGAACAGCCGCACCGACGCGTAGGTCATGCCCTCGTCCACGCCGACGTCGACCGGGGGCAGCGCGAGCGGCCCCAGCGGGCACAACATCTCGCCGTCGATGCCCAGCGGTTCCCGGCTGGTGGCCAGGATCCGCAGGTTGGGTGTCTGGGCGAGCAGTCGGCCGGCGAAAGTCGCGGCGGCGGCGATCAGGTGTTCGCAGTTGTCCAGGATGAGCAGGATGGGTCGGCCCGCGAGCAGCTCGGCGATCCGGTCCACGACATCGCGGCCGGGGCCGGGCAGGTGGGTGTCCAGCAGACCCACCTCACGTCGTCCCAATGCGGCCAGCACCGCCTGTGGGACGTCCAACGGGTCCAGCACCGGGGCGAGTTCGACGAACCAGATGCCGCCGTCCACACCCTGACCGCGAGCCGCGAGCCGGGCGCCGGCCTCGGTGCTCAGTCGGGTCTTGCCCGCGCCTCCCGGGCCCACCACGGTGACCAGGCGCGACTCGTCGAGCAGCCGGTCGACCCGGACCACCTCGTCCTCGCGGCCGACGAACGTGGTCAGCCGCGCGGGCAGATTGCCCGGCGCCGGGCGGGGCTCGGCCGGGGGGTGGGGCTCGGCCGGCGCGGGCGGGGTCGCCCGAGCCGTCGGGCGCGGGTCGCCGCCGCGCAACACCGCGAGGTAGGCCGCCTCCAGGTCCGGCGAGGGGTCGATGCCCAACTCGTCCGCGAGCCGCTCGCGCAGGTCCTGATACAGCGTCAGCGCGTCCGCCCGGCGGCCCTCTTCGTGCAGCGTGCGGATCAGCAGTCCGTACAGTCGCTCGCGCAACGGGTGTTCGCGGGTCAACTGTTCCAGTTCGGCGGCCAGTCCCTGGCTGCGGCCGAGCGTCAACTGGGCCTGCACCCGGTCCTCGATCGCGCCCAGGCGCTGCTCGGCCAGCCGCGCCGCGGGGCCGATCGCGAACGGCGCGTCGGCGGCGTCGACCAGCGCCGGGCCCCGCCACAGCGCGAGCGCCCGGCCCAGGGTCTCGGCGGCGCTCGCCGGATCGCGTTCGCCCAGCATCCTGCGACCGCGGACCGCGAGTGTGCCGAACACGTGCGCGTCCACGTCCTCGGGGCGAATCCCCAGCACGTAGCCGGCCGGCCCCGAGTCGAGCTCGGCGGGCAGTTGTCGACGCAGCCGGGAGATCAGCGACTGGAGCGCGTTGCCGGCCCCGGCGGGCGGCTCGTCGCCCCACACGGCCGCGATCAGCCGGTCCGCGGAAACCGGCTTGCCGGGGTCCAGGGCAAGCCGGATCAGCAGCGCACGCAACCGCGCGCCGCCGATCGTCACGGATCGACCGTCGTCGTCCCACACCTGGAGCGGGCCAAGCACCGAGATCTGCACCCCACCACTCTTCCACCCCGATGCGCTGCCGGAGCGAACCGGAGGGCAGCGCACGGAGTGGAGTAAGGGGTCGGCGACGGAGAGTTGCGCATTGGGAGCGTCCCGGGGCACGGGAACCCGGGACGATCATCGGGAGAATTCACTCTTTCGTGGGATTAATTCCCACTCCTGGGAGTGAGGAGCGCGAACAATCAACCGTTCGGTATCGGAACGGGACTCGACTCAGGCGCCGATCCCACCGATAAAGGTCTGCCACGCGCCGGCTTCCAGTTCGAGCACCGGACCGGCGGCAACTTTCGAGTCGCGCACCAGGACGGCGCTCTCGACGGGGGCCGTCTCGACGCAATTGCTGGTGGCGCCGCTGTATGTGCTCCGCCGCCACGCGTGGCCCGCGACAGCGCTGTGACCTGCATCTTTCCCATCGGGGTAGGAAACCGCAGTGATACTCGGGGAATCGAACCGGAAAAGCGAACCCGGGTTTGTGTTGCTCAAGACAATTCCTTTGCTGCGAGCTCGATCATGGACAAGGATTCACCGTACGACAGCGCCGAAGCGCGGATGTCCTCAAACAAACGCTCATAGACACTGACGTGTTCGGGCTCCTCCAGATAGAGGCTACTCGTATGCGTGTCGAGTACGACCACATCCAGATCGGAAAGCGCGGGGAATCCGATGATCGCGAATGAACCCTCGATCGCCGGGTGTGCGCCCGCCGAGAACGGGAGGATCTGCAGGCGCACGTGCGGCCGCGCGGCGGCGGCCATCAGGTGTTCCAACTGGGCCCGCATCGTCTCCCGACCGCCCACCACGGTGCGCAGCACGGACTCCGAGATCACCACGGTCAGCCGGAACGTCGCCTCGCCCTGCGGCCCGACGCGGTCCAGCACCGCCTGCCGCTCCTGACGGACCCGCACGAGCATGTCCACCTGCTCGGCGGACATGTCCTCGCGCACCGCGGCGATCACCGCCCGGACATAGTCCGGCGTCTGCAACAGGCCGGGAATGAGCGAGAGTTCGAATCCCCGCATACCCGAGGACTCGGCCTCCAGGCTGAGCAGTTCGGCATAGGAGCTGGGCAGGATCGACGAGTAACTGTGCCACCAGCCGCGCTTCTTCGCCTCACGCGCCAAAGTCAGCAGCGAATCGCGCTCCTGCTCGTCCGCGACCCGGTACAGGTCCAGCAGGATGCGCAGGTCCACCGGTCGTACGCCGCTGCGGCCCAATTCGATCCGACTGACCTTGGAATCCGAGCACTCCAGGCGCACGGCGACATCTTCGAGGCTGAGGCCGCGCGCTTCGCGCAACCGGCGCAGTTCGGTCCCGAGCCTGCGCTGCCGAACGGTCGGATTGGGCGCCATGGCCACGCCGCACCTCCACTTACACGCTGTTCACGCACCGAACCGGAACGTCGGCGCGTCCGATCGGGGGACAGTGTGCCCTACTGCGCGTGGAAGTGTGGTTACTACCGGAAACTTCCCGTCGATCCAAGATTGGGAGTTGCACACTCATTCACGGCCGGGCACGCTCCATGTCCGTCATGACTTAATGTTGTCCACGGGTCGCTCTGGGTGCATGTCTCGGATCGCGCGACCCCCTGCCGCACGTCCGGAGGTCGACATGCCGGTGATGGCGGAGGACGTCCGTCACTATTGCGTTCAACTCGCCGCTTCGGCCCTGGGGGTGGGCCGGGCCCGCCGGACCACCGGCAAGGTTTTGCACGACTGGGGCCTGGCCGGGTTGGTCGACGTGGCGGAGGTACTGCTGACCGAACTACTGACCAACGTGCTCGTCCACGTCGGGCCCGGGGCCTGGCACGCGCTGACCCTGCTGCACGACGGCGACGTACTGCGGGTGGAGGTGCGCGACTCGTCGCCGCGCATGCCGATCGCCCGGGTCGGCGACTGGGACGAGGAGTCGGGTCGAGGGTTGCGGATGATCGACGGCCTGGCGCACGCGTGGGGCGCCGATCGACTCCCCCCGGGCAAGGTGGTGTGGTTCACCCTGCCGGACCGGCCGTGACCGGCGACACCCGGGCGCCGGATGGGCCGGGGTCGGTCGGTCCGGCGGCGGGATCGGCGCCGCCGGCTCCCCCGCAGTCGGTGCGTCAGCCGTTGGCGGGGCTCGCGAGCAGGCATTCCTCGGCGAAGGCCAGCACCCGCAGGTGATACGCGCGCGCGGCGTGGTGCAGGCTGATGTTGTGCCCGACACCGCGCTGCGTGTGCGTCTCCACCCAACCCGCGGCGGCGAGCAACTCGCGTGCCTCGTCCGGCACTTCGGGACCGGCCGGCTGGGAGCGCTCGAACTCGGCCACGGTCCAGTGCACCGGCGGCACCACCCTGGCCAGCACCGCGGGCAGCGTGTGCGGGGTCTCCCGTACGTCGAGGAACTCGGCCATCGGCACCGCCGCCGCCACCCGCCCGGCCCGGGTGAGCAGCGCCGGGTCGTAGGACCCGGGCGGCCCGAAGAAGGTGTCCGGAGTGCCGCCGCCGGTCGACGGCACGAAGTCGCCCTCGGTGGGGACCGAGGCGAACTCGGCCAACCGCTGTGGCGTGTACCGCAACGGCGCGCCGCCGACCGCGAGCCCGAGCAGTTCCCGACCGCGCTTGTCCGCGCCCATGCGCAGCGCCAGGATCGCGCCCATCGAGTGCGCCACGACGAACACCGGCAGCCGACCCGGCCCCTTCGACTCCGCGCCGGCCGGGATCCCGGCCGCCTCGGCCGGCGAGTCGGCGAGGCTCTCGGCCACCTCGTCCAGCAACGCGAACACCAGGTCCGCCTGCGCGTCCAGCCCCTGTCGTTCCCGGGCCAGACCCGCGGAGGCCCCGTAACCGGGTCGGTCGATCGCCAGGACCGCCCAGCCGAGGCCCGCGCCCAACAGCAGGAGTGAGCCCTCGGCGGCGCCCTCGCGATGCCAATAGGCCGCGCGCGACCCGCCGCCGTGCAGCGCGAGCAGCAGTCCGCGGGGGCGGACGCCGGGTCCGGGTCGGGCGAGCAGACCCGACAGGGTCAGGCCCGCGATGTCATAGGCAACGTTCTCGACCCGGCCGGGCATGGTGCTGACCTCCACGTGCGATTGCCCACTGATGACACCACATCCGGTCGCGGGTCATTGACGGGGTATCGGCCCGGTCCAACAATGTAACGGTGTAACAGAGATCCGGTCGGGGTTGTGCCGGCCGGCCCGGACATCGGAGTCACACCGTGAAGCACCAGGACGTGGTCGCCACCGGGCGGCGCATCATCGAGCACATCACCCACCGCACGCTCGACCTGGGCGCGGCGCCCGCCGTCCTGGACGGCTCGTGCTTCACCGACCCGGCCCGGCACGCCCGCGAGCGGGAGGTGCTCTTCCGCCGCACGCCGCAGGTGATCGGCTGGGCCGGCGAGGTGGCCGAGCCGGGCGACTTCATCGCGCGCGACGTGGACGGCGTACCGGTCCTGGTGACCCGGGACCGGGACGGCGGATTGCACGCGTTCCTGGACGCGTGCACCCACCGGGGCATGCGGGTCAGCCGGGACGTCCCGGAGACCGAGGGCCTGACCGGCACCGGTTGCGGCAGCGCGCAGCGCTTTCGCTGCGGCTATCACGGCTGGACCTTCGACGACCGGGGCGCCTTGACCGGGCTGCCCGGGCGTCCGCAGTTCCCCGGGATCGACCCGGAGAGGTTCGGCCTGCGCCCGCTGCCGGTCGCGCTGTCCGCCGGCCTGGTCGTGGTCGGCCTGCGTCCGGACGTCGAAGTGGCCGGTGCGTTGGACGAATTGGAGGACGCCTACGCGGGTTTCCCGTACGACCGCACCCGCGCGGTGGTCAGCGAGCGGTTCGAGTTGGCCTGCAACTGGAAGCTCACCGTCGACGTCAACGTCGAGGCGTACCACGTACCGTTCCTGCACACCGCGACCATCAACGGGATCGTGCTCAACCACGGCATCGTCGACACGTGGGGACCGCACACCCGGTTCGCCGTCCCGATCGTGGGGTTCGAGCAACTCGCCGAGGTCCCCGAGGAGTCCTGGCCCGCGCGGCTGCCGATGGTCAACGTGCAGACGGTGTTGCCGTCCACCGTGCTGATCGAGAGCCCGCTGAGCACCACGATGTTGCGGATCTACCCGGGCGATCGGCCGAACCGCTCGGTCGTGCACATGACCGAGGGCACCTGGGAGCCGCTGGCCGAGAGCAGCATCGCCATGGCCCGGGCCAACCACGAGACCAACAAGCGCGTGCTGGTGACCGAGGACTTCCCCGGCGCCGAGTCCTGTCAGCGCGGCTTCGACGCGGGTCTGCCCACGATGGTCGTCGGGACGGGCGAGTCGGCGGTCGCCCATTGGCACCGGGTGTGGGACGGCGCGCTCGAGTCGGCGCGGGACTGAGCGCCGCGACGACCCCGAGCCCGGCGCCGGCGGGCCGGCGGGCGCGGGCGGGTTATGATCGTCCTGCTCGCGAAACGCTGTGCGGTTCGCGAAGGAGGCGCCTTTGGCCGGGCGCCTCCTTTTCTTTTGCCCGAAGCGGGCCCGCCTGTTTGCCCGAAGCCGGCCTGCCCGTTGCCCCGAAGCAGGCCCGGTCCTCGTCCGGCCCCGGTCCGAATGCGGCGCCAAGCCGGTCCCCACCCGACCCGAACCCGATCCGGACCCGACCCGCCCCCGGTCCGAACCGGTTCCGGCCCGGTCCCGGAGCACGCGCGAACCGGTCCGAAAACGCCGCCGAGGTCGCCCCGGGCGCCTCGTGTTCCCCTCGCGAGTCGGGCCGGCGAACCGTTTCCGGATCGTTTTTCCGGGCTCTATCCGTGCCGCCCCCCAGGTCCTACTCTGCTCTCCAGCAAGCACGTCGACAGGTCCCGGAAGGGCGTGGGCGATGCCCGGAGTGCGGACGCTCGGTGAGGTGCTCGACCACGACGGTCCGCTTGCGGACGGCCCGTTGCGCGAGGTCGCGGCGGGCATCGCCGACGCTCTGGCCCGTGTGCACGCGATCGGTCTCGTGCACGGCCGGCTGGGTCCGGACCAGGTGCTGATCACCCCGTACGGTCCGCGCGTGACCGGCTTCGCGGGCCGCACGGACGCGGACGACGGCGGTGATCCCTCCGAGGACGTGTACGCGTTCGGCACGCTGATCACGCTCGCCGGGGGCGGCACGCCCTCCGCCGAGTTGAGCCCGCTGCTCCGGCGCTGCCTGGATCCCGACCCCGGACAACGTCCGACGGCGGTGGACGTGGACCGGGTGCTGACCCCGCGGCCTTCGATACTGGTCCTGCCCGCCGCTCCCGCGCGCGAGCGCGCCGACATGCCGCAGGCGGCCCGGGCACAGGACCCGCCGACCGGGAGCAGGCTGACCCGGCGCCGGCTCCTGATCGCGGGCGGCTTCGCGGTGACCGCGGCGACGGTGACCTCGGCCGGCGTCGCGTTCGCGCGGCTGGGCGAGGGCCGGTCGCAGCCGAAGACGCGATGGCGGCGCGCGGTGGAGGGCCGGGTGACCACCCTCCAGGTCTTCGACAACGTCGCCTACTGCACGACCACCGAGAACGTGGTGATGGCCCTGGGCACCGAGACCGGCGTCGCGCTGTGGACCGCGCGCACCGAGTCGATGGTGTGGTCCGAGCCGGTGGTCTCCGGGACCGCCGTGTTCCTGGCGTGTGTGGCGGGGCAACTCTCCGCGCTCGACCCGGGCAACGGTGAACGCGTGTGGCAGCAGTACGCGGGCGACCAGATCCTCGGCGCGCCGGTGATGCTGGGCTCGTCCCTGGTGGTGGGCACCCGGGACGACCGGGTGCTCGCGTTCGACATCGCGCAGGGCGCGCACCGCTGGGAGTGGAGCGAGTCGGCGCAGCGCGGCGGGGTGATGCCGGCCGTGATCGGCGAGAACGGCGGCGGCGACCTGGTGTACCTGACCCATACCGACGGCACGGTCAGCGCGATCGTCCCCGAGCGCGGGGAGCCGCGATGGTCGATCCACCTCGCCGCGCCGATCACCCGGCCTCCGCACGTCGTCCGTGATCTGGTCTACGTGGTCACCGGGTTCACCCTGGTCGCGCTGAACATCGCCACCGGCGAGATCGTCTGGCGCTTCCGCGGCACCCCGGACCTGACCGCGCCGGTGGTCGTGGACGACATCATCTACACCACCGACGTCGGGACGCTGTACGCGCTGGACGCGCGCACCGGCGCGGAGCGCTGGCGGCGGACCACCGGTGCCGGCGTGCCCAGCCCGGTGGCCGTGGTGGACGGGATCGCCTATGCCGGCGGCACCGACGAGTTGCACGCCTTCGATCGGGCGACGGGCCGGCGGCGCTGGACGCATCCGCTGTCGACCTACCTGACCGCCGCTGCCGCGGGCACCGGCGAGGTGTTGTTGCTGGGTACGGCCGGCTCCGAACTGGTCGCCCTGGAGAGCTGATCCGCCAAGGCCGCGACCGGGGCCGCGGGCGTCGCGGGGGCCGGAGCCGAGGCCGACGTCCCCGCGAGCGCGCGGTGTGCCGTCATCGTGTCCCGCGCGGTCACGGTCACCAGGAGACCGCCGCCCGCGAGATCGCACACCGCCCGGCCCGGCGCACTGGTCGGTCGATCGGGCGGGGCAGGCAGGGTCAACCGGGTGGCCACCACCGTCCCGCCGGCCGTGCCCGCCGGTCCGCGCCAGCCCGGATGCGCGGCCGGGCCGTAGCCGCTTTGCTGGCGCAGCACCGGACGCCCGTCGACGACCACGTCCCAGCGCGAGAGCGCGTCCCCGCAGGGCTCGTCGACACGCCCCAGGACCAGCGTCTCCTGCACCAACAGGTCTGCGTCCGGCGCCGGTTCGGCCCGCACGACGCTGTGGAAGGCGGCCCGCGCGGCCACCACGACCGGTTCCGGCAGCCACTCCAGCAGGCCGCCGGCGCCGATCACCAGGTCCACCCGTTGCCGGGCCGGCGTGCCGTCGCCGATCAGGATCACCGCGGCGGCGGCGGTGCGTACCCGCAGCCGCGCGCCGGCCCCCACCTCGACGCGCAGCGCCAGGTCGTCGCCGCCGATCGGTCCGGCCGCGCCGCCCACGAAGACCACCTCGGCGACACCGCCCGGTACGGACACCTCGCGCGGCAGCAGCGGCACCTGTCCGCGCAGTTCGGTCAGCACCGTGCGGCCGTGCCGAAGTTCCGCGCGGACCAGGGCGGTTGCCCTCACCCGAGGACCGGGGCCGCGGCCGACGCGACCTCGACCCGGCCCGCCGGCCGTACCGGTACCGCCGTGCCGGCCCGCCATGCGGCGATCTGGTCGAGCACCCACGCGGTGACCACGTCCGCGCCCGGACTCTCGCGCAGCGACAGGAAGGCAACCGGGGTGCCCGGTCGCATGCGGGCCGCGTCGCGATCCATCACGGCCAGGTCGGCGCCGATCTGCGGAGCGATGTCGGTCTTGTTGATCACCAGCAGGTCGGAACGGGTCACCCCGGGGCCGCCCTTGCGCGGCACCTTGTCGCCGCCGGACACGTCGATGACGAACATCTGCACATCGGCCAGACCCCGGCTGAAGGTCATGGTCAGGTTGTCGCCGCCGGACTCGATGATCACCAGGTCCAGGTCCGGATGCGCCGCCTCCAGGTCCTCGATCGCGTCCAGGTTGCCGCTGATGTCGTCGCGCACGGCGGTGTGCGGACAACAGCCGGTCTGCACGGCGGCGATCCGGTCCGCCGCCAACACCCCTGCGGCGCGCAGGAAGTCGGCGTCCTCGGTGGTGTAGATGTCGTTGGTGACCACCGCGAGCGAGAAGCGGTCGGCGAGGACCCGGCACAGCGCGGCGACCAGCGCCGTCTTGCCGGATCCCACCGGTCCGCCGATGCCGATCCGCAACGCGCGCGAGCCGGGCACGGTGGGCGGCGGCGAAGGGTGCGTGTGGGTCCCGCCGTTGCCGGGGGCATGGTCAAGATGCAAAGTGGACGACCTCCTCGTGGGCGTGCAGTTCGGCGCAGACGTCGAGGCCGACCGAGGACCAGCACGGCAGCCGGTCCCAGTCGCCGTCGGCGAACACGGTGCGGGCCGCGTCGGCGGCCTCCTCGGCGACCTGATCGCAGTGCCCGGCCATCTCGGCGAGCACCACGGTGACCGAGATCGGATCGAGGGAGAGCAGCTTGACCGCTGCCGAGGCGGGCCCGTTGACCACGTTGGTCGCGGCCAGCACGGCCGCCTCGCGCTCGTCGAGCCGGGCCCGGGTGGCCGCCGCGCCGAGCACGATCGCGTGGTGCGGGGACACCCCCAGGGCCGGCCACGGTTCGGTGGGCCAGGCCGCCTTGGCCACCCGGCGCAGTGATCGGCCCTGGGCGCGCGAGGCGGCCCGGGCCGGCGCGGAGGCGGTCCGCGCGTCGAGTTCGGCGTCGAGTTCGGCCCACGGCGCGATCTCGGGCAGCGCGTACGGCCCCGCGGTCAGCGCGGCGACGGCGGCGAAGGCCGCCTGCACCGCCCCGGTGCCGTAGAGCTTGCCGAGCAGGAATTCGGTGAGCGTGTCGAGGTCGTGCACCTCGCCCCGCTGGACGGCGTTCTCCAAGCCGCCCGAATGCGCGTAGCCGCCTGCCGGCAGCCTGGAATCCCCGAGCAGGAGAAGTCCAGCACCCATGAGTACCACCTCTTACTGGTCGTAACGTGTCGATGTCGGTCCTGGCCGGTCACCGCAGTCACAGTTCTACATCCTGACGGTGAGTCAGCTTTCACTGACCCTCCGTCAAGAAGCTTTCATGCGCAATCAGAACAGGAAATAACGTTGCGCCATCGGCAGGGTTCCGGCCGGCGCCGCGACCACCTTCTCCCCGTCCACGCGCACCGAGAACGTCTCGGGATCCACCTCGATGTGCGGCATGGCGTCATTGAGCGGCATGGCCGACTTGCCCCGTCCTCGCACATCGCCGGTCGGCACCAGTCGGCGGTCGATGTCCAGCCGCCGCGCGAGCCCGTCCTCCAGCGCCGCCGGCGCCACGAAGTGCACCGACGTCGCCGCGGCGGTGCGCGCCGCCGCACCGAACATGGGCCTGGGCAACACCGGTTGCGGCGTGGGAATGGACGCGTTCGCGTCGCCCATCGCGGCCCACGCGATGGCCCCGCCCTTGACGACCAGGTGCGGTCGTACGCCGAAGAACCTCGGGTCCCACAACACCAGGTCGGCGAGCTTGCCGACGGCGACCGAGCCGACCTCCTCGTCCAGTCCGTGCGCGACGGCCGGGCAGATCGTGTACTTGGCCACATAACGACGGGCCCGCAGGTTGTCCGCGGCCCCGTCGCCGGGCAGCGCGCCGCGCCGGACCTTGTTCACGTGCGCGGTCTGCCACGTGCGCAGCACGGTCTCGCCGACCCGGCCCATCGCCTGGCTGTCCGAGCCGATCATGGAGATCGCCCCGAGGTCGTGCAGCACGTCCTCGGCGGCGATGGTCGAGGGCCGGATCCGCGACTCGGCGAACGCCAGGTCCTCGGCGACGGCCGGATTCAGGTGGTGGCAGACCATCAGCATGTCGAGATGTTCCTCGACCGTGTTGACGGTGTGCGGCCGGGTCGGATTGGTGGACGAGGGCAGGATGTTGGGCAGTCCGGCCACGGTGATGATGTCCGGCGCGTGCCCGCCGCCGGCACCCTCGGTGTGATAGGCGTGAATGGTCCGCCCGCCGATCGCGGCCAGCGTGCCCTCGACGAAACCGGTCTCGTTGAGCGTGTCGCTGTGCAGCGCGACCTGGATGCCCGCCGCGTCCGCCACGCGCAGCGCGGCGTCGATCACCGCGGGCGTCGAGCCCCAGTCCTCGTGCAGCTTGAGGCCGCCCGCGCCGGCCCGGATCTGCTCCCACATGGCCTCCTCGGACACGGTGTTGCCCTTGCCCAGGAGGACGAAGTTGATCGGCACCCCGTCCAGCGACTCCAGCATCCGGGCCAGGTGCCACGCGCCGGGCGTGACGGTGGTCGCCTTGCTGCCCTCGGCGGGCCCCGTACCGCCGGCGACCATCGTGGTCACCCCGGCCGACAGCGCCTCGGGGAACTGGGTCGGCGAGATCAGGTGCACATGGCAGTCGACCGCGCCGGCGGTCAGGATCCGGCCGTTGCCCGCGATGATCTCGGTCGACGGGCCGATCACCAGGTCCGGGTGCACTCCATCCATCGTGTCGGGGTTGCCCGCCTTGCCGATCGCCCGGATCCGGCCGTCCCGGATGCCGACGTCGGCCTTGACGATCCCCCAGTGGTCCAGGATCACCGCGCCGGTGATCACCGTGTCGGGAGTCCCCTCGGCGCGCGTCCGCATCGACTGCCCCATCGACTCCCGAATCACCTTGCCACCGCCGAAGATCGCCTCGTCCCCGGCCGCGCCGCGCGGGCGGGTCAGGTCCTCGGTCACCTCGACCAGCAGTTCGGTGTCGGCGAGCCGGATCCGGTCGCCGGTGGTGGGGCCGTAGAGCAGCGCGTATCGGTGCCGATCGATCGACGTCATCGCGCGTCCTCCCGATCCGACGCACCCCGTGCCGCGTCCCCCGGGTTCACCGCGTCCCCCACGTCCTGAGCGTCCCCGGCGTCGCCCGCGTCCAGCACCCCGCCGCGGCCGGCCCGGAGCCCGGGCACGATCCGGGCACCGGCCAGCGGCACCAGTTCCACCTCGCGGGCCACGCCCGGCTCGAACCGCACCGCGGTCCCGGCGGGCACGTGCAGCCGATGCCCCCAGGCCGCTCGGCGATCGAACTCCAACGCGTCGTTGGCCGCCGGGAAGTGCAGATGCGATCCCACCTGCACGGGCCGGTCCCCGGCGTTGACCACCGGCAACACCAGCACCATCCGCCCCGGGTTCAGCGGGATGGGCTCCTCGCCCAGCAGGATCTCGCCCGGCACCACGGCCGCCAACGACCGGCGCGGCCTCACGGAATCGGCCGATGCACGGTCACCAGCTTGGTCCCGTCCGGGAAGGTGGCCTCCACCTGCACGTCCGCCAACAGCTCCGGAACGCCCTCCATCACGTCGTCCCGGGCGAGCACGTGTCGACCCGCCTCCTGGAGGTCGGCCACCGAGCGCCCGTCCCGCGCGCCCTCCAGCAGGAACGACGACAGGACCGCCACCGACTCCGGGTGGTTGAGCCGCAGTCCTCTGGCTCTCCTGCGCTGCGCCAGATCGGCGGCGTAGGAGACCATCAACCGCTCCTGCTCATGCGGGGTCAGCAACACGTCGTGCCCCTCCTCGAGAGTCGTACCGGCTTGTTGCCCTCGAAGAATCGCCGCCGCGTGTTACCCGTCGAAACGGGGCATGTTAACGCGGTGTATCCAAACCCTCACCACTCGAACGCCGCAACCCGCGCCTCGGGGCGGGGTCGGACGCCGCTCGCATGGTCGTCAGGGACTTGTCGAAGCCGCGCTTCATGAGCCGACTCAGCGGACGCTCGACCAGGCGATGCAGCAGCCATGCCACGGTCAGCGCCGCGACCAGCGCCACCCCGATCGCCGCCCGGTCGCCGAGCCCGCGCTCGCGCAGCCAGTGGATCAGCGTCCAGCCGGCCTCCTGGTGGATCAGATACAGGGGATAGGTCAGCGCGCCGAACACGGCCAGCCCCTTCCACCGCACCCAGTCGAACCAGCCCAGCGCCACCGCGATGATCACCGCGTAGGCCAGAGTGATCGCCACCGACACGCCCACCGTCGACATCGGGTCGCCGACCGCGTCGTCGTAGACCTTCTTCAGGCCCGGCACGTCCGCCATCGCCAGCAGCCAGGTGAAGCCGACCATGGCCCAGAGCAGGAGATTCGGCCCGAAGCGATACATCAGGTAGATGGTCACACCCGCGACGAAGTACGGCGCCTGACGCAACATCGCGAGCTCTTCCAGGATCGGCACCTCGCTGCCGTTCGCGATCATCGCCACGACCAGCCAGATGCCGCAGAAGGCGACCACGCGGCGATAGGTCAATCCCATCGCCACGACGATCGCGAACAGCAGATAGAACTGCAGTTCCAGCCACAGCGTCCAATAGACGCCGTCGACGTCCTTGTACCCGAGCCGGCCCTCGAACATGGTGAAGTTCACCAGCACGGTCCGGGCGTCGATGCCGGCCCGAGCGCCCGGCCGGCCCAGGTCCGGCGCGAAGTGCAGGACCGTGGCGGTGAGCAGGATGGCCGCCCAGAAGGCCGGATACAGGCGCACGACCCGGGAGACCACGAAGTCGCCGGCCTGCCGCCCCCACGAACTCATGCAGATCACGAAGCCGCTGATGATGAAGAACAGTTCGACGCCGAGCCAGCCGTATTGGGTGATCCCGGCGACGGTCGGCATGAAGTCCTGCGGGGTGCGACCGCCCCAGATCTCCGGCACGCCGGCGTCCGCCGTCCAGTGGAAGGACAACACGGCGAGCGCGGCGAACAGTCGAAGCACGTCGAGCGCGTACAGGCGGGTGGGACCCGTGCGGCGGGCGGCGGGAGCCGGGACCGGCGGATCGGGCAAAGGCCCGCGATCCGGTGCGGCGGAGGGTCGCTCTTCGACGGGCGCTTCGGGCATGGTCGGCTTCCTCGACGGTGGGCCGCCTCGGCTCGGACGGTCGACCGCGGTGCGGTCGACACCATCCCACCCGAGGCGGGCGAAAACATACGAACCGATGACCGAGTGCGTCGGCATGTCCGCACTGCCTCGGGAATCACAGGACCCGAGGGTAACGGCCCGCGCGCCCGATCCGGACGGGCGGGCCGACGGGCCGCGTCGGTCACCCGCGCGGCGCCCCGTCGGAGGGGACGCCGCGCTCGGTTCGAGCTGTGTCCGGTCAGAATCCCCCACCCGGCGGGGGGTCGATCGGGTCGGCCGGCCGGAAGCCGAAGACCTTTCCGTAGAACCACAGTTCGGCCTCCAACGCGCGGATGATGTTCTCCGCCCGCCGGAAGCCGTGCTGTTCGCCCTCGAAGGCCAGGTAGACGTACGGCAGCCCCTTCTCCTTCAGGGCCGCGACGATCATCTCCGCCTGGGCCGGCGGGACCACCTGGTCCTCCAGCCCCTGGAACACCGCGAGCGGAGTGGACAGGTGCTCGGTGTGGTTGATCGGCGAGCGCGCCCGATAGACCGCCTCGGCCTCCGGGTACGGGCCGACCAGTCGGTCCAGGTAGCGCGATTCGAACTTGTGCGTGTGCCGGGCCAGCGCCGCGATGTCGGCGACGCCGAAGTGGCTCGCGCCGGCGGTGAAGTCGTCGCCCGCCACCAGCGCGGCCAACGTGGTGTAGCCGCCCGCCGAGCCGCCCCGGATGGCCAGCTTGGTGCCGTCCACGACGCCGGTGTCGGCGAGGTGCCGGGCCACCGCGGTGCAGTCCTCGACGTCGACGATGCCCCACGAGTCGTACAGCAGGTTGCGGTACTCCCGGCCGTAACCGGTGCTGCCGCCGTAGTTGACGTCCGCCACCGCGAAGCCCCGGCTGGTCCAGTACTGGATCCGCAGGTTGAGCACCGCCGACGCCTGCGCGGTCGGCCCGCCGTGGATGGACACGATCAACGGTGGCAGTTCACCCTCCGGCGCCCGCACGTCCGGGTTCTTCGGCAGATACAGCAGCGCGTGCGCGGTACGGCCGGCCGCGGAGGCGAACTCGATCGCCCGCGGCGCGCTGAACCACTGCGCGTCCAACCCGAAGTCCCGGGCCGGGCGCAGCCGTTCGATCTGCAACGCGGTGGCGGTGCCGGGCGCGAGCCGAACCCGGCGCGGCGCGTCCTCGTCGTCCGGACCACCGCCGATCAACAACACCCCGCCGGGCACCGCGATCAGGTCGGACAACCGGTTCAGCCCGGTCTCCACCCGGGCTGGCGGCTGCTCCGGGCGGGTCGGGTCGACCAGACCCAGGTGGTCGAAGCCGCCGGAGCCGACCGAGCAGGCGATCCGGCCGTCGTCGAGGAAGGTGTAGAAGCGCTCGCCGAAGACCCACTGCGGGCCGCCGATCTCCGCCTCGACCGGCGCCACCGCCTCGACCTGCCCACCCGCACCGACCCGGTACAGGTTCCACCACCCGGTGCGGTCCGACGTGAACCACAGCGCGCCGTCCGGCCCCCACTCGGGCTGGACCACCGATTCGCGCCCGCCGCCCGCGAGCGCCTGCGCGCCGGTCGGCCGCGGCCCCGCCTCGATCGCCGCGACCATCAGCTCGGCCGCGTCCCACGGCATGTCCGGGTGCGACCACTGGGTCCAGGCGAGCGCGGAGCCGTCCGCGGCCGGGCGCGGCGAGGACACGAAGTCCGGTCCGGTGACCAGGACCCGATCGCCGCCCGGGCCGTCCAGCGGCAGCGCGACGATCTCGTTGACCGCCTCGCCGTGCGTGTTCACCGCCGCCGGCTCGTGGCTCTCGCGCACCGCGACCAGCCACTCGCCCGGACCCCACTGCCCCGCGGGCACGATCGTGAAGTCGGCGTAGCGCAGGCCCGCCTCGACCTCCGGCTCGGCGGAGACCGGCACCGGCGCCGCGTCGCCGGGCGCGAGGCGGTACAACCGCTGATCGGTCCAGTTCGCGAAGACCAGCACACCCGCGCGAACCGTCCAGGCGGCGCCGCCGTACTCGTGCACGCGGGTTCGCGCCGAGAACCCCTCGGGCAGCACGTCCTCGGGCGACCCGCCCGGTCGCAGCCGCACCAACTGGATCCGGCCACCCTCGGACGGCCTACCCTCCGACCACCACACGTCCTCGCCGTCGGCCCGGATGTCGCCGGGAGTCGCGGCCCCCTCCACGAGCCGCTCGGCCGTGATCGGCGAGGGCCAGGACCCGTATGTCTTCGTCTCGTCCGCGTTCATGTCGGCACTCATCCCCCGATCCTCTCCGTCCCGAGCCCGGAAAGCATCCGCCAACGCGCTCGAAAACCCGGTCGACCCGGGCCGGTGCGACACGGGATCATGTCCGTATGACGACAGATCTCGACATTCGCGGCGTGGTGATACCCGCCGCCGAGCTGTCGTGGCGATTCTCGCGCTCCTCCGGACCGGGCGGACAGTCGGTGAACACCACGGACAGCCGCGCCGAGGTGTCCTTCGACCTGGGCGCCAGCACGATGTTGCCCGACGTGCTCAAGGAGCGGGCGCTGCACCGATTGGCCGGGCGCCTGGTGGACGGCGTACTCACGGTCGCCTCGTCCGAGCAGCGTTCCCAGCTCATGAATCGACAGGCCGCGGTCCGCCGATTGGTCGAGCTCCTGGTCGAGGCCACCGCCCCGCCCCCGCCACCCCGGCGGCCGACCAAACCCTCGCGCGGGATGCGCGAACGCAGGCTGCGCAACAAGCACCATCGCGGTGAGATCAAACGACTGCGGCGCTCGACGGGCGATTGATCCCGGATCCGAACAGGATCCGAACCGGGCGCAAAGTCGAGATGAAGTGCCACTTACCGAAGCATTACGGATCACACCCGGAAAACCACGCCCCGAGCACGACGGGCCATCGCACACTGCCAACGCCGGCGCAAGACCCGCGCTCCGCAGTGAACGAAGCGAAGGACTCCGGGATGCCATCCCCCGCACGTGTGCCCCATCCGCCCCATCCGACGATCGTCCCGGTCGCGTCCCGCTCGTCGAGTCATCCGTGACCGCCGTCGGGCGGGCCCGCGCCCGCGCTCGCCACGAGCGCACCTCGAGGGACGACCGGCACGACCCGGATCCCGAGCATCGACCCGGGCCCGTGTTCGTGCGTTGGACCATCGCACCCACGGTCGCCGGCGTGCCCGAGGTACGGCATCGCCTGCGCGACCTGTTACGCGCCTGGGGGGTGGCCGAGGAGATCGAGGAGATCCTGCTCCTGGTCGCCACCGAGCTGACCTCCAACGCGGTCCGACACGCCGCGATCCGTACCGAGCGCATCCGGATCACCGCGTCGCACACCGGCGCCGAGGTCCGCCTCGAGGTCGCCGACGACCACCCGTTCCGCCCGCACGCGCTCCTGGACACCGGCCCGGATGCCGAGGACGGCCGGGGGTTGATGATCGTGAAGCTGATGGTCGCCGAAATCGGCGGCCGGATCGACGTCCTGTCGGTCGGCGCCGGGAAGAGCATCCGGGTCACGGTGCGCGGGGACGCGCCGGGGTAGCCGGCCTCAGCGCACCCGGCGCCACCGCGCCTCACAGAACGAGTACAGCCCGAACACCACCAGGCCCAGTGCCACCACCACGAGCAGGGCGGGCCCCACCGGCGTGCCCGCGAACGAGCGCAACGTCTCGTCCACTCCCTTGGCCCGGTTCGGGTCGAACTTCACCGCCGCCACCACGATGAACACACCGGCCGCGCCGAACACCACACCTCGACTGATTCCGCCGATCATCCCGAGCAGGTCCACCACCTTGCGCTGCGTGGGGCTCATCTCGCCGGTGTTCAGCTTCTCCCGGAACTTGCGCAGCGCGTACCGTACGGCCATCCCGATCCCGACGCCGAGCAGCACCAGTCCGGCCAGTCCCACCAGATACCGACCACCCGGCCAGTCCAGCGCCTTGGCGGTGAGGTCCTTCGAGGTCTCGTTGCTGCTGCCGCCCTGCTCCTTGCCCTGCTCGCCACCGTCCGCGGTGAGGGTGCGGATCAGCGAGACGACCACGAAGCCGTAGAAGATCGCCCGGCCCAGCGACATCAGTCGCTTGCTCGCCTTGTTGCCGTCCGGCACGGCCTGCCCGAACGCGGCCTCCACCAGCCGCCACAGGCACATCCCGATCAGCGCGACGACCAGCACCCACAACATGGCCTCGCCGAACGGCTTCTTGCCGATCTCCTCGACCGCACCGCCCCGGTCGGCTTCCTGGTTCTTGTCGCCGAAGGCGATCTGCACCGCGATCGCGCCGACGAGGATATAGAGGAGGCCGCGTGCGGCCAGGCCCGCTCGGGCAAGGCCCACCATCACCTTGCTGTCGGCGGCCTGCCGCCCGGCGGCCTTGGCTTCACGACCCGATTCGGCCATGGAGGCTGACGCTGACATGTCGTATCCCCAAAGGTTGTCCCGGAGCGCCTTCGCGGCCGTGCCGTACGGCATCCGGCTGGGCAGGCGTCTGCCCGGACCGGCCCTGGGCAAACGGCGCGCAAAGCCGCCGCGGCGTCGGGGATCAAGGAATCGAGAGGTCGTCGGGTAGTCGGGCGGTCGGGCGGAGGCACCCCCGCCGCGCGGGTCCGATCAGTGGAAGGCGTCCAGGCCGGTGAGCGCCTTGCCGATGACCAGGGTGTGCATCTCCGAGGTGCCCTCGTAGGTGAGCACCGACTCCAGGTTGTTCATGTGCCGGATCACCGGGTACTCCAGCGAGATCCCGTTCGCGCCCAGGATCGTACGCGCCTGACGGGCGATCGCGATCGCCTCGCGGACGTTGTTGAGCTTGCCGAAGCTGATCTGCTCCGGGCGCACCGCGCCCGCGTCCTTGCGCCGGCCCAGGTGCAGCGCGAGCAGGTGCGCCTTGCCGATCTCCACCGCCATGTCCGCCAGCTTGGCCTGGGTGAGCTGGAACCCGCCGATCGGCCGGCCGAACTGCTCCCGCGTGCGGGCGTAGTCCAGCGCGGACTCGAAGCACGAGCGCGCCGCGCCCACCGTGCCCCACACGATTCCGTACCGGGCCTCGCCCAGACACGTCAGCGGGCCGCGCATGCCCACCACGTCGGGCAGCACCGCGTCGGCCGGCAACCGTACGTCGTCCAGCGTCAACTCGCTGGTGATCGACGCACGCAGGGACATCTTGTGCCTGATGTCGACGGCCGCGAAGCCGGCGGTGTCGGTGGGCACCACGAAGCCGCGCACACCTTCCTCGGTCTGCGCCCAGATCACCGCCACGTCGGCCACCGAGCCGTTGGTGATCCACATCTTGCGGCCGTTGAGCACCCAGTCGTCGCCGTCCCGCTTGGCGTGCGTACGCATCGACGCCGGATCCGAACCGTGATCGGGCTCGGTCAACCCGTAGCACCCGAGCGCCTCGCCCGCGGCCAGCCGAGGCAGCCACGTGCGCCGGTGCTCCTCGGTGCCGAAGCGGTGGATCGCGAACATCGCCAGCGAGCCCTGCACCGACACCAGCGAGCGCAACCCCGAATCGCACGCCTCCAGTTCCAGGCACGCCAGGCCGTACTGCACCGCACTGGTCCCGGCGCAGCCGTAGCCGTCCAGGGTCATCCCGAGTACGCCGATCCCGCCCAGCCCACGCGCGAGTTCCCGCACGTCGGGCAGCTCGCCGCGCTCGAACCACTCGGCCACGTAAGGCGTGACCCGGTCGGCGCAGAATCGGCGCACGGTGTCCCGGATCGCCTTGTCCTCGGGGTCGAGCAGATCGTCGATGCCGAGCGGGTCCATCGGGTCGAACGCGGGTGCCTTGGCCATCTGCGGGTGCCTCCTGTGTGCGAACCGGGAGACCCGAACGGCGCCGAACGGGTCCCGGTAGATTGCCCCGAACATAGATCCGGAACACGGGGAGCACCACCATGACCCAACCGCCACACGACCCGCATCCCCTGTTCGGTGACGGCGCGGGCCCGCCCGGCGAGACGCCCGAGCAGCGGCGCCGCCGGCTCGAGGAGGAAGAGGAACGTCGCCGCCGCCAGGAGCGCCGTGAGGATCTCGTGGACGCAGCCGGGGAATTGGGCAACCAGCCCTCGGGCGGCGGAGGTGGCGGCGGCGGCGACGGCTGGTCCGGCGGCGGTTCCGGGGGGTCCGGCGGTGGATCGGGCGGTGGTCGTGGAGGTGGTGGCGGCGGAGGCGACGGCCGGGGCTGCTGCGGCCGCGGCGGCAACCGGGACGGCGGCGATCGGGACAGTGGTGGAGGCGGGGGTAGTGGCGGCGGGGGCGGCGGGGGCGGTCGCGGAGGCGGCGGGGGAAACGGCGACTGCGGTTGCGACGCGTGCCTGATCAGCCTGTTCTCGCTGCGCCTGATGTGGATCGCGCTGACCAGCCTGCTCCGCCCACGCGGCGGCTCGCCCGCCCGCCGGTTGGGTGCCGCCGTGGAGCGCTACCGCACCGAGATCAGCCCGCGCACCCCGCCGTGCTGCACCTTCACGCCGACCTGTTCGACCTACGGCAAGCAGGCCCTGCACCGGCACGGCGCGGTCCGGGGCACGTATCTGACGGCGCGTCGGCTGATCCGCTGCCGCCCCGGCAACGGCGGCTTCGACCCGGTGCCGGGCGCACGGCGGGCGAAGGGACACTGACCGGCGGTGGGGGGGCGGACCGAGTCCGCCCCCCGACCCGGCGTCACTTCTTCGGCGACGGCGAGCGGCGCATCTCCTTGTGGATCAGCTTCCACTCACGGGCCCGCTCGGCGCGGATGCGATGGTCCTCGCGCGAGGCGATCCAGCGTGCCTCCCGGAGCAGCTTGCGGTAGCTGTCCAGGCGGCGCTGCGGCAGTTCGCCCGCCTCGATCGCGGCGAGCACCGCGCAGCCGGGTTCGCTGTCGTGCGTGCAGTCGGCGAAGCGACAGTCCCGGACCAGGGCGTCGATGTCCGCGAAGGTGCGGTCCAGACCCTCGCCGACGTCGTACATGCCGACGCCGCGCATGCCCGGGGTGTCCACCAGCACGCCGCCGTTCGGCAGCGGGACCAACTCGCGCCAGGTGGTGGTGTGCCGGCCCTTGCCGTCGCCGCGCACCTCCTGGACCGAGGTCACCTCGGCGCCCGCGAGCGCGTTGGTGAGCGTGGACTTGCCCGCGCCGGAGGTGCCGATCAGCGCGACGCTCTGCCCGGCGGTGTAAGCCTGAAGCACGTCCAGGCCCTCGCCGGTGAGCGCGCTGGCGACCACGACGTCCACGCCCATCGCCACCGACTCGACGTCGGTGCGCAGGTCGTCGGCGTCGGCCGCGAGGTCGGCCTTGGTGAGGATGACCAGCGGCCGGGCGCCGCTCTCCCACGCGAGCGTGAGCAACCGCTCCAGCCGGCCGAGATCCGGCGGCACGTCCAGCGGGACGACGGCGCCGATCAGGTCGACGTTGACCGCCAGGACCTGACCCGCCGAGCGCCCGGACGCCTGCGAGCGCACCAGTGCGGTCCGGCGCTCCAGCAGCGCGGCGACGAACGCCTCGCGGCCGTCGTCGGGAAACTCCAGCGCGGCCCAGTCGCCGGTGCACGGCAGTTCACCACCGCCGTGCGCGGCCCGCACGGTGCCGTCGGCGGTGACCACCTCGCACAGCGAGCGGTCCACGCGGGCGATCCGCCCGGGGACGAGGCCGTGGGTCAGGTAGGGAGCGAATTCGATGTCGCGGTCCGCGTCCCAGCCGTAGGCGGCGAGCACGTCGGAGGTCGCGACGGAAGAGGTGTTGCGGGAAATGCGGTGCTGCTGGGAAGACAAGCCGGTGGCCCTTCGAGGGGCGGATCCGCCGACCTGCGCGCCACCCGGAACGACCCGGTGCGGCTACGCGGTGCGAACCCGAGAGATGGAGAGGGGGAATGAGGTCCAGCCCATCCGGGCGACCGTCATCAAGGTCGTGGTCACGACATCCACCTCCCACCTGTTGTGTGCGACCTCGGGTCGCGCGCTCTCGGGTACCACGTGGCCCCAGCGGACCACTCGGGAAAGCCTAGGCCATCACGGCCGGTCGCGTCGAGCGTGTTCCTGCTCGCCCGCCACGGGGCGGGTCGGCCGCGGCGGCCACGCCGTGTCGTCCAGCGGCAGGCCCGGCAACTCCTGCCCGGCGGGCATGTGCAGGCTCGGCGGCTGGCCGTTGGTGGGCGGCGGACCGGGCGGTCGAGGCGGTCGGGACGGCATCCGGGTGGGCACTTCGCCGGCCCGGCGGCTGCCGTTGGCCCGACCGTTGACCGTGCCCGCGTCGCCGCGCTTGGCGTCGCGCGCGTGGATGGCCCAGCGCTCGGGGAACTCGGACGGCGGCTCGGCGATGTCGGGGAGTTCGCCGTGGATGACGGTGTCCTCCATCTCGTCGTGCTCGTCCGAGGTGGGTGTCCAGTCGCCGGGGTTGCCCCGGTGCCGGCCCGAGCGCAGGTGCTCCATGGCCGCGGCGATCTCCTCGGCGGCCTTCTCCTTGTCCCGCTCGGCGCGCGCCTGCGCGGTCTCCTGGCTGGGCCAGACCTGGTCGATCGCGGCGTTGACGGCCGCGCCGATCAGCACGGCCATCGCCGCGAAGTACATCCACACCATGACCGCGACCGGGGCGGCGAGCGAGCCGTAGACGGTGGGGCCGTCGATGGTGGTGGCGAGGTACACGCGCAGCAGGAAGCTGCCGAGGATGCACAGGAGCAGGGCGACCAGCGCACCGGGTATGTCCTCGCGCCACGGCGTCCGTACCGGCACCGACACGTGGTAGAGCGAGGTCAGGAAGCAGACCGAGAGCACCACCAGGACCGGCCAGTACAGGATGTGCACGGTCCCGGCGAAGTGCGGGAAGGCCTTGACCACCAACTCGGGACCGGCCACCAGGAGCGGGATCAGGAACATCCCGAGCAGCAGGCCGACCACGTACAGCGTGAAGGACAGCAGTCGGGTGCGTACGATGCCGCGCTTGCCGGACAGGCCGTACATGATCGTGATGGTGTCGACGTAGACGTTGAGCGCGCGCGAGCCGGACCACAGGGCGATCAGGAAGCCGGCCGAGATGATGTCGGCGCGCCCGGAGTCGAAGACGTCGTTGACCAGTGGGACCACCACCTGCTCGGTGCTCTTGCTGGAGAGCACCGACCCGGCGGCCTTGACGATGTCCGCCTTGAGGTCGTTGACCGTGCTGCCGCCGATCATGCCGTGCAGGTAGCCGACGGTGCCGGCGAGCCCGAGCAGCAGCGGGGGCAGCGAGAGCAGCATGAAGAACCCGGCCTCGGCGGCCAGGCCGGTGACCCGGTGGTTGAAGCAGGAGATCACCGTCTCGCGGAGTATCCGCCACAATGCGCTCCGCAACCGGATGCGACCGGCCCCTCGCAGGCGAGGTCGTTGTTGGTAGTCCGCTGCCACCCCTTTAAGGTATCCGGCCGGGGGCCCGCCATTCGCCAAGTCGCCGACCGGGTGGATCCACCCCCCGTTCGGCCGCCCTCCACACCCCGTTCATCAGGTGGTCCGCGCTGGTCAGCGAGTGGGCACGAGCACCCCGGAAAGCCTGCTGAGCACCCGCGCCGCGGTGCGCAGTTCCTCGGCCGGCAGGTCCGCGAAGGCGCTCTCCCAACTCTCCCGGAACAACGTGTCGAGCCGGTACAACTCGCGCCGTCCGGCCGGGGTGAGCCGGGCCACCGAGCCGCCCCGGCCGCGCCCGGCGCGCACCGCCTCGACCAGACCCTCGCGTCCGTGCACGTCCAACAGGTCGCGCACGGCGGGCACCGGCAGGCCGAGCACCCGGGCCAGCCGCTCGTTGTCCAGGTCGAGTTCGTCGGCGAGCGCGGCGAGCAGCCGATACCGGGTACCGTCGGCATCGGCGTCGACCGGACCGACCTGCCCGGCACGATCGGCACGGATCGCGGAGAGGAATCCGTTGAGGGCGTACCGCAGTGTCTCGACCGCTTCCTCGCGACGCGGCTCCGGCCGCTCGGAGGCGGATCCCGCGGTAGATACGGGAACGCATACGGAGCGCGTTCTGCGCCGGGGCGCGCCCAGAACCTCGCCTGGCATACCCATCAGCTCCTCGTCCACTGTGGTGCGTGGGCCGCGTACCGTTCGGGGGAAACGGCATCCGACCACCCGTACCGTAACCAACCGCGGCGACGATCCATGCCGCGACCGGCGGGGAAGATCATCTCATCTCATAATGTGGGCATGCGTGTTCGATATGTGAGATGGGCGTTCGCATCCCGGACAGTGATGGACGGCTTTCTGGCTCCATGTCAATCTTTGCGACATGTCACGCGCCGGTATTGCTCTCGTAGGTCGACTCCACGTCGACCTCGGACGCATGTCCAGCGCCGTCTGTTCGCCGGTCTGACGACCCGCCCGTAGCACCTGTCTGCCGGGCGCGCGGTCGCACCGGCACCTCGACTCTCACGGCCGGTCCGGCGAGGGTGCGGCCGGATGCTCCCCTGCGCGTCCCCCACCGATCCGCCCGGAGGACGCTCCCCATGGCCGCCACTACCGACACCGCCGGCAGCGGTCCCCGCGCCCGCAAGACCGCTCGCCATCGCGGCGAGGGTCAGTGGGCCCTCGGCCATCACGAGCCACTCAACGGGAACGAGCAGTTCAAGAAGGACGACGACGGTCTCAATGTGCGCGCGCGCATCGAGAATGTCTACGCCCATCGCGGCTTCTCCTCGATCGACCCCAACGACCTGCGCGGCCGGATGCGTTGGTGGGGCCTGTACACCCAGCGCAAGCCCGGGATCGACGGCGGCAAGACCGGCGTGCTCGAACCGCACGAGCTCGACGACGAGTACTTCATGCTGCGCGTGCGGGTGGACGGCGGCCGGCTGAACCTGGCCCAGTTGCGGGCCATCGCCGAGGTCTCCGAGCGGTTCGCGCGTGGCACCGCGGACGTCACCGACCGGCAGAACGTGCAGTTCCACTGGATCCGGATCGAGGACGTCCCGGAGATCTGGCGGATCCTGGAGGGCGTCGGCCTGTCCACCACCGAGGCCTGCGGCGACACCCCGCGCGTGGTGCTCGGCTCGCCGGTGGCCGGCGTCGCCGAGGAAGAGATCATCGACGGCACCTGGGCCATCGACGAGATCAACCGGCTGTACATCGGCAAGCCCGAGTACTCGAACCTGCCGCGCAAGTTCAAGACCGCGATCTCCGGATCGCCGCTGCTGGACGTCGCGCACGAGATCAACGACATCTCCTTCGTCGGCGTCGTGCACCCCGAGTTCGGCCCCGGTTTCGACGTGTGGGTCGGCGGCGGGCTGTCCACCAACCCCAAGCTCGCGGTCCGCCTGGGCACCTGGGTGCCGCTGGCGGAGGTGCCGCAGGTCTGGGAAGGCGTCATCTCGATCTTCCGCGACTACGGCTACCGCCGGCTGCGCAACCGCGCGCGGCTGAAGTTCCTGGTCGCCGACTGGGGGCCGGAGCGCTTCCGCGAGGTGCTGGAGAACGAATACCTGGGCCGCAAGCTGGTCGACGGCCCCGCGCCCGAGGCGCCCGCGCAGGTGTGGCGCGACCACGTCGGCGTGCGTCCGCAAAAGGGCGGCGGCTTCTACGTGGGCTTCGCCCCGCGCGTGGGCCGGGTCGACGGCGCGACGCTCGGCAAGATCGCCGACCTCGCCGAGCGGCACGGCTCGGACCGGGTGCGCACCACGGTCGAGCAGAAGATGCTCATCCTGGACGTCACCGAGGACAAGGTCGCCTCGCTCAAGGAGGGTCTGGAGGCGCTCGGTCTGCGGGTGGACCCGAGCCCGTTCCGGCGCGGCACGATGGCCTGCACCGGCATCGAGTTCTGCAAGCTGGCGATCGTGGAGACCAAGGGTCGCGGGATCCGGCTGATCGACGAACTCGAGCAGCGGCTGCCGGAGTTCGACCAGCCGATCACGATCAACATCAACGGTTGCCCGAACGCGTGCGCCCGGATCCAGGTGGCCGACATCGGCCTCAAGGGCCAGTTGGTGCTCGACGACGACGGCGAGCAGGTCGAGGGCTACCAGGTGCACCTGGGCGGCGGGCTCGGCCTGGACCCCGGCTTCGGGCGCAAGATCCGCGGCCTCAAGGTGACCTCGGCGGGCCTGGCCGACTACATCGAACGCGTGCTGCGCCGCTTCCAGGAGCAGCGCACCGAGGGCGAGCGCTTCGCCCAGTGGGCCGTGCGCGCGGCCGACGCGGACCTGTCGTGAGCGCCGCCGGCGGCGCCGAGCCGGGTCAGCGGGCCGTCCCGTTCTACTGCCCCTTCTGCGGCGACGAGGACCTTCGTCCGCACGAGGAGGGACACGGCACCTGGCTGTGCTCGGCCTGCCGGCGGGCGTTCTCGCTGAAGTTCCTGGGTTTGGTCTTCCCGCAGAAGCACGGCACCGCAGAGCACGACCGGTCGATCACACAGGAGGAGGCCCGATGACCGTCACCGAGACCACCGATCTCGAGGCACTCGCCACTCGCGCCGGCCTCGAACTCGAGGACGCCGGCGCGTCGGAGATCCTGGCCTGGACGCACGAGCTGTTCGGCCCGACCTGGTGCGTGACGTCCTCGATGGAGGACGCCGTGGTCGCGCACCTCGCCTCGAAGGTGGCGCCGGGCGTGGACGTGGTCTTCCTGGACACCGGCTACCACTTCCCCGAGACCATCGGCACCCGCGACGCGGTCGCCGCGATCTACGACGTCAACGTGATCACCGTGCACCCGGAGCTGACCGTCGTCCAGCAGGACGAGAAGTACGGCGCCGCGCTGCACGATCGTGATCCCGACGCGTGTTGCGCGATGCGCAAGGTGGCGCCGCTGGAGCGGTCGCTGACGAACTACCGCGCGTGGGCCACCGGACTGCGCCGGGACGACTCGCCGAGCCGGGCGAACACCCCGGTCGTGTCCTGGGACGCGCGCAGGCGCAAGGTCAAGGTCGCCCCGATCGCCCGCTGGACACAGGACGACGTGGACGCCTACGTGGCCGAGCACGGCGTACTGACCAACCCGCTCCTGATGGACGGGTACGCCTCGATCGGCTGCGCGCCGTGCACCCGCCGGGTGGCGCCCGGCGAGGACGCCCGTGCCGGACGATGGGCCGGCAACGGCAAGACCGAGTGTGGGATCCACACATGACCGGCCCGATACGCACCACGGCACCGTGCTCGACGAAGACGAAGGAGGGGTTGGCGTGACCACGACGATCGACAAGGGCACCGCACCCGGGGCCCTGACCCACCTGGACGCGTTGGAAGCCGAGTCCGTGCACATCTTCCGCGAGGTCGCGGGCGAGTTCGAGAAGCCGGTGATCCTGTTCTCCGGCGGCAAGGACTCGATCGTGATGCTGCACCTGGCGCGCAAGGCCTTTTGGCCCGCGCCGGTCCCCTTCGCGCTCCTTCATGTCGATACCGGGCACAACTTCCCCGAGGTCATCGAGTATCGCGACCGCGTGGTGGCCGAGCACAACCTGCGGCTGCACGTGGCGAGCGTGCAGGAGTTCATCGACAACGGCCGGTTGCGCGAGCGCCCGGACGGCACCCGCAACCCGTTGCAGACCGTGCCGCTCCTGGACGCGATCGAGTCCAACCGCTTCGACGCGGTGTTCGGCGGCGGTCGGCGCGACGAGGAGAAGGCCCGGGCCAAGGAGCGGGTGTTCTCGCTGCGCGACGAGTTCGGCGCGTGGGACCCGCGCCGGCAGCGGCCCGAGCTGTGGCAGCTCTACAACGGCCGGCACCGCGTGGGCGAGCACGTGCGGGTGTTCCCGATCTCGAACTGGACCGAGCTGGACGTGTGGCAGTACATCGAGCGGGAGAAGATCGCGCTGCCGCGGATCTACTTCTCGCACGAGCGGGACGTCTTCGAGCGCAACGGGATGTGGCTCTCGCCCGGCGAGTGGGGCGGGCCGAAGGCCGACGAGGAGACGGTGCGGCGCGTGGTGCGCTACCGCACGGTCGGCGACATGAGCTGCACCGGCGCCGTCGACTCCCCCGCCACGACGGTGGCGGACGTGATCGCCGAGATCGCGGTGAGCAGGCTGACCGAACGGGGGGCCACGCGCGCGGACGACAAGATGTCCGAGGCCGCGATGGAAGACCGCAAGCGCGAGGGGTACTTCTAGCCATGAGTGGGACATCCGAGATTTCGCCGGACGCCGCGCCGTCCGCGGACGAGCGCGTGGGTCTGCTCCGGCTGGCCACCGCCGGCTCCGTCGACGACGGCAAGTCCACCCTGGTGGGTCGGCTCCTGCACGACTCCAAGTCGGTGCTCACCGACCAGTTGGAGGCGGTCACCCGGGTCAGCAACGAGCGCGGCCAGGAGGAGGCCGACCTCGCGCTGCTCACCGACGGGCTGCGGGCCGAGCGCGAGCAGGGCATCACCATCGACGTCGCCTACCGCTACTTCGCCACCGCCAGGCGCCGGTTCATCCTCGCCGACACACCGGGCCACGTGCAGTACACGCGCAACATGGTCACCGGCGCCTCCACCGCGGAGCTTGCCGTGGTGCTGGTGGACGCGCGCAACGGCGTGGTCGAGCAGACCCGCCGGCACGCGGCCGTCGCGGCGCTGCTGCGGGTGCCGCACGTGGTGCTCGCGGTGAACAAGATGGACCTGGTCGACTACAGCGAGGAGCGTTTCGCCGAGGTCGCGAACACGTTCACCGAGTACGCCGAGGCGCTCGGTGTGCCCGACGTGCGCTCGATCCCGGTCTCCGCGCTGCGCGGCGACAACGTGGTGGACCCCAGCTCGCACATGGACTGGTTCTCCGGGCCGACCCTGCTGGAGTACCTGGAGACGGTGCCGGTGGAGAGCGACCCGACGCTGGAACCGGCGCGCTTTCCGGTGCAGTACGTGCTGCGGCCGCAGTCGGACGACGAGTACCGCGACTACCGCGGCTATGCCGGCCAGGTCGCCTCCGGGGTGTTCCGCGAGGGCGACGAGGTCGTGGTGCTGCCGTCCGGACAGCGCACCTCGGTCGCGGGCATCGACCGGCTCGGTGTCTCGGTGCGCCAGGCCCGGCAGGGCGAGTCGATCACCCTGCGGCTGGCCGACGACGTGGACATCTCGCGCGGCGACCTGATCGCGCCGGTGGACTCGGCGCCGCGGCCCACCCAGGACGTCGAGGCCACCGTGTGCCACGTCGCCGACCGCCCGCTGCGGGCCGGCGACCGGGTCCTGCTCAAGCACACCACGCGCACGGTCAAGGCGATCGTCAAGGACATCGCCTACCGCCTGGACCTGAACGCCCCCATCGACGGCGTGCTGGGCCACGAGCGCCACCTGACCGAACTGCGCGCCAACGACATCGCGCGGGTCGTCCTGCGCACGGCGCAGCCGCTCGCGCTCGACGACTACGCCGTCGGTCGCCGTACCGGATCCTTCCTGTTGATCGACGAGGCCGACGGCTCGACGCTCACCGCCGGCATGGCCGGCGCCGCGTTCCCCGCGCCGGGTCGATGTCACGGCTGACTCGATCGCGGGTGTGACCACCCGCTTTTGACGCTCCGTCAGTTGTACCCAGACATCGTCCGCCGCCGTCCACCACACACGTCGTCCCGGCCCGCGCACAACGGCGCGGGCCCGAGGGAAGGTCCCCGCATGTCCGTTTTCAGGACAAACCGTCGTAGATCGATGCGTACCGGCTTCACCGCCGCCCTCCTTTTGCCGCTGCTCGCGATGTCCGCGTGCGGCTACGGCGAGGACAAGAAGGACGACAAGAAGAACACGCCGGCCGCGGGCGCGGCGCCGGCATCCGGTGGCGCGAAGGCGGGCACCTCGGCCTCGCAGATCCGCCTGGGCTTCTTCGCCAACGTCACCCACGCGACGCCGCTGATCGGTCTGAACGAGGGCTTCTTCGCCAAGGAGCTGGGGAGCACCGAGATCAAGCCGCAGGTGTTCAACGCCGGACCGGCCGCGATCGAGGCGCTCAAGGGCGGCTCGATCGACGCGACGTACATCGGACCGAACCCGTCCATCTCCGGCTTCACCAGCACCAACGGCGAGTTGTTGCGGATCGTGGCGGGCGCCACCTCCGGCGGCGCGTCGCTGGTGGTCAAGCCCGGCATCAACGGGCCGGCCGACCTCAAGGGCAAGAAGATCGCCTCGCCGCAGCTCGGCGGCACCCAGGACGTCGCGCTGCGTGCGTGGCTGACCAAGGCCGGCTACAGCGTGGACACCTCCGGCAAGGGCGACGTCAGCGTCGTGCCGACCGACAACGCGCAGACCCTGGCCGCGTTCCAGAAGGGCGACCTGGACGGCGCCTGGCTGCCCGAGCCGTGGGCCACCCGGCTGGTGCTGGAGGCCAACGCCAAGGTCCTGGTGGACGAGCGCACGCTGTGGCCCGACGGCAAGTTCGTCACCACCGACCTGATCGTGTCCACCAAGTTCCTCAAGGAGCACCCGGACACCATCGAGGCGCTGCTCAAGGGCCAGGTCGCGGCGAACGACTGGGCCGCGAGCAACCAGGACAAGGCCAAGACCGCGGTCAACGCGAAGATCGCCGAGTACGCCGGCAAGCCGCTCGCGCAGAATGTGCTCGACACGGCCTGGCCGAACATCTCGATCACCAACGACCCGCTCGCGGCCTCGCTGCAAAAGCTCTCCGACGACGGCGTCGCGGTCGGTGTGACCAAGAAGCTCGACATCCACGGCATCTATGACCTCACTCTGTTGAACAAGGTCCTGACCGCGAGCGGCAAGCCCGCGGTCTCCGACGGGGGCCTGGGCCCGAAGAAGTAGCGTTCGCGCCGCTTCGACCCGGGCGACCGTGCCCGACCGAGCCCTTCCCCGCCCGACGCGCCCACCGAGAGAGGTGATCCGGACATGACCCAGACCATCAGCGAGGCCACGACCAAGGCCACGACCCCTGTCGAGACCGGCTTCGCGGTCCGCCTTGACCAGGTCACCAAGATCTTCGGCCGAGGCGGCGGCACGCCCGTCCTGGACGGCATCGACCTGACCGTCGCCCCGGGCGAGTTCGTCTGCCTCCTGGGCGCGTCGGGCTGCGGGAAGTCCACCCTGCTCAACCTGATCGCCGACCTGGACCGGCCCACCTCGGGCACCATCGAGGTCTCCGGCGACCGCCCCGCGCTGATGTTCCAGGACCACGCGCTGTTCCCGTGGCTGACCGCGGGCAAGAACATCGAGCTGGCCCTGAAACTGCGCGGGGTCCCCCGCGACCAGCGGCGCGCCGAGACCGACGCGCTGCTGGAGCTGGTCCGGCTCGGCGGCGCGCACAAGAAGCGCGTGCACGAGTTGTCCGGCGGCATGCGCCAGCGGGTGGCGCTGGCCCGCGCGCTCGCGCAGGCCGGCGATCTGCTGCTGATGGACGAGCCGTTCGCCGCGCTGGACGCGATCACCCGCGACGTGCTGCACGACGAGCTGACCCGGATCTGGGCGGAGACCGGCCGCTCGGTGGTGTTCGTGACGCACAACGTCCGCGAGGCGGTGCGACTCGCCCAGCGGGTCGTGCTGATGTCCTCGCGCCCGGGTCGGATCGCCCGGGAGTGGAAGATCGACATTCCACAGCCGCGCCGGATCGAGTCCACCGGCGTGTCCGAGCTGTCCGTGGAGATCACCGACGAGTTGCGAGGGGAGATCCGCCGCCATGGCCGCGCCTGATCTGACGAAGTCCGTCCCCGAGATCGAGGCCGACGCCGGCAAGGCCCATGTCGAGGAGGACCTGGCCGGGCTCGAGGCCGGTCTGGACGCGCTGGAGAGCTACGAGAAGGAGCGCAAGCCGTTCTCCCGCGTCCTGCTGGAGAAGGTGCTCCCGCCGATCCTGGCGATCCTGCTGGTGTTGGCCGCCTGGCAGATCGCCTACTCGATGGAGATCAAGCCCCGCTACGCGCTGCCCAGCCCGCAGGACGTGTGGGACGCGTTCATGGTGCAGTGGAAGAAGGGCACCGTCTTCGACATCCTGTGGACGAGCCTGTCCCGGGGCATCCTGGGCTTTTTGATCGCGGTCGCGATCGGCACCCCGCTGGGCCTGATCGTGGCCCGGGTGAGCTGGATCCGGGCCGCGATCGGCCCGATCCTCTCCGGTCTCCAGTCGCTGCCCTCGGTGGCGTGGGTGCCGCCGGCGGTGATCTGGTTCGGACTGAACAACAGCGCCATCTACGCGGTCGTGCTGCTCGGGGCGGTGCCCTCGATCGCGAACGGCCTGGTGGCCGGGATCGATCAGATCCCGCCGCTGTACCTGCGCGCGGGCCGGGTGCTCGGCGCGCGCGGCCTCAACAGCGTGTGGCACGTCATGCTGCCCGCGTCACTGCCCGGCTACGTGGCCGGTCTCAAGCAGGGCTGGGCCTTCTCGTGGCGCTCGCTGATGGCCGCGGAGCTGATCGCCGCAGGGCCCGAACTGGGCTCGGGGCTGGGCCAATTGATGGACCAGGGACGAGACCTGGGCGACATGCCGATGATGTTGACGGCGGTGTTCATGATCCTGATCGTGGGCATCGGCATCGAGATGCTGGTCTTCACCCCCATCGAACGCCTCGTGCTGCGCCAGCGCGGCCTGGTCGCGGGGAAGTAGTCATGCGCCCCGCTCCCCCGCTCCTGGCCGTCGCGCACGGCAGCCGCGACCCTCGGCACGCCGAGGCGATGGCCGCCCTGGCCGGACGCGTTCGCGCGCTGCGGCCGGGGTTGCGGGTGGAGATCGGCTACCTGGACCACTGCGGCCCGCGGGTACCCGAGCGCCTGGACGAACTGGCCGACGCCGGCGCGGACGCGGTGGTCGCGGTGCCGCTGCTGTTCACCCCGGCGTTCCACGCCAAGCAGGACGTGCCCGACGTACTGCGACACACCCGCCTGACCGTGCGTCAGGCGGCCACACTGGCCCCCTCTCCGCTCCTGCTGGCCGCCCTGGACCTGCGCATGCGCGAGGCCGGGGTACGGCCGGGCGACGGCCGCTACGGCGTCGTCCTGGCCACCGCCGGTTCCACCGACCCGGAGGCGAACGCGGTGATCACCATCGTCGCGCGGGAGTGGCGGCGCACCGGTTGGTGCGCCGTGGTCCCCGCGTTCGCCTCCGTCCACCAGGGCTCCACGATCGGCGCCGCGGTCGCCGATCTGCGCGCTCTGGGCGCCGAGCGGATCGTCGTCGCGTCCTGCATGCTGGCGCCGGGCATCCTGCCTGACCGGATCCGCGAGCAGGCCGCGGCGGCGGGCGCCGACCCGATCACCGAGCCGGTCGCGGACACCGACGAGATCGCCCGTCTGGTGCTCGACCGCTACGACGCGGCGCTGCCGTCGCGATCCCGGCTCTCCGCCTGACCCGAGACCGGTACCATCACCGGCGTGATCGACTCGGTGGCCGGCGAACGTTCGGTACTCGTACGCGCGTGCGCGAAGGTCGGAGTGCCGTCCGCCGGCGCCACGTTGCTCGCCTTCGGCGAGAACGCGGTGTTCGCGCTGCCCGGTCCGGGCCTGGTGGTCCGGGTCGCGCGCGGGGCGCACATGGCCGAGCGGGCCCGCCGCGAGATCGCGGTCGCGTGCTGGCTCGCCGAACAGGACTTCCCCGCGGTGCGACCGGCGGCGGGCGTCGACCCGCAGCCGGTGTCGATCGACGGCCGTCCGGTCACCTTCTGGCAATTGCTCTCGCCGGCCGAGCGCGAGCCGGACATCGTCGACCTGGCCAAACTGCTCAAGAAGCTGCACGCGCTGCCCGCGCCGCCGTTCGCGCTGCCCGCCCGGGAGCCGCTCGCGCTCGTGGAGACCTGGCTGGACTCCGCGGACGCCGCGGTGGGGTTGGAGGATCGCCGCTTTCTGCTGGCCCGCCGCGACGCGCTTCAGGCGGCCTGCCGCGAGCTGACCCCGACGCTGCCGCGCGGCCTGATCCACGGCGACGCGCTGCTGCGCAACGTCGGCGTGCACGGCGGCCGGGCACTGCTGCTGGACTGGGAGACGGTCGCCCACGACCTGCGCGAGTTCGACCTGGTGCCCACCCCGTTGTCCGCGGTGCGCTACGGCCTGCCCGACGGCGCCGAGCGACGGTTCGCGAAGAAGTACGGCTTCGACGTCACCGACTGGCCCGGCTACCCGGTGCTGCGCGACACCCGCGAACTGGCCGCCACCGCCTGGGTCGCCCAGCACGTGCCCGGCAACCCGGCGGCGGAGGAGGAGTTCCACCACCGGGTCCGCACGCTGCGCACCGGCGACCTGGACGCCCGCTGGCACGCGTTCTGAGCGCCGCGGGCGCTCACGAGGTGCGCTTGCTGTCCGCCCACTGCTGCTCGAACTCTTCCTGGAACAACGGGTAGAGCCCGCGCACCGTGTCGCCCGCCGCGTCGGCGCGCAGCACGAAGGCGGGCGACTCGATCCCGCGCGCGTGCCGCAGGTACGGCTGGACCAGGCCGACGTCGCCGTCCACCAGGTAGGCGCCGAATCGAGGCGCCTCGTCGTACAGCCGGATCTCGATCCGCCTGGGCTCGCGCAGCTTCGAGCGGATCCGGCGCATGTGCAGGATGTTGAGCGTGGTCATCCGGGACAGCAGCCCCTTCTTGATGCCCTCGTCCCGCTCCCGCTGCTTCATCGCGTCGCCGGCCGGGTTCAGGAACAACAGCCGCATCTCGCAGCCGCTCGCGCCCAGCCGGGCGAGATCGCGCCCGGAGTAGTTCTGGCACAGCAGGTTCAGCGACACGCCCATCGCGTCGATCCCGCGCGCGCCGTCCACCAGGTCGGCGAACGGCAACCGGCGTTGCAGCGCCGAGCGGTCCTGGAAGACCCCGACCACGTCCGCGTAGCGCCCGGCGAACAGCTCCTCCACCGCGTCCAGCGCCAGCCTGCGGTCGCCCCGGTCGGCGAGCGGGCCGTCCAGCATCGCCAGCACCCGCAGGCACGCGCGTTCGACCTGGGCCAGCACATCCGGCGACAACACCCGGTTGCGGGCCACGATGTGCCGGCCGATCTCGACCTCTTCCAGGGCGCGTTCCAGCTTGCGCCGGTCGGGCAGGAACGGTTCGAAGCACCACCAGTTGCGCACCATCAGCTCGCGCAGTTGCGGCAGGGTCAGGAACGCGATCAGTTCGTCGTCGGCCGGGTCCACGATGTATCCGCGGCGGCGGCTCATCTCCCGTACCGCCTCGGCGCGTTCGACCCATTCGTTCTGCGCGTTGCCGGCCGCGGCCAGCACCCAGGCGCCGTCGTCGTGGGGGTGTTCGCCGGGGCCGTAGACCGGGATGAGCACCGCGCCGATCACCGCGCGCAGCCGCTGTTCGATCAGGTTCAGGTACACGTACGCCCGACCCGCCCGGCGGGCCCGCAGCAGCGCGCCGGCCCAGTCCTCCTCGGTCCAGGTGAGCGTCGCGGGGTCTATCCCGGGCATCGGGTCGGGCGGGCCGGAGCCGTCCAGGACGGCGGTGTCGACGATCGCGTGCCGGGGGCCGGGCAGCGCTCCCGGGTCGATCGCGAACGAGCCGGTGTCGGTGAGCCCGGCCGTCCCGGCCGAGGACTCGCCGTCGGGGTAGGGGGCGTACGGATCCGGGAAGGTGTCACCGCCGCCGCCCGGCAGCGGGCCGCCCAGGTCACCGAAGCCGGTCGTACTCGTCCCCTCCACAGGATTCTCGGTCGTCGAGGGTGGCGAGTCGGACTCCCGATCGGCCATCGCGTCCCATCCGTTCGTCGTCGAGCCGGAACCGAACGAGCGTATAGCGAAACCCGGGGGCCTCGGGGAGCCCGCGCGGGCCGGGTCGGATACCCCGTTCGAGTGATGGAGCCGCGCGGATTACCCGGATGGCGTAAGGCGATTGGGGGGACTCGACGCGCTCTGGCAACTTCTGCCCAGCGGCACGACGGCGTGCCGGAACAATTGCCGGACGGGAGAGGGTCTTCCCTCCACCTGTTCCGAGACGCAACCGGGACGGATCGACGGTCCGTCTCATGCGGCAGGAACCGTGGCACCCAGGAGGTCGTCATGTTGGCCACGAACAGCAGGATCCCGGCGGGACGAAACGGCGCCGAGGACGATTTCGCCAAGTACCGCGACGTGGTCGCGGACATCTTCGCCCACCACCGGCGGACCACCGTCGCGGGCACCAACGAGGCCGGATGCTCGTGCGGCGGCCCGTGGCCGTGCCGGGACGAGATGCTCGCGGCCGAACTGCTCGACTGGATCTGATCGTTCCGATCGAAACCGATCGCAGTCGACGGCGCGCACGACCACCGCCCCGGGCCGGAATTCCACCCGACCGGGGGACGCCGGAGCGGATCTCGCACATGGATCCGGTTCGGTACGGGAGACTGCAAGCTGCCGAAGCACGATCCGCGACAAAGCAGGTTGCTCATGCAGGTCTGGCCCGGTCATCCGTATCCGCTCGGCGCCACGTACGACGGCGCCGGCACCAACTTCGCGGTCTTCTCGGAGGCCGCCGAACGCGTCTGGTTGTGCCTTCTCGACGAAGACGGCACCGAGCGGCGTGTCGAGCTGCGCGAGGCCGACGCGTTCGTCCGGCACGCCTACCTGCCCGGGATCCAGCCCGGACAGCGGTACGGCTACCGCGTCCAGGGCCCGTTCGCCCCGGCCTCGGGGGCCCGGTGCAACCCGAACAAGCTGCTGCTCGACCCGTACGCGAAGGCGATGTGCGGCGAGGTGCACTGGCACGAGTCGATGTACGGCTACTCGTTCGAGCACCCGGACCTGATGAGCACCACCGACTCCGGGCCGCACACGATGGCCTCGGTGGTGATCAACCCGTACTTCGACTGGGGTGACGACCGGCCGCCACGCACCGAGTACCACGACACGGTGATCTACGAGGCGCACGTGCGCGGGCTGACCCGCACCCATCCGGGGCTGCCCGAGGAGATTCGCGGCACCTACGCGGGCATGGCGCACCCGGCGGTGATCGAGCACCTGGTGAGCCTGGGCGTGACCGCGATCGAGCTGATGCCGGTACACCAGTTCGTCCAGGACCACCGGCTGTCCGACCTGGGCATGCGCAACTACTGGGGCTACAACACGATCGGCTTCTTCGCGCCGCACGCGGCCTACTCGTCCACGGGCGAACGCGGGCAGCAGGTGCAGGAGTTCCGCTCGATGGTCAAGGCGCTGCACGCGGCGGGCATCGAGGTGATCCTCGACGTGGTCTACAACCACACCGCCGAGGGCAACCACCTCGGTCCCACACTGTCCTTCCGCGGCCTGGACAACGCCTCCTACTACCGGCTCGCCGACGACAAGCGCTACTACCTGGACACCACCGGCACCGGCAACAGCCTTCTGATGCGCAGTCCGCACGTGCTCCAGTTGATCATGGACTCGCTGCGCTACTGGGTCACCGACATGCATGTCGACGGCTTCCGCTTCGACCTCGCGGCCACCCTGGCCCGGCAGTTCCACGAGGTGGACCGGCTGTCCTCGTTCTTCGACCTGGTCCAGCAGGACCCGGTGGTGTCCCAGGTCAAGCTGATCGCCGAGCCGTGGGACCTGGGCGAGGGCGGCTACCAGGTGGGCAACTTTCCGCCGCTGTGGACCGAGTGGAACGGCAAGTACCGGGATACCGTGCGCGACTTCTGGCGCGGCGAGGAGCGCACGCTGGCCGAGTTCGGCTCGCGGCTGACCGGCTCCTCCGACCTGTACCAGGACGACGGCCGGCGGCCGATCGCCTCGATCAACTTCGTCACCTGCCACGACGGCTTCACGCTGCACGACCTGGTGTCCTACAACGACAAGCACAACGCGGCCAACCGTGAGGACAACCGGGACGGCGAGAGCCACAACCGCTCCTGGAACCACGGCGTCGAGGGCGAGACGGACGATCCGGACGTGCTCGCGCTGCGGGCCCGCCAGCAGCGCAACTTCATCGCCACCGTGCTGCTGTCCCAGGGCGTGCCGATGATCGCGCACGGCGACGAGTTCGGCCGCACCCAGCGGGGCAACAACAACGTCTACTGCCAGGACAACGAACTCGCGTGGGTGAAGTGGCCACAGGGCGAGGAGCCCGACCAACTGGAGTTCATGCGGATGATGACCCGGCTGCGGGCAGAGCATCCGGTGTTCCGGCGCCGGCGCTTCTTCCACGGCAGGTCGGTCCAGGGCACCCACGACGAACTCACCGACATCGCGTGGTTCACGCCCACGGGCGAGGAGATGTCCGACGGCGACTGGTGGGCGGCGGCGGCCAAGTCCGTCGCGGTCTTCCTCAACGGCAACGCCATCTCCGAGCCCGACCCGCGCGGTCAGAAGATCACCGACGACTCGTTCCTGCTCCTGTTCAACGCCTCGCACGAGGCCGAGGAGTTCACCATCCCCGACGGCCTGGGCAAGACCTGGACGGTCGTGGTCGACACCGCCGACGACAAGACCACGATGCACGAGCCCAAGACCCGCGCGACCGTCGACGGCGGCTCCTGCCAATCGGTCGAGGCCCGCTCACTGGTGGTGCTGCAACGGCCCTGACCGGGCGTGCGCCTACGCACCGGTGCCCCCGGCGCTCGACCGGGGGCACGGCTCGTCGAGCCGGCGCGTCGCCCCCGCCGCCCGAGCCCGCCGACGCGCGTCCGATCAGGTTTCACCACCCCGGCGGGTGGTAGCCCGTGGTCCTCCGGGGAAGCTTGTCCGCATGACCTCGTCGCCTTCGCGTGTCCCCACCGGCACCTACCGGCTGCAACTGCAACCCGCCTTCGGGTTCGCCGACGCCGCCGCCGCCGTGCCCTACATCGCCTCGCTCGGGGTGAGCCACCTGCACCTGTCACCCATCCTGCAGGCGGTGCCCGGGTCCACCCACGGCTACGACGTCGTCGACCACTCGCGCGTGTCCGCCGACCTGGGCGGCGAGGACGGCCTGCGCGAGCTCGCCGCCTCGGCCGCCGCGCACGGCCTGGGCATCGTGGTGGACATCGTGCCCAACCACATGGCGGTGCCCACGCCCGAGTCGCTCAACAGGCCGCTGTGGGAGACCCTGCGGGACGGGCCGGACTCGCCCTACGCCCGCTGGTTCGACATCGACTGGACGCGGCACGACGGCCGGGTCCTGCTGCCCGTGCTCGGCGGACCCGTCGAGGAGGTCGCCGACGAGCTGATCGTGGACGGCGACGTGCTGCGCTACCACGACCACGAGTTCCCGCTCCGGGCCGGCACCGACAAGCTCGCGCTCGAGGAGCTGCTCGCCGCGCAACACTTCGAACTCGCGCACTGGCGGCGCGCGGACACCGAGCTCAACTACCGCCGGTTCTTCACCATCGCGGGCCTGATCGGGCTGCGCCAGGAGGACGACGAGGTCTTCTCGGCCACCCACGAGACCATCCTGCGGCTGCTCAACGAGGGCCTGGTGCACGGCCTGCGGATCGACCACCCGGACGGGCTCGCCGACCCGCGCGCGTACCTGGACCGGCTGCGCGCCGCCGCGCCGAACGCGTGGATCGTGGTGGAGAAGATCCTCGCCGACGAGGAGCGGCTCGCCGCCGACTGGGCCTGCGACGGCACCACCGGCTACGACGCGCTGCGCCGGGTGGACTCCCTGTTCACCGACCCCGAGGGCGCCGAGCCGCTGCGCGCACTGCACCGCGAGCAGACCGGCGTCCGTGAGGGCTTCGACTATCTCGCCCAGGAGGCCAAGGCCGAGGTGCTCGACGGTGGGCTTGCCACCGAGTTCGCCCGACTGCGACGGGCCCTGGACCGACTCGAACCGATCGCCGGCGCCGGTGACATCGGCCGCGCGCTGCCGCCGCTGCTGGCCGCGTTCCCCACCTACCGCCCCTACCCCGGCGGCGGCCCCGAATCGATCGCGGCGATGGCACGCGCCCTCACCGGCGTCCCCGGGCAGGTCTCCGAAGCGGCCCGGGAGATCGCCGAACTCGCGCTCGCCGACGGAGAGTTCGGCACCCGCTTCGGCCAGGTGGCGACGGCGCTCGCGGCCAAGGGCGTCGAGGACCGCGCGTTCTACCGTTGGTACGGCCTGACTTCGCTGAACGAGGTCGGCGGCGCACCGGACTCGATCGGCCTGGACATCGCCGGCTTCCACGCCGCGTGCGCGCGGATGTCGCCGACCACGATGACCACGCTGAGCACCCACGACACCAAGCGCAGCGAGGACGTGCGGGCCCGACTCACGGTGCTGGCCGAGGTGCCCGAGGACTGGGCCGAGCGGGTGCACACGTGGAACGACTGGTCCCGGCCGCACCGCTCCGAGTTCCGCTTCGGGCCGGACGGCTACGACACCTACCTGCTGTGGCAGACCCTGGTCGGCGCGTGGCCGCTGAGCCCCGACCGGGCCGTCGCCTACCTGCGCAAGGCGATGCGCGAGGCGGCCCGGGCCACCACCTGGACCGACCCGAACCCCGACTACGAACAGGCGAGCGAGGCGTTCGTGCGCGCCGTCCTGGCGGACGAGGAACTCACCGCCGACATCGCCGAGTTCGTCACCGACCTGGACCGTCCCGCACGCACCGTCTCGCTCGGTGCCAAGCTGGTCCAGCTCACCATGCCGGGCGTGCCGGACGTCTACCAGGGCGGCGAACTGGCGCTGTACACCCTGGTCGACCCGGACAACCGGGCCCCGGTCGACTTCGGCCGCGAGCACGGCCCGCTGGACGCGCTCAAGTTCAAGGTCACCTCGGCCGCGCTGCGGCTGCGGCGCGAGCATCCGACCTGGTTCGCCGGCGCCTACGAGCCGCTGCTCGCGCGCGGCAAGGAGGCCGACTACGCGATCGCGTTCGTGCGCGGCGGCGAGGCGATCACCGTGGCGACCCGACTGCCGGCCGGTCTCGCGGCCAAGGGCGGCTGGGGCGGCGCGCTGCTCCCGCTGCCGCCGGGCCGCTGGGTCGACGCGCTCACCGGCGACACGTACACCGGCCAGGCCCGGCTGCGGCACATCCTGGAGAACCTGCCGGTGGCCCTGCTCACCCGCGGCTGACCCGGCCGCCCCCGCTCACGCACGTTCGCATCCGCCGCCACCCGTCGCCACGTTCGCCCGCACGTTCCCGGAAAGGACACAACCATCGTGGTCAGGTTCGAGGTCTGGGCTCCGAAAGCGTCGTCCCTCGACGTCGTCGTCGACGGCCGGCGCAAGCCGATGCGGGACGCGAACCGGCCCGGGTGGTGGCAGGCGGACGTGCCGGCCGCGGTCCACGGGAGCGACTACGCGTTCGTGATCGACGGCAGCACACCGCTGCCCGACCCGCGCTCGCCGTGGCAACCACAGGGTCCGGACGGCCCGAGCCGGGTGGTGGACCACGCCGCGTACGCGTGGGCCGATCAGTCCTGGACCGGCCGGCCGCTGCCCGGCGCGGTGGTCTACGAGCTGCACATCGGCACCTTCACCGTCGAGGGCACCTTCGCGGCGGCGATCGAGCGGCTGGAGCACCTGGTCGACCTGGGCGTCACGCACGTCGAGGTGATGCCGGTGTCCGCCTTCCCGGGCAAGGCCGGGTGGGGCTACGACGGCGTGTGCCCCTGGGCGGTGCACGAACCCTACGGCGGTCCGGAGGGCCTCAAACGCTTCGTGGACGCCTGCCACGGGCACGGCCTGGGCGTGATCCTGGACGTGGTGCACAACCACCTGGGGCCGTCCGGGAACCACCTGCCGCGCTTCGGGCCCTACTTCACCGACCGCTACAAGACGCCGTGGGGCTGGGCGGTCAACCTGGACGGCCCCGGCTCCGACGAGGTGCGCGCCTACCTGGTCGCCAGCGCGCTGATGTGGCTGCGCGACTACCACGTGGACGGGCTGCGGCTGGACGCGGTGCACGCGCTGGCGGACAACCGCGCGGTGCCCTTCCTCGAGGAGTTGTCCGAGGCGGTGGACAAGCTCGCCGCCTCGACCGGCCGGCCGCTGTTCCTGATCGCCGAGTCGGACCTGAACGACCCGCGCGTGGTCACCCCGCGCGAGAGCGGCGGGATGGGCGTCCAGGCCCAGTGGAGCGACGATTTCCACCACGCCCTGCACTCCCTGCTCACCGGTGAACGGCAGGGCTATTACGGCGACTTCGGGTCGATGGGCACGCTCGCCAAGACGCTCACCCGGGTCTGGCTGCACGACGGCACGTGGTCCTCGTTCCGCGAGCGCACGCACGGCCGCCCGGTGCCGACCTCGCGGATGCCCGCGTACCGCTTCCTGGGCTACCTGCAAACCCACGACCAGGTCGGCAACCGGGCCACCGGCGACCGGATCTCGGCCACGCTGCCGCCGGCGCTGCTGGCCGCGGGCGCGGCCCTGGTGCTGACCTCGCCGTTCACCCCGATGTTGTTCATGGGCGAGGAATGGGGCGCATCCACGCCGTGGCAGTACTTCACCGACCACACCGATCCCGCGCTGGCGGAGGCAGTGCGGGGCGGACGCCGCGCCGAGTTCGCCTCGCACGGCTGGGACGCCACGCAGATCCCGGACCCGCAGTCGCCGCAGACCGTGCGCGACTCGTGTCTGGACTGGGACGAGCGCGAGCGCGCCCCGCACGCGGCGCTGCTGGCCTGGTACAAGCGGTTGATCGCGCTGCGCCGGGAGTGGGAGAACCTGACCGATCCGGACCTGACCCGGGTGCAGGTCACCTTCGAGGAGACCGCCGGCTGGCTGATGGTGCACCGGGGCGCGTTCCGTACGGCGGTCAATCTCGCCGAGCAGCCCGCGACGCTGCCGATGGGCACCGGCGCGGCCGAGATCGTCGCGGCGTGGGACGACCGCGCGGAGATCCGCCGGGGCCTGGTCGGCACCACGCTGCGCCTGCCCGCGACCTCGGTCGCGGTGGTGCGTGTGGGGTCACGCTAGAACCGTCGGCGTGCGCGCGGGTCGTCCCGGATCCGATCCGACCCGCGCGCGATCGTGCTCACGTGTCGAGCAGCCGCTTACGCTCCGCCTCGACGTCGAAGGTGCCCGGCGGATACTGCGGGTCCACCTCGGTGAGGTGCTCCAGCAGCAGCCGGCTGATCGCCCAGTTGCGGTACCACTTGCGATCCGAGGGCACCACGTACCAGGGAGCCGCGTCGAGGTCGCACCTCTCCAGCGCCGCTTCGTAGGCCGCTTGGTACTGCGGCCACACCGCGCGCTCGTCGATGTCCGCCGGGTTGAACTTCCAGTGCTTGTCCGGGTTGTCCAGCCGCGCGAGCAGGCGCTCCTTCTGCTCCTGGGGCGAGATGTGCAGGAAGACCTTGACCACGGTCACCTCGTCCTTGGCCAGCCCCTGCTCGAACCGGTTGATCGCGCCGTAGCGGCGCGCCCACACCTGGCGCGGGACCAGGTTGCGCACTCGCGCGATCAGCACGTCCTCGTAGTGCGAGCGGTCGAACACGCCGATCAGGCCGGGTCCCGGCAGGTTGTTGCGGATCCGCCACAGGAACGGGTGCCCGAGCTCCTCCTCGGTGGGCGCCTTGAACGCGTGGATGTGGCAGCCCGACGGGTTGAACTGACCGATCACGTGCTTGACCGTGCCGCCCTTGCCGGAGGTGTCCATGCCCTGGACCACCAGCAGCACCCGGCGCCGCGCACCACCGGCCACCGCCTGCGCGTACAACTTCTCCTGGAGTTCGGCCAGTCGCGGGCCCATCGCGGCGATGTCGGCGACCGCGTCCGCCTTGTCGCCGGCGAAGGCCGGGGTCGCGCGCGGGTCGATCGTGCTCAGGTCGACCGGGCCGCCGGTCGGGCGCAGCGCGGCCCGGACGGACGGTACGTCGCTCCGGGGGCGAGGGATGTCGGCGGGCCGCTCGGCGACGACCCGGAGCCGGGGCGGCTCGGCCACGGGCTGGGCCGCCGGCTCGACGGCGTCCGCGGCTTCGGCCCGCTCCTCGACGAGCGTCTCGAGTTCCAGCGTCTCGAGTTCGACCGATTCGAGCCCGACCACCTCCAGGCCACCACCCGCTTCGAGGTCACCGGTTTCGAGCCCACCGGTTTCGAGCCCACCCGTGGGGAAGCCGAGTGCCTCGGCGGCGGCGCGCTCGGCCTCGGCCCGCTCGGCCGCCTGCTTGGCGGCCTTCTTCGCGCGCTTCTTGGCCACCTTCGCGGCCTCGGCCGCTTCGGCCGCCTCGCGCTCGGCTGCGGCCTCCCGGGCCTTGGCGGCCTTCTTGGCCGCCTTGCGCGCCGCCCTGGCCTGCTCGGCGAGGCGCTCCCGCTCGGCCTTCAGCGCCTTCTCGGCCTTGGTGACCTTTACAGCCTTCTCGGGCTTCTCGGGCTTCGACACCTCGGCGGTCTTGGCGGCCTTGGCGGCAGCCTTGGCCGCCTTCGCGGCGGCCTTGTCCCGCGGCGCCTCGCCCAGGCCCACCGGGGCGTGCCTCTTCGAGTCCCGGTCGGCCCTGCCTGCACTCTTGCGTTCGGCCTTCTTCGCCATGCGCTGCCTCCGCGTCGTCGGGACCCGGCTCCGATGATGCCTCACCCGCATACCGGTCGCCCACGGACAACACCCGCGCGACGCACGGCCGACCCCGGACCCCGCACGGCCGCTCCGGTCAGTGCGTCGGGACGCGACCCGCGCCGTCGCGCGCCATCGCCACCAGGCGCGATACCGCGCGCAGGTACTTCTTGCGATAGCCGCCGGCCAGCATCTCCTCGGTGAACAGCTCGTCGAACGGCACGCCCGAGGCGACGATCGGCAGTTCCCGGTCGTACATCCGGTCCGCGAGCACCACCAGGCGCAGCGCGGTCGCCTGGTCCCCGACCGGGCGCACACCACGCCAGAAGATCCCGGTGACGCCGTCGAGCATCGCGCCGTAGCGGCTGGGGTGCACGCCGGCCAGGTGGGCGAGCAGGTCGGGGAAGTCGTCGAGCGCGGCGCCGTCGGGCGCGGCCTCGGCGGACTCACCGACCACGTCGTCCTCGACCGGCGTCGGCGCGGCGGGCAGGCCGCGGTGCCGGTAGTCCTCGCCGTCGATGCGCAGCGCCTCGAAGCGCGCGGACAGTTTCTGTATCTCGCGCATGAAGTCCTGCGCGGCGAATCGCCCCTCGCCGAGCTTGTCCGGCAGCGTGTTCGAGGTCGCGGCCAGCTTGACCCCCGCGTCGGCCAGCTTGCCGAGCAGCGTGGAGACCAGGACGGTGTCGCCCGGGTCGTCCAGCTCGAACTCGTCGATGCACAACAACCGGTGTCCGGACAGCGCCTCGACGGTGTGCCGGAAGCCCAGCGCGCCGACCAGGTTGGTCAGCTCGACGAACGTGCACAGCGACTTGGGCCCGGGGGCGGCGTGCCACAGCGACGCGAGCAGGTGCGTCTTGCCGACGCCGTAGCCGCCGTCGAGATAGATCCCGCTCGGTCCGGCCGCGGGCTCGCGGCGGAACCAGCGCCGCTTCCCGTTCCCGCCGTCGCCGTTGAGCTCGGCGGCGAACCGCTCCAGGCGCACCACGGCCGCGGCCTGCCCGGGCTGGTTCGGATCGGGGATGTAGGTATCGAAGCGCACGTCGCCGAAGCGCGGCGGCGGAACCATCTCGGCGACGAGACGGTCGGCGGGGACGCTGGGCTGACGCCGGGTGAGCGACACGACGTGGGGCACGGACACGATCATCAAGCCTACGACCCGTGCAAAACTCGGTCGCATGCGCCGTCTCCTTCCCGTGCCCAGCGCCCCCGCCGAGCCCGACGTCGACCTCGTCGAGGCGTACGCCTATCCCCCCGGTCGAACCTGGCTGCGGGCGAACATGGTGGCCAGCCTGGACGGCGCCGCGCAGGCCCCCGACGGCCTGTCGGCGGGGTTGTCCTCACCGGCGGACAAGCGCGTGTTCGGCGTGCTGCGCGGCCTGGCCGACGTGATCGTGGTGGGCGCGTCCACGGTGCGCAACGAGGGCTACCGGCCGCCGAAGCCCAAGCCCGCCTACGCCGCCGCGCGCGCCGCCGCCGGGCAGCTCCCGGCACCGGTGATCGCGATCGTCTCGCGCAGCCTGGCCATCGACTTCACCACCCCGCTGTTCACCGAGGCGATCACCCCGACCATCGTGATCACCTGCGAGAACGCCCGCCCGGAGGGCCTGGCGGCGGCGGCCGAGTACGGCGACGTGCTCCGGGCCGGGCGGGACCGGGTGGACTTCCCGAGCGCCCTGGACGCGCTGGCGGCACGCGGACTGACCCGGCAGCTCACCGAGGGCGGACCGCACGTACTGGCCCAGATCGCCGCGTGCGGTCGGCTGGACGAGCTGTGCCTGACCGTGAGCCCGCTGCTGACCGCGGGCCCCGCCGATCGCATCCTGGCGGGCCCCGGCCTGACCGGCGCGATGTCGATGCGCCCGATCTCGCTGCTGGAGGAGGACGGGTCGCTGTTCGCCCGCTACGTCCGCCCCTGAGCGATCGTCCCCGCGCGATCCCGAGCGCTTCCGAGCGCTTCCGAGCGCTTCCGAGCGCATCCGAGCGGTCGCCGAATGGTCGCCGGACGGTCGTCGATCCGGAGAGTGGGAGGGTGGTCCCCCGGGCAGACGGGGCTCAGACACCGGCCCGGCGGCCGGCTCACGTGGATCAAGGGAGTGTTGCGTGTACACGATCGTGCTGCTCGTCGAAAAGGTCCTGAACGAGGCGGACGTCAAGTTCGTCACCAGCCTGCACGAGGGCGTCGAGACCTCCTTCGTGGTGGTCCTGCCCGGCAAGGCCGACCATCGCAAGCTGCTCCAGGCGCTGGACGACGTGGCCCTGGTCCGGCTGGACGAGGCCGCGGAGGACATCGAGGACCGGCCCGGCCCGGACGACGGCGCGGACGCGGCCCGGCGCACCCTGGAGGCGAGCGTGGCGGCGCTGCGCGCGTTCGGCGCGAACGCGGTCGGCGAGACCACCCCCGGGCGCGACCCGCTGGACACGCTCAAGCAGATCGTCGAGCGGCACGACGCCGACGAGGTGATCGTGCTCACCGACCCGCACTTCATCGAAGAGGTCTTCCATCGCGATTGGGCCTCGCGGGCCCGGCAGAACGTGGGTGTCCCGGTGCTCAAGCTCTTCGCACACGATCTGGGCTGACACAATCGCGGGGAGCCCGCGCCGAACCGCCCGGGTCCCACGATTCGAAGGAGCCCGCTTCATGGCACCCCCCGCCGAGCCCGTCGACCTCGGCAGCCCCTTCTTCGTCGGCATCGGTGGCGCCGGCATGTCCGGGCTCGCCAAGATCCTCGCGATCCGCGGGGCGCGGGTGTCCGGCAGCGACGCCAAGGACTCCACGCAGGTGCTCGCGCTGCGCCAGCTCGGCTGCACAGTGCACGTGGGCCACGACGCGGCCAACGTGGCCGACGACGTGACCTGTGTGGTCGTGTCGTCCGCGATCCGCGAGAGCAACCCCGAACTGGTCGTCGCGCGCGAGCGCGGCATCCCGATCGTGCACCGCGCGGACGCGCTCGCCCGGCTGATGGACGGACGCCGCTCGGTGGCGGTCGCCGGCACGCACGGCAAGACCACCACGACCAGCATGCTCGCGGTCGGCCTGACCTCGCTGGGTCTGGACCCGTCCTTCGCGATCGGCGCCGACCTCAACGAGGCGGGCAGCAACGCGCATCACGGCTCCGGCAACATCTTCGTGGCCGAGGCGGACGAGAGCGATCGCAGCTTCCACAAGTACGCGCCCGAGGTCGCCGTCGTCCTCAACGTCGAGTTGGACCACCACGCCAACTACGGCTCGCTGGACGACGTCCTGGAGGCGTTCGAGATCTTCGCCGCCCGGATCGTCCCCGGCGGCACCCTGGTGGTGTCCGCCGACGACGCCGGCGCGCTCACTCTGCGCGAGCGGCTCGCGGTGTCCCTGCCGACGCTGAACGTGGTCACCGTCGGCGAGCGCGAGCACGCGGACCTGCGCCTGGTGGAGATCGAGTCGCTCGGTCTGGGCAGCCGGGTCACCGTGCGGGGCAAGGCCGCCGGCGGCGAGTTGGACTTCACCGTCGCGGTGCCCGGTCGGCACAACGCCTCCAACGCGGTGATGGCGCTCGCGGTCGGCCTGGCGCTGGGCGTCGAGCCGCAGCGGATGGCCGAGGGCCTGGGCAACTACCAGGGCGTGCGCCGCCGCTTCCAGCTCAAGGGCGAGGAGAGCGGCATCCGGGTGATCGACTCGTACGCGCACCACCCCACCGAGATCGCCGCCGACCTGGCCACCGCGCGCGGCGCGGTGGGCGCCGGCCGGGTGATCGCGGTCTACCAGCCGCACCTGTTCAGCCGCACGCAGCAGCTCGGCGTCGAGATGGGCCGCGCGCTGGCCGCCGCCGACATCGCGGTGGTGATGGACATCTACGCCGCCCGTGAGGACCCGCAACCCGGCGTTACCAGCAACATCATCGCGCACGCCGCGCTGGACAACGGCGGCCTGGTGCGCACCGAGCACAGCTGGTCCGACGTCGCGGGTTCGGTGGCCGGCCTGGCCCGGCCCGGCGACCTGATCCTGACGATGGGCGCGGGCGACGTCACGCTGCTCGGCCCGGAGATCCTGGACGCGATCCGCGACCGCGCCAACGCCCCGCGCTGAGCCCCGGTCGGCCCGGGTCGACCAACCGCGGTGCCGTGACGTCCCCGAGGGGAACGTCACGGCACCGTTGCGTGTTGGATGTGAACATGGCCTACGAAATCGAGAAGACCGACGACCAGTGGCGGGCCGAGCTGTCCCCCGAGGAGTTCCGGGTGCTGCGCCAGGCGGGCACCGAGCGCGCCTGGACGGGCGAGTACACCGAGACCAAGACGACCGGCGTCTACCGCTGTCGGGCGTGCCGGGCCGAGCTGTTCCGTTCCGACACCAAGTTCGACAGCCACTGCGGGTGGCCGTCCTTCTACGCGCCGCTGGCCGAGGACCGGGTCGAGTACATCGAGGACTCCTCGATGGGCATGACCCGGGTCGAGGTGCGCTGCAAGAGCTGCGGCTCGCATCTGGGACACGTCTTCGAGGGCGAGGGCTACGGGACGCCGACCGACCAGCGCTACTGCATCAACTCCATCTCGCTGACCCTGGAACCCGACCCGGCGGTGTGACGCGCGCTGCCGCGGCCTTCCCGGCCGCGGCACCGGCCTCGTCCGCGCCGGCGGCGGCCGCGCGAGGCGCCGGTCAAACATGCTTTCGGGTGGTGCGGCAAAGGTCACATCGCCCCACGCGGACCGTGTTCGTCCACTAAGCCTGTGGACCATGAATCCGTGGTTGCCACCCCTCGCGTACTCGGTCTGGACGGCGCTCGTGCTCGGCGTCGCCATCGGGTCCGCCCGGCGCGGCGGCCGGCGGGCGAACAAACGGCGCCTGGCCGAACTGGGTCCGACCGAGTACGCGTTCGTGTCCGGCGGCGCCGCCCGCGCGGCGGACGTGTCGATCCTGATTCTGCTCGGCACCGACGGCCTGCACGTGAGCCGGGACGGGCAGGTCGTCGCCACCCGCACACCCGAGCCTGGCGCGGCGTCGGACGCGCCGCTGCGGGTGCTGGACGAGGAGTACGGCGGCCTGCCGCTGCGCGAACTGCGCACGCGGGTGGCCGCCTCGGCGGAGATCCAGGCGATCGGCGCCTCGCTGTTCGCGGACGGTCTGGTCGCGCCGCCGGACGCGCGGGCACGCCGACTGCCCCGCTGGGCGCTGTTCGCGACCATCCCGCTGGGTGTGGCCACCGCCGTGGCGGGCTTCGTGGGCGCCGACGACGGGGCGGCGAGCGCGCTGCCGTGGGTGGGCCTGCTGCTCGCGGTGATCGGGGTCCAGGCCTGCGTCGCGGGCCTGCTGCTGCTCGGCGTGTTCGGTGAGCGGGTGGTGCCCACCGCGCCGACCGCGCGCCGGCTGATCCGGGTGCGCCGGGACGAGGCGGCGGTGGCGGCGCTGGGCGCCGACGGGATCGGCGCGGTCGCGCTGTGGGGTCTGGACCGCTACCCCGACCCGGTGGTCAAGCAGATCTTCCGCCGCAACGCGCCCACCCCCGGCAACCGGGACCCGGGCTCGGCGTGGTGCGGCGGCACGTCCTGCGCGTCCCCGCAGGGCGCCCGGGCGGGCTCCTGCGGCGGCAGCGCGGACGGCTGCGGCGGGTAGCGCCCGACCGCGGTTCCCGTCCGGGGTTCCCGGTCCCGGGCGAACCGAGGGAACTCCGCCTGTTTCGGACCGGGACGGGCCCGTCATGCTGGGCGTATGCGGACAGCGGTGGGAATCGGATGGCGGCCGGAGATCGACCTGACCGTCGAGCGCCTGGCCGGCGTCGACTTCGTCGAGGTGGTCGCCGAGAACGTGTGTGTGGAGCACCTGCCGGAGTCGTTGCGGGTGTTGCGCGCGCGGGGAGTGGAGGTGATCCCGCACGGGGTCGGCCTCGGGCTCGCGGGCGCGGACCGGCCCGACCCGGCGCGACTGGCCCGGCTGGCGGAGGTCGCCGAGGCGCTGGGGTCGCCGCTGGTCAGCGAGCACCTGGCGTTCGTCCGCGCGGGCGGCATGGAGGCCGGCCACCTGCTGCCCGCGCCGATGACCCGGGACGCGCTCGAGGTGGTCGTGGAGAACGTGCGGATCGCCCAGGAATCACTGCCGGTCCCGCTCGCCCTGGAGAACCCGGCGACGCTGCTGTCCTGGCCCGGCAACGAGATGAGCGAGGCGCGGTTCCTGACCGAGTTGGTCGAGCGCACCGGCGTGCGGCTGCTGATCGACGTGGCCAACCTGCACACCGAACGGGTCAACCACGGCCTGGACCCGGCCGCCGCGCTGGTCGAACTGCCGCTGGAGGCGGTCGAGTACGTGCACGTCGCCGGTGGCGTCGAGCGCGGCGGCCTGTGGCACGACACGCACGCGCACCCGGTGACCGCGCCGATCCTCGAGGTGCTGGAGATGTTGTGCGCGCTGCGCCCGCCGCCGCGCGTGTTGCTGGAGCGCGACTCCGACTTCCCGCCCGCCGGCGAGATGGCCGCCGAACTGGCCGCGATCCGCGCGGTGGTCGACCGTACGGCGGTGCGCTCGTGAGCGCGCGCGAGCGGCTGGCCCGGCAGCAGAGCGAGTTGCTCGCGGCGCTGGTCGCGGGCGGGCCCACGCCGGCCGGCTTCGATCCGGACCGGGTGCGCGCACAGGCGCGCGCGCTGGCCGCCAAGCGGCGCGACTCGGCGCTGCGCGCGGTGCCCGAGCTGGCGACGGCCCTGGGCCCGCGCTGGCCGGGCGAGTTCGTCACGTGGGCCCTGGTGCACCCGAAGCCGGCGGACGGCGGCACCCGTGCGGACGTGCACGCGTTCGCGGCCCACCTGTGGGAGCGCGACGCGCTGCCGGCCGCGCTGGCCGAGGTGTTCATCCCGCGCGAGCCGTCCCGGTGGGGCCGGTGGCGGGCACGGCTCGGGCTCCGCCCGTGGACGCGCGACCGGTAGGTACGAGCAGGCGATCACGCACAGAGGGTGGGTGGCATGACCTGGTTCATGGTGGTTCCGTTCGTCATCGCGGGCACGTGCGCGCTGGTGGCGAGCCTGAGCGTCCGGGCGGCGGCCAGACGGCGGATGCGCCGCACGTTCGGCCGGCCGTACGGGTCCGCCGGCGGCCGGCCGGCCGGCGGGTCGTGGTTCGGCCCCCACCCCGGCTCCGGCCCGCCCCCCGGCCAGTGGTCGCCGGGCCCGAACCCGTTCGACGGATACGGCACGCACCACTCGCCCGGGCACCATTCGCCCGGCCCCGACTGGCAGGGGCACCACTCGCACGGCCACCACGCCTCGTGCGGTGGGAACTCCTCGTGCGGCGGGAGCGGGGGCTCCTCGTGTTCGAGCGGCTCGTCCTGTTCGAGCGGGTCCTCGTGCTCCGGCGGGTCTTCGTGTTCGAGCGGGTCCTCGTGTTCGAGCAGCTCGTCCTAGGTACCGGCGCCCCGAGGCGGTCGGGCCGATCGTGGCCGCCCGACCGCCGCACGGGGACGACTCAGGCCAGACCGGCGAGCAGCTCGCCGACCGGGTGCCGGCGACCGGTGTAGAACGGCACCTCCTCGCGCACGTGCCGACGGGTCTCCGAACCGCGCAGGTGCCGCATCAGGTCGACGATGCGGTGCAGTTCGTCGGCCTCGAAGGCGAGGATCCACTCGTAGTCGCCGAGCGCGAACGAGGGCACCGTGTTGGCCCGCACATCCGGGAAGCCGCGCGCCATCTTCCCGTGCTCCGCGAGCAGCCGACGGCGCTCGTCGTCCTCCAGCAGGTACCACTCGTACGAGCGCACGAACGGGTACACCGCGACGTAGTCGCGCGGGGTCTCGTCGGCCAGGAAGGCCGGGATGTGACTCTTGTTGAACTCGGCCGGGCGGTGCAGCGCCATGTTCGACCACACCGGCTCCAGCAGCCGCCCCAGACCGGTGCGGCGGAAGCGGTTGTACGCCTCCTGGAGCGAGTCCGAGTCCTCGGCGTGCCACCAGATCATGATGTCCGCGTCGGCGCGCAGGCCGGAGACGTCGTAGGTACCGCGCACCACGACGTCCTTGTCCAGCAGCTGCTCGAACAATTGCTCGACCTCGCCGGCCAGGCCGGCCCGGCCGCCGGGCAGCGGCTCACGGAGCCGGAAGACCGACCACATCGTGTACCTGATCACCTGGTTGAGGTCGCGGGCCTTGCGGCGCGCCGGCGTGGGGGCGCCCTCGGCCTCCAGGACGTCGTCGGTGAGCGCGGCCTCGATCACGGCTGCGGCGGCGTCGACCGGTTCCGGGGTGTTCTCCGCGGTGCTTTGCGTCATGGGTCGATTCTCTCTCCCCCGTGTCCGAGCTCAGCGCACGGGGCGCGCGAGCGGCTTCGCGAGCTGCGCCAGCACGTCGGCCGCGGCCGACGTCGCGCTCGCCACACACGCCGGAATGCCCACGCCCTCGTACACCGCGCCGCACACCGCGAGCCGGGGCAGCCGCTCCACCGCGTCGCGCACGCACGCGATCCGACCGAGATGGCCCACCGCGTACTGCGGCAACCCCCCGCCCCAGCGGGTGACCTTCGTGTCGATCGGCTCGGCCATCGGGCCGATCGCGTCGCGCAGGTCGGCGAGCGAGTCGGCGACCAGGTCCGCGTCCTCGCGTTGCAGCACGGCCTCCTCGCCGGCCCGCCCGAGCGAGGTACGCAGCACGAACGTCTCCGGATCCGCGTCGGCGATCCAGCCCCACTTGTTGGACGCGAAGGTGCTCGCCTTGATCCGCCGGCCGTCGATCGGCGGGACCAGGAACCCGCTGCCCTCGGGCACCGTCGCCAGGTCGGCGCGCCGGAACGCGAGGGTGACCAGGGCCATTCCGGCGTACTCGATGGAGGACAGTTCGACCGCCGCGACCGTCGAGTGCGGGCGCAGCAGCCGGGCGGCGGGCGCGGCCGGCACCGCGAGCACCACGGCGTCCGCCTCTATCGGCACCGGCGCGCTGGTCGGTCCGGTGACCAGTCGCCAGCCGGTCGGCGTACGCTCCAGCGCGCGCACCGTGGTCCGGGTCCGGATCTCGCCGCGCCCGGTCGCCACCACCGCGCCCGCGACCGCGACCGGCAACCGCCCGACACCCCCTCGGATGCCCATGAACACCGGGCCGCCCGGTCGCTCGGCGGCCCGCTCCAGCAGCCCGCGCACACCCGCGACCAGCGACCCGCCGCCGCGCGCGAACGGCAGCAGTTGCGGGACCGCCGCGGCCAGCGAGATGTCGTAGGAATTGCCCGCGTACACCCCGCCCAGCAGCGGCTCGACCAGCCGGTCCACCACCTCGTGGCCGACCCGCTCGGCCACGTAGCGGCCCACCGAGACGTCGTCCTCGTAGCGGTGCGGCGCCAGCGCGTGGTCCAGCGGGATCCGGGCCAGGCCCGCGGGCGACAACACCCCGCTCGCGGCCAGTGGTTCCAGGTCGCCGGGCACACCCATCACGTGCCCGCGCGGCATCGGCCGCAACGCCCCGCGCGTCCACAACGACGCGGTCGCGGTGCTCGGCGGGCGCAGGTCCGCGGCCAGACCGACCTCGCGCGCGAGGTCGATCGACTCGGTGCGCCGGGCCAGCATCGACTCGGCGCCCTCGTCCACCGCGACGCCGGCGATGGTGCCGGCGTGCAGCTTGCCGCCGACCCGGGCGGAGCCCTCGAGCACCGTGACGGTCAGCCCCGGATCGCCGTCCCGGAGCAGAACCCAGGCGGCCGTGAGACCGGCGATTCCGCCACCCACGACGACGACATGACGACCGTTTTCCACCGGCGAACTGTCCACACCGCACCTTCTCACGAGCATCGTCCCGGGCACGGAACCGGTCACGGCTCGGCACCGTCCCATCACCGACTTCGAGGGGGACCGAGATGAGCGCACGACACGCGAGACGCACGGGCCCGGTGCTCGCGACCGCCGTGGCCGCGGTGCTGGTGGTGGGCGGGTGCAGCGGCGACGGTTCGGGCGGCAAGGACCGCTCCGGATCCGGATCCAAGCCGGCGGCGGGCGCGGCGGAGGCGGCGGCGCCCGCGGCGCCCGGCGCGCCCGGCGGCAAGGCCGCCCCGAACCCGGCCGTCGACCCGGCCGCCGGGCAGCGCAAGGTGGTGCTGACCGGCGACCTGCGGATACGGGTGCCCGACCTCGATCGCGCCACCGCCGACGCACAGGCCGTCGCCCGGGCACGCGGCGGCCTGGTCACCGACGAACGCACCACCCGCTCGAGCGATCGGGACGCGAGCAGGACGGACACCGCGACCACCACGCTCACCCTCAAGGTCCCGCCGACCGAGTTCGATCGGGCGTTGGACGAACTGAGCCGGATCGGCAAGGTGGTCAACCGGCAACGCACCGCCAAGGACGTCACCGACGAGGTCGTGGACGTGAACAGCCGGATCGACTCGCAGCGCCGCAGCTTGGAGCGCACCAGACAACTGATGGACAGGGCCGACACGATCGCCGACATCGTCACCCTGGAGAGCGAGTTGACCCGCCGCGAGGCGGACCTGGAGTCGCTGCTCAAGCGGCAGCAGGCGCTCACCGCGCAGACCGACCTGTCGACGATCACGATCACGATCGGCAGCGACCCGAAACAGGCGGCGGCCGAACCGAAGGACGACGACGACGGCTTCACCGGCGCGGTCGGCGACGCGTGGTCGGCGGGCTGGCACGGTCTGGCCGGCACCGGCCGGGTGATCGCGATCGTGCTGGCGGCGGTCTTCCCGTTCGCGCTGATCCTGATCGCGGTCTGGCTGCTCGACCGCTTCACGGGCCGCCGACTGCGCCGACTGCGCCCCCTGCGCCGCACCCGACCCCCGGCACCGGCCTGGCTCGGCTCGACCGCGCCGATGCCACCGACTCCGCCGATCGTGTCCGCCCGACCCGAGCCGTCGACCCCCGCCACCCGGGAGGAGCCGCCCGAGCCGCGACCGTAGCCGCTCCCGCGAGCGCCGGCCGAGGTCGCCTCGACCCCTCCGGCGCTCGACGCGAGAGCGCCCTACCGCGCGCTGACCTCGTGCACGTGCGCCACGATGCGCGTGAGCACCTCGGGGTCGGTGTTCGGCAGGACGCCGTGCCCGAGGTTGAAGATGTGCCCCTCGGCCGCGCGGCCGGCGGCGAGCACCTCGTCGGTCTTGGTCCGCACCGCGTCCCACGGCGCGAACACCACCGCCGAATCCAGGTTGCCCTGCAGCGCCTTGCCCGGCCCCACCCGGGTCACCGCCTCGTCCAGCGGAATGCGCCAGTCGACGCCGACCACGTCGGCCCCGGCCTCGCCGAACATGCGCAGCAGTTCCCCGGTACCGACGCCGAAGTGGATCCGCGGCACGCCGTAGTGCTCGACCGAGGCCAACACCTTCGTGCTGGCCGGCAGCACCGACGCCCGGTAGTCGGCGGCGGACAGCGCGCCGGCCCACGAGTCGAACAGTTGGATCGCCGACGCGCCCGCCTCGATCTGCACCTTCAGGAACGCCGAGGTGATCTGTGCGAGCCGGTCCACCAGGTCGGCCCAAAGCTGCGGGTCGCCGTACATCAGCGCCTTGGTGCGCTCGTGGTTCTTCGACGGACCGCCCTCGACGAGGTAGCTCGCCAGCGTGAACGGCGCACCGGCGAAGCCGATCAGCGGTGTGCCGCCGAGTTCGCCGACGAGTTGGCCGACCGCCTCGGTGATGTAGGGGACGTCCTCCGGCGTCAGGTCGCGCAACTGCGCGAGGTCGGCGCGCGAGCGGATCGGGTTCGCGACCACGGGGCCGACGCCGGGCTTGATGTCGAGGTCGACGCCGATCGCCTTGAGCGGGACGACGATGTCGCTGAAGAAGATCGCCGCGTCCACGCCGTGCCGGCGCACCGGTTGCAGGGTGATCTCGGTGACCATGTCCGGCAGCGTGCACGATTCGAGCATCGCGGTGCCCTCGCGCAGCTTGCGGTACTCGGGCAGCGAACGACCCGCCTGGCGCATGAACCACACCGGGGTGTGCGGGACGGGTTCACGTCGGCAGGCCCGCAGGAAGGCCGAGTCTCGGACGGTGGCGTGCGGAAGGCTCGTTTCGGTCACATCCGCCATCGTCCCAGACGCACCCGGACGGCCCAGACCGAGCACCCCCGCCCGGCGCGTCGCCCGGGCCTGGCGACCCCGGCGCGGCCTAGGCTGCCAGGCATGGCAGCAGTCGGCGAGACCGAGGAGCCCGAGGAGTTCCGGCAGGCGCTGGCCGGATGGCGGACCGCGATCCTGCGCCCGGAGATCGTCCTGGAGGAGATGTCCCGGCCGCGCGGCCTGGCCCCCTTCTCCGCGGCGTTCGCGGCCGAGGTGGCCCTGGGCGAGGACGAGGACGAACTGGCCGGCGGCCGGATCGTGCTGCTGCACGACCCGGCGGGCCACGAGGCCTGGGAGGGAACGTTCCGCGTGGTCACCATGACGCGCGCCGAACTCGAACCCGAGCTGGCCATGGACCCGCTGCTGCCCGAGGTCGGCTGGACCTGGCTGACCGAGTCCCTGCACGCCGTCGGCGCCGCCTATCGGGCCCCCAGCGGCACCGTCAGTCGCAGTACGTCGCAGGGTTTCGGCGGGCTTTCCGGGCAGATCGCCCGCACCGAGATCGAGGTGCGGGCATCCTGGACGCCGGCCGACGACGAGTTGTTGCCGCACCTGTTGGCGTGGACCGAACTCATGTGCACGTGCGCGGGTTTGCCGCCGGTGGTTTCCGGCGAGGGGGTGGTGGCCATACCGCGCCGGCCCTCGCGACCCGGTTCCTGACACGCCGGGTCCGCATCACGAGACCTCACGGTCACACACCCGGGTCAACGTCGCATAACGGATTTGGATCTTCCTCTAAAGCCGAGCGCCATATGTGCCGAAGGACAGGGTGACCACCCCGAAGGAGTAGCTGGTCGGGCCGCTTCTTCGGGAATCGCGATCACTGCGCAGGAGGCCCGGTGTCGGTACTTCTCGATCACCCTGCAAACCTGCTTGCCTACCGTCCTTCCAAGCCCACGGCAATGGTTGTCGTCGCGGACCCTCGGGTTCGTGACGCGGTCATCCGCCACCTGTGGGCCCTCGGTGTACGCGACGTCGTCGGGGCGTCGACCATCGCCGAGGCTCGATCCCGTGCCGGCACGCCGCGCGACCTGTGTGTCGCCGACGTGCACCTGCCGGACGGCTCCGGACTCACGCTTCTCACCGAGATGCGCGCGTCCGGTTGGCCGAACGGCTTGGCACTCTCCGCAGCCGACGACATCGGTGCCGTCCGTTCCGCGCTTGCCGCGGGCGTTCGGGGCTATGTCGTGACCGGCGCGCGAGCGGGACTGAACCCTGGACACGCACGGCAAGCGGGAATGCACCACGGGATGCCCCAGGCAAACCGCATGCGTCCGTCGGAACAGCGCGGGACGGAGCCCGGCTCCGGCGTCCGGGAGCTTTCGGCGCGCGAGATCGAGGTCCTGCGCCTCGTCGCGGAGGGCCGGTCCAACAAGGCGATCGGCCAGGCGATGGGCCTGTCGGCGCTGACGGTCAAGAGCCATCTCGCCCGCATCGCCCGCAAGATGGGCACGGGCGACCGTGCCGGCATGGTGGCCCTCGCGTTGCGGGCGGGCATCATCAGCTGACGCAGGTCGGCCGAGCATCAGGACACCTCATCAGGTACGGCCCAATCCCGGCGGGTGGACCCACCCGCCGGGATTCGGCATGTGGCGCCGCGCCCGAGACAGGTGGTCCCGCCGCCGAGCCGGCGGGCCGATTCCGACTCCCCGGCACGTCCCGGATGTTTCGCGCCGGCTGATTTTGTGCGGTTTCCACCCGCCGTACACCCCCCGTGGCGCGCCCACCTTGGCGGGGACCTGCCCGATCGGGTGGACGGGCGGGTTATTTTGGTGGGGTGACCGACGCCTCCTTCGAAACCTCATCCGAACTTCCGGCGCCGGTCCCCCCGGCGCCGGTCCCTCTACTGGCACCTCGTGAGGGCGTACCGCCGGTCGTGGCGGATCCGCGGGCGCTCGCCGAGACCGTCGCCGCCTTCGCCGCCGGAGCGGGACCGGTCGCCGTCGACGCCGAACGGGCGTCGGGCTATCGCTACGGACAACGCGCGTATCTGATCCAACTGCGTCGGGCCGGCGCGGGCAGCGCCCTGGTCGACCCCGCCGCGTGCCCGGACCTGTCCGAATTGGGCGCGGCCATCGTCGACGCCGAATGGGTCCTGCACGCGGCCTCCCAGGACCTGCCGTGCCTGGCCGAGGTCGGTATGGTGCCGCGACGGATCTTCGACACCGAGCTGGCCGGCCGGTTGGCCGCCTTCCCCCGGGTGGGACTGGGCGCGATGGTCGAGACCGTGCTCGGCTTCTCGTTGGAGAAGGGGCACTCGGCGGTGGACTGGTCCACCCGGCCGCTGCCCGAGCCGTGGCTGCGCTATGCGGCGCTGGACGTCGAGGTGCTGATCGAGCTGCGCGACGAGCTCGAAGCCGTCCTGATCGAGCAGGGCAAGCTGGACTGGGCCCTGCAGGAGTTCGCCGCGATCGCCGCCGCGCCGCCGCCGGCGCCTCGGGTGGACCCGTGGCGACGCACGTCCGGGCTGCACCGCGTGCGGCGGCGCCGCCAGCTCGCGATCGTGCGCTCGCTGTGGCTGGCCCGGGACGCCATCGCGCGGCAGAAGGACGTCTCGCCGGGCCGGGTCATCCCGGACGGCGCGATCGTCGAGGCCGCGCTCGCCGGGCCTGCCTCGGTGGCCGCGCTGCTCGCGCTGCCCGGCTTCACCGGTCGCGACAGTCGGCGTCAGGCCGGGGTGTGGCTGGCCGCGATCGAGCAGGCCCGGGCGCTGCCCGAGGTCGAACTGCCGATGTCCACGTTGCCGCACGAGGGCCCGCCGCCGGCCCGGGCATGGACGGACAAGGACCCGGCCGCCGCGGAGCGCCTGACCGCCGCCAAGACGGCCGTGGCGGCCATCGCGGACGAGCACACGCTGCCCACCGAGAACCTGCTCGCGCCGGACTACGTGCGCCGGCTCGCCTGGGCCCCGCCCGCGGCTCCCACCGCCGACGCGGTCGCCGACGTACTGCGCGCGTTCGGTGCCCGGTCCTGGCAGATCGGCCTGACCGCGCACGCGCTGTCCGGCGCGTTCCTGCGACTGGCCGCGCACGCCGCCAACGGCACGAGCGCCTGACGGCTACGGCCGTACGGCCGTGCACCGGGCGCGCCCCGCCCGGTGCACGCACCCCGGTGTCGAGCAGCGCCCGGCGTCGGCCCGCCGCCCGCGCTTCGCCGCCTGTGCGTGCCCGGACACCCTTACCGGGGCTTTGCTTTGCCCGCATTGACGCCGGAACCGCCGGGTGGTTTGGTTAGCCTCGCCTAAATTTCAACATTTGTTCGAGTCGTGGGGTGGCCTGTGTTCGCCAACTATCTGATTGGCCTGCGCGAGGGCCTGGAGGCGGCCCTCGTGGTCAGCATCCTGATCGCCTATCTCGTCAAGAGCGAGCGCCGGGACGCGCTGCCCGCGGTCTGGCTCGGGGTCGGCGCCGCGGTGGCACTGAGCGTCGCGCTCGAGGCGACCCTCGAACTGACCTCGGCCGAGATGACGTTCAAGCAGCAGGAGTTGTTCGGCGGGTCGTTGTCGATCCTCGCGGTGCTGCTGGTGACCTGGATGATCTTCTGGATGCGGCGCACCTCGCACGCGCTCAGGGCGCAATTGCAGGGCCGGCTCGACCAGGCGCTCGCGATGGGTACCGGCGCGCTGGTGACCACCGCGTTCCTGTCCGTGGGCCGCGAGGGCCTGGAAACCGCGGTGATCGTGTGGGGCACCGCCCGCTCCACCGGCGAGAACACCGACCCGATGATCGGCGTCGCCCTCGGTCTGGCCACCGCCGTCGTCCTGGGCTACCTCTTCTACGCCGGCGCCGTCCGGATCAACCTCGCGAAGTTCTTCCTGTGGACCGGCGCCGGCCTCGTCGTCGTCGCCGCCGGCGTCCTGGCCTACGGCGTCCACGACCTCCAGGAGGCCGACTTCGTCCCCGGCCTCAACAACCGCGCCTTCGACATCACCGACACCATCCCCCCGGACAGCTGGTACGGCACCCTCTTCAAGGGCATCCTCAACTTCCAGCCCGACCCCACCGTCCTCCAGGTCGCCGTCTGGCTCGCGTATCTGGTCCCCGTGATGGCCCTGTTCCTCTTCCTCCCCAAGGGCGACGGCAAGAGCAGGACACCGGCGGCCGGCCTGGAAACCCCGGCCACCGCCTGAGCAAGGACCACACCACGGCGAAGGGCCCGATCCGTACCTCGGATCGGGCCCTTCGCGGCAACGCCCACAGGACGGTGGGGCAGGCCGGGAGACGTACCGCGCGCGGTGGCGTGGCACGGTCGCCGCGGGTCAGCCGAACAGCGCCTTCCCCCAGTGGTCGTCCGCGCCGCGCACCCCGCCGGGACACGCGAACAGGGCCGAACCCACGTGCTGGATGTACTCGTTCATCGTGTCGTTGGCCGCGAGGTGCTGCTGGAGCGGGATGAAGCCCTTGCGCGGGTCGCGCTGGTAGGCCAGGAAGAACAGACCCGCCTCGAGCCGGCCGAGCCCGTCCGAGCCGTCCACGAACGAGTAGCCGCGGCGCAGGATGGTCGCGCCGTTGTTCGAGTCGGGATGCGACAGCCGTACGTGCGAGTTCTCCGGCAGCGCCTTGAGCGGGACCACGTCGTGTTCGCCGGTCGCGCCGTGCGGCGCGCCGACGCCCTTGGAGCGGCCGATGATGTCCTGTTGCTCCGCGAGCGAGGTCCGGTCCCAGGTCTCGATGTGCATCCGGATCCGGCGGGCGACCAGGTAGGACCCGCCGGTCATCCAGTCCGGACCCTCGCCGGCCGGCACCCACACGTGCTCGCGCAGTCGCTCGGTCTCGGTGCCGGCGATGTTGCGGGTGCCGTCCTTGAAGCCGAACAGATTGCGCGGCGTCATCGCCTCGGGCGTGGTCGAGGAGGTCTTGCCGAAACCCAACTGGGACCAGCGCACCGACACCACGCCGAAGCCGATCCGGGCCAGGTTGCGGATCGCGTGCACCGCCACCTGCGGGTCGTCCGCGCAGGCCTGCACGGCGATGTCGCCGCCGGAGCGCTGCGGGTCGAGCTTGTCGCCGGGGAACAGGGGCAGTTCGGCGAGCGCCTCGGGCTTCCTCGCGGCGATCCCGAACCGGTCCTTGCCGTCCTTGTCGAACAGCGAGGGCCCGAACCCGACGGTGAGCGTGAGGTTGTTCGGCGGCAACCCCACCGCCTCGCCGGTGTCGTCCGGCGGCGACTGTGGGACGCCGCTGTCCGCGCCGGTCCCGATCGCCTTCCCGGTGGTCATCGCGGCCGCGGCCGCGGTCCACTGCCGGAGCATCCTGACCAGCTTGGCGCGGTCGTCGGTGATCACGTCGAACACGCAGAAGTGCAGCCGGTCCTGGACCGGGGTGGCGATGCCCGCCTGGTTGACGCCGTAAAAGTCCACCGCGCCCGTCGGTTCGTCGGCCGACGTGTCGTCGATGCCGGTGACCGCGGTGGCCACCCCGCCGGCTGTCGCGGCGCCGACCACGAGCGCGCCGCCGGTCCAACCCAGCAGGGCCCGTCGACTGAAACCGTCACCCGACGGCTCGACCGTCTCGGTGTCGTGCTCGATCTCGGTCATGGGCCCTCCCTATGGCGTTTGTTGCGACCGGACGTCGTGCCGCGACCGGCCGTATTGCGACCGCACGTTTCGATACGGCCGGCCGCTTCGGCGCGGCCGGCCGTACCGGGCTAGGCGACGACGCCAGCCAGCTTCGACAGCGGCTCGCCGAGCGCGTTGACCGCGTCCGACAGTTCCTTGCGCTTGGCCTCGTCGACGGTGTCGTAGGAAACGTAGCCCTCGCCCTGCCTGTACTTGGTCAGCAGGCCCTGGATCTTGGCGAACTCGCCGTCGAGGGTGCCGGCCAGCGCCGCGTCCTTCTCCGCCACGTACGGCTTGAGCAGGTCGAACGCCTTCTTCGCGCCGTCCACGTTGCCCACGAAGTCCCACAGGTCGGTGTGGCTGAACGCCTCTTCCTCGCCGGTGACCTTGCCGGTCGCCACCTCGTCGAGCAGTTCCTTGGCGCCGTTGGCGATCGAGGTCGGGGTGATCTCGGCCGTTCCGACCTTCGACTGCAGTGTCTTGAGGTCGGCCAGCAGCCGGTCGGCGTAGCGCTTGTCCTCGTCGGTGATCTGCCCGGTCGTCCACAACGTCTTCTCGATCCGGTGCCAGCCGGACCACTCCTGCCCCGGCTCCAGGTCCGCCTCGCGGGCGTCCATCTGCGGGTCGAGGTCGCCGAAGCTCTCCGCCACCGGCTCGATGGTCTCCCAGCCCAGGCGCGACTTCGGGTAGAGGTCCTTGGCCTTGGCCACGTCGCCGGCCTTGACCGCGTTCACAAACTCGGTGGCGATCGGCAACATCCGGTCCACCGTCTCGGTGGTGAACGCGCGGTAGTGCGCGACGGCCGTGGCCAGGCGCGGGTCGACCGGCTTCTCGGCGGGCGTACCGGCGACCGTGATCGTCTGCCGGATGCCGTCCCCCTTCATGCCCGGCTTGCAGGCGACCTCGTACTTGCCGGCCTTGATCTCGAAGGTCAGCGTCGCCGACGTGCCGGGGCCGATGTTCTCCCGCTCGGTGACGATCCGGTCGCCCTGCGCGTAGACGTAGAGCTCGGTGACCTGGCTGCCCTTGTTGGTCACCTTGATGCTGTTCTTGCCGGCCGACCAGTCCTTCTTCGCGACGTCGCACGACTTGTCCTTCGCGGTGACCTTGACCGCGTCGCCGGAGGAGGAGTCGTCACCGCCGCACGCGCTGAGGGCGAGCGGGAGCGCGAGCAACAGTCCGGTACCCAGCACACGGGCGGCGGGGCGGCGACGGACGACAGACATGGACTCTCCCGGGGACGAGACAGCGCGAAGACGGGTCGAGGCCCGGCAGACGGATGGCGTGGGGATGCGTCGCGCCCGACACGGCGGGACACACCGGGTCGAACACGCATACACAAAGCGGGTGTTCAAATGCGACGAAAGGCAGTTATTAGGCAAGGCTAACCAAGCCTAGGCTTGGCTTATTTTGTCAGCCGAATGCCCCCATACGGTCAAGCCGGGGTAAAGGCCCGCGCCGGCGAAAGTGGATCACGTCACGTCGCCCGCGACTGCCACCCGACCCCGCCCCCATCACGTGCCGAGGGGTGGGATCCCGCCCGCGGCGCGGCCCACGACGGCCCGCGACGACCCGGACGAGACGACCGGCGGGACACGTCGGTGACCGGAATGGAGCCGAGGGCTAGGACCATTGGTTACTCATGAGTAGCATGGGGCCCGAACCCATCGCAGGAGGAGTGTGCGCTCGTGCCTCGTAACGTCCGGGACGTCGTCTTCGTAGACGGCGTCCGTACCCCCTTCGGCAAGGCCGGCCCCAAGGGCATCTACCACGAGACGCGAGCCGACGACCTCGTCATCGCGTGTATCCGTGAGCTGATGCGCCGCAACCCGTCGCTGCCGCCGGGCCGCGTGGACGAGGTCGCCATCGCGGCCACCACGCAGATCGGCGACCAGGGCCTGACCATCGGCCGCACCGCGGCGCTGCTCGCGGGGCTGCCGCGCGAGGTGCCCGGCTACTCGATCGACCGCATGTGCGCGGGCGCGATGACCGCGGTCACCACGGCCGCCGGCAGCATCGCGTTCGGCGCCTACGACGTCGTGGTCGCGGGCGGTGTCGAGCACATGGGCCGCCACCCCATGGGCGAGGGCGCCGACCCGAACCCGCGGATCATCTCCGAGCAGCTCGTGGACCCGTCCGCGCTGGTCATGGGCAACACCGCGGAGAACATCCACGACCGCTTCCCGCAGCTCACCAAGGAGCGCGCGGACAAGTTCGCCGTCGGCAGCCAGGACAAGGCCGCCAAGGCGTACGCCGACAACAAGATCCAGCCCGACCTGGTGCCGGTCGCGGCCCGCTCGATCGAGCAGGGCTGGGGCCTGTCGAGCGTGGACGAGCCGATGCGCCCGGGCACCACGCTCGAGGGCCTCGGCGCGCTGAAGACCCCGTTCCGTCCGCACGGCCGGGTCACCGCGGGCAACGCGGCCGGCCTCAACGACGGCGCGACCGCGTGTCTGCTCGCCTCCGAGGACGCCGCGCGCGAGCTGGGCCTGCCGATCAAGATGCGGCTCGTGCAGTTCGCCTTCGCCGGCGTCGAGCCCGAGGTGATGGGCATCGGCCCGGTCCCGGCCACCGAGAAGGCGCTGGAGCGGGCCGGCCTCACCATCGAGGACATCGGCCTGTTCGAGCTGAACGAGGCGTTCGCGGTCCAGGTGTTGTCCTTCCTGGACCACTACAAGATCGCCGACGACGACCCGCGCGTGAACAAGTACGGCGGCGCGATCGCCTTCGGCCATCCTCTCGCCTCGTCCGGCGTGCGCCTGATGACGCAGCTCGCGCGCCAGTTCGAGGAGCACCCCGAGGTTCGCTACGGCCTGACCTCGATGTGCATCGGGCTCGGCATGGGCGGCACCGTCATCTGGGAGAACCCGAACTGGACCGCGAACACCGCGAACTCCGAGGGGAACGACAAGTGAGCGACCTGACCCGACTGGCCGCCGAGGTCTTCCCGGACGAGCTGGTCTCGCACTTCCCCGTACGCGTGCTCGATCTCCCGGGCGGCGCGGGCAGGTTCGCGCTGATCACGATCGACAACGGCTTCGACCACACCAAGCCGAACACGTTCGGCCCGGCCGGTCTGGGCGAGCTGAACGCTGCGATCGACAAGGTCGAGGCGATGGCCGCGGCGGGCGACATCGTCGCGGCGGGCGTGACCGGCAAGCCGTTCATCTTCGCGGTCGGCGCCGACCTCAAGGGCGTCGAGAAGGTCGGCCTGCGCGAGCACGCGCACGCCATCGGCAAGGCCGGCCACGACGTGTTCAAGCGGCTGACCACGCTGTCGGTGCCCACGTTCGCGTTCTACAACGGCGCGGCGATGGGCGGCGGCGTCGAGATCGGACTGGCCTGCACGTACCGCACCATCTCCACCGCGGTGCCGGCCTTCTCGCTGCCCGAGTGCTTCCTGGGTCTGGTCCCCGGCTGGGGCGGCTGCGTGCTGCTGCCGAACCTGATCGGCCCGGACAACGCGGTCACCGTGATCATCGAGAACGCGCTGAACCAGAACCGGCAGCTCAACGGTCCCAAGGCCTTCAAGCTCGGGATCGCGGACGCGCTGGTGGACTCGGCCGACTTCCTGGCCCAGTCGCTGGTGTGGGCGGGCAAGGTCGTCTCCGGCGAGATCGTGGTCGAGCGGCCGGAGATCGACCGCGGCGCCGGTTGGGACGCGGCGATCGCCCGAGGTCGCGAGATCGCCGACTCGAAGGTGCACGGGGCCTCCCCCGCGCCGTATCGCGCGCTGGAGATCATCGACGCCGCGCGCACGGCCCGGTTCGGCGATGTCGCCTCCCTCCAGGCCGGCTTCGACGCCGAGGACGACGCGCTCGCCGATCTGATCATGGGCGACGAACTGCGCGCGGGGCTGTACTCGTTCAACCTGATCCAAAAGCGCGCCAAGCGCCCGGCCGGCGCCCCCGACCGGCAGCTCGCCCGCCCGGTCACCAAGGTCGGCGTGGTCGGCGCCGGGCTGATGGCCTCGCAGCTCGCGCTGCTGTTCGCGCGTCGCCTGCGGGTGCCGGTCGTGCTGACCGACATCGACCAGGAGCGGGTGGACAAGGGCGTCGGCTACGTGCACGCCGAGGTCGACAAGCTGCTGCTCAAGAAGCGGATCTCGGCGGACGCCGCGAACCGGCTCAAGGCGCTGGTGACCGGCTCGCTGACCAAGGACGCGTTCGCGGACGCCGACTTCGTGATCGAGGCCGTGTTCGAGGAGATGTCGGTCAAGCAGCAGGTGTTCGCCGAGGTCGAGGCCGTGGTCTCGCCGACCTGCATCCTGGCCACCAACACCTCGTCCCTGTCGATCACCGAGATGGCCTCGAAGTTGGCGCACCCCGAGCGGGTCGTGGGCTTCCACTTCTTCAACCCGGTCGCGGTCCTGCCGCTCCTGGAGATCGTGCGCGCGGAGCAGACCGACGACGGTGCGCTCGCCACCGCCTTCGCGGTCTCCAAGCAGCTCAAGAAGACCTCGGTCCTGGTCAAGGACGCCCCGGCGTTCGTGGTCAACCGCGTCCTCACCCGCTTCCTGGGCGAGGTGCTGGCCGCGGTGGACGAGGGCACCCCGATCGAGATCGCCGACAACGCGCTGGCCCCGCTGGGCCTGCCGATGTCCCCGATGGTCCTGCTCGAACTCGTCGGGCCGGCGATCGCCGCGCACGTCGGCGAAACCCTGCACACGGCCTTCCCGGACCGCTTCGGCGTCTCGCCCAACCTCGAGCGTGTGGTCAAGGCCGGGAAGCGCTCCTTCCTGACCTGGGCCTCGGGCGCCCAGGAGGTCGACCCCGAGGTCGCCGCGCTGCTGCAGGTGGGCGACTCCCCCTCCACGGAGGAGCAGGTCCGCGACCGGGCGTTGGCGGCCCTGGCCGACGAGATCAACCGCATGCTCGAAGAGGGCGTCGTCGCCGCCCCGCAGGACATCGACCTGTGCATGATCACCGGCGCCGGCTGGCCCTTCCACCTGGGCGGCATCACGCCGTACCTGGACCGCGCCGGGGTCAGCGAGAAGACCCTCGGCAAGCGCTTCCTCCCGGCGGGCGCGGCTTCGGTGCCGCGCTAGTCGACAACGTGCGAAGGGCGGCCCTGCTCCATCGGGCCGCCCTTGGCGCGCGTGTCGGACGCGGTCGGACGCGCCGGCATCGCGGTGTCGGTGCGCGCCGTGCGCGCCTGCTCGATCACGCCGCCCGCAGCAGCTCCGCGACCAGGAAGTCGAGAACCGTCTCCTCTTCGAGCTTGACGCCCGACGCGAGCATGGTCGGGGTGAGTTCGGGGTCCCATGTGGCGTTGTGGGGGCCGCCCGCGAGGGGCTCCAGTGGGGTGGCGTGCCTTCGGGCCAGACCGACGCCTGCTTCGTAGTCCGCGGTTGCCATCCGCCACGGCGAGGCGCCGAAACGGCGCAGCACCCGGTCGGCCATCGCCAGGCCCGGCCAGTCGAAGTCGCCGTGGTAGCGCAATCGGGCGCCGGCCCCGGCGAGGGCTTCGAGCAGGGTGATCACCACGGTCGCCGGGTTGCCGGCGGTACACACGAGCGCGGCTCGCACGCCGCGATCGGCGGCGACCTCGACCACCCGTGGGTTCTCGCAGACGTAGACCCGCGTCCCCGGCGGAACGGGCGGACCGGCCAGCCGACGGATCTCCCGCATGCTCAGATGCGTCTCGTATCCCGCGTCCGCGCGCTCGCGCAGCAGTCGAGAGGCCGGACTCGAACCCGGGGGCCGCAGACCGAGGGTCAGCACGGTCGCCGAGACCTCGTCGGTGACCGCGCCGGCCGTTCGCCACAGGTCACGCCGGCCCGGCGCGTGGGCGGGGATCTCACCCCGCGCGTGTCGAAGCGCCAGCCCGCGCAGCACGATCCGGGCCAGGAGCGTGCCATCGTCGAGCCCGTGCGCGGTACCGGTGACCAGGGCGGCCAGGTCGCCGCGACCGACGGGGCGATCGGGGTCGATGGTGGTCAGGACTCGGGCGCCCTGTTCGATCAGCCGCAGGGCGGCGGCCGTGTCCAGGCGGGCGAGGGTACCGGAGCGGCGTACGGACTCGACCCAGTCTCGGTCGGCGATCGTGGCGGCCTCGTCCCACAGTCGCGTCGTGGCGTCGCGGGCGCTGAGGCGTTCGCCCCGGCGGTCGCGGATGGGGCCGCCGAGCGCTTCGAGCGCGGGGATCAAACCGCCTGCGGTGGCGCGCAGTCGGGCGTCGACGTCGGCGAGCGCCACCGTGACGTTTCCGGTCGGCGACACGGACCTACCGAGCAGCATCGACAGTTCACGGCGTTCGGCCTGGTCCCAGTGCCCGCCGCGGATGTGGCCTTGCACGGTGCGGCCGTTGCCCTCCAGACGGGCACGCAGGCGTTGCCACAAGCCGGCGAGTTCGGGGCGGGCGAGCCAGGCCACGGTGGCCGGGGAGAGCTCCGGCGATGTCGGGATCTGCGGCGGATCGACGCTCGCCGTGCCACCGGGCGGGTTCGAACTCACGTCGCCACCAGGCGCTTGCGGGAGCCGTCCCAGGTGAAGTGGAGGGTTGCCACCCCGCGATGGTGCGGGTCGCGCAGGCATTCGTAGATGTGCAGCGACGGCACCTCGCGGAAGGTGCCCCACAGGCGTTCGCTGGTCAGTACGAAGTCGAGATCGAGCCGGACCAGGAGGCCCAACAGGCGCCCGTGCGTAGGTTCGTCGACCTTGGCGAACGCGTCGTCGAGCAGGATCATCCGCGGCGCTTGGACGGCACCGGCCGCGACCGACTCGAAGTGCGCGGCGGCGGTGGCGAACAGGACGAGGTAGGAGATCACCCGCTGTTCGCCCTGGCTGAGGCCGGTCCGAGCGTTGAGGGCGCGTGCGCTGCCGGGGCGCGCGTCGTCGAGAACCTGGACACCGAAGGCGTGCCATTCGCGGTAGTCCAGGGCCCGACGCAGGTGCAGGGCGTAGCCGGCGGTGGGGTCCTTGAGACGTTCGGCCTCGATCAGCCGCTGGAGCACGGTCCGCAGGCTTTCCGCGTGTTCGCGCGAGCGCAGCGCGGCGGGTCCGTCCAGCAGGTCGACCGCGGCGCGGGTATCGGCGTCGGCGTCCTCCCGGATCTTCCACACCAAGCGCGCGCCGAGGCCGTGCGAGGTGCGGACGCCGTCCAAGGTCTCGTTCATCAACGCGATCAGCGCCTTCGCCGCGAACACCTGACCGGTGAGGTTGTCACCCAGCTCGCCCAGCAGGTACTTCTCGAAGACCTCGCGCTCGCGCTCGGAGAGGCGGTTGCGGGCGTCCTGGGCCTGCCCGGCCAGTCGCAGTGCGATCAGGGCCACGTCGTGCCGCCCGTGGTCGTCGGCTATGTGGCACAACTTGACCCCGTCGGTCTCGGTCAACGCGGCGTCGTAACCGCCGCGCAGGCCGGCCCGGAGTTCGGTGTACCGGTTGAGCAGGGTCGTATCGGAGACGTCCTTCGTCGGCGCGCCGAGCCGCTCGCGAATCTCCCGCAGGAGGCCGTCGAGGGCGCGGATCCGGGCGCGGACATCGGTGCCGGGCGGCTCGGGCGCGATCAGCGCCTCGACGCCGTCGAGACCGGCGCCGCGCTGGACCTCGGGCAGCGCGAGCGCACGGCGCAGGTCCGCGCCGGCGTCGACCACGGCCTCCTCCAGGGCACTCAGATCCGCCTTGCGGGCGTCGCGTTCGGTTTCGGCTCGGATGGCCTCGTCGTGGATCCTCGCCACGGCGCGCTCCGCGGGGCGGATCTCGCCGCGGGCCTCCTCCAAGCGCCGGGACACCTCCCGCTCGCGGGCCAAAATGGCCTGCGGGTCCTCACCGAGCGCGGCCTCCAGTACGGCCAGCCCGGCCCGTTCCTCGGCGAGGTGCAGCAGGCTGTCCTCATGCGCGGCAACCAGGCGATCGTGCTCCTCGTGGGCCGTTCGCCATCCATCGCGCGCGTCCCGATGCGGCGCGAGTGCGTCGCGCGCCGCGAGGACGCGCCGACGCAGTCCCTCGACGTCGTGTCGGACCCGATCCACGAGCCCGCGCAACCTGGCCAGTTCGGCCTGTTCGGCGGGCAGCGCGTGTGCGGTCGCGTAGGCGTGGGCGCGCTCTCGACACGTGACCTCGACGACCCGCTTCGCGTCCGCGTCCCGGCGGGCGACGGCCAACCCGGTCGCCAGGTCACGCGACTGTTCGCGGGCCTCGCCGAGCCTGACCCAGGCCGCGTGCAGATCGCGGCCCGAGGGCAGGGCGCGAAGCAGGGCACGCAGTTCCTCACGCCGGCGATCGAGGCCGGCGAGCGCGGCCTGCCGGCTCTCGTGTTCGACTCGGGCGTTCTCGATCCGGATGACGAGCTCGGCGAGCCGCCGGCGCCGGGTCGCGGCGCGAACCTCGGCTCCGACGTACTCGGCCTGTGCCTTGGTGTACGTTCCGGTTGCCACGCCGAGTTTCCAGGTGCCGTCGGGAGCGATCCGGCTCGTGCCCTCGTGCACACCGATCGAGCGCAGCAGCGCCCGAACCTGACCACCGGTCACGCCGCTCTCCGGCACGGACACCGGGACGAGCAGGTCGTCCAGGCTCTGCCCGCCGATGGCACCCGCCGGCACCAGGAGCACGTCGCGGGTGTCCGCGGCCAACACTCGGCCCTCGGCGGTGACCCAGCCATCGAGCAGCCCCGATGCCTCCAGCGCGGCCTCCAAGCCCGCCCGTTCGGCATCGCTCAGGTGGACGGCGAAATCGACGAGGCGGTACAGCGGCGCACCGGTACCCGGTGCCCGGAGCGCCGATCGGAACCGTCCGGCGGCAGGCATCGAGTCGACTCGGCGGGTCCACTCGTCGTGCTCGGCGCGAAGCGCGGCGAGTTCGCCGGCCGCGGTCCGGACCTGTTCGCGAGCCTCGTCGCGATCCGCGTCGAGCGCGACGACCAGCGGATCCACCACCATCCGCGCGGCGCGCTCGACGTCGTCGTACGTGTCGGCCGGCAGCGCGCGCTCCGCCAGGGGCAGCGAATCGTCCTGCGCCGCGGTCACCAGCGTCACGATCGGCGCCGCCAGGTCCGCGAGCGGGTGCGCCCACGCGCGGACCCGCTCGGCGAACACGGCGCCGGCCTGCTCCACCTCGGCCGTGTGCCGGTCGATGCGCAGCCGCGCGTGCTCCACCTGGGTGTCCAGGCGCTCGACGTCCGAGGCGGCGGTCCGCGCCGCCTGACCGGCGTCGAGCGCCGCCACCAAGTGCCGATCGAGTTCGCCGACGGCACGCAGTCGGGCCCGGACCACGGGGCCGGCCGCTTCCAGTCGGCTCGCCCACTCCTCGATGGCCGCACGCAGCGGTTCGACATCCACTGCGATCACCCCGGGGGCGAAGGTCTCGACGGGGGTGGTCGGTGCGACGCCGGTCGTGGTGGCGTCGAGCCCGGCGGGTACGACCGTTCGAACGAGCGCGCGGTGTTCGGCTCCGAGATCCTTGACCGTGCCCGCGATCCGTTCGAGGTCGGCCGCGAGCCGGGCAGCGGCGGCCTCCTCCGCCCGACGGGCGGTGTCGGCGGCGCGGCCGGCGGACCGGGAGGCGTCCTCGATCGCCTGGACCCGCAGCGTACGGTCCTGGATCTCGGTCAGACTCCGGTAGGCGGCACTCTCCTGGAGGGCCCGCAACTCCGCCGTGGCGGCGCGGAACAAGTCCCCCCAGTGGGTGAGTACTTCGGTGCGCCGGTCCTCTTCGGCGCGCAGGTCGGCGGCCTTGCGCTCACTGTCCCCCGCGGCCCGCCGACCGGCGGCCAGACCGGTCAACCGATCGGCCACCCTGTCGACCCGGCCTCGGAGCACTCCGTGCAGATATCCCTGATAGCCGGTCAGGAAACGAGCCAGAGCCCGGTCCAGCTCTTCGAGATCGTGGAGGTCGTGCCGGATGGCCGCCAGGTCGTCGAGATGCTTGGCGACCATCGCCAGGATGTCCTCGTCCAGCGGCGGCAGCGCCTCGGTGAGGACGGCGGTCAGGCCACCGGCCTCGATCCGGTCCCCCACAGTGGGCCGGCGCAGGCGGTGCAGGAGATGGGTCAGGCTGCGGTAGCGGGCGACGTCCGTGAGGCCGAACAGATCCCGGGCGACCCGGGTGCGATGCTCGGCCGCGCGATCGGTGACGTTGGCCGCGCCGACTGCCTCCTTGAGGCGGTCGATCCCGAGCGGTTGTCCGTTCTCGACGAGCGTCAAGTCGTGGTCCACGCGCCGGCTCGTGACGAAGAAGAAGGGTTTGGCCTCCTTCGTCGAGTTGGACGCGCGCACGGCCGCGCCGAGGGTGATGTGCCGGAGGGCGCCATCGCCGTCAACGCGTTCGAACTCGACCCACAGGTAGCCGAGCCGATTGGTCGCGGTATAGCCGTCGAGCATCAGCCACTTGAGCGTGGTCCGCCCGGTGCCCATCGCGTCGATCGAGCGCTGTTCGCCGTCGAGCAGGTAGGGCAGCAACATCTCGAGCGCCTTGGACTTGCCCGCACCGTTCTTGCCGCGCAGCAGCATCCGGCCGTCGGCGAAGTCGAAGCGCGCGTCGTCGTACTGCCAGACGTTGCGGATGCCCGCGCGGGAGAGGCGGAATCGGTGCGGGTGTCGCGGGAGGGCGAGGGGAATCGGCACTGTCACAAAGGGATACCTTCCTGAACCGCGCGGGGCTGCCGCTCGCGGACGCGGGCGGCATAGCGGGCGGCGATCGCGGGGACCTCCCACACGACCCCCTCCTCCCCGGCCACGGGTCTCCGCAAGAGCCTCATGTGTGCCAGGAGTCGGGTGACCTCGTCACGAAGGCGGGTGGGGTTCTCGATCAGATCGCGCTGCCACCCGGCCTTACGCCCATACTGCGCCACGAGCGCCGCGAGTGTCTCGTCGATCACCGGCTCGGCCGCGAAGACCGCGGCGGTCGGCTCGTGGGGACGCAGCCGGGCGACCAGACGTTCGATCAGCAGCAGCGCCGCCTGGGCGACCGTTCCTCGGCCGGGGAAAGCCAGATCGGACAACTCGTCGGCGGGGTCGAACAAGGCGACGCCCTCGGCGCGGATCTCCGCGTGCAGGCCGAGGAATTCCTCGAACGTGCGGGCCTCCCGCCGCTGATTCCTGCGCAGCCAGTCGTCCTCGTCCGCATCGAGTTCGTCGCGAAGGACGACGGGGGTCTCCGCCAAGCGTCGACGGACCGCCACGCGCACGCCGTGATGGCCCGGTTCCCGGGCGAGCGCGACCAGGTGCGCGGCGTCGTTCGCCTGTCCGAGCGGGCCGGCGATCAATGCCCGGGCGAGGTCGCGGTCGACGCTCAGCAGTGCCTCCGCGTCCTCCTTCTCGACGTAGTCGCCGAGGTTGCCGTCGACCTCGACCAGTACTCCCCACAGCACGAGTTGGCGCAGAGCGGCGGTGAGCGTGCGACGCTCGACCTGCCGGCCCGCGTCCTCGAGTTCGATCCGGGCGTCGACCGCCGCGCCGCGGATGTCGGTGACGAGTTGGGACAACAACACCTGATCGGACGCGGTGACCAGCGCCGCGAGGCCGAGAGTGAGGTAGGCGTAGGTCCGCGGATTGAACGGCGTCCCGGTGGAGCGGGTGAGCCCACGCCCCGCGCCCGCTCCGGGCCCGGCCTTCAGCAGCCGGGCGAAACGCGCCTCGACAACGACCTCGTAGCCGAGGAACCGACGAAAAGCGGTGGTGAGCCACTCGGCGTGCCGGCGGATCGCGGCGAACTCGTCGCGATGCGGTCCGTCCGCGAGCACCAGCGCGTCGGCGAGCAGTCGTCGAGCCGCGATACGTCGCTCGTCCGCGATCGCGGCGTCGTGGTCGAGGTCGCTCATCGACTCTCCCGGACCGTGGAAAGGCCCCAATCGGCGCCGGCCCGGCCGAGCAGGAGGCGTAGTCCCTCGATCTCGAAGTCACCTTCGGCGCTGCGTACCACCGTGCGAGCCGCGGGTTCGACGCGCAGCCCGAGCGCGATATCGAGCTCTTCGAGGTCGCAGCGGGCGCCGTCGAGGGCGGCGAGATCACCACTCACGCTGCCCAGCGCGCCGGTGAACAACTCCTCGAACAGCCCCTTGGCCGCCGTGGAGAGCCTGGCCCGCTCGAACTGGCCGGCCACTGCCCGCAGTTCGGCGGCAGCCTCGGTTCGAGCGGTCGCCTCGGCGTGGGCGCGTGCCATCAGGTGGGCCTTTTGCGCGGTGTGGTCCTCGACCGACGCCGCCCGTCCGCGTTGCGACCGCTCACCGCGCTCGCGCAGGGCGAGCGGCACCTCCGCCACCGGTCCCTCCCACCAGCTCGTTCCGGCGGGAACCGTTTGGTCGAGGTCCCCGGCCACGCCCAGCCGACGTGCCCCGTAGAGCCCGAACGCCGCCGCGTACAGGTCATGAGCGCCGGCCTCGTCGCACGCGTCGAACCAGGCGGCGAGTCGGATCAGATCGCCGCGCCGGGACTGCCCCGAAGTGGTCGAGCGGATCATCCGCTTGGCGTTGGCGAGCAGCGAGCCGAGCGCACGCATCGTCGCGGCCCGGAGCTGATCGACCTGACTGCCGCGCCCATCCGTGTCGACGAACCACGCGCGCAGCGCGTCCCAATCGGCGAGTTCGCGGCCACGACTGCGCTGTACCCGTGCGCCGGTGACCTCTTCGATGCCGGTCAGGCCGCCCCCGAGATCGTCGATCCGGCGCAGAAGGTCACCCAGATGCGGCCACAGCGCGTCGAGGGAGGCCCGGATGCGCGGCGTATGAAACGCCACGTCCGCACGGATGGCCTCGACGTAGTCGAGCAGCAGTGCCTTGAACCCGTGGTACTCGTCACCGTCGAGGTCGTAGCGCGCCAACACCTGCCCCAGGTAGGCATAGAAGTCCCGCACCGACTCGGCGAACTCACCGAACTGAACGAACAACGTGGCGACCGCGTCCCTGCCCTGCTCGGTGTCCACGCCACCGGGCGCCACCACCCCCAGAGCCAGCCCCGCCAGTTCCCGGTCCACCAGCGCGAGCAACTCGGCGGCCACCTCACGCGCCGCATCCGCCCAGGAGAGCACGTCGTCCACGTCCCGCTGGATGCGCTCGCCGAGCTTGGAGATCTGATAGCGCGCCCGGGCCCGCTGGAACTCGGCGATGCTGGCGGCCCGCACACGATGTGTACTGCGGATCAGGTTCCCCCAGCCGACCAGCGCGTCCAACCGAGCGGTCACGGTATCCAGGTCACCCCGGCCCAGCCGCTCTGCGACCTCGTGTGCCGACAGATCGGCCATCAACGAGGTCCCGAACAGTCGGACGATGGCGAGATAGTCGTCCCGCTCCGGCACACTCAGATAGCTGTACGCAACCAGCCGAGCCCGATTCTCCTGGTCGCCGTGCGTCATCCGCTCAGCCTAGGCGACCTCGGCCGGCCCCTCCCCGCGAAGCCGCCAAAAGCCACGGCCTCGGAGATCGGCTCTGCGGCGATCCGGGGAGTTCCCCCGTCGGAACCGACGGGGCCATCCATGCGGCGAACGCCACAGTGGCGGACATGAACGATGTGCCGACGGGGCCATCCATGCGGCGAACGCCACAATGGCGGACATGAACGATGTGGTGCGGGCCGTCTCGGCGGGCGAGTTGGAGCGGCTTCGGGAGATCGAGGTGGCGGCCGGGGTGGGCTTCGCGGCGGTGGGGATGCCGGAGATCGCGGCGGACGAGCCGCTGTCCGTCGAGGAGTTGGATGCGTATCGGGTCGGCGGACGGTGCCTGGTGGTCGGCGAACCGGCGCTGGCCTACGTGATCTGGGATCTCGTGGACGGCGCCGCGCACATCGAACAGGTGTCGGTGCATCCCGACGGGGCGCGGCGTGGACTGGGGCGGGCGTTGATCGATCGGGTGCAGGCGGACAGCGGGCTCGCGTCGACCCTGACCACATTTCGGGACGTGGCGTGGAACGCGCCGTACTACGCACGGATCGGATTCCGGGTGCTCGACCCGGGCGAGGTGACTCCGGGCCTGGCCGCGATCCGGGCCCACGAGGCGGCCATCGGGCTGGACCGGTGGCCGCGGGTGTGCATGCGACGGCCGTTCGCCGACCTGCGACTGTAGGGCGAGGCCCCGGAAGCACGGCGCGGGGGTGCCGCCCCGAAACCACGGCACTGAGCGACGCCCCGGAACCGCAGCTCCCGGGCGAAGGGAGAGCCCGCACCGAAGTCGATCTCTTCTTCGCACTGATTTTCGGATTTCCCTGCCGTTGCCGACAGCCGGTCGACTAGCTTCTGCGCATGACGGATGCGCTGGGTGCGACGGACGAGTCGGCCGAGGTCAGCGGGACGGACGAGGAAGTCGAGCCGGAACCGACACCCGAGCGCAAGCCCTGGTCGCGACGCCGCAAGGCGGTCGTGGGACTGGTCACGCTGCTCACGCTGTCACTGTTCGTGATCGGCGGATGTACGGCCTGGCTGCTCTACTCGCTGAACTCCAACATCAAGCGGATCGACGGGGTCTTCGATCGCTCGGGCATCCCCGCCGCGGGGCCGCGTCCGGCGGCCGATCCCGCCGCCGGCCGGGCGCTGAACATCCTGCTCGTCGGGATGGACGCGGCGGCGGCCGGTGCCGATCCCGAGGCGCTGGAGGGCCGACGCAGCGACACCATGATGCTTCTGCACCTGCCCGCCGGTCGGGCATCGATCTCGGCGATCTCGCTGCCGCGCGACTCGTGGGTGTCGATCCCCGGGCGCGGCGAGGCCAAGCTGAACGCGGCGTTCTCGTGGGGCGGGCCGGCGCTGCTCGTGGCCACCGTCGAGAACCTGACCGGGGTCCGGATCGACCACTACGCGGCGGTGGACTTCGGCGGCTTCAAGGGCATGGTCGACGCGCTCGGCGGGGTGACGGTGGACGCCGACAAGGGCGAGGCCAAGCTGGACGGCAACGAGGCGCTCAAGTTCGTGCGGCAGCGGTACGGGCTCGAACGGGGCGACCTCGACCGCGTCGCGCGCCAGCAGCAGCTCCTGGGCGCGATCGCGGAGAAGGTCACCGCGGAGGGCGTACTCGCCAGCCCGCTGCGGACCGAGAACCTGCTGCAGTCGCTGACCAGGTCGCTGACCGTCGACGACGACCTGAACTTCAAGGCGCTGCTCGACCTGGCCACCGACCTCAAGGGCATCAGCGAGTCCGACCTGGCGTTCCGCACCGCGCCGGTCGCCGGATTCGGCGAACGCGCCGGCGGCCAGAGCGTGGTCCTGCTCGACGACAAACGTTGCAAGGAGCTGTTCGCCGCGGTCCGCGCCGACATCCGGTGGCCGGAGCCGGCCCCCGGCGAACTGTGGCGGCCGTGAGCGCTCAGCGCAGTCGGTGCAGGGCCCGGCGGGCGGCCTTGGCCACGTCGGGATCGGGGTGGGTGGCCTCGGCGAAGCGCAGCACGTCCTCGGCGCACGGGTGGCCCATCGTCGCGAGTTCGCCGAAGACCACGTCGGCGCCCGGGCCCTGACTACCGGTCACCTCGGTGAGCAGGCCCAGTACGGCGGCCTCGTGCCGGCCGAGCAGCGCCGCGGCGGCATTGTCCGCGGTGAGCCAGGCCAGGGTGCGCAGCGTCGCGGGGGGCACGTCGCGGTCGTGGGTCAGGCGCCAGTTCCACACGTGCGGGGCGAGGGTGGGATCGGCGGCGGCCTCGGCGAGGGCGCGTTCGACGGCGGCCTCGGGGAGGTCCGCGTCACCCACGTGGGCGAAGAGCATGAGCCGCTCCGTGGGGCCGGCCGCGCCCGCGACCGCAAACAGTTCGGACAGCGCGGCATCGACCGGACGGCACGCGATCCAGCTCGCGAAGGTACGCGTGGCCACCGGTCGCGGCCACGCCCCCATCGCACCGAGCAGCCGGGCGCCCGACGCCGCGGTGTAGTCGTCGACGGTGGCGACCGGCAGCCCCTGCTCGCGGAACATCCGGTGCACGAGCGTGCCACCGAGGCCGGTCAACGTGATGCCCTCGGCGGTGCGCCGAACGATGCCGAGCGCCGCCAGCCGATCGGCAAGCAGGATCACACCGGCCCGAACCCGGCCGAGCAACTCGGCGGGCGTGCGATCCGCGATCGCGGGCGGGGTCGCGGGCGCGGGCTGGGTCGCGGGCGCGGCCCCGGGCAGGTGCGGGTCGGGCACAAGCGCGTCAGTCGCGGGCAGGTCGGTCGCAGGCGCGGCCGCAGGCGGGTCGGCCGCAGATGAGGACGAGGCGCTCACGGGCGTGCGCGGGTCGGTCGCGGGCGGGGTCGCGGGCGTGCGCGGGTCGGTCGCGGGCGGGTACCCGTCGCCCGCAGGCGCGGGCGCAGGCGAACTCGGCTCGGGCTCGGGCGCGGGCACGGGCGAAGGCGGGCATTCGTCGGCCGCAGGCGCAGACATGCGCAAGTCGGTCGCGTGCAGGTACCCGTCGATCGCAGACGCACACGCAGACGCAGACGAACTCGAGTCGATCGCATCCGCGCCCGCGCCGCACAGCCGGCCCAGTTCCCGGACCAAGTCGGGCGCGTCCAGGATCCGGCCGAGCGCGAACGCCTCGTCGTCGGCCGGCGGCTCGGCGGGCAACGTGCGCACCACGTGGTCGAGGTCGCGGCGCACCGCCAGACCGACGAACAGCGACACCGGGAGCGGACCACCGAGCTGGACCAAGCCGGTGAACAGCGACGCGGCGAGCCCCTCAGGAACATCCCATCGCTGCTCGTGGGCCTCGCCGAACGTCGCGTTGTCCTCGGCCACCACCACCATCGCGCGCGCGGCGAGCGCGATCAGCTCGCGGTCGCCACCCTCGCGCCACACCCGCAGACCGTCCGCGACGTGCACCGCGTCGTCGGCCAGGACCAGCAGGCCGGTGCCCAGTGCGAGCGTCCAACGCCGGTGCAGGGCGTGCTCGCCCCGGGCGGTACGGGGCGGGGCGGTGGCGGGACGGGGCGGCTGCGCGCGAATGCCGAGTTCGGCCATGACCCGGCGCGCGACCCCGCCCGCGAGTACCTCCTCGTGGGTGACCGGCAACGGCCCGTGCTCCGCCACGTACTCCGCGAGCGCGGCGGCCTGCGCGAGCAGCGGTGACATCCGCGCGGCCAGCGCGCACTCGGAGGTGGGCGGCACGTACAGCGGCGGCAGCGCGGGATCGGTCGGACCGCCACCCGGGCCGGTGAGCGGCGCGGGCACACCCAGCTCCAGGAAGCGAGTGCGCAGCCCGTACAGCCCCAGCGGGGTCAGCCGCACCGCCATGAACGGCGCCCCACCACCGACGAGCTCACGGATCTCCAGGACGCCGAACGCGCGCAGGTCGTCCATCTGATGAGCCAGCGTCAGGCCGGTGAACAGCGCCGGATCGGCGACCGATGGCGACCGCGGGCGGCCGTCGGGCGTATACGAGAGCAGTTCGAACAACCCGCCCATCGGCACCCATCGACCCGCGTGGTCGTACAGCTCCCGCAACAACTCGCGGATCACGTCGCCCCCGCGCAGCACGTGCCCGGCGCGACGCACCGCCGGTCGCCCGGTGGCCTCGCCCACCGCGACGCCCTCCCACAGGCTCGACCACACGCCCAGCACGTCGCGGGGTCGGCCGACCGCCAGCGCCCGGGCGAGCGCGCCGGCGGTCGCGACGGTGCGGCCGACCTCGATCAGGCCCGCAGCGCACGCGATCGACCAGACGTGGTGCAACGGCTCCACGTCACGCGCGCTGCGGACGCCCGCGATCGGTTCGATGCCCAGCAGCAGCGCGGCCTCGGCCGCGGGCGCCAAACGCAGGACCCCGGTCGCGGTGACCGGCCGGCCGCGACCGACCCAGCGGGCAAGGGTGAGCGCGGCGGCGAACGACGGCGCCGTCGACGCGGCCCGGGCCAGCTCGCGCTCGTCCGGCAACCGCACCGCCGGCAACGCCCTGCCTCGGCCGGGACCGGTCGCGTAGCCCGCCACGAACAACTTCTTCGCCGATCCCCAGCAGGTCGAATCGGCCATCCGAGCCGGGAGTTCGCCCTCGTGCCGATCCAACACCGCCAACATCGGGTCGAGCCGGTCGCTGTCCGGATGCAGGGGCCCGCGCTCGCGCAGGAACTCCAGAAACAGCCGCAACGCGGGCACGACCAGTCCGACCGTGTCGTCACGGGGCAGCGCAACGTGCGCGGGCACCAGCGTCTCCAGCAGCGCGTTCAGGTCGCCGGCGCGCCAGCGGGTGTGGTCGTCGAGCCGCAGACAGGCCACCCGCAGATCGAGCAGCGTGCCCAGGACGTCGATCATCCGCTCCGCGTCCCGGGCCGGTCGGCCCGCTCGCGCGAGCCACGTGCCGAAGTCGGCCACGATGCCGCAGGAATCGGGAGATAGCGCCACGTCGCAGAGCGTAGTGAGCGCCGCAGCCCCTTCGCATGGATTTCGGACAATCCATGCGAACCCCCAAGACCCGAAACCACCACCCCTCATGGGGCCGCCGAGCACACCACCATCCGCGCCTCCACCTACCGCAATTCCCGGGCGACGCCAGCGATCAGCCCCGAAATCATCCGTACCTGCGCCGACCGGCGTCCGCGCACGCGACGACGGTTCGCCACCCACAACCGCCGGCCCTCGCACCCGCGACCACTCGCGCCCGCGCCTGCGCCCATTCCCACCTGCGACCGCACCCGCGACCCTCCCAGCCGCGCCCTCGACCCACCAGCGCCTGCGCCTGCGTCCCCTCGCGTCTGCCCCACACCCGCGACCACGCCCCCACCTGCGCCTGCGCCCATCAACCCCCGCGCCTGCACCTGTGCCCGCAGGCGTCGCCACTCGCAGCCACCGGTGCCCACGCATGACGACACCCGCACCCGCCCCCCACAACCACCTGCGCCCGCGCCCGCGGCCGCGCTCACACTCGCAGGCGCCCCCACCCCGTGCGCCATGCCATTCCGCGCCCATCCCCAACGGTGATGTCCGCCACTTTTACTGACAGAGCGTCAGATCTCCAGCGGACCTGCGTGAACACCGGCGCGTCGGGACGGAAAAAGACAGCCGTCTCCCTTCAGGTGACGGGTCGTCAGGTGGCATGGTGACCCCAGCGCAGAGCACGCCCGCAACGGCGGCCCCGCGCCGAGGCGACAACGTACGCGATCCACAGTGAGGTGCCCCGTGCTGCTCGACCCTTCCGCCGCCCTGCTCACCGATCGCGTCGCCGTGGTCACCGGTGCCGCCCGGGGAATCGGCGCGGCGACGGCCGTCGCGCTGGCCAGGTTCGGCGCCGACGTCGCCATCTGCGACCGCGAGCCGCTCGGCCTCCAGGAGACCGCGAAGGCGATCGAGGCCACCGGGCGCCGCGCGTTCGCGGCCGAACTCGACGTCCGCGACGGCGACGGCGTCGAGCACTTCCTCCGCGAGGCGCACACCACGCTCGGCCCGCTGGACATCCTCGTCAACAACGCCGGCGGCGGCTTCTGGTCGCCGTTCCTGGAGGTCCGCCCCAAGGGCCAGACCGCCCTCGTCGACGAGAACTTCACCTCCGTCACACACGTGATCCGGCACGGCACCCCCCTCATGCGCGAGGGCGGCTCGATCGTCAACGTCACCAGCATCGAGGCATTCCGCGCGGCGCCCGGGTTCGCGGTGTACGCCGCGATGAAAGCCGCGGTCGAGCAACTCACCAAATCGCTCGCCCTCGAACTCTCGCACCGCCGCATCCGGGTCAACTGCGTCGCCCCCGACGCGATCCCCACCCCCGGCGACGCCGGCCTCGCGGAGACTTTCGAGACCGACGAGGGCGCCTACGACTATGCCGCCAAGGTCCCCCTCGGCCTCGGCACCCCCGACGACTGCGCCGCCCCGATCGTCTTCCTCGCCGGCGACCTGGCCCGCTTCGTCACCGGCACTACCCTGCACGTCGACGGCGGCACCATGGCCGCCTCCGGCTGGGTCCGCCGCCCGGACGGCACCTTCACCCCCTGACTGCCCCCCGCACCCGCCGGCCCGGCCCCGCACCCGCACCCGCCGGCCCCAGCGCTCGCGACCACCCGAAGCGCCCGAACATACCCACCGCCGGAACGTACACACCGCCCGTCAAACCCACCGCCCACCGGACCCGACCGACCATCCCGCCCGACCCGACCGACCGCGGAATTGGGAGTGCAATGGAATTCGGCATCTTTCTTCAGGGCTACAACCCGTCGTTCCGGCGCGAGGGAAACCCCAACGCCGAACACGAAGCGCTGATGAACGACATGGACTTCGCGATCGCCGCCGACCGGGCCGGCTTCAAGTACGTCTGGCTGAGCGAGCACCACTTCCTCGACGAGTACTCCCACCTGTCCGCCAACGACGTCATGTGCGGCTACCTCGCACACGCCACCGAGCGGATCCACATCGGCTCCGGCATCTTCAACCCGCTCCCCCAGGTCAACCACCCGGCCAAGGTCGCCGAACGGGTCACGATGCTCGACCACCTCACCAAGGGCCGCTTCGAGTTCGGCACCGGCCGCGGCGCCGGCAGCCACGAGATTCTCGGCTTCCTGCCCGGCATCGAGGACATGTCCGAGACGAAGGCCATCTGGGAGGACGTGATCCGCGAGTTCCCGAAGATGTTCCTCCAGGACACCTACGAGGGCTACGACGGCGCCTACTGGCAACTCCCGCCGCGCAAGATCCTGCCCAAGCCGTACGGAAAGTCGCACCCGGCCATGTGGTACGCCGCCGGCAGCCCGCCCTCGTACGCGATGGCCGCCCGAATGGGCCTGGGCGTACTGGGCTTCTCGATCGGCGACCCGGCGAGCGCCGAGAAGCTCGTGGCCGGCTACAAGCGCGAGATCGGCAACGCCGAACCGATCGCCGACTTCGTCAACGACAACGTACTCGCGGTCAGCACCGGCTTCGTCGCCGAAACCCGGGAACAGGCGGTCGCCAACGCGGTCGCGGCCCGGCCGATGTACCTGACCAGCAACGTCTTCCGCTACCACGACACATTCCCGCACCCGGAGGGCATCCCGTACTGGCCCGAGTTGATGCCCGACCTGACCCCCGAGCTGGTCGAGTTCGCCGCCGACGCCGGCGCGCTGATCTGCGGTGCGCCGGACGGCGTACTCGACGCGGTCAAGGCCTACGAGGCGGTCGGCGTGGACCAACTCGTGCTCGGCCTGGGCTGCGACAACCGCGAGAACACACTCAAGACCATCGAGCTGTTCGGGAAGCACATCATCCCCAAGCTCGACACCGAGCCGGAACACCGCACCACCCGGTTCCGCCGGCAGGCCTGACCACCCCCACCCGGTCGGCGCCCCCGGCCGGGTCCGTCCCGCCCGACACGTGTCACCGCACGACCCGAAAGGCAGCCATGAGCTTCAAGGAATACCCGATCCGGGTGGGCAGCATGCTGTTCACCGCCGTGGACCCCGAGCGCGGCCACGAGGTGAGCTACAACCGCTGGTACGAGCGCGACCACTACTACGCGGGCTGCATGATCGGCCCCGGCATGCTCGCGGGCAGCCGCTGGGTGGCCACCGCCGACCTCAAGGCGCTGCGCTTCCCGGCCGACACCGACGTCGTCCCGGCCATCGAGGCGGGCTCCTACGTCGCGATCTACTGGATCAACGACGGCCAGTTCGACGAGTGGAACGCGTGGGCGGTCGACCAGGTCAACTGGCTCTACGGCAACGACCGCGGCTTCCAGCACCGGATCCACGCGCACACCGGCATGTATCTGCACGACAGCCGCTGGTACCGCGACCAGGACCCGGTTCCGCTGGAGCTCGCCCTGGACCGCAACTACCAGGGTCTGGTCTCGCTCGCCGTACAGCGCGCCGAGGGCACCACGCAGGAGGACCTGGAGGCGTGGTTCACCGCGCAGTTGCCGGACTTCCTCAAGGGCTCGCCGATCGCGTCGGTGGCCGCGTGGACCGCCGTCCCGCTCAAGGACGACGCCCCCGCGTTCGTACCGCGCGACCCGAACGCGGCGACCCGCAGCATGCAGCTGTACTTCCTCGAGGGCGACCCACGCGAGAGCTGGGACGCCTTCAAGGAGTGGGCCGAGCGGATCGACGCCTCGGGCATCGGCCGGGTCACCTACTGCGCCCCGTGGATCCCCACCGTGGTCGGCACCGACAAATACACGGACGAACTCTGGGGCTGATCCCGACCGTTGATCGACACGTACGCGGCCCCGGGTCCAGTCGACCCGGGGCCGCGTACGTCACCGCAACAGCCGTCACCGGAACAGCCGCAACGAACATCCGTCGATGAACAGCCGCGACCACAAGCCGTCGCAATCACCGCAGTCGGCTGTGCTGCTTCCCGTAGAAGAAGTAGACGGCGAAACCGGCCACCATCCACACCGCGAACCGAAGCCACGTCTCGCTGCTGAGGTTGATCATCAACCACAGCGTGGCCATCATCGACAGGATCGGCAGCCACGGCACGAACGGCACCCGGAACGCGCGCGGCAACTCGGGCCTGGTCCGGCGCAGGATCAGCACACTCGCCGCGACCACCATGAACGCGAACAGCGTGCCGATGTTGACCATGACGTCGATCTCGTGGATCGGGGTGAATCCGGCGATCGCCGCGACCACAACCGCGATCAGCATCGTACTCACGTGCGGCGTGCCGTACTTGGGATGCACCTTCGCGAACAGCGGCGGCAGCAGCCCGTCCCGGCTCATCGCGAAGAAGACCCGGCTCTGACCCATCATCAGGATCATGCACACGGTGGTCAGACCGGCCACCGCGCCGATGCTGATGATGGTCGCGATCCAGCCCTTGCCGACCGCCCGGAACGCCTCCGCCAACGGCGCGGACGACGAGAGCATGTCGTAGCGTTGCATCCCGACCACGACCAGCGAGACCGAGACGTACAGGATCGTGCAGATCAGCAGCGAGCCGAGGATCCCGATCGGCATGTCGCGCTGCGGCTTGCGGGTCTCCTCGGCGGCGGTGGCGACCACGTCGAATCCGATGTACGCGAAGAACACCAGGGCCGCGCCGGAGAAGATCCCCATCGCCCCGTAGATCTGCGGGTCGAACCCGAACAGGGTCTGCACGAGCGGCGCCTTGAGCCCGTCCTTGCCCGAGCCCGACGGCTGCGAGTCGGGCACGAAGGGGTTGTAGTTGCCGGTCTTGATGAAGAACAGACCGGCGAAGATCACCAACAACACGATCGCGATCTTGATGGTGACCATGACGAGGTTGAACCGCGCCGAGAGCTTGACGCCGAACACCAGGATCGTCGCGACTCCCAGTACCAGCACCAGCGCCGGCAGGTTGACCGTCCCGCCGTCACCGGGCGCGGCCGTGATCGCCTGCGGCAGTTCGATGTCCGCCTGCGAGAGCAGCGAGGTCAGATAACCCGACCAGCCGATCGAAACCACCCCGACGCCGAGCGCGAGTTCGAGGATCAGGTCCCACCCGATGATCCACGCGGGCAATTCGCCGAGCGTGGTGTACGAGAACGTGTACGCCGAACCCGCCACCGGGACCGTGGACGCGAATTCGGCGTAGCACAGCGCGGCGAGCCCACAGACGACCCCCGCCAGCACGAACGACAACGCGACGGCCGGACCGGCGTAGTCCCTCGCGGCGGTACCGGTCAGCACGAAGATACCCGTGCCGACCACCACGCCGACGCCGAAGACCATCAGGTCGAGCGCGGACAACTCCCGGCGTAGACCGTGCCCTTCGGAGACATCGGTGTCCTGGATGGACTGCTCGATGTTCTTGGTGCGAAACAGCGCGTTGGCCATGGCAACACCTCCTGGTGGCGGAGACCGTTGCCATGATCGAGGGTTTCACTCCTGTTTTCGGGTGACCGATCCTCGGCGCGTCAGGGTGATCTTCGAACTCGACCCCGAGGCGCCGAAGCGGCGACCGGCCCGAGACCGGCGCTCCTCGAAGCGCGAGAGCCCCCGAATCCGGGCACCGACGGGCACGGTTCGGCCCGCGAACCGAAGGAGTGGACGGCCCGGGAAGGCCGCCCACCCCGCAGGCTGGGAAGCCGGGAAACGGGAAGCCCGGAAAAGCGAAACGGCCCCGGGGCCGGGAGCGGAAGCCATGGCTCCCACCCCGACCCCGAGGCCGTCACATCGCGCGCGCCGCTCTCGGGTCAGGCGGTCGTCTCGTGCTGCTCGGCGTCGGCGTCCGCCGTCTTGGACGCGATCTCCTCGACCACCTGGCGCGAGATGTCCTGGGCGTTCAGCCCGATCCGGGCCAGCACCTCCGGACGCTCCGCGTGGTCCAGGAACTCCTGCGGGATGCCGAAGTCGCGCAACGGTACGTCCACCCGCGCGTCCCGCAGCGACTGCGCGATCATCGAACCCACGCCACCGGCACGGCCGTTGTCCTCGATCGTGACCACGAGCCGGTGCCGGGCCGCCAGCGGCGCGAGCCCGGCCGGGACCGGCTTGATCCAGCGCGGGTCGACCACGGTCGCGGCAATGCCCTGGTCGGCGAGCCGGTCGGCGACCTCGACCCCGATCTCGGCCATCTGCCCGACGGTCACGATCAGCACGTCGCCGCGCTCACCGCCACCGTTGCGCTCGGGGCCGGTACGGCGCAGCACGTCCATCCCGTCGATCCGGCCGATCGCCTCGATGTCGGGACCCACCGCGCCCTTGCCGAACCGCACCACGGTCGGCGCGTCGCCGACCTCCATCGCCTCGCGCAGTTGGGCACGCACCTGTGTCGCGTCCCGGGGAGCGGCGAGCCGCAGGCCCGGCACGACCTGGAGGATCGACATGTCCCACATGCCGTTGTGGCTGGCCCCGTCCGGCCCGGTCACACCGGCCCGGTCGAGCACGAAGGTCACACCGCACTTGTGCAGCGCGACGTCCATCAGCACCTGGTCGAACGCGCGGTTGAGGAAGGTGGCGTACACCGCGACGACCGGGTGCAGGCCGCCGGTGGCCAGGCCCGCCGCCGAGGTCACCGCGTGCTGCTCGGCGATCCCGACGTCGAACACCCGGTCCGGGTGCTTGGCGGCGAACTTGTGCAGCCCGACCGGGATCAGCATCGCGGCGGTGATGCCGACGACGTCCTCGCGCTCGTCGGCGATGGCGACCATCTCGTCGGCGAACACCGACGTCCACGAAGCGCCCGACTTCTTCACCGGCAGGCCGGTCTCGGGGTTGATCACCCCGACCGCGTGGAACTGGTCGGCCGCGTCGTTGACCGCGTGCGCGTAGCCCTTGCCCTTCTGGGTGATCGCGTGCACGATCACCGGCCCGCCGAAGCCCCGGGCCCGGCGCAGCGCGTTCTCCACGGCCTCGACGTCGTGCCCGTCGATCGGACCCACGTACTTCAGGCCCAGGTCCTCGAACAGGCCCTGCGGCGCGACCGCGTCCTTGAGGCCCTTCTTGGCGCCGTGCAGCATGTCGTAGACGGGGCCGCCGACCACCGGCGTGCGGCCGAGGACGCCCTTGCCCCACTCCAGGAAACGCTCGTAACCGCGCGTGGTGCGCAGCGTCGCGAGGTGGTCGGCGAGGCCGCCCTGGGTCGGACCGTACGAGCGCTCGTTGTCGTTGACCACGATGATCACCGGGCGGTCCTTGGCCGCCGCGATGTTGTTCAGTGCCTCCCAGGCCATGCCGCCGGTCAGCGCGCCGTCGCCGATCACCGCGACCACGTGCCGATCGTGCTGCCCACGCACCTGGTACGCCTTGGCGAGGCCGTCGGCCCAGGACAGCACCGTCGAGGCGTGCGAGTTCTCGATCACGTCGTGCTCGGACTCGGCACGACTGGGGTAGCCGGACAGGCCGCCGGCCTGGCGGAGCCGATCGAAGCCGTCCTTGCGGCCGGTCACGATCTTGTGCACGTAGCTCTGGTGACCGGTGTCGAACAGGATCTTGTCGCGCGGCGACTCGAACACCCGGTGCATCGCGATCGTCAGCTCGACCACACCGAGGTTGGGACCCAGGTGACCACCGGTCTTGGAGACGGACTCCACCAGGAAGGTGCGGATCTCGTCCGCGAGCTGCGCGAGCTGCTCGGGCGAGAGGGCCTTGAGATCACGGGGTCCTCGAATGCTGTCCAGCAGGGCCACCCGTTCCTCCTTCGTCAGATCCGTCACCGCCCCCACGGGTCTGCGTGCAGGAGAGGCGTCCACCGAGTCTAGACGCGGCGGTGCACCCGGATGGTTCGCATCGAGGTACCGCGATGGGCCATCCGTGCGGAACGGCTCACATCGAGACGCCGGCGATCTGCGCCTCGGGTGTGCGTTCGACGGCGAAGGGAGACATCTCGCTCATCACCATCGCCATCGCGCCGAGCACCTCGGCCCGCTCGCCGAGCGACCCGGTGACCACGGACAGTCGGCGCGAGGCGCTGGGAATGGCGTACCGCCCGACCGACTCGACGATCGGCGCGATCAACAGGTCGCCGGCGCCGGCGAGGTCGCCGCCGAGGATGATCCGTTGCGGATTGAGCAGGTTCGTCAGGCTCGCCACACCCACTCCCACGTGCCTGCCGGCGTCCGCGACCACCCGCCGGCAGCCCGCGTCGCCGTCCTTGGCGAGCTCGATCATGCGCTGGATGGTCAGGTCGGTGCCGTGACTGCCGCGGAGCAGGTCGAGCAGGTAGGAGGCGTTGGTGAAGGTCTCCAGGCAGCCGCGGTTGCCGCACCGGCACACCGGTCCGGACTCGTCCAGCGTTATGTGACCGATCTCGCCCGCGGTACCGCCCGGGCCCCGGTACAGCCGGCCGCCGATCACCAGGCCCGCGCCGACGCCGCCGGACACCTTGAGGTAGGCCATCTCGGTACAACCCACGCCCGCGCCCCACACGAGTTCGCCCAGCGCGCCGAGGTTGGCGTCGTTGTCGACCAGGACCGGCAGGCCCAGCCGTGCCTGCATCGCCTCGCGCGGGTGGCAGCCCACCCAGCCCGGCAGGATCGTGGTCGAGCCGAGCGCGCCGGTGTCGATGTCGATCGGGCCGGGCACGCCGAGCCCGACGCCGGTGACCTCGCCCCGAACCGCGCCGGCGCGCTCGAGCAGCACGCCGAGCAGGCGGTCCGCGAGCGCGAAGCCCTCGTCGGCGGAGGAGTCGACGTCGATCGGCACGTGCTCCTCGGCGAGCACGCGGTGCGCGAAGTCACCGATCGCCACGCGCAGGTGACGGTGGCCGAAATCGATGCCGACGACGACGCCCGACGCGCGACTGAGCGAGACGTTGCGGGCCCGCCGGCCGCCGGAGGACGTGGGGGTCACCTCGACCATGTCGAGGGCCTTCAACTCCCGTACGATGTTCGACACCGTCGCGGCGGACAGCCTGGTACTCCTGGCGATCTCGGCCTGGGTGAGCGCACCCGCCATGCGCACCGCGTGCAGGACCCGATCGAGGTTGGCCCGGTGCAGCGAGGACTGGGACCCGGACGAGTGCGACCCCGGCGGCTGGGCCTCCTGGAAGCGGGCCCCCGTCATGCCGTCGGACATCTGCGATCCCCTCGCCCCGGTGCATCTGACGCACTTCTTGTGTGCAAGTCCTGAACTCTATTGCGCCCTTCGTTCGGGCAGAAGAGTCAAACCTGAACGCAGGCGTCACGATCGGGCCTCTATTCACCGCTCCGCGCGCGGTGAACGCATGGAACGTTACAAACACCCCTTTCGCGCCGGCGCCCGGCGACCCCGCGCCCGTGCCTTGTGCCCCACGCCTTGTACCTTCTTGTGCACGGGCGTCGGGCGACGCCGCGCCCGCTCACCCGCTCCGCGACGCGGAACGTGTCACGGTCACAGCCGAGGCTCCCAACGTTCGCCCGCGAGGGCCTCCTCGACCAGCCGAACCGCCCGCTCGGTGGCCGCCGCCCGCGAGCCCTCGTACTCGTACATGCGCAGCACCGCCTCCAAAGCGGCCACGGGCACCCGGCCCGCGAGTTCGACGCGCGCCGTGCCGTAGCCGTGCCGGGCGGCGGCAAGCGCGGCGGCGACGTGCTGACGGGCCATCCGGGCCAGGATCAGCGGGTATTTGCGCAGCACGTCGTGGCTTCGATAGCCGGGTGGGCACAGGTCGTACAGCCAGGCGACCGCCGTGTGCTCCCAACCCGGTACACCGGGTGGCCGAACGCCTCGCGGCCAACCCGCCGGCGCGATCCCGTCCCTCCCGCGGGGCTTGGATTCCGCCCCGTTCCCAGCCTCGGCACGCCTGAAGCGACCCGGCTGCTCCCAGGCCGGGGTGTCGCGATCGCCATTGCCGTACATATGTTCGATTATGCGCGGTGGCTGGCCGAGAATGCACGCGTGGATCATGGAGGGGGACATCCCGCACCCGCGTTCGACCTCCGGGTCGGCGGGATCGGCCCCGCTCCGCCCCCGTTCTACTCTCGTACGACCTTCCAGGAGGACCCGTGATCCAGGCCGACCGCTCCGGCGACGAGGCCGCGTTCGCCCACATACCGCTGGTCGGCGTGTGGCGGAACGGCTTCCTGGAATCGATCCACCACGGCACGGCCGTACTCACCGGCACCGACGGCTCGGTGGTCGAGGGACACGGCGCGGTGGACGCGCCGATGTTCCCGCGCTCGACCAACAAGCCGTTCCAGGGCCTGGCGATGGCGCGCAACGGGCTCGACCTGGACGGCGAGCTGCTCGCGCTCGCCTGCGCCAGCCACTCCGGCGAGACGTTCCACCTGGAGGGGACCCGACGGATCCTGGCCCGGGCGGGCCTGCCGGAGAGCGCGCTGCGGTGCGTGGCGGACCTGCCCCTGGGCGCGGCGCAGCGCGACGCGTGGCTGGCGGCCGGCAAGGGGCCGGAGCGGATCGCGATGAACTGCTCGGGCAAGCACGCCGCGATGCTGCTCACCTGCGTGCGCAACGGCTGGTCGACCGAGGACTACCTGGATCCGGAGCACCCGCTGCAGCGGGCCGTGCGCCGGGCAGTCGAGGACGTCGCCGGCGAGCCGGTCGCGGCGGTGGGTGTGGACGGGTGCGGGGCACCGCTGTTCGCCATCTCGCTCGCGGGCCTGGCCCGGTCCTACGGCCGCTTCGCGGGGGCCGCCGAGGGCACGCCCGAACGACGGATCGCGGACGCGATGCGCGCCCACCCGGAGTGGGTCGCGGGCACCGGTCGCGACGTGACGAACCTGATGCGGGCGATCCCGGGCCTGCTCGCCAAGGACGGCGCGGAGGCGGTGTACGCGGTGGGCCTGCCGGACGGTCGGGGCGCCGCGGTCAAGATCGCGGACGGGGCGACGCGGGCACACATCGTCGCCATCGCGGCGCTGCTGTGGCGCATGGGCGTGGACGAGCAGACCCTCGCCCCGTTCGCGCAGGCACCCGTCTACGGCGCCGGCGAGGTGGTCGGCGCCGTCCGCGCGTTCCCCCTTTTGGGTGAACCGACGCCCTAGCCCTGTCGCCCACACGAGCCGGGCACAAAACTGACCCTGCGGCCGGTTGGGAAACCAACCGGCCGCGCCAGTGCCGCCCGATCCCGGTGCCCTCGAACGCGCCGGCGGATGCGCCCGCGGGTGCGAGCGCAAGGGCCGCGCCCGCGAGCGCAGCCGCACCGACCGCACCCGTCACATTCCGTCCCGGATCGGCGACTCGCTCGGGCCGAACCCGAAAGGCACCGGGCCGAGCCCCCGAAGGAGCCCGACCCGGTGCCTCGATGGCGCGCGACCTACCGTCGCCGCGGCGATCGTCAGCCCTTGTTCACCAGCGACCGCAGCACGTACTGCATGATCCCGCCGTTGCGGTAGTAGTCCGCCTCGCCGGGGGTGTCGATGCGCACGACCGCGTCGAACCCGACGCCGGTGTCCGTGGTGACCTTGACGGTCTTGGGGGTGCGACCCTCGTTCAGCGCGGTGATGCCCTCGAACGCGAAGGTCTCCTCGCCGGTGAGGCCGAGGGAGGCGGCGCTGTGGCCGGCCGGGAACTGCAGCGGGATGACGCCCATGCCGATCAGGTTCGAGCGGTGGATGCGCTCGTACGACTCGGCGATCACCGCGCGCACGCCCAGCAGCGAGGTGCCCTTGGCGGCCCAGTCGCGGGACGAGCCCGAGCCGTACTCCTTGCCCGCCAGCACCACCAGCGGAATGCCCGCGGCCTGGTAGTTCACCGACGCGTCGTAGATCGTCGACACCGGGCCGTCGGCCTGCGTGAAGTCACGCGTGAAGCCGCCCTCGGTGCCCGGCGCGATCTGGTTGCGCAGACGGATGTTCGCGAACGTGCCGCGGATCATCACCTCGTGGTTGCCCCGGCGCGAGCCGTACGAGTTGAAGTCCTTGCGCTCGACACCGTTCTCGGCCAGGTACTTGCCCGCCGGACTGTCGCCCTTGATCGAGCCCGCCGGCGAGATGTGGTCGGTGGTGACCGAGTCGCCCAGCTTGGCCAGCACGCGCGCGCCCGCGATGTCCACGACCGGCGCCGGCTGCATCTGCATGCCCTCGAAGTACGGAGGCTTGCGCACGTAGGTGGACTGCGGGTCCCACTCGAAGGTGGCGCCCGTCGGGATCTCCAGCGACTGCCAGCGCGAGTCGCCCGCGAAGACGTCGGCGTAGCGGTCGATGAACATGTCCTGGTCGATCGAGGAGGCCACGACCTCGGCGATCTCCTCGTCGCTCGGCCAGATGTCCGCGAGGTAGACCGGCTTGCCCTCGGAGTCCACGCCCAGCGGCTCGGTGGTGATGTCGATGTCCATCGACCCCACGAGCGCGTACGCGATCACCAGCGGCGGCGAGGCCAGGTAGTTCATCTTGACGTCGGGGTTGATCCGACCCTCGAAGTTGCGGTTGCCCGAAAGCACCGAGACGACCGCGAGGTCGGCGTCGTTGACCGCCTTGGAGACCTCCTCCGGCAGCGGGCCGGAGTTGCCGATGCAGGTCACGCACCCGTAGCCGACCAGCGAGAAGCCGACCTTCTCCAGGTACGGGATCAGGCCCGCCTTCTCGTAGTAGTCCATGACGACCTTGGACCCGGGCGCAAGCGTGGTCTTGACCCACGGCTTGCGGGTCAGACCCTTCTCGACGGCCTTCTTCGCGAGCAGCGCGGCGCCGAGCATGACCGAGGGGTTCGAGGTGTTGGTGCACGAGGTGATCGAGGCGATCACGACAGCGCCGTGGTCGATCTCGTACTCGACGCCGTCCTCGCCGACCACCGTGGTCGGGTTGTGCACGCGACCGTTGGAGCCGGTGGGCGCGTCCGAGGCCGGGAAGGACTCCTTGCCGGACTCGTCGCCGTTGGTGACGTAGTCCGCCAGCGCGCTACGGAAGCGGGCCTTGGCCTCGGCCAGCACGACCCGGTCCTGCGGGCGCTTGGGGCCGGAGATCGAGGGCACCACGGTGGAGAGGTCGAGCTCGATGTACTCCGAGTACTCCGGCTCGTGGCTCGGGTCGTGCCACAGGCCCTGGGCCTTCGCGTACGCCTCGACCAGCGCGAGCTGCTTGTCGTCCCGGCCGGTCAGTCGCAGGTAGGTGATCGTCTCGGCGTCGATCGGGAAGATCGCGCAGGTCGAGCCGAACTCCGGCGACATGTTGCCGATGGTGGCGCGGTTGGCCAGCGGCACCGCGCCGACGCCGTCGCCGTAGAACTCGACGAACTTGCCCACGACACCGTGCTTGCGCAGCATGTCGGTGATGGTCAGCACGACGTCGGTGGCGGTGACGCCGGGCTGCGCCTTGCCGGAGAGCTTGAAGCCGACCACGCGCGGGATCAACATGCTGACCGGCTGGCCGAGCATCGCGGCCTCGGCCTCGATGCCGCCGACGCCCCAGCCGAGCACGCCCAGGCCGTTGACCATCGTGGTGTGCGAGTCGGTGCCGACGCAGGTGTCGGGGTATGCCTGGCCGTTGCGCACCATGATGGTGCGAGCCAGGTGCTCGATGTTGACCTGGTGCACGATGCCGGTGCCGGGCGGTACGACCTTGAACTCGTCGAACGCGGTCTGGCCCCAACGCAGGAACTGGTAGCGCTCCTTGTTGCGGCCGTATTCGATGTCGGTGTTGATCTCGAACGCGTCCGGCCGGTTGAACACGTCGGCGATGACCGAGTGGTCGATGACCATCTCGGCGGGCGCGAGCGGGTTGATCCGGGAGGCGTCGCCGCCGAGGGCCTTCACGGCCTCGCGCATCGTGGCGAGGTCCACGACACACGGCACGCCGGTGAAGTCCTGCATGATCACGCGCGCCGGCGTGAACTGGATCTCTTCGCTCGGCTCGGCCTTCGCGTCCCAGCCGCCCAGGGCACGGATGTGATCGGCGGTGATGTTCGCGCCGTCCTCCGTGCGGAGCAGGTTCTCCAGCAGGACCTTCAGGCTGTAGGGGAGGCGCTTGCTGCCCTCCACCTTGTCCAGCCGGAAGATTTCGTACGACTCGTCACCCACGTTCAGGGTGGAGCGAGCGTCGAAGCTGTTCGCGGACACGACGGTCTCCCTTGATCTTGTGCGTTTCTCCCGCATCCTGCCGACACCCACTCGACTCACGCCAAGCAAGGTGACCCTAAGTAGGGGATGCCGGGGTCTGCGCCCCGCAGATATCTTGATGTCAAGACAAGTCTAGTCTAGGCCCCGACTCCTCCGTGCGGGTACCCGCCACACCCGCGCCGACCCGTCGCTCGCGGATTCCTGTGGGCGATCTCCCCCACACGCGCGCGTGCGCCCCTAACATGCGGACAGCGAGTCCGGCACGACCCACGCGTGGGTCCGGCGAGTGGCCCGGGTATGCGTTCGGAGCACGAGCGCCTCGGGCGGGATGGCGACGAGGGGGATGACGCCATGAAGCGGATCCGGATCGGCGTATTGGGCGCGGCTCGCATCGCGCCGGCCGCACTGGTCAAGCCCGCGCGGCTGATCCCGGAGGTGCAGGTCGCCGCGATCGCCGCCCGCGACGCTGCCCGCGCGGATACCTTCGCGCGACGGCAGGGCATCCCGCGAGTGCATACGGACTACGCCGCCCTGATCGCGGACCCGGAGTTGGACGCGGTGTACATCCCGCTGCCCAACGGGTTGCACGCGCACTGGACGATCCGCGCGCTGGAAGCCGGCAAACATGTGCTGTGCGAGAAGCCGATGGCCGCCAACGAGGCCGAGGCACGCGAGATCGCGGACACCGCCGCAAGTGCCGGCCTGGTGGCGATGGAGGCCTTCCACTATCGGTATCACCCGCTCGCAGGCCGGATGCGCGAGATCCTGGACGACGGCGAGTTGGGCGAGATCCGCCGAATCACCACGTCGATGTGCTTCCCGCTGCCGCTGCTCGGCGACATCCGCTACCGCTACGACCTGGCGGGCGGGGCGCTGATGGACGGCGGGTGCTACGCGGTGCACCTGATGCGACTGCTGGCGGGCGACGACGGAAGCGACCCGATCGAGGTGGTGGACGCGCACGCCCTGACGGTCCGCAAGGACCGGCGGGTGGACCGCGCGATGTCGGCCCGACTGCGCCTGCCCGGCGGCGTGACCGGCACCGTGCACGCGTCGATGCTGTCCCGGCGCGTCCTGGACATGCACGCGCACGTCGTCGGCACCCGCGGCGAGATGCGCGTACTGAACTACCTGATGCCGCACCTGCCGCACCGCTTCACCGTGCACACGGGCAAGCGCAAGCGCCGTGAGCACCTGGGCGAGGCCGCGAGGACCCCGACGTACCGCCTGCAACTCCAGGCGTTCGCGGACGCGATCCGCCTCGGCGAGCCGCCGCTGACGCCCGCTGCGGACGCGGTGCCGACGCTGCGCGTCATGGACGCGATCTACCGCGCGGCGGGCCTGCCCCTGCGCGGACAGACCCCGGCCACCAGGTGAGCGCGAAAGAGCCCCGCCGTAACCGAGGCCGGCCCATCACGCCTTCGAGATACGACGCGCCGGCTCAAAGCATGATGTAGTGCAGGATCACGTCGTGGACGTGTCGGCCCTTGTCGTCGCTGCGAAACTCCACGCTGTAGGTCTGCGTGCCGACGTGGATCGCTATTTCGCTGGAGCTCAGGTACGAGCCGGTGAAGCTCTTGTTGGAGACCATGCTCACGCTGCTGATCTTCGAATAGGGCAAGGAGGTGATCGCGACCTTCTTGCCCACGAAGCTGTTGTCCTGGATGATCGCGCGCCGGTCGGTCAGGCCGATGAACCCGGTGCCGACGCCCTTCGCGTCGTAGACCGCGATGATCTGCTCACCCGGCAGCAACCCGCTCTGGATCTTCTCCAATTGCTCACGCTTGTCGAAGACGACGTTTCCCGCTCCGCTCATCCTTTGCTCCTCCTCGTCGACCTGCGACACCCAGCCTAAGGCCGCTCGATCAGCGCCATTCACTCGTCGCGTGGAAGTGTCGCAACGTGTCCTCGTACGCGGTCAGATCCAGCTCCTGTCGCGCGAGCCACTCGTCGGAGTAGTACGAGTGCGCGTAGCGCTCGCCACCGTCGCACAGCAGCGTCACCACCGAGCCGGTCCGACCCGCGGCGCGCATCTCGGCCACCAGACGCAGCGCACCCCACAGGTTGGTGCCGGTCGAGCCGCCCGCCTTGTGTCCGGTACGCAGGTGCAGGTCGCGCATCGCCGCCACCGACGCGGCGTCGGGGACCTTGATCATGCGATCGACGATGTTCGGCATGAAGCTGGCCTCGACCCGGGGTCGACCGATGCCCTCGATCCGCGACGAACACGCGTCGGTGTACGCCGGATCGTGCGTGCGCCATCCGTCGAAGAAGGCCGAGTTCTCGGGATCCACGACGCAGATCTTGGAGTGGTGCCGGCGGTAGCGGACGTAGCGGCCCATGGTCGCGCTCGTGCCGCCGGTGCCGGCGCCGACCACGATCCACTCGGGGATGGGATGCCGCTCCTCGGACATCTGCTCGAACACCGACTCGGCGATGTTGTTGTTGCCCCGCCAGTCGGTTGCGCGCTCGGCGTAGGTGAACTGGTCCATGAAGTGCCCGCCGGTCTCCGCCGCCAGCGCGCGCGAGACGTCGTACACGGTGGCGGCGTCCTCGACCAGGTGACATCGGCCGCCGTGGAACTCGATCAGCTCGATCTTCTCGGGGCTGGTGGTGGCGGGCATGACCGCTACGAACGGCAGGCCGATCTGGTTGGCGAAGTACGCCTCCGAGACGGCCGTGGAACCCGAGGACGCCTCGATCACGGTGGTGCCCTCCTCGATCCACCCGTTGCACAGGGCGTAGAGGAAGAGCGAACGCGCGAGCCGGTGCTTGAGCGAGCCGGTCGGGTGGGTCGACTCGTCCTTGAGGTAGAGGTCGATGCCCCACTCCGCGGGCAGCGGGTAGGCCAGCAGGTGGGTGTCGGCAGAACGGTTCGCGTCGGCGGCGACCTTGCGGATGGCCTCGTCCACCCAGTCGCGGGTCTTGGCGCTGAAACGATCCACATCGTGGTCCACCGACGTCACGTCCACTCCCCTGGCTGGTTCGTACCCCGCGCCGGGTTCGGGCGGCGAGGGCTGCGGGATCGATGGTGATCGATCGTGGCCCAGGCTACGGGCCGACGCGCGGGCCCCTGGGCCAACCCCTCGAATGGCCCATGAGCTGCGCATACGTATTCTCGGCCGGAAGTTGTGACGTGCCGGGGGGTCCGCCGCGTCTATGGGGTGGGTACGCGCGAGGGCGCGTAGGGACGAGGAGGGTCTATGGCGGGCTTCGACGCTGAGCCGGCCGATTTCCTGGAGTTCGCCAACGCGTGCAGCGGTCGGCTGTTCCGGACGGCCTGGCTCCTGTGTGGCGATTGGCATCTCGCCGAGGACCTCGTGCAAACGACGCTGGGCAAGTTGTATCGGGCCTGGAAGCGGGTCAGCCGGGCCGACAGCCCGGAGGCGTACGCGCGCACCGTACTGACACGCACCTATCTGTCCCACCGACGCAGGCTGAGCAGCACCGAGCAGCCCTACGCCGACCTGCCGGAGGGCTCCGGCCCCGAGGAGGACCAGGCGTTGCGGTTGACGCTCTTGAAGAGCCTGGCCGAACTGCCGCCCAAGGACCGGGCGGTACTGGTCCTGCGGTATTGGGAGGACCTGAGCGTGGAGCAGACGGCGCGGCAGATGGGCGTGTCCGAGGGGGCTGTGCGCAGCAGATCGATGCGGGCGTTGGAGAAGTTGCGCAGCGTGCTCGGGGCCGAGTCGGGATGGCTCTCCGCCGCATGAGGGAGTTGCCGCGTACACCGCCGGTACGGCCGTACGGCTGGTGAGCAGCAACGACCTGTGTTCGCACGGATGTCACCGATGGCGAGGAGACGGTAGGTCTATGGGGTCCGACGAGAATGAGCTGGCGGCCGCGATGCGGACGTCGGCGTCGGGGCTGGTCCCCCCGACGGGATTGGTCGCGGGCGGCATCGCCCGAGGCAGACGCATGAAGCTGGTACGACGTATCCAGGTCGGCGCGTCGACCGCGGCGGTACTGGCCGTCGCGAGTACGACCCTGCTCGTCGTGGCGAACGGAAACGACGACCACCGCGGGCGGGTGGCGGGTCCCGCGAGCACGACCGCCGAGGTCTCCGCGCCCGCCACCGAGGCCGGGCCCAAGCCCCGGCCGACGCTCACGGTGCCGGCCGGGACGGTGCCCGTGCTGCCACCGCTGCTGCTGCACAAGCTCTTGGCACTTGTGCCGGAGAACCTCCTGACCTCCCGGCTCACCGGCTCGGACAACACGAACCGGACGTCTGCGGGAATTCACAACGCAGGCGCTTCGGCGTCGTTCGTTCTCGAGGACTCGGCGGGGCCCAGCCTGCTCTCGGTGTCGGTGGAGCAGAACGCCGACACCCCGGGAACCGTTGAATGTCCGCACCCGGGCGGCGAGGTCTACGCCAAATGCGTGAACTACGAGGCTCCGGCAGGCCGGGTGGTGGAGCGGCAGGACTGGGTCTACCCCGCGGCGCCGGACACCCCGGAGAACCGCGCGGACGGCAAGGCCGGACCGTGGGGCAACGGGCCCAAGGTCTGGTCCGTGCGAGTCCTGCGTCGTGACGGCGTCGTGATCACCATCGAGGAGATCGCCTCGCGGGAGGAGAAGGGCGACATCGGCCGGAACACGCCGATCCTGTCGATGGACCGGCTGCGTGCGATCGCCACCGACCCGACCTGGCAGCTGTGGGTGGCCTCGGACGCCAACAAGGCGGCGGCCGACGCCTCGCCCAAGATCGGCAACCGATCCCCGTTCGGCGAGAATTACCAAACCCCGCCGTCCACCTCGCCATCCCCGTCGAACACGGGGCCAGCGCGGTCGGAGAACGGGACCGGAGCCGTCTCGTCGGGGCCCGGTGTCCCCTCCGGAACCGTCGGGACCTCGCGGTCCTGAACATCTTCGACGCCTGCCGGGCATGACTCGCCGTCGGCCGGGCATGCGCCGGATATCGAGCCCCCGGGCGCCTCTGACTCCCCCCTCACGCTCCGGGGGCTCGATGCCGTCCCGGTCCTCCCGTCTGGGATCCTGACGCGGGGTCCTGCCGGCCCCGAGGAGACTTCGAGGGAGGCGGTCGCGATGACCGAGGGCATAGGGATCGGTCTGGGCGGCGTGGGGTTCGAAGGTGGCTACGCGGAATACGGCCCGGCGGACGCCGAGGACCGCGCCCGGCACATCCTGGAGGTCTTCGAACGGGCCTTCGGCGCCCTGATCGATGGCGACTCCGCCGCGTTCCGGGTGAAGTTCCGCAAGATGGCGGCTTCGGCGTTCGCGTTCTATCGGGGCACGGCCTGCCTGTTCTACGCCGACCTGGACGGTCGTGAGGACCCCTTCCTGGACGAACGCAACTCGCGGGTGTGGATCCACGGCGACCTGCACGCGGAGAACTTCGGCACGTACATGAACGCGGACGGCAAGCTCGTGTTCAACGTCAACGACTTCGACGAGGCGTACGTCGGCCCGTGGACCTGGGACGTCAAGCGCTTCGCGGCGAGCCTCGCGCTGATCGGACACGGCAAGGCCCTCAGCGACGACACGATCACGACCCTCGTCGCGGGCTACGGCGCCGCCTACCTGGACCAGCTTCGACTGCTGACAGACAAGACCACGCCGCAGGAGGCCGCGCTGACCCTGGCGACGACCGAGGGGCCGCTCCTGGAGGTGCTGCGGCAGGCCCGGCTGCAGACCCGGATCGAGTTGCTCCGCTCGCAGACGGTGGTGCAAGACCACGAACGGCGATTCGCCCTGTCCGGCGGCGCGTTCGAGTTGTCCGACGACGTCAAGGCGACGGTGCTGGAGGCCTTCGGGCGCTATCTCGACACGTTGCCTCCCGCGACCCGGCAGCGGCCGGACACCTACGACGTCAAGGACGTCGTAGGGCGGCGCGGGGTCGGCATCGGCAGCGCCGGCCTGCCCTCGTACAACTTGCTGATCGAGGGCAACACGGAGGCGTTGGAGAACGACGTGATCCTGTACATGAAGCAGGGCCAGACGCCGTCGGTGAGCCACCACGTCACCGACCCCGAGGTGCGGTCCTACTTCGAGCACGAAGGACACCGCACGGTCATCTCGCAGCGCGCACTGCAGGCGCACGCGGACCCGTGGCTGGGCTACACCGACATCGACGGGGTGGGCCAGCTGGTCGCCGAGGTGTCGCCGTACGCGAACGACCTGGACTGGTCCGACCTCAACGAGGTGGACACGATCGCGGAGGTCGTGGAATACCTGGGCCGGGCCACCGCGACGATGCACGCGGTGGCCGACGAGGAAAGCGGTCACACGCTCGTACCGTTCTCGACCGAGCACGCGATCCTCGAGGCGATCGAGCGCGACGAGGAGGGCTTCACGACCTCGCTCGTGGACTTCGCGCACGCGTACGGGGCGCGCGCTCGCGCCGACCACGCCATCTTCGTCGACCTCTTCCGTAACGGGCTGATTCGGGGGTTGTAGGCGCCACCGGCGGCGCGAAGACGCCCTCACGGTGCTGTCCGATTCCCGCCGGCCACTCCTGCGGGAACGGGTGACACTGGTCGACGTGATGGACGACGAGCAGTGCTACCGAGCGTGCAGCAGCCGGGACAGTCGGTTCGACGGCTGGTTCTACATGGCGGTCACGAGCACCGACATCTACTGTCGGCCGAGTTGCCCCGCGGTCAAGCCGAAGCGTGAGAACGCGCGGTTCTACCCGTCGGCTGCGGCCGCACAGGCGGCGGGTTTCCGGGCGTGCAAGCGCTGCCGTCCGGACACCTCGCCGGGTTCGCCGGAGTGGGACGTCCGCGCCGACGTGGTCGGGCGCGCGATGCGGCTGATCGCGGACGGGGTCGTCGACCGTGAGGGCGTCGGCGGCCTCGCGGGCCGGCTCGGGTACAGCGACCGCCAGTTGAACCGTCTGCTGATGGCCGAGGTCGGCGCGGGCCCTCTCGCGCTCGCCCGGGCTCGACGGGCGCAGACGGCCAGGGTCCTGCTGGAGACCTCCGACCTCCAGATCGCGCAGGTCGCGTTCGCAGCCGGGTTCGCGAGCGTGCGGCAGTTCAACGACACCGTGCGCGAGGTGTTCGGCCGCACCCCCACGGAGGTGCGTGGGCGGGCCGGCGCCCGAGGCGTCGAGCCGGGCGAGATCCGGCTGCGGCTGCCCTACCGGGAGCCGATCGCGCTCGGGCACGCGCTGGATTTCCTGGGGTTGCGGGCGATCCCCGGCGTCGAGGAGTACGTCGACGGGGTCTACCGCCGGGTGCTGTCGCTCCCGCACGGCACCGGCGTGGTCGAGCTCTCGCCCGGCCCCTCCTGGGTGTGGTGCCGCCTGGTCCTCGCCGACCTGCGCGACTTGGGCGCCGCCGTGCAGCGCTGCCGACGACTGCTCGACCTGGACGCGGACCCGCTCGCGGTCGACGAGGCGCTCGGGAGCGCCGAAGCGGGCGAGGGTGGCTTGGGCGCGCTCGTGCGGGCCACCCCGGGGCTGCGCTCGCCGGGACACGTGGACCCCGACGAACTCGCCGTGCGAGCCGTGCTCGGCCAGCAGGTCTCGGTAGCGGGCGCGCGCACGATCGCGGGCCGGCTGACGGCCCTGTACGGCAAGCCGCTGGCAGCACCCCTGGGCGGACTCACCCACGCGTTCCCCTCCGCGACCGCGCTGGCGGACGCGGATCCGGCGGATCTACCGATGCCCGTGTCACGCAAGAAGGCGCTGTTCGCGCTCACCGGTGCGCTGGCGTCGGGGACGGTCCGGCTCGACCCGGGCGTGGATCGCAGGGCGGCGGAGGCGGGCCTTTTGGCCCTTCCGGGTATCGGCCCCTGGACGGCGTCGTACATTCGACTGCGGGCACTGGGCGATCCGGACGTGTTCCTGCCCACCGACTTGGGCGTCAAGCACGCACTCGCGCGATGGGACCTCCCGGTCTCGGCCGCGCAGTCGTGGTCCCCCTGGCGCTCGTACGCACTGCACCACCTGTGGGCGAGCCTGTCCGCAGCACCCACCGTCTCGGTGAAGGAAGCAGCATGAACCAGGACGCCCTGTTCGAGGCCGTCGAAGCGCCCGACCCGCACGTGCCCCCGGCCGTGTTCCACACTCCGCTCGACGGCCCCCGCCGATACGCGGTGATGGACTCCCCGGTCGGCGAGCTGCTCATGATCGGCGACGGCGACTCGCTCACCGCCCTCTACATGGCCGCCACGCCGGGCGCGGACTGGGTACACGATCCCGGTGCGTTCACCCAGGCGCAGGCGCAGTTGAGCGCTTACTTCGCCGGCGAACTGCGCGAGTTCGACCTGCCGTTGGCGCCGGCGGGCACGGACTTCCAGCTCAAGGTCTGGTCGGCCCTGACCACCATCCCGTTCGGGCACACGATGTCCTACGGCGCCCTGGCGACGAGGTTCCTCGGCCAACCGACGGCGTCCCGCGCGGTCGGACTCGCCAACGGCCGCAACCCGATCAGCATCATCATCCCCTGCCACCGGGTGATCGGCGCCGACGGCACCTTGACCGGCTACGCGGGCGGATTGCCGCGCAAGCAGCGCCTGTTGGCGCTGGAGCACGTCCGCGTCACCGGGTAGCCGGGCCACTCCGAACCGCACCGGCGCCGGCGAGGCCGCGCGATTCACGACTGGAACGCCCGCCGCACGACCCCCGCGACCCGCCCCCGCCGGAGCGTGTCGCGCCAGGTGAAGCGCAGCACGAGCGCGCCCACGAGGGCCAGTTCGTTGGCCCGGGACCGGTCGCGAAAGAGCGCGTCGGGCCGCGAGTGCACGTCCGCGCCGTCCGCCTCCGCGAAGATCGGTCGCAAGCCGGTCAGCCACGCGAGATCCACGCGGGCCCGGCCGCCGCCGGGCAGTACGACCTCGTGCTGCAACTCGTCCGGTGCGACCCCGCCCCGAACGCAGTCGAGTCGTACCCGCGACTCCAATGGGCTCTCGGCCCGCGCGTCCGCGATTTCGAGCAACGGCCGAGCCCGCCCCGCCCCGGGCCGGCCCGCTGCCGCCCGCTCGACCGCCTCCAGCTCCGCCGCCTCGACCAGGCCCAGATGCAGCGCCGAATCGAGGACCGCCAGACCCTCCTCGGGCGGCAGCGTCGGCACCAGGTCGGCCAGTGTTCGCACCGGTGTCGTCACCGCAAATCCGTCCACCGTCACGATCTCGTCGGCCCGCAACCGGCGCCGATGCGCAACGATGCCGGGCCCACCACGACGCGACGCCGTGTCGGGCGTCGCGATGTGCACACATTCCACCGGCGGCACGCCACGCATCCCGTGCACGCGGGCCGCACTGTGCAATACGGCCACGGCTCGTTCGCCATAGGCCGCGAGCCCGGCGCGCAACAACCCGCGCGAGGAGAGCGCACATCGATCGGCATCGACGAGCCCCACGCCTCGCGCGAGTTCGCGCACCTTCCCATCGTTGACGAGTCTGCGCCACACCCGCCCGGACACCCCGGCGGATACCGCCTGTTCCCGTGTTACCACTCCGTCGTGCTGCCATGCCAACCCCCGCAAGACTCGTACGGCCTCTTCCATCCCCGGATCCTGGTCCGTGCGGCCCGCGGCGCGGTGTGAGCGGTCGCAATCTGTGGACAACCCGGCACTTGTGGACACCCAGGGGCGTGCTTTGCCGGATTCGTGGATGATCTTCAGCCATTGGACACCTTCATGATCATTGCGAGCCGCCGCGCGGCCGGCGCCAACCGGTGTGATGGGCGGGTCCCCACGCCCCGTACCGTCCCGAGGATCGCCATGCCCAACTTCCGCAAACACCGACGCGTCGCGGCCGTGTGCGCCGCGCTCGCGCTCACGGTGGGCGCCGGTTCCGCCTACGCCGAGAGCCGGCCGGCTCCCCGTGCGACCACTCCCGCCAGCGCCACCCCCGCCGCGCCCGCCAAGGTGTCCTTCAACGTCATCAGCGACGTGCAGGGCGACCTCGCGGACTTCGGTCGAGCACTCGACCAGATGAAGGTGATCAACCCCGCAAGCGGCGCGCTCGTCGTCAACGGCGACATCACCCCGCGCGGCTACAGGGCCGAGTACGACCAGGTGAAGCAGGTCCTGAACACGCGTCCGCACCCGGCGAACACGTTCTTCACGATCGGCAACCACGAGTTCTACGTGCCCAAGTACTGCAATCCGGACAAGCTGTGTCAGGAGACCTGGCCCAACGGCACCACCGAGCAGTCGCTCTTCCAGAACTTCTACGACTTCACCGGGCTCGACAAGGTCTACTACGAGCGCGTCGTCGACGGTGTCCCGATGTTGTTCCTCGGCACCGAGAAGTACATGAAGTACAGCGACCCCACCAAGTGGGACGAGGTGTGGTTCAGCGATGAGCAGCTGACCTGGCTCGAGCAGCGAATGAACTACTGGGAGGCGCAGGGCAAGCCGACGTTCGTGTTCTCGCACCACGTCCTGCCGGACACGGTCTCGGGCACGCGCAACAAGCTCTACAAGTCGGACTACCTCCAAGCCGACCGCATCATGAGCATCCTGGGCGCGCACAAGGACGCCGTGCTGTTCACCTCGCACACGCACTGGGACCTGAACCTGTCCGACTGGGCGGTGCGCAAGGTCGTGCCGGGGACCGGCAACCTCGAAGGCTTCACGGTCGTCAACACCGGTGCCGTCCAAACCCAGTGGACCGACGACGGCTCGGGTGGTGAGAGCGCGCTGAGCGGGTTGGAGAACAGCGGGCTCCAGGTCGAGGTCACCAACGACCGGGTGTCGATCAAGGCCCGCGACTTCCGGCGCAACCAGTGGGTCAAGGAGCTGAACGTCCCGCTGCACACCAAGTGCGCCGCGGCCAAGCCGTGGACCGAGTCGATGACGTACACGAACGGCGACACCGTCGTGTGGAACAACCACACGTGGCGCGCCAAGTGGTGGACGCGCGGCGAGACGCCGGGCACGACCGGCCAGTGGGGCGTGTGGGAGGACCAGGGCGCCTGCTGATCGCCCGCGACAAGACCTGAAGGGGTGGGACCGTCGGCGGCCGGTCCCACCCCTTCGGCCGACCCGCGCCGCCCGCAGCGGACGTCTCAGGACTTCGGGGCGAGCCGCGGGGTCGACCACCGCATGAGGGTACCTCCGGTGAAGGCATCGCCTCGACCGATATGGCACCGCTTCGGCCCCGCGCACGACGGTGCTCGCCGGGCCGTTGGCGACCAAGGCAACCGGTTGTCGATGCCCTCACCCGCCGAGTCGAGCACTACCGGGGCCCGGCTCGACGTCGGACCGACGACGACGGGGACGTACGCGGAAGGTCTCGTGCGAGATCGGGCGCCGCATCCGAAGCCACCGGGGCCCGAGCCGGGCCGATCATGGGGTCGATGCGCACGATGGTCAGGTCCCCGTGCTCGAGTACGCCCGCCCTCCGTCGCGCGCCCACCCACCGGACGAGTTCACGGGGACTGCCCGCGGCCGGCTCGCGCAATTCCTCCCACGGCCGCCCACCGGCGAGAGCGCTGCGCAGGAACCACGCGCCGGCCGTGTCGTTGGCCACGTACAGCAGGTCCCGGTCGGTCCAGGTTCCTCGCGCACACCGAACCCGCCGCGCCACCGCGGCGGGGTCCGCGCCGTTGCTGGTCGCGACGTCGGGCCGTCGTGAGGTCGGAAACACCCGCCAGAGCCGGTCGCCGCGCACCTGGAAGAGATAGGCGTCGCCGAGCACCGCCGCCGCCCACTGGCCCCGCCCGGACAACCAAGGATGCGGCGCGATGTGCGCCGCGAGCACCGCGGACGCGTGCGCTCCGCGTTCCAATTTGCGTAGTTCGTAGGGCTGTACCGGCATTCCGCGCCGGTCCCGCTCGACCAGGTAGCGCTTGGTCAGGTCGGGCCATCGGTCCGCCGCACGCGCCAGCACGTCGGCGAATCCCGTACCGCCGCACAGGAGCGGGGTGGGCGCCGCACCGCACGCCCGCACCAGGAGTTCGGCCCAGCGCCGCGCGAGCAGACTCTCCGCGGCGCCGTCCGCGAGGGCGACCCGCAAGGCGCCCGGGCGGTCGACGCGGGCGCGCCTGCACGCGGGTCCGGCCGGCGGCAGGAACCCGCGTCCGGCCCCGTCGCCGATCCAGACCGCGTCCTCGTATTCGAGGGGTTCGCCTTCGTGCCGGTGCAGCGCCAGGACCGTGACGTTCGCGCGCACCGTGCCGTCTCCTCTGTGGTGGTACGAGAACCGCTCAGCCGCGTACGTCCGCGATCGGGTTGAGGATGTCGACGTAGACGGACTGGGTCTCCAACGGGACTTCGAGTTCGTCGAGACCCGCGACACGGGTGAGCAGGTTGGCCTTGCACCGCAGTGTGGCACCGTCGAGGAGGCGGTCCACGAGCGGGCGCCCGGCGGGGTGATCCGTGCGCGTGCGCACGAGCCGGTCGCGGAAGATCGCGATCAACGCCCGCTCGTCGGCCAGCCCTTGCGCACCCATCGCGCCGACGAGGCCGAGCACGTTGTTGATCGCGAGGTAGTAGCCGAGCCGTTCGTCGATCACGTGGTCGGGACACCAGGTCCCCAGGTCCCGGCCCGCGCCCGGGAGCCAGCGGGCCAGGCGCGCGCCGCGTTCGGCCGAGAAGTAGTAGCCCTGATTGCCGCGATAGCGTCCGCCGATCGGGCGGCCGTCGGTGTCCAGCACGACCAGCGTGTTCTGTTGATGGGCCTCCAGCCCGAGACCGTACTCACCGTGCAGCCACAGGATCGGTGCGACCAACACGTCCAGGTAGCGGCGGAACCACGACTCGGCCGTCTCGCGCAACGGCGTCGCGGTACGGGCGGCGAGCGTGTACAACACGTCGGCGAGCATCGACCGACCCCGCGGCAGGTCGGGGCGCGGCGCGGCCAGTCCCGCGATGCAGTACACGCGGTCGCGCGGGCCGAACGGGTTGTCCCGCACCACGAGTTCGAGGCCGGATTCGCCGCGCCCGCCGGGGACGTCCACCGCTATCCAGCCAAGATCACGCAGCACGTCGAACCCCGGGTGGGCGGAGTGCATGACGCGCTTGAGACCGGCGTCGAGCATCCGGTGCACGGCGAGGCCTCGGCGCAGTTCACTGCGGTGGTTCTCCCGGCGGGAGTTGGTGATCTCGACGCCGAGCGAGGTCTTCAGCATGACGGGCGCGCCGGTGCGGTACACGGTGCGCAGCGAGGAGGTGGCCGACCACGCGGGCCCGCCGGGGCCGAGGTCGCGGAGCAGCCCGCGCTCCAAGAGCGCGGCGACACCGGGTCGCCCGAGGACGTCGCGGGCCTGCCAGGGGTGCGCCGGCAGGGCGACCATGCCCGGCGGCAGGTTCACATCGCCTTCGGCGAGCCCTGCGAGCACCACCGGCACGGGTCGCCCCAGATCGCCGTCGTGGATCGCCACCGAGGGGTCCACGGCGAACCAGTGCAGGGGGAACGATCCGCGCAATTCCGGCGAGTAGCGCGGCGACGAGGGTCCGTACATGCCTTGCCGGGACGCCGGCGAGGGATGCATCGGGTGGCCGAGAACAATCGACTGTTCGGTGCTCAGGAACGGCGTCGTTCCCGGAATGTCCTCGGGCACCTTGCGGCGCTCGGCGAGGTGGTGGGCGATCCGCCGGGTCGAGTCGATCACCCGGTCGGTCATGTCGGCGATCGCGGTGATCGAGCCGACTCGGCCGTGCGCCGCCTCGATTGCGAGGAGTACGGCCAGCGTGGTCGCGTCGAGTGCGACACCACTGCTCAGTCGGACCGGGCCGAAGCGGTGCATGCCGGTCTCGGAGCGGTACAGGATCGGCGCGACGACCGTGCTGGCGGTCGCCGGCAGCGGAAGCCGTAACGGCCCGTCCACCGGAACCGCGGTTCCGCTTTCGCGGATGCGGCAACGAAGCAGGTTCTCTATGGCCGCGTGATCGGCGGCACGTGCGGGCGCGGGGTCGAGCAGTGGATCACTCGCCCCTCGGTCGCCGGGGGCGAGGTGTCGGGCGGCGCCGAGTACCGCGCCGGTGCGCGGGTGTTCGGGTTCGGGATGGGCCGGGTGGGCACGCGCGGGCGAGGGCTCGTCGCCTGCCGGGCCCGGAACGGGCTTTCGAGGGCTGCCCGGTCGCGCCGGCTCCGGAAGCGCCTCCGCGGATGTCGACATGTGCGGTACGTACCTCCCCTGGTCTGCACGGCCGTGGGTCGGGTTCGAATTGTGGACGCGGTCCATTCGCCACCGCTCCGAGGGACGTTCACCGTACGGCAATCCGCCGGTTATCAGAATCATGTCCCGCGACGGGCTCCCGTGTGCGGGCTTTGCGTGATGGCAACCCCTTGTCATGCTCCGGCGAGGTCGGCGGTCGCGGACCGATCGCGGGCGCGACCCGTCGCTCACGGCGTCGGCACCGGGCATGCCCGAGGACGCTTCGCCACGGTACGAACGGCCCCGTAAGAGCGGCATCAGGGGCCGGAGTCGGCAGCTCCGGTCGGTTTCGTGCTCCCCCGGGTGGGGTCGCGCGGACTTGGCAAGGTGATCGTGGGGTCCGCCGGCCCGTGACGATCGTCGATGCGAACGATTGGGGATGAGCGCGACGTGCATCTCGCACCTCGCACCCATAAGGAGTTTGCGCCATTTACGACGGATCGGGGCACCGGTGGGGAATTTCTCCGCCGCGATCTGCTCGATCCGTCGATCATCGCCACCGACCGTCCACTTGTGGTTACGATACGAACGCCCTTGTGCCGTAGGTGCCGAGGGGCGGAACGGGGGGAATCTCGGTCCAGTCCGTACTTCCGCGCGCACGTTTCCGCGGACGCTTGGACGAGGCTCCGTCGCTGCCTGGAGAACGACCTGCCGCCTCCGCGCGTCGGGCCTCAGCCTTGGGCAAACACGGAATCCGGAGCCGGTCATGCCATACCAGCATCAGCCGAACGGCCCACACCAACCGCCATACGGGCAACAGCCCCACCAGCCCTATCCGTCGCAGATCCCGCCCCCGTACCCGCCACCGCACCCACCCCCCGCGCCGCGACCGAGACGGCGGCGGCAATGGGAGGTTGATGTTGCTTCTCACGCTGATCGGGACGGTGGCGACCGTGCTGAGCATGCTCGTCGCGGCGGGCATCGGCCCGTTCGATCTCTCGGACGACTCGCCGGCGTCGGGCGGGGCGACAAGAACGGGGCCGACCCGGCGGCCTCGGCGCAGGGGCCCGCGAAGCAGACAGAACGGCGGAAAGCTACGTCCGGGCGGTCAACGAGGTCTGTTCGGCTCGTTCGGACAACGTCACCAGGCTCTTGAACGACCTGACCGCCTCGACCGTCTCGAATGACGTCGCCGCAGCAACGCACCGCGCTGAGCGACGAGCGCCGAGTTGAAGAACACCGCATCCCACATCAGGGCCGTACCGTTGCCGGCCGATCCGGCCGCGGCCGGGCCGTTCACGCAATGGCGTAACGCCTACGACAGCCGGGTCGACGCCCTGAGCGAGGCAGCCGCGACGCTGAACAGCGGCGACTCGGCGGGCTTTCGGGTCGCGTCGGACCGATTCGTCAACGAGACGGGCCCGATGAAAGACAAGCAACGCGCCCTGAACCTCGCCTGCCCGTAGCAGGCACGGGTGACGGGGCCGGGAGGGGGAAGCCGGGTGAGCGGGTCAGGCGACCGGCCACGGCAGGATCACCCACAGGGTCTTGCCGTCCGGGTGTGCCTCGATGTGGATCTGACCGCCGAGTTCGGTGACGATGTTGCGCACGATCAACAGTCCTCGACCCGACGTGTCGTCGACCGTTTCCAACAGGGCGACCGGACGGTAGGGATGGCGGTCGCGTACACCCAGCCACAACCAACCGTCGTGCACGGTACAGGTGACCGATACCTCCGGCGACAAGACGGCCGCGTGTTCGACGGAGTTGGTGATCAGCTCGGAGGCGACCAGCTTGAGGGCGTAGCCCAGATCGTGTCCGTAGGGCAGTCCCCAGTAGGTCAGATGGTCCGCCAGGGCCCGTCGGGCCTGTGCGACAGAGGCCGGTTGGGCGGGCAGGGTGAACCAGCAGGATCGCTCGTATCCCGTTCCCATGTCACCCCTTTCGGCACCGCGCCTCAGCGTACTGACCGGCGCGCTTGCGGGCGCACGGTTGACGATTCGTCATATCGCTACGATTCGATGATCGGTCGCGTGTGTGAGTGAAGGTCGACATGGGCAAGACCATCGCAGTCCACGTCCCTCCCGACGTGTGATTGTGAGCGCCGAACAGCGGCATTCCTCTGCGAATGACCGGATTGTGCACGGTGCGGATTCCAGAAGGGTGACTACCTGTGGTGGAAGATCTCGATGCCGTCGAACAGGCCATGTTGGCCAACCTTCTCGACGGTCGTCGGCCTCGTCGGCGCACCTCGGAGACGCCGACCCGGTCCAATCGACAACACCAGCCCCCGCAGCAGCAGCGCCGTCAGGCGCAGTCGGTGCCGCGTGCGGTCATCCCGGCGCCGGTGCCCGCGGCGGCACCCAACCGGGACGCTACGCGCGTTCTCGACATCGGTCGCGTGATCAAGCAGATCGACCCCCGGACCACGCCCGAGCAACGGCACGCGATGGCGACGAGCTGGACCCAGTTGGATCTGACTGCGGCCCAGGTGTTGGCCTGGCTGACCGCCGGCATCCTGCCCGCGGAGTACAAGCTGGCGGCGGCGTGCCTGGAGCGGGGCCTGACCCCGCAGGACATGAAGACTCGCCTGGACGGCGTGCGCGTGGTCGAGCGGCTGCGCAGCGACGGCGTGGACGGCGTGGTGGCGCAACTGCGCAGCGGCGCCGCGTAGGCGGGCCGCGCCGGGGGACATCGCGGGCCGGGCCGGTGGATGATCATTGACATGGTTCATTACCAAGCCTAGCTTTTAGCGATGTGAAGGATTCGGGGGCGGGTTCCGCCGCCCCACCCACTCTGACGCATCGCCAGATCATGTTGGTCTTCTGCGGGTTGATGCTCGGCGTCATGCTGGCATCGCTCGACGCGACCATCGTCTCGACGGCGATGCCGACGATCGTTGCCGACCTCGGCGGGCTCGAACACCTGGCATGGGTGACCACCGCGTACACCCTGGCCACGGCGGTTTCGATCCCGCTGTACGGAAAGCTCGGCGACGTATACGGGCGCAAGCGGCTCTTCCAGTTCGCCATCGTGGTGTTCCTCGTGGGCTCCATGCTGTGCGGTACCGCACAGTCGATGGGCGCCCTGATCGCCTTCCGGGCGATCCAGGGACTCGGCGCCGGCGGGCTGATGAGCAACGCGCAGGCCATCATCGGCGACCTCGTACCGCCCGCCGAACGCGGTCGATACCAGGGCTTCATCGCGTCCACGGTCGCGTTCTCGACCGTGTGCGGGCCGCTGATCGGCGGCTTCTTCACCGAGGCGCTGTCGTGGCGATGGGTGTTCTATGTGAACATCCCACTGGGCGCGGTGGCGCTGATGGTCACGTCCGTGGTGCTCAGGCTGCCGCGCAAGGCCTACACCAAGCGTCCGTTCGACGGTTTCGGCCTGGCCCTGCTCACCTGCGGAACCAGTGCCTTGATCCTGTTCACCAGTTGGGGCGGTACGCAGTTCGCCTGGGTCTCCGCGTCGAGCCTGGTGCTGGCCCTGACGGCGGTCGGCGCGCTCGCGGCCTTCGTGTTGGTGGAGCGGCGTGCGGCCGACCCGTTGATTCCGCTGCGGTTGCTCTCGCGCAACACGATCGTGCGGGTCGCGTGTCCGCTGACGATGGTCACCGGTTGCCTGACCCTGGGAATGAGCACGTTCCTGCCCATCTACCAGCAGATCGTGCGCGGCCACGGGCCGACCCGGTCCGGGCTGCTGCTCGCGCCGATGATGCTCTCGATGATGGTGTGTTCGACGCTGTCGGGTCGGCTGATCTCGCGAATCGGCAAGTACAAGCGGTTCCCTCTGGTCGGCACGCTGCTGGCCGCGGCAGGGCTCGTGGTGTTGTCACTGCTCGGCGTCGACAGCCCGTACTGGCACCTGCTGATCGGGCTGATGGTGCTGGGGTTCGGGCTCGGCACGATCGGTCCGGTCACCACGCTCGCGGTGCAGAACTCGGTCGACCACGCGGACATCGGTGTGGCCACCGGCCTGAACTCGTTCGCGCGTTCGATCGGCTCGGCCCTGGGCGCGGCCGTGCTCGGCGCGGTGTTCGCGCACGGGGTGGCCGACGGGACGGGGCCGGGCCGGGCGGGTGAATCCGGCATGGGGATCACTCGGCAGGCGATCGACGCGTTGCCGGCGGAGCAGCGGGAGGCGACGCTGGTCGGGTTCGCGGACGCGCTCGACGCGGTGTTCCTGGCCGCCGTCCCGATCGCGGTGCTCGGCTTCGTCCTCGCGCTCATGTTGCGGGAGATCCCCTTGCGTCGCGGCCCGAAGCAGGTCGCGGCGGTCTCAACCAGCACCGAGCGCAAGCTGTTCGAGACCGGCTGACAGATCGCGCAGGTCCTCTGCGGCGTCCCAGGCCCAGTGGTTGGGGTTGCCGGCGAGCGCCTCGTCGGTCTCCAGTCGGCGCAGTGCGAGCCCCGCGAGGTCCAGGACCAGGTCGTGTTCGCCCTCTCCGTTCAACCGGTGCAGCACGCCCACGACGTCGCATACCCGCCGGGTGAGGCTGCGTTCGGGGATGCCTTCGATCAACCGGGAGAGACCGTAGCCGGCCATCAAGCTCAGGATCATGCCGCGTATGGCCGATAGGTCGCGCCGTTCCCGGGCCGGTTCGAACCGACGCCACCAGCACACCCACGCTTGCGGCTCCGTGGTCGCGCGAGCCTCGATCGCGGTACGACGCGGCGGGAAGGACGCCGACCGCGCGGATCCGGCGAGCATCAACCGCTCCAGCGCCGCGTCCACCGCGACCTCCAAGTCGGGGTGCGGCCGATCCGAGCACACGCGGGTTCGGGTCTGTTCGGCGGATGTCATCGCCATCGTCGTCATGCGATGTATTGGAGCGGAGTGTCTCGTCGGCCCGCCCTGCGATCACTCGAAAGAGGGACAATGTGTCGCATGAACGAGTGGGAACTGTGGCGCCAGGACGACAATGGCGCGCGTTTCCGGATCCGGGGCCATACCAATCGTGTGGCCGCGATCGCCGGCCGATTGTCCGGACGCCGCACGAGCAGCTGTACTGGGTGGCGGGCCCACGAACCCCGAGCTGCCCGACACCGGCCGCCCCCGCGGACCTGATCCAGGTCCTGGCGGCGGATCGCGAGCCTTCGGCGCCCGCGTTCCTCGTCGCCTTCCGGGACGTCGGGGCGTCGTTGCGGGATGAGCGCTGCCTCGAACGCGACACGATCGCGGCCGTGTTCAGCGCCGCGCGGGACACCGCCGAGTCCGGGCCCGCGCGGGCGCGGGCGCGATCCCGAGCGCGAGCGGGCGGGCGAAGGCGACCCGGAGCGGGCTCCGGCGCTCGACCGCGCACGGGACCATCTGGCCCACGCAGCGGCGCAAAATTTCAAGGCGTCTACGTTCGCCGTGCCGGCGGGTTGGACGGTCCGGCAGGGCAGTGAGGGGCCCAACGTGCTGTGCGTGTGCCGCCCGCCGCGCTCCTGGGGCGCCCGAACGACGGGTGCGCGGTGGACGGCGTGGAAATCCGCCTCCCTGATCCGCCGGACGACGAAGCGGGCCGGCTGCTGCACTTCGAATCCGGATCGGGCTGGGTTCGGCAGGGCGACGCCTGGTGCCGCGGGGCGGTCCCCCCGCGGCACCATGTTGACCACGTCCTCGACGTTCGTCGAACACGGGTGCCGCCCGGTCGGACCCCAGGCCGTCGACTACCGACGCTGGTCAGCCGGTTGCGACCACGGATCGACCTATCACCCGCGGGTGTGGTGGCTGCCGACCACGAAGCCGTCCAGCGCGACCTTCGCCATGCCACCGATTCCGGACGCGACGGTCGATCGAGTTGCCGCGTCCTTCGACTTCTCGGGCTACTCCGGAGTCCGGGGACGACGGCCGTCTCCCGCGCCCGCCGTCACGGCTTCTCCCAGATCTGGAAGGCCCGGACCGTGAAGGGCACGTCGGGCACGAAGACCCCGTCGCCCGGATACGTGCTGAAGTCGCCTTCCGTGGCGCACTCCCTGCTCTGGTACATCGTCACGTAGCGATCCATGCGGTTCGCGAAGGAGAGCGCGTCGACCCCGTCGGGCAGGGAAATGCACTGCTCGACGTTGACTTCGGCCAACTCGAATGCCGCCGCCGGCGCACCGGCGAAGGCCGGCCCTGTCCAGAAGCACACCTGCCCCGGTTCACACGTGGCAGCCCCGGTCGGGTCGGCGGAGGCCCCCGGCGCCGCCACGGTCAGCAGGCTCGTGGTCAGGGCCAGCGCGCAGACAAAACGACGTCGCATGCGGTTCATCGGTGATACCCCGTTCGTCGAATCCGTTGCCCCGGTTCCGACGTGTGTCCAGGGTCGCTCGTGTATCGGCGAAGCGCCGGCAAATGTGGCCGGATTACTTCGAAAGAGTGCATTGAAGATCAACTTCTGCCATCTCGGAACCAGAGTGCGAAACGTTTCGTCGCTGTAGATATCGGCTCATTCGGAGGCTGTCATGGCTGTTGTATCCGTCCCCCGTCGCCATCTCGTCCGCTCCGCCCTCGGCGTCGCCGCCGTCGTCGGCATCACCGCCACCACCGTGTTGTCCGGGACCGCGCAGGCCGCCGGCACCACGTACCTGACCAACATCCGCACCGGACAACACGCGACCTTCGACCGCGTGGTCCTCGACTTCTCCGCCGGCCTCCCGGCGTACGGGAGCACCACGAGCAGCGGTCTCGAGCAGTGCGCGAGCGGCAAGCCCGTCAGCTTCCCGAACAGCGCCGAATACCTCGAACTGGACATCGCCGGCGCCGCGCACGACGACGACGGCAACGCCACGTACACCGGCCCGCGCCACGTGGTGACCAACATGCCTTCGCTCACCGGGTACGCGGTCACGTGCGACTTCGAGGGCAAGCTCAAGGTCGGCATCGGTTACAAGAGCAACGTGCACGAGGTGCTCACGTTCGTCCTGAACAACCCGAGCCGCATCGTGATCGACGTCAAGCGCTGACCGGGACCGGGCCGCGCTCCGCCGCAGCCGGCCCGGGCCTTCCTACCGGTTCATCCGACGTTCGACCGCCGCCAGCTCGGCGGCGGTCAGCACGTTCGGCGTGCCCACCGCGAGCGAGCGCACGTACACCTCGCACAACCACTCCAGGATCCGGGTACGGTCGTACGCCTCGATCAGGTCCCGTCCCAGGGTCACGCCCCCGTGGTTGGCCATCAGCGCCGCGCTGCGGCCGCCCGCGAGCGCCGCTCGCACCGAGGCAGCCAATTCCGGCGTCCCGTAGGTCGCGTACGGCGCGACCCGCACATCGTGCCCGCCGAGCAGCAGCACGTTGTAGTGGATCGCCGGCAACACCGGCAGCGTTGTCGCCACCACCGCCCCGAACACCGCGTGCGTGTGCACCACGGCGCCGGCGTTCGGGTCGCTCTCGTACAGCGCGAGGTGCATCGGCGTCTCGGAGGAAGGCGTCCGCGTGCCCTCCACGACCGTGCCCGTCATGTCCACGACCACGCACTCCGCCGGCGTGATGCGCTCCAGCGGGACGCCGGAGGGGGTGACCGCGACCAGCGGGCCCCGGCGCACGCTCAGGTTGCCCGAGGCTCCGACCACAAGTCCGCACTCGACGATCCGTGCTCCGAACTCGCACAGTTCGCGACGCTCGTCCTCCAACAACACCGCGGCCTCCCGACCGGGATACGCCCGGATTCGCTCTGACACCACCATGACCGATCGAGGCCGACTCGGCCCGAACGGATCCAATCAGATCGGCGTACTCAGATGCCGCCGTGGTGTCGGTGGAAGGCCTCCGCGTCGACGCCCTCGCCCTCGTCGCCCACGGTCGCGCGCACCGCGGCGGACAAACCACGCGCCCGCATGCGTCTCGGTCCCGGTGCGACCATCGGGTCGCTGTTCAGGTCCTTCAGCAGAGCCACGCACAGCGCCAGCATCACCAGCACGAACGGCAACGCGACCAGGATGGTCGCCTGTTGCAACGCGGTGAGACCACCCGCGACCAGGAGCACCGCCGCGACCGCGCCGATCAGCGCGCCCCACCCCACCACCAGCCAGCGCGCCGGTTTGAGCGAGCCGCGGCTGGTCAGCGAGCCGAGCACGAGCGAGGCCGAGTCGGCCCCGGTGACGAAGTACAGCGCGACCAGGATCATCGCCACGGTCGCGGTGACGGCGTACAGGGGTAGCGCGTCGAGCATCGCGAACAGGCCCGACTCCGGCCCGTCGGCGACCTTGGTCACCAAATCGGCCGCGCCGGTCTGTTGCAGGCGCAGCGCGGTCCCGCCCATCACCGCGAACCAGATCGTGCTCGCCCCGCTGGGTACCAGCAGGACGCCGATCACGAACTGGCGAACCGTCCGGCCGCGCGAGATGCGTGCGATGAACGTGCCCACGAATGGGGCCCAGGACAGCCACCACGCCCAGTAGAAGATCGTCCACGAGCCCATCCAGGCGTCCCCGCCGAAGGTTCCGGTACGGGTCGCCAGGGTCAGCAGATCGTTGAGGTAGCTGCCGACGGAGGCGGGCAGCACCCCGAGCACGTACACCGTCGGGCCGACCACGAACACGAACACCATGAGCACCAGCGCGAGCAGCACGTTGGCGGTGCTGAGCCACTTGACGCCGCGATGGATCCCACTGAAGGCGGACACCACGAAGGCGGCCGTGAGCGCGATGATGATCACCACGTGCAGCGTCGAGGTGTCCTTGATGTCGGTGGTCAGGTCCAGGCCCTTGGCCACCTGGAGGGCGCCGAGTCCCAGGCTGGTGGCCGAGCCGAACACGGTCGCGAAGATGGCGAGCAGGTCGATCGCCTGCCCGGCGGCACCGTCCGCGTGGCGACCCAGGAGCGGTACGAACGCGGCGCTGACCCGATTTCCGCGACCACGCCGAAACGTGGCGTAGGCGAGGGCGAGGCCGGCGATCGCGTAGATCGCCCACGGATGCAACGTCCAGTGGAAGAGCGTCCATTCGAGCGCCGCGCCGGCCGCCCTCGGAGTCTGGGCGACCGCGCCCGAGGCCGGTGGTGGCGCGGCGAAGTGTTGGATGGGTTCGGCCACGGCGTAGAACATCAGCCCGATACCCATGCCCGCGCTGAACATCATCGCGACCCAGGCGCCGGTACTGAATTCCGGCTCGTCGTCGTCCTCGCCCAAGCGGATTCGGCCGTACTTCGACGCGGCGATGAAGACCGCGAGCACGAGAAAGGTGTCGGCGGCGACGACGAACAGCCAGCCGAAGTTGCGGATCGTCCAATCGAGTCCGGTCGACGCCGCGGTGTCGAGCGAACCCTTGGCGAGGACGCCCCACAGGACGACCGCGAGCACGAGGGCGAAGCCGATGGCCGCGACGACCGGGTCCACGCGGGGCGCGGCGGCGTCGTCCCGGCTGGATCCGCTCACGTGGTCGTCCTTTTCATCCGCTCAAGCGCCACACGACATGGTGCGGTCTCACGGATGGGGAAGGGCGGGACGCGCCGGAACAACCTCCGGCGTCACTCCTTTGTCGCAACCACCGGCGCGTCGTTCGTCGCGGATCGGTACAACGCCACGATCTGCCGAATGCGACCCGCCGGCAACGCGAGGCGTTCGTCGAGCGCGGTGTGGGTGGCCGATCCGAACCGGATCGACGAAGCGGCTCACGGCTGCGAGGGCGGAGCGCAGGTCGCCTTCCGAACCGGGATCGCCCGGCTCGACCGGACCGTCCGGATCACCGAGTCGCGGCCCGGCCGGGTCTCCGAACAGCACGGCACGATCCGCACGGAGCAGAGCGGGGATCACGTCGCGTTCGCTCACCGTCCCGGCGTCGTCCACCACCACCAGGTCGAAGCGCACGTCATCGGGCAATCGCCGAACCGCGCGCGGCGACATCACCCTCACGGGTGCGCCCGCCGGCGCAGCCGACGGGCCGACCCGCACCCCCGACACCGGCCTCGGGCGGACAACCGCCGTCGCCGACGCTCGGGTTCGATACCGGTGGGCGTGCGCTTGTAGGCCTACCACCCCGCCGGGCCCGCCGGCGGTGATGGTGTGGGCGAGCGAGGTGTACAGGAAGTGCTCGTACCCGCCCGCGGCCCCCTCCGGTGATACCGCTCTCGCCGTCAGGTCGGCCATGAGCGGTCCCAAGCCGGCGGTCGCGAGGGCGCGGTACCAGCGACAGCGGTCCGCCAGTCGCTCGCAGGACACGCCGTCCGCCGAGATCGACTCGGCGAGCCGATCGAGCCGCTCCCCGATATCGGGCAACGCGGCGTCCACCGGCAGGCCCAGGACCGGGAACAGCGATTCCGCGTAGCCCGCAAGCGCCTGCCGTTCGCATTCCGAGTCGGACCACGCCGGGACCATTTCCCGCAGGAACACCGTCTCGGGCAACCCGTCCGGCTGTTCCTGGAAGAGACGGACCAAGGCTCGGGCCTCGGTCATGGTGAGCCGCATTGCGGCCCGGTCGGTCGGGGATCGCGTACGTTCGCGCAGGTATCGGCGCGCCGCGGGTCGTCCGTACCAGCGTGTGGTCGCCGGCAGTCGGGGAATGGAGTACGGACCGGTGAGGACTTCCGGGTCGACCACGATCGAGAGCTGCCGCACTCGCTTGACGAGTGCGAGACACGCCGTCCATTCGGCGAGATCACGCGGCTCGGCCCGATCGGGGTGGAGCCGGGCCCGGGACGCGGCCGCCCGGATCTCGCGCCACCTTGCGCGCAGTTCGGCGACTTCGCCGACCACGGAGCGGGCCTGCTCGAGCGTGTCGATCCGCACGCCGTGCCAAGCCGCATCACGCAACCCGCCCGCATGCGCCAATCGTTCGAGGTCGCGCCCGAGCCGATGGGCCTCGTTCGGATCGAGCGCCGACACAAGCTCCGGATCGAGCACGGGCCCGGTCCACAACGGCCGCCCCACGAGGTGATCCTGAACTCCGGCCAGGGTCAACCCCCAAGCCCCGTACGGCGCGACCATCGAGCGCGCATGCCGAGGCGCGTTACAACCAGCACGCGTCCGCCGGCGTCGAGTTCGCGGCGGATCACCATCGCGGCGGTCCTGGTCTTGCCCGTACCGGCCACCCCCACGACCACCAAAGCGGGAGGACGGGCAGACGCGGCGGCGAGTACCCGTATCTGGTCCAGGTCGGCGTCGCCCACCCACCCGACCACCGCCGCGTCGGGCTCAGCCGCCCGCAGCGTCACCGCGGCCCCGGCCAAGGCCGCGACGACGCCTCCGCGAGCGGTGTACCAGTGATGCCCCGAGTCGGTCGGCAACGGAAACCGCCCGTTCGCCCACCGCGGCAAAGCGGCACCGACGACCTCGTCCTGACTGTGCGTCATGTCCCGTCCCCCTCAGGAAGACTCTCCTCCGGGACCGCACACGACCGCAGGGGGCAATCCCTCAAAACCGGGAGCCCGCCGAACACGTCCACCGGCCCCGGACACTGGCGACGGACACCGGCGCCGACCACAACGCATCACCGGCAACCGCTTGCGGCCGCAGCCGGACGCCCATCGCCATCGCCCATCGCGCGTCGCGCGTCGCGCGTCGCCCGCAGAGGTCCCCCGCCCGCGAGCCCGCCCCATCACCCCCGATACAGCCTCGCGACCACCTCCTCGATCGTCGGCTCCCGCACGGACACGTCCCGCAGGCCCCCGTCGCGCGCGATCCTGGCGATCAACTCCCCCGCAGGCACGCCGTCCAGCGCGAAGGTGACTCGCCTGCCGTCCGCCTCGACCGCCTCGATCGCGACCCCGGGCATCCGCACGTCCAGCGCACGCGCCTCGTCCAGATCCACCACCACCCGCCGGCGCGAGCCGTAGCGCGCGTGCAGGGCCTCCAGCGTCCCGTCGTGCACGACCTGGCCGCGGTCGATCACGATCAGCCGCCGGCACAGGTGCTCGATGTCGGCGAGGTCGTGCGTCGTGAGCACGGTCGTGACGTCCCCGCGTGTGCCGATCTCGGCCAGGAAGGCGCGCAGCGACTGCTTGCTGACCACGTCGAGTCCGATCGTCGGCTCGTCCAGGAACAGCACATCGGGACCGTGCAGGAGGGCCGCCGTGATCTCGCCGCGCATCCGCTGCCCGAGCGAGAGTTGACGCACCGGTGTGTCCATGAACTCGTCGAGTTCGAGCATCGCCCGGCACTGTCGGAGCCTGGCCTCGTGCTCGACGGCGGGCACCGCGTAGACAAACCTCAGCAACCTGAACGACTCGCGCAGCGGCAGGTCCCACCACAGCTGCGAGCGCTGTCCGAAGACCACCCCGATCCGACGGGCGAGCCGGCGTCGACGGGGCACCGGTTCCAGGCCGCAGACCCGTACATGCCCCGAGGTCGGCGTCAGGATCCCGGTCATCATCTTGAGGGTGGTCGACTTGCCGGCGCCGTTGGGTCCGATGTAGCCGACCGTCTCGCCGCGCGCGACGCTCAACGCGACGCCGTCCACGGCGGCCACCGTGAGCGATTCCCGGCGGACCCGGCCGATCTTGCGCCTGACGGTGAACTCCTTGCGCAGGTCCCGCACTTCGATCATCGTCTCGGTCGCGGTCTGGGTGATGGTCTCGGTCGCGGTCACGATCCCGTACTCCTGTAGTGCCGAATCCCGGTCCGCCACACCAGCAGCGCGATCGTCCAGGCGAACGCCGCGACGACCGGGGACAACCATGCGAGCCAGTCCGGCCCGCCGAGTGGATCCGCGCGTCCCGTCAGGAACAGCGCGGGGTGATAGCCGACCAGCGCGAGGCCGACCCCGTAGCCGAACACCCGGCGCAGCAACCCCGGGTAGATCGTCGCCGGGTAGCGGGCGAACTCCTTGCCGCCGTAGGTGAACGCGTTGGCCATCTCGCCGGATTCGACGAACCAGAACGCGACACAGGCCCCCAGTACGAACACCGCGGCGAACAGCGCACAGCCCGCGATCGGGGTCAGCACGAGCACCAGTACGCGCGCGGGAGTCCAGTGCAGGTCCGCGTACACGAGTACGGCCACCAGCAACACCAAGGACTGCGCGGCTCGACCGATCCGGCGCAACGCGAAGTCGGTGGCGAGCAGTTGCGGCAGTACGCGCAACGGACGGACCAGGATCGCGTCGAGCATGCCCTTGCGCACGTACAGGGACAGTCGTTCGATGTTGCCGACGAGCAGGTCGGCGAGGTCGAACGCGAAGACCGCGAGCGCGGACATCACGAGCACCTCACGCAGCCCGAATCCGCCGACCGTCGGCGACACCCGGAACACCACGAGGACGACGGCGGCCTCGACGAGCGTGGTCAGCGCGCAGGACGCGACGTCGATGGTGAACGAGGCGCGGTACTGGGTCTGACTGCGGATCTGGGCTCGTACCAGATGCGCGTACGCCTGGATCGTGCTCGACTCAGCCACCCTGGATCACCAGCTTGTCGGTCGCGGCCCGCTGCACGCGCCGCACGACGGGCACCAGGATCGCAACCCAGAACAACTGGAGCACGACGCTGCCGATCTGCTGTGCGGGGCCGGGACGTTCGACCACCACGTCGAGCGGGATCTGAAACAGGCCGGGGAACGGGGTGCACAACCACAACACGGCCTGGGCCCAGTCGGGCAGGAACCGCAGCGGGAAGAAGGTGCCGGCGAGTACACCCGAGGCGAGCAGCCACACCGCGCCGATACCGCGCGCGTCGAGCAGCCAGAACGCGCCGAGGTTGACGAGGTAGCGCAGCGCGAAGCTGAGCACCGTACCCAGGGTCAGCGAGAGCACGAACAGCGGAATCGTGTAGGGACGTTGCGGGACGTACAGGGTGAACATCAGCGCGCCGGCGAGGACGGGTACCACCATCCGGGCGAGCACCGCGTAGGCGGCCCGGCCGAGGTCGGCGGCCAGGAACGCCTCGAAGGGATCGATGGGGCGCAGCAGGTCGGCGGTCACGTCGCCGCTGCGGACCCGGTCGGCGAGTTCGTTCCAGGTCCACACGTGGACGACGCTGAGGATGCCCTGACCGACCCAGACGTAGGTGGCGAGTTGCGCCGCGTCGTAGCCGCCGGGCCGGCGGCCGTCGTCGGCGAGGGCGCGCAGCAACGAGTAGATCATCACACCGAAGACGATGTTGGTGAACAGTCCGGCGAGGGTTGCCTGCCGGTAGGTGGACCAGCGGCGGAAGCCCGCGCCGAACAGCGCGCCGAAGCGGTATAGCCGGGCCCGTCGGTCCGGCGGTTGGTCGATCCGCAGTGAGCGCGCGGAAGCGAACGACATGGTGAAATCCCTTTCCCCGGGCAGCGTGCGGCGTCGGCGGGGCCGAGCGGACACGCGACTCCGGGCATACCGAAGTGACCTCGGTCGGAGGTGTGGGGATGCTCACTCTTGGTTTCGTTGCGCCGAGCCTGATGCGTGACGAACGCCGGCCCCGGCCCGCAACACCCCGGGCAAGGCGAGCAAGAGTAGCGGACGAGCGGGTACGTTTCACCCCGGTTTTACTGACCCGTACGAGTGGGCACCCGATTTTTTCGCCGCAAAGGATGAACCGATCAGCCCACTCGTGTGACGATCGTGCGCATGGTGCAGCAGTTGGGCAAGGGACAGAACACGCCGGTGGCCGCCGCGAAGGTAAGCGCGGTCTTCGTCTGGCGACCGGGGCCGAGTACGCCCGGTCTGGACGCGTCGGCGCTGTTGTTGGGTGCGTCGGGTCGCGTCTCGGGCGACGCGGACTTCGTGTTCTACAACCAGCCGACCCATCCCTCCGGCGCGGTCCGCCACGCGGGCAAGAGCGAGGGGACGTGGTCGAGGGACGCGCTGGAGATCGACCTGGGGTCGCTTCCGGCGAGTGTGGATCGGGTGGTGCTCGCGGCGTCGGCGCACAGTGGCACCTTCGCGGGCATCCGGGATCTGCACCTGTTGGTGAGCGATCCGGGGGCCGAGGTGGACCTGGTCCGGTTCGACATCGCGGATGCGACCGTGGAGACCGCGATGCTCGCGGGCGAGTTGTACCGCCGGGGCGGGGCCTGGAAGTTCCGCGCGATCGGGCAGGGCTACTCGACCGGTCTGGAGGGGCTCGCGACCGACTTCGGCATCTCGGTGACGGCCCCGCCTCCGCCGCCCCCTCGGGTGCAGGCACCTCCGCCGCCCCCGCCGGCACCCACACCTCCGCCGGCGCCTCGGCTGAACGTCCGCAAGCCCGAGCCGGTACGGCAGCCGCCCGCACCGCCCGCCCCCGCGCCGACGCCGGCGCCCGCGACCACTCCGAACCGGCCGCCGGTGCGGTTGAGCAAGGTGACGCTGACCAAGGCCTCACCGATGGTCTCACTGAGCAAGGAGGGCATCACCGGCAGCCGCATGCGGGTGAACCTCAACTGGGTGCAGGCAGCTCCCGGGCGCGGCATGCTCAAGCGGCTGATGGGGCCGACCGACCTCGACCTGTGTTGCCTGTGGGAGCTCAACGACGGCACGAAGGGCATCGTGCAGGCGCTCGGCAACATGTTCGGTTCGGCGGACGCGCCGCCGTACGTGTACCTGGACGGAGACGACCGGACCGGCGCGAACACCGCGGGCGAGAACCTGTACATCAACCTCGACCACAAGAACAGCTTCAAGCGCCTGCTGATCTTCGCGTTCATCTACAAGGGTGTGACGTTCGACGACGCGCAGGCGGTGGTGACGCTCACGCCGGCGACCGGCCCCGAGTTGGAGATCCGGCTCGACGAGACCGGCGGTGCGGCGCGCTCGTGCGCGATCGCGCTCGTCCAGAACCAGGGCGGGGACCTGACGATCCAGCGCGAGGTGCGCTACATCAAGGGCAACCAGCAGAAGGTCGACCAGACCTACGGCTGGGGCCTGCAATGGCGAGCGGGCACCAAGGACTGACAAGGGAACCGAACACGGGACCGCGACCCCGATCGCGGGTGCGGGTGCGGGCGCGGGCGCGGCTACGCGCCGGCGGTCGCGAGCGCAGCGCCCTTGTGGTCGCGACCGTAGGTGCGCTTGCGCGTACCCGCAGGCGGTCGCGAGGGTACGCATGCGACCGCCGGCGCCCACGCGTGCGCGATCGCCCGTGAGGACGCAGGCGGTGGCGGTGGCAGCCGCACGCGCAGCCGAACGCTCACGCGAGCGCGAGCGGGCGCGGGCGCGCAGCCAGGTGGTCGCCGGCGCGGTCGCGAGCGCAGGCTCGCGACCGCGGTCGCGGGTACGAGGACACCGGTCGCAGGCGCAGGTGCGCGCCCCGTCACGCCGCCTCCGCCGCCGCCGCGACCGCGCTCCCTGCCCGGGACCCGTCCCGCCCCGCCTCGCCCGCGTGTCAGACCTTGAGCCCCAGGTCTCCGCTCGTCCCGGTCATGCGTCGTCCGGGTGTGTCCCCTCCGGGCGTACTCCGATCCCGGGCAGGTCGACATACCCGCCCGACGTCCATGCCCGAGTGCGCAGCCGCCGAGCGCCGTCGATGCCCCAGAAGGCGAACGCCTCCAGGATCGACTCGGCCGCCGCGACCGCGTGTTCGGTGCCGGGACGCAGCCATACCTGGCGTCCGTTGCCCGGCACGTTGCCCAGTTCGAGGCGGTCCTGCCCGACCCGGATCTCGACCGTGTGCGCGGGTTCGGCTACATCCCCCAGCACCAAGAGGACCGGTTCCACCCACCCGACCAGCGGCATGTCCACCACCAGCGAGGACAGTACGCGCGGCAACGCCTCACAAAAGTCGGCCCAGTCGCGCGGGTCCGGCCCGAACGGCAGGAACAGTTCCGCCAGGCTCATGTCCGGCCGACTGACACACCAGATGTAGGGCAGCTCGGCCAGGGACCCCGCCCGCTCGAAGCCGCGCCGCTCGAACGCCTCGCCGGCGCGCGTCGGAAACAACTCCATGACGAGCGCCTCGTTCGCGTCGTCCCGAGAAAGGCGCAGCGTGATCCGACGCGATCGCCAGCGCAGCCACGCGGCGGGCCCGCCTCGCCACGGCGCGGGCCCCAGCGTCGCGGTCAGCGCCGCGCCCAGCCGGGTGTGCGCGGCGTCCAACTCCCGCCCTCGATCGCGGACGTAGGGCACGGCGCCCCATGAGCCGGAACCTGGGCCGTACGCGTATTGACCCGGCACCGACGGGCCTTGGAACCCGGGCACCGGCGGCGGTGGGTCCACCCGGACCGGTAGTGGGGCGCTGAAGCGCACGCACGGCGCGCCCTCGGCGAGTTCGCCGGGGTCCGCCCGGCACTGCAGCCCGGGTATGCCGGTCTCGATCGCCACCTGCCCGTCCTCGACGCGGCGAGTCTCCCAGCCGAGCCGTCCGGCGGTCTCCTGCATGGCCTCGACGGACCAGTCCCCCCACTCGGCGCCTCGGGCGGCGAGCAGCGTTCGAGCGAGTGTGTCGGCGGCAGGCATCACGGAGACGGCCATGCTCGACATGGTCACAGGACACGGGCCGATCGGACCAGACCCTTTACCGATCCGCGCTCGAAAAGATCGTCGGCGAACCCGGGCCCCACACGTGTCCACCGCGATCCGCATCGCCTCCCCCGTCACGCCGACACACCCCCGCAGCCCCCCGAAGGCCCCGCCTCACCCGCGACACCGGGCCCGCGACACCGAGCCCTCGACCCCTCGCCTCCGACCCTCCGCCCCTCTGACCCTGTGGTCCTCTGACCTTCGGCTATTTGGCCCTCTCAACCCTCTCGGCCCCCTCGACCCTCTCAACCCCTCGACCCGCCGTCACAACAAACTGGTCTCCGGATACTTGCCACTGGGCGTGACAATCGTCCCCGCGTTGCCCCGGAGGATCTCCGCGGCCTGGTCGAGCGCGCCGATCGCCGCCATGTCGCCGGTCATCTCGACGAAGCGGCAGATCGCGTCGACCTTGGGGCCCATCGAACCGGCCGGGAAGTCCCCCGCGCGCAGTTGCATGGGGGTGGAGTTGGTGATCTCCTGCGCGTCGGGTTGTCCGAATCCGCGGACCACTCGGGGGACATCGGTGAGCAGCAACAGCGCGTCCGCATCCAGTGCCTCGGCCAGCAGGGCCGCGGTGAGATCCTTGTCCACCACGGCCTCGACGCCGGTGAGTTGGCCGAGTTCGTTGCGGACCACCGGGACGCCGCCGCCGCCCGCACACACCGCGACCGCCCCGGAGGCGAGCAATTGCCGGATCAGTCGGGTCTCCACGACCCGTGCGGGTTTGGGCGAGGGCACCACCCGGCGCCACCACTTGCCGTCCGGCTTGACGATCCAACCGCGCTCGTGGGCCAGTCGCTTGGCCTCGTCCTCCTCGTACACCGGGCCGACGAACTTGGTCGGATCCTGGAACGCGGGGTCGGCGGTGGAGACGAGGGTCTGGTTGATCAGCGAGCACACCTGCCTGCCCGGCAGCGCGTTCTGGAGGGACTGGAGCAGCCAGTAGCCGATCATGCCCTGCGTCATCGCGCCCAGGACGTCGAACGGGTAGGGCTGGGTGAGCGATTGGTCGGCGGCGGACTGGAGGGCGAGCACGCCGACCTGGGGGCCGTTGCCGTGGGTGACCACGAGTTCGTGTTCGCGCGCCAGCGGGGCCAGCGATTTGACCGCCTTTTGGATGTTGTGCAGCTGGATGTCGGCGTCGGGCTTGTCCCCGCGCTGAAGCATCGCGTTTCCGCCGAGGGCGACGACGACGCGCATGGTGGATCCCTTCGGTTCGGGCGGCGAGCGCGAGCGGTCGTCGACCGGTCGCCTCGTCGCGGCAAAGCGAATAAACGGGGCAAATGGGGCGTTCCACAACCACGTGCGGCCCGGGTACCGGTTGGTCCGGTGCCCGGGCCGCGCCGTTCCTCGTACCGCGCTCTAGTCGCCGAGTGTGGCGACCATGACCGCCTTGATCGTGTGCAGGCGGTTCTCGGCCTCGTCGAAGACGATCGAGAAGTCCGACTCGAAGACCTCGTCGGTGACCTCCAGCGCCTCCATGCCGGTCTTCTCGAAGATGTCCTGGCCGACCTTGGTGTTGCGGTCGTGGAACGCCGGGAGACAGTGCATGAACTTGACCTTGGGGTTGCCGGTGGCCTTCACCACGTCCATGTTGACCTGGTATGCCTTCAGTTGTGCGATCCGGGTGTCCCACACCTCCTTGGGCTCACCCATCGACACCCACACGTCGGTGTAGAGGAAGTCCACACCCTTGACGCCTTCCGCGACGTCGGCGGTGTGGGTGATCCGGGCACCGGTTGCGGTCGCGATCTCCTTGGCCTTGGCGACGATCTCCGCGTCGTTCCACAACTCCTCGGGCGCGACCATGCGTACGTCCATGCCCAGCATCGCGGCAGTGATCATCAGCGAGTTGCCCATGTTGTTGCGGGCGTCGCCGAGGTAGGCGAACGAGACCTGGTGCAGCGGCTTGTCCGAGTGCTCGCGCATGGTGAGCATGTCCGCGAGCATCTGCGTGGGGTGCCATTCGTCGGTCAGACCGTTCCACACCGGCACGCCCGCGTATTTGCCGAGTTCCTCGACGTACTCCTGCTTGCTGCCCCGGTATTCGATGCCGTCGTACATCCGCCCGAGCACCCGCGCGGTGTCCTTCATCGACTCCTTGTGCCCGATCTGCGAGCCGCCCGGGTCGAGGTAGGTCACGCCCGCGCCCTGGTCGTACGCGGCGACCTCGAACGCGCACCGGGTGCGGGTGGAGGTCTTCTCGAAGATCAGCGCGATGTTCTTGCCGACGAGACGCTTGCGCTCGTTGCCCGCGTACTTCGCGGCCTTCAGGTCCGCGGCGAGGTCGAGCAGGTGGTTGAACTCCTTCGGAGTGAAGTCCAATTCCTTGAGGAAGTTGCGGTGACGCAGGTTGAAGGCCATGGCTCCAGGCTTCTCTTCGTACGGGATCGAAAGGTCGGTGGACGCGTCGGGCGGGTCGGCCAACGCATCGTCGGATCGGCAAACCGCCAGGTTAGACGGCCTCGCGCTCCACCGGACAGCTCATGCAGCGCGGCCCACCGCGACCGCGGCCGAGCTCGCTGCCCCGGATGGTGACCACTTCGATGCCGTTCTTGCGCAGGTAGGTGTTCGTGGTGACATTGCGTTCGTAGGCGAAGACCACCCCGGGTTCGACCGCGAGCACGTTGCAACCGTCGTCCCATTGCTCGCGCTCGGCGGAGCGCACGTCCTGCGTCGCGGTCAGCACCCGGATGTCGGACAGGTCCAGGGCGTTCGCGATCGCCTTGTGCATGTCGTGTGCCGGGTGGTCGGTGACCTTGAGTTCCTTGTCGTGCTCGCCCGGCTCGATCGTGTACGACGGCAGCATGCCCATGCCCGCGTACTTGGTGAAGGTCTCGCCGTCGAGCATCGTCATCACCGTGTCCAGGTGCATGAAGGCGCGTTTCTTCGGCATGTTCAGGGCGACCACCTTCGTCGCGGAACCGTGCTTGAACAGCGCCCGCGCGAGCGCCTCGACGCCCTGCGGGGTGGTCCGCTCGCTCATCCCGACCAGGACCGCGCCGTTGCCGATCACCAGCACGTCGCCGCCCTCCATCGACGCGGGGAAGCTGCTCTGGCCCGGGTTCCACACGTTGAAGTCGCCCTTGGCGAAGTTCGGGTGGTAGTTGTAGATCGCCTCGAAGTGCACGGTCTCGCGCCGCCGGGCGGGCATCATCATCGCGTTCACCGCGACGCCGTCGTAGACCCAGCACGAGGTGTCCCGGGTGAAGATGTGGTTGGGAAGCGGCTTGAGCACGAAGTCGTCCACGTCCATCGTGTGGAACGCGACGCTGTGCGGTTCCTGCATCAACTCCAGGATCTCGCGCTTGGTGATCCCGCCCACCAGGTAGCGCACCAGCTCGTTGGTGTCGAAGCCCTCGAACAGACCGCGCAACTCGTCCACCGCCAGCAGGCCGAACTCGCGTTCGTCGAAGACCCGGTCCAGCACCATCTTCTTGGCGGCCGGCTCGCCCGAGAGCGTCTCGCGCAGCAGGTCCGTGAACAGGTGGACACGAATGCCCCGATCCCGCAGCGCGTCCGCGAAACCGTCGTGCTCCTCGCGGGCCCGCTTGACCCACAAGACGTCGTCGAACAGGAGTTCGTCCTTGTTCGTCGGGGTCAGCCGCTTCATCTCCAGATCCGGGCGGTGCAGGATCACCTGCTTGAGTCGACCGGTCTCCGACTCGACGTGGAACCCCATGGATGGTCCTCCTGACCGTTGCGAACTGCGGTGTGCCTTCCGGCCATCGGGACCGGGTCCGGTTCTGCTTCCGACGGTGCTTCCGGTTCTCGTGCCGTGTGCGCCTGCGAATGATGTTTCCGATTTCGAAAGGTACGACGCGCGCTGGGCGCGTGCGCCGCGCTACTCGCGCATGGCGGGGGTCGCGCCCTCGACTTCGACGCGGCTCGCCTCCTTGTCGCCGGGGCGGTACGCGCCGCGCGCGGCCTTGACCCGGAGATGGACCGGGATGCCGAGCACCAGCATGATCAGGCTCTTGAGCACCGCGTCCATGCCCGCGCCGTGGAGCATCCACAGGGCGAACAGCAAGCCCGCGACGGCGATGGTGAGGTCCTTGGCCAGTGCCGCGCGAGTGACCGCACGCTCGCGGGTGACCAGCCAGAACAGTTGCGCCGAAGCGGAGGACAGGTAGGGGATCACGGTGGTGACGGTGGCCAGGAGCAGGATCGTCTCGAAGGCGTCCTCGGACCACACGTGGTTCACCGCGACCACGACCGAGGTCAGGACGGCGGCGACCAGCACGCCGAAAACCGGCACACCCGCCCGGTCGACAACGGCGAACCGCCGGGGGAACACGCCGTCCTTCGCCGCCGCGTAGGGCATCTCCGCGCACAGCAGGGTCCAGCCGTTGAGCGCGCCGATGCCGGAGACGATCGCAACCGCGGCCATCACCCCGCCCCAGGGGCCGCCGCCGAACATGTGGTTCAGCGCGTCGGAGAACGGTGCGGACGAGTCGACGAGTTCGGCGTGCGGGACGGTCCCCATCACCGCGATCGTGCTCAGCATGTACAGGGCGGCGCAGGCGAACGTGCCGTGGATCGAGGCCCTGCCGATGTCGCGTTCGGGGTTCTCGACCTTCCGGGCGGCCACGGACGCGGCCTCAATGCCCGAGTAGGCGAACACCACCAGCGCCGCGGAGACCTGCAATGCGCCGAGGAAGTTCTCGCCGCTCGTATTGAACTCGCCGAAGTTGCCGCCCTCGACGAAGAACAGACCGACAACGGCCACGAACAGCAGCGGAACGACCTTGAGCACGGTGGTCACGACTTGGAACAGGCCCGCGTTCCCGACCCCGGACAGGTTGATCAGGGCCGGGATCCACAGGCCGACCAGGGCGATCGCGATCTTGCCGGGTGTGGAGTCCCAGTGCAGGAAGTAGTTCACGTAGCCGACCCAGGCCACCGCGATGGCGGCGTTGCCGACCCAGGCGGTGATCCAGAACGACCACGCGGTCAGGAAGCCGGGGAACTCGCCGAACGCCGCACGGGCGTAGGCGTACGGACCGCCGGCCGCCGGGACACGCGCACCGAGTCCGCCGAGGATCGCCGCGATCGCCAGGGCGCCGATGGTCACCAGGCCGAGGGCGAGGATGCTGATCGTGCCGTACTTGGCGAGCGTGGCCGGTAGCAGGAAGATCCCGGTGCCCAGGACGCCGCCGACCACGAGTGCGGTCGCCTGCGGGAGGCCGAGGGTGCCCTGCGAGGTCTCGCCGGCCGCGGGTGCGGGCGCCTGCGACGAGGTCTCGGGTGCGGCCGCCGGCGAGGACGTGGGGGTCGTGGGATCCACCACGTGGCTCATCGCTGCTCCTCCGTGTGTCGAGGCGATCCGGCGCCGCGGGTTCGGCTCCGCTTTCCACCACGTTCGGATCCTGCACCCGGGAGCGGGCACGCACCTCCGACACAGGTCACGACCTGCGGTGTCGCCGGGACCTCTCGACACGGGACCGTCGATCCGCCTCGATCGGCACAGGACACTGAAGCGACATACCCGAAACTTTCCGGCAATCACGCACACAAGGGCGGTATCCGTGTCGCCACGGATACCGCCCTTGCTGCGAACAGGTGACGCGGACTCAGAGCCTGGGGTCCACCGGCTCCGATTCCAGCGCGAGTACGGCGAAGACCGCCTCGTGCACGCGCCACAGCGCCTCGCCGGCCGCCAGTCGGTCCAGTGCCTCGGCGCCCAGCGCGTGCTCGCGCAGCGCCATCGAACGCTTGTGGCCCAGGCCGCGATTGCGCAACCGCTCCAGGTTCACCGGTTCGGTGTAGTCGGCGCCGTAGATGATCCGCAGGTACTCCGGACCACGGCACTTGACCCCGGGCTGCACACGTCGGTTCGCCACCCGCGCCGCCTCGCCCGCGAGCGGTTTGACGACCATGCCCTCACCGCCGGCCGCGGTCAGCGCGGTCCACCACTCGATGCCCGCCGCGACCTGTTCGTCGTCGGTGACGTCCACGACCAGTCGGCCGGTGGGCGCGAGCAACCCCGAGGTGTCGGCCGCCACCAGGCGGTCGGCGAGTGCGAGATGCCACGCGTGGTCCCGCCCCAGGTAGGACCCGCCGCGCCCGGCGAGCACCTGGAACGGCGCGAAGCGCAGACCCGCGAGACCGTCGGTCTCCCAGCAGTACCGGCCGTACGCGTCCACGAAGGCGTGCGCGTTCGCCTCGCGGCCCCGGATCCGGTCGGCGAGCTCGCCGACGTCGATTCCGCGTTCGATTGCACGCGCCAGCGCGGCGCCGGCGACCGGCAGCGCGGAGGTCGCGGCCGCGCCCACCGACGCGTACTGCTGCCGCAACAACTCCTGCGCCTTCGCCGACCACGGCATCAGCTCGGCGTCGAACAGCAACCAGTCGGTGTCCAGTTCCGCCCACAGCCCGGCGGCGTCGATCGCCGCGCGCAGCCGGTCCAGGAAGCCGTCGGTGGTGGCGCGGTCGGGGAAGAAGCCGCGGCCGGTGCGCGTCCACACCGCGCCCACACCCATCCCCTCGTCCACCCCGAACGCCTCGCGCGCGGCTGCCTCGTCCCGGCAGACCAGGGCGACCGCGCGCGAGCCCATGTGCTTCTCCTCGCAGATCACCGTGGCGACCCCGTCCGCGCGGAACTGCGCGAACGCCTCGGCCGGGTGTTCGAGCAGGCCCGGCAGCGTGCTGGTCGCGCACGGGGCCATCGTCGGCGGCAGGTACACCAGCCAGCGCGGGTCGATGGCGAACCGGCTCATCACCTCCAGGGCCGCCGCCGCGTTCTCCTGACGTACCGTCACCCTGCCCGCGCCGGCCGTCTCGACGTGCCGGCGACCGACCCCGCCGGGGCTCAGGTCGAGCACGTCGCCCAGGTCGAGGGTGCGCCCGTCCCGACCACCGGGCGCCTCCGAGGCCAACGGTCGCACCGGCTCGTACCAGACCCGCTCGGCCGCCACGGCGACCAACTCGCGCTCCGGCCAGCGCAGCGCGGTCAGCTCGCCGCCGAACACCGCGCCGGTGTCCAGGCAGATCGTGTTGTTCACCCACACGGCACGGGGCGTGGGCGTGTGGCCGTAGACCACGGTCGCCTTGCCCCGGTACTCGTCGGCCCACGGGTAGCGCACCGGCAGACCGTACTCGTCGGTCTCCCCCGTGGTGTCGCCGTACAGCGCGAAGCTGCGCACCCGACCGGACATCCGACCGTGGTACTTCTCCGGAAGACCCGCGTGGCACACCACGAGCCTGCCCTCGTCGAGCAGGTAGTGGCTCACCAGGGCCTCGCAGAAGTCGACCACCTCGGCGCGGAACTCCTCGCTCTCCGCGGCCAGTTGTTCGAGCGACTCGGCAAGGCCGTGGGTGGTCTTGACCTGCCGTCCCTTGATCGCGCGCACCAACTTGTTCTCGTGGTTGCCCGGTACGCACAGCGCGTGTCCGGCGCCGACCATGCCCATCACCAGGCGCAGCACGCCCGGCGTGTCCGGTCCGCGGTCCACCAGGTCGCCGACGAACACGGCGGTGCGGCCCAGGGGGTGTACGGCGTCGACCGGGCGCCCCGCGTCGTCGCGGGTGATCCCATAGCCGAGCTCGATCAGCAGCGTCTCCAACTCGGCGCGGCAGCCGTGGATGTCGCCGATCACGTCGAACGGCCCGGTCAGGTGCCGCAGGTCGTTGTATCGGCGCTCGTGCACGATCTCGGCGCGGGCGACCTCGTCCACGCCGGAGAGCACGTGCACCTTGCGGAAGCCCTCGCGTTGCAGGCCGCGCAGCGATCGGCGCAGGTCCCGGTGCTGGCGCTGGACCACGTGCGGGGGCAGGTGCATCCGGTCCGGGCGCTCGGCGTTGCGTGCCTGGCACTCGGCCTCGGGGATGTCCAGCACGATCGCGACCGGGAACACGTCGTGGTCGCGGGCGACCTTGACCAGGTGCGCGCGGGCCTCGCGCTGCACGTTGGTCGCGTCCACGACGGTCAGCCGGCCGGACGCGAGCCGCATCCGGGCGACGTGGTGCAGCAGGTCGAACGCGTCGCCGGAGGCCGCCTGGTCGTTCTCGTCGTCGGCGACCAGGCCGCGGAAGTAGTCGGAGGAGAGCACCTGGGTGGGCTTGAAGTGGGTGCGGGCGAAGGTCGACTTGCCCGCGCCCGTGGTGCCGATCAGGACCACCAGGCACAGGTCGGGCATGGTCAATGCGCGGCGGGCGCTCGCGTCGTGGGTCATGCCGTTGCTCCGGTGCCTTCGTCGTTCGCGGTGGGGGTGGGTATGGACGTGGGGACGGCGGTGTCGCCGGGCCGGGGGGCGTCGGCGGTTCGCGTGGTGCCGGCGGGTTCGGTCTCGGTACGGGTGAACACGGCCATCTGCGTGGAGGGGCCGACCTCGGGGTCGACCTCGCCGACCGGTTCGAAGCGGGCCGCGTAGCCGTACTTGGCGGCCGCCCGTTCGGCCCACGCGCGAAACGTGGCGCGGTCCCATTCGAAGCGGTGGTCGCCGTGCCGCATGGCGCCGGCCGCGAGGCCTTCGCCGCCCGGCTCCTCGGGGGCGTAGCGGATGTTGTATTCGACGTTGGGCGTGGTCACCACGACGGTGGCCGGCCGGGCCGCGCCGAGCACCGCGTACTCCAGGGCGGGCAGGCGCGGCTCGTCCAGGTGCTCGATCACCTCACACAGCACGGCCGCGTCGTAGCCGACGAGCCGCTTGTCGGTGTAGGTCAGCGCACCCTGGATCAGCCGCACGCGGTCGCGCTGCCGCTCCGACATCCGGGCGAGCTTGAGCTTGCGCTCGGCGATGGTGAGCGCGCGAGTGGACACGTCTACCCCGACGATCTCGCGGAAGCGCGGCTCCCGGAGCATCGACCCGATCAGCTTGCCGTCGCCACAGCCCAGGTCGAGCACGCGCTCGGCCCCGGCCGCCCGCAGGGCCGCCAGGATCGCGTCCCGCCGCTGCCTGGCGAGCGTCATGGGCCGCTCGTCCGCACCCGCACCCGCAGGTGCGCCCGCGACCACGGCGTCGGCGGTCGCCGGCGCGGTCGCGAGCGACTCGTCCGCGGCGACGGCACCTGCGCCCGCAGCGACATCGCCCGCGCCCGCGGGCGCACTCTCGGCAGTCGCACTCGCCGGCGTCGCACCCACACCCTCGGGCACGTCCGCGGCACAAGCGGCGCTCGCAACCGCGACCGCGGCCGACTCCTCCGCCGCCCCCGCGTCCTCCTCGACCTCGTCCGGTACCGCGTTGTCCAGATTCTCCGGCGCGGTCTCGTCGACCTCGGCGAGGCGCTCGATCGCGCTGCGGGTGAGGGTGTGTCGCCGTGAGAGGTATCGGCTCGCGATCAGGTCCCGGTCCGGGTGCGCCGACAGCCAGCCCTCGCCGGCGCGGAGCAGCTTGTCCACCTCGTCGGGTGCGACCCAGTAGTGCTTCGCGTTGTCCAACACCGGCAGCAGCACGTACAACTGCCGCAGGGCCTCCGCGAGCGGCATCGTGCCGGTCAGCGCGAGCCGCACATAGCGCGAGTCGCCCCACGCCGGGAAGCGCGGATCCAGCGGAATCGGCTCGATCGCGACCTGCCATCCCAGCGGCTCGAACAGCCGCCGGACCATCTCCTCGCCGCCGCGCGCGGGCAGCGCGGGCACCTCGATCTCCAACGGCATCGCCGTCGCGGGCAGTTCGGGCCGCGCGTCGCAGCGCCCCTGCATCGCGGTACGGAAGACCGTGCCGAGCGCGACCGCGAGCAGCGACGAGGCGGCGTAGGGCCGGTCGTTGACGTACTGCGCGAGCGCGAGGTCGGGCGAGCCCTTGGCGCCCTTGCCCCGCTTGACCCCGCGCGTGAGCGCGATCGGGTCGACGTCGAGCAGCAGCGCCGCGGTGCAGCGCGTGTCGTCGGCCTCGGGGTAGAAGACGTGTGCTTCGCCGTAGGTCGTGGAGAACCGTTGCGCCTTCCCGGGATGCTTGTGCAGCAGGAAGCCGAGGTCGGTGGCGGGCTGATGGGTGGTTGCGATGGTCAGGAACACCAGGCCGATTATGTGTCAGATACCCACTCGCCGACGATCGCTTTTCACCGGTCTGCGCCCTCACTCCATGCCCTCGCTCGACACACCCTCCGCGCGCCCTCGCCGTACATCCCCTCCCCCGAGCCTTCACCCGTCGACGCCACTGTCAACGCCGCCTTCGACGCCACCATCGAAGCCACCGTCGCCATCGACGTCGACCGACAGTTCCACCGCCATACGAGTCGCCGCCCCGGGCGCGCTCGCGAGCTCTCGCGGGCAGTGTTGGCGCAGGCTGCCCAGGTCGATCGACAGGTCCCGTCCGGCGGCGGCGCGGACGAGCGCGGCGAACGCGGGGTGTACGGCGGTGCCGTCGTCGGGGTCGTTGTCGGTGACCACGTGGTCGGTGCACAGTTCGCGGCCGGCCGGCCGTACGCCGGCGATCGTCCGCCGGCCCGGGACGGACCAACCCTCGGGGACCGGTTCGGCGAGTGGCAGGCACAGGGCGACCTCTGCCCCGGCGGCGTCGGAGGGGCGTCCCAGGTCGAGCCAGAAGCCGCCGGTGGGTGCGATGCCGTCCGCGTGCAGGCTCGCGTACAGGTCGAGCAGTGCGCCCTCGATCGCGACGTCGGCGTCCACGACCGCGCCGTCGGGGCCCTCGATCACGGGCTCGGTGTCCTCGGGCGTCGCGACGTACTCGACGACGCCGACCCACGCCTGGGCTCCGGTCCGGCGCAGTCGCACGTCGTAGTCCACGTCGGCGCCGGCGAGCACCCGCTCTGCCGCCGCGATCGCCCGGTCCTCGCGTGCCCGTTCGGTTCGGACCGCCTCCCGGCGCGCCCGCAGCGCCTCGTGTGCGGAACCGCCGTTGCCCATCGCGGTGCGGATCGCCGCGAGCGGCACGCCGGCCGCGCGGAGCGCGCGGACCAGACCCGCCTGTTCGAGTTGGCCGATCGTGTACCGGCGGTAGCGCGTGTGCGGATCCACGTCCGCGGGCACCAGCACGCCCTGTTCGTCATACCATCGCAGCGCCTTGACGGTCAGGCCCGTGGCGCGTGCGAAGTCTCCGATGCCGAGGAACATCCCCATCACCTCCCGATCGACCACAGTGCCCTCTCCCGTGACGGGAGGGTCCACCCCAGGGCACCGGGAGGTCCACCGCAGGCGCTCGGGAAGCTCCACCGGCCGGGCACCGGAAGGCCCGACGCAGGAGCACGGGAAGCTCCACCGCGCGGGCACCGGAAGGCCCGACGCAGGAGCACGGGAAGCTCCACCGCGCGGGCACCGGAAGGCCCGACGCAGGAGCACGGGGAGGTCCCGGCCGCAGGGGCGCGCCGCCACGATCGTCGTGATCGCGGCGGGCGCGCGGCCCGGGTCACCAGTCGTCGGGCTCGGTGACGGTCAGCAGGCGGACGAATCTCTCGTAGGACACCTGGCAACTCTCCAGGCGCTCGTAGGTGCGGGCCGACAACGCGACGGGAGCGCTGGGTTCCAGAGCCACGCTCCAGAACCAGCCCGGCGCTCCGGTGGCCCGTCCGATGACGGGCACGAGGTCGACCACCCGGCGACGCAGCCGGTCCAACTCGATACGGCAGGCCCCCGCCGTGACATGGCCCCGAGCGGACCGCGCGAGCACGCGGCCGTTCGGGGCGATGAGCCGCCACCGCACGTGCTGCTCGGCGTCCAGGTGGACGTCGTAGCGCGCGTGCCGTTCCGGCGTACCGTCCGGGGCCCGCGACTCATCCGAAGCGACCGGCGACATAGTCGGCCGTCCGGGGGTCGCGGGGGGTGCCGAAGATCGCGGTGGTGGGTCCGGCCTCGACGATGTGGCCGGGGGTGTTCTCCGCCGCGAGGAAGAACGCACAGTGGTCGGAGACACGTTGGGCCTGCTGCATGTTGTGCGTGACGATCACGATGGTGATGTCGTCGCGCAGCTCGCCGATGGTGTCCTCGATCCGCCGGGTGGAGGTCGGGTCGAGCGCCGAGCAGGGCTCGTCCATGAGCAGCACGTCCGGGTCGACCGCCAGGGAGCGGGCGATGCAGAGACGCTGCTGCTGACCACCGGAGAGCGCGCCGCCGGGTTGCCTGAGCCGATTTCTCACCTCCATCCACAGGCCGGCCCGAACCAGCGAGGACTCCACGACGGCGTCCTTGTCCGCGTTGCGCACGCCGGTCAGCTTCAGGCCGGCGACCACGTTGTCGTAGATGGACATCGCCGGGAACGGGTTGGGCTTTTGGAAGACCATCCCGACCCGCCGCCGGGTCTCGATCGGGCGGCGGGTGGAGTCGTAGATGTCCTCGCCGTCGAGCAGGACCCGGCCCGCGAGTTGGGCGCTGGGCACGAGTTCGTGCATCCGGTTGAGGATGCGCAGGAACGTGGACTTGCCGCAGCCGGACGGCCCGATCAGGGCCGTGACGGAGTTGGCCGCCATCACGAGGTCGACGCGTTCGAGCACCTTGTGGGTGCCGAACCAGGCGCTGACGGCCTCCGCGGTGAGCGTCGAGCCACGCCCGCCGGCGGATTGGGCCGGTAAAGGCTGGGTCTCGGCTGCGGGAGCGAGAGTCGTCGCACCGCTGTCCGGGCTGGTCACGTGCGGAGCCTCCGGGGTGTGGAGTGGGACGGGACGAGAACCGGCGTCAGAGCGTCGCCGGGAGTACGCGAGCGGCGGATTCGTACAGTGCCCACACGACGGCGAGCACGACCGGGGTGCCGAGCAGGAGCGTGACTCGGCGATCGGGATGGCGGCGCAGCGCCCAGGCCAGGACGACGAGCACGAGCGTGAACGCCTGTGCCCACAGCAGCAGTCGCACGCCGGCGTCCGCGTAGCCGCCGGTGCCCTTCTCGTCCGCGCGTAGACCTTGCGGACGGCGGCCCTCCTGGGCCTTGGGGGCGCCCTGCAGTTCGGCGATGACCACGGTGCGACCGCCGGGCCGGATCCACGAGTCGGCGGTGATCAGCACGAGCCGGTTCTCCCGGCCGGGCGCGAGCACGTCGTCCTTGCCGTTTCTCACGTGCCGGCGCTCGATCACCTTGTAGGTGAACTCGCCCTGCTGGGTGGTGGCTTCGATGCGCTGGCCGACGCGCAGCTTGCCGATGTCCCGGAACGGACCGCCGAAGGTGTGTGCGCGGCCCATGATCACGCTGTGTCCGCCCTGGCCGGGCAGGCCGCTGGTGCGCAGGTGTCCGGGTCCCTTGGCGAGCGAGTCCGCGGTGGTGCCCTCGACCACGACCTGTCCGAGGCCGATCGCGGGGATCCGCAACATCGCCACGGGGCTGCCCTTGTCGATGCTGCCGCCGAGCGGGCCGACGTCGCGGTAGAGCTCGTCGGAGAGCCGGTCGGCCAGGATGCTCTGGTCGCGCGCCTGTTGGATGTCGGAGACCACGTACAGGTAGCCGACGAAGCCCGCGATGAGCAGCGCGAGCAGCGCGACCGACGCGCCGGCGATCGTGTACGGGTCGGGGCGCCCCGCACGCGGCTTGCTCGCGCTCGCGGGCGGTCGCGCGCCGGCGCTCGCGGGTGCGCCCGCAGGCGTCGATGCGGCCGCGGGGGCGGTCGCCGGCGCGGTCGCGGGCACCTTGGAGACGGTGTCGGCGGTCATGCGGCTGCCCCCTGGCGACCGATCAGGCGCAGGACGGCGGCCACCGGCGGTGGCCAGTCGCCGGTGCGGCGCTTGTGCCCGAGCGAGAGCAGCACGGGGCAGGCGAGCAGGGCGGCCCCGCTCACGCACATCAGGATCAGCAGCACGACCGCGGACGGGTCGCCGGCGAGCGCGTCCTTGATCACGTTGGCGACCGAGGGAAACGGGTTGTTGTCGGCAGGCGGGGTGGCCGCACCGACGGGGGCGGTGGAGGGCGCGGTCGACGGCGCCGCGGTCGGGGCCGGGGTCGGGTCGGTCGCAGGCGGGGTGTTCGGGTTGCCCGTGTTGCCGGCGCTCGTGCCCGCCGAGGCGCCCGCGTTGTTGTTATCGCCGCCCTGGTCGACCGGCGGCGGGGTGGTGGGCGGCGGCTCGCCGGTCCACTTGGGCGCGGCGGCGATCTTCTGCCGGGCGGCGGCGATCTGCTGCTTCTGGGCGTCGCTGAGCGGGATGTAGCCGGGCGGCAGGCTGCCGGGCTGGAAGCTCCCGGTCTGCACCTGGCCGGCGGTGGCCGCGTAGGCGAGGAAGGCGTCGATCTTGGCCGCCTTGGCGGCGGTGAGCTTGTCCGTGGAGACCATCGCCACGTCGGTGACGGTGAGCGGGTAGGCGTTCGCGACCGTGCTCTGGAAGTCGTTGGTCAGCGTGACTCCGTCCGGCCCCGGCTTGGCGGCGGCGAGGCCGGCGCGCACGGTCGCGGGGTCGGTCGGGTCGACGAAGTTGCCCGCCGCGTTGCGGATCCTGGCCACCGGCGTGCCCATCCGGGTGGCCGCCTCGACCGAGGTGATCGCCATGACGCTGTGGAAGCCGTACTTGTCCTGGCCGTCGTCCTTGGGACCGACATCGGTCATCGAGCGGTTGGTCGGCACCGAGTTGCCCAGCCGGTTGGCGATGTCCTCGTACACCGTCTGCGGCACGTTCACATCGACGAGCATCTCCAGGCGGTTGGTGTACACCGCGAGCGGATAGCCGACGTTGCCCACGCGCCACTCCGCGGGACACACCACGTTGTTCTGGTCCGGTGTGCCCGACAGCCACGCCAGGGTCTCCCGGTCGGAGGCCAGCCACGTGGTCAGCGCCCAGATGGTGTCGTCCTGGACGCCGCGCAGGATCGGGGTCCGGATGTTCCCAGGCCAGTTGCGGGTGTCGTTGATGGCGGTGAACTCCGGGTCCGTCCACAACGACCTGATCGAACCGGGCGTCTGCGGCGCGGCCGGATACGCGCCGGTGATCAGCTTCGCGATCAGACGGGGCGTCAGTTTCATCGACGGAATGGGCAGGTGGGTCTGCACGTCGTCGATGTTGAACGCGAACGCCAGCGCCCCGTTGGTCAGCGGCGCGTACACCGTCTTGGCCTTGTCGCGGATGCCCGGCAGCGGTACCGGACGGGCCTGGTCGAGTGCGCCGCCGATCGGCTGTTGGGTGACGCCGATGTCGACGCCGTCGCTGAGGAAGACCTCGCGACCGCTGGGTCCGGAGCCGGCGCTCACCGTCATATTGACCCCGTTGTTCCGGGCGGAGCACAGACCGAACACCCACGAGGCGCCCGCCTGGGTGAACTCGCCGGAGCCGTTGACCGACAGGTCCGGGTGCTCCATGCCCGGGCACGCGTCGGGCGTGGGTACGAAGGACAGCGGCGTGAACGCGGCCTGCCCGGCGGCGAAGGCCAGTTCCATGTCGGTGTCTCGAGGCGCCAGGGTGTCGCCCAGGAGCACGGTGGACAGGGGGCGGAAGGACGTCGCGGTGCTTGTCTCGTCGGGCATCACGAACACCGCGATCGAGCACGCCTGCCGGTCGGAGCAGCCGAGTTCGGCCAGTTGCAGTGCGGGCCGCACCTGGATCCAGACCTGCCCCGATCCGTCCGCGGCTGTGGGCAGCCCGGTCTGCTTGGTCGCCAACCCCGGTGGCAGCCCGTCCGGTTGGCTGATCTCCTGGCCGTTCTGCGTCCAGCGGGGAGCCCAACAGTCCCGAGGTCGGGGCGTAGTGCCCTTGCACTGCATCACCACGATGCTGTTGGTGCCGGCGGCGAGTGTGAAGCCGGTCCACTTCACCAGGATGCGCTGGTTGACCAGGTTGGCGCTCTGCGACACGGTCACCGCGGGCCGGGCCGGCTCGGCCGCGCCGGCGGACCCCGCGACCACGCTCAGCCAGCCGGCGAGCAGGGCCACGCACAACGCGAGGACGCCGGCGACGGACAGGGCTCGTCCGTCCGGCGAGGCGGCGGATCGTTCGGTGCCCGTCACGGCGACTCCACTTCTTTCGCCCGCGTTCGGGATCGACTCCCGGCGAGGACGACCCGCGCCGATCCTCGCGCGGCGCGGCGGCACTGCGGGAGCGGAAACCGACACGGTGTTCGAAAGTTCGCCTGCGCCGCACGGACCGGACATCTCCCGGTCACCCGACCCGACCGGCTCGACCGGCTCGACCGGCTCAACCGGCTCAACCGACATCGGGCCCACGTCCTCGACCGAGGCGGCTGTACAGGAACGGGGCGCCGAACACGGCCGCCGCGAGGCAGACCAGGGTCAGCGCGTAGAACCACACCGGTGGCAGCGGTGGCGAGTCGCCCGCCTCGACGGATCCCGCGCTCACGGGCCCGCCGTTGCCCTTGTCCCCGCCGGCCACGACCTCGCCGGTGCCCGCGTCGGGCGTACCGCCGCCGCTGCTCCCGTCCCCACCCTGCGCCCCGGGCACGCCCCCGGCACCGGGGTCGCCCGGCGTGGGAGTGGAACTTCCGCTCGGGTTGGCCGAGTTGTTGCTGTTCCCGTTGTTGTTGTCGTTCGTGTTGTTGTTCTGGTTGCCGCCGTTCTGCTGCGGCTGCTGCTGTTGTTGCGACTTCTGCTCCGGCGGGACCCAGGACGGGTCGAAGGTCGGGTTCGGACAGGCGTCGAAGTCGGCCTTCGTCGGCTTGTCCAGGTTCGCCGGCATCACTCCCGGGTCCGGCGCGCCGGGGATCGACTTGATCGCCTCGTAGCCGAAGCTGACCAGCTTGGGCGGCAGCGGTGAGTACCCCAACCTCGGGGCCTGCGCCTGCCCCGCGCACAGGAAGTACTTGATGAACTTGCCGAGCGTCTCACCCTTGGCCTCGTTGAACGAGAACTGCTTGGCGGCCGGCACGATCATGTAGCTGTAGCTGGAGATCGGATACGCGCGCCGATCGGCGTTGGTGTAGACATCGTCGAGGATCTGCGTGCTGTCCGGGTTCAGCCGGGCCTTGGTGAGCGCGACGGCCACCGCGTCGGAGGTGGGCTGGACGTACACCCCGCCGGCGTTCTTGACGGAGGCGACCGGGAACTGGCGTTGGAGGGCGTAGGCGGTCTCCACGTAGGTGATCGCACCGTCGCCGTAGCCCGCCGCGACGTAGTTGGCCACACCCTCGGAGCCCGCCTGCGCCTTGGCGGCGCCCTTGACCGGGAACTCGGAGGTCATCCCGCCGGGGAAGAACGGCCGCCAGATGTCGTTGACCTGGTTGGTCAGGAAGGCGGTGAACTGTGCGCTGGTGCCCGAGCCGTCGGAGCGCACGACCGGGGTGATCGGCGTCGACGGCAGCGAGAGCGCCGGGTTGTCGTCCTTGATCGCCTTGTCGTTCCACAGCTTGATCTGGTTGGTGAAGATCCCGGCGATGGTGCGCGGCGACAGTTGCAGGTTGCGTACCTGCCGGCCGCGGATCTTGAGGTTGTACATGAACGAGGTACCGCCGGCGACGATCGGCAGGTACTTGAACTTGGTGTTCGTACTCGCCAGCGCCGCGAGTTCGTTGGTCGCCTTGCCGGTGCGGTCGACGTAGTTGCCCTGGAAGGGGATCTCCGACACCGCAAAGTCGACGAGGTGTTGGGAGAAGTCGGTGCGTCCGGCGGTGGAGCCGTTCTGGTTGTAGTCGACGGCGAGGCCGCGGGCGGCGACGTCGGCCGCCCACTGCTTGGTCGCGGGCGCGCTCCACGTGGAGCCGCTGCCGTGGATCGCGGCGGCCGCGGACGCGCTGCCGGCGGGCATCAGGGTGAGCGGGACGGCGAGCGCGGACGCCGTGGCCAGTCGTAGCAAGAGCGCGGGAACGCGCCTGATCCTGGTCATGAGGTGGGCTCCGGGGTGAGGGACTTGGCGACGGCGGAGCGCTGCCGCTTGCGACGCCCGGACTCGCCGGGGGTGCGCCCGCCGATCAGGCGCGCGAGGGTGAACAGCACGAGGACGATCAGCAGCAGGGTGACGCCGGCGCCCCACGCGAGGGAATTGAGCTCGTCGCTGGGCGACTTGTAGTTCTCCCAGATGAAGTACGGCAGCGAGTTCTGCACACCGCTGAAGGGGTTCCAGTTCATGCCCGCGCTGCCGCCCGCGACCAGCAGTACCGGCGCGGTCTCGCCGACCACGCGGGCGCAGCCGAGGATGACCGCGGTCACCAGGCCGCTGCGCGCGGTGGGCAGGACCACGTTCCACAGGGTGCGGAACTCCCCGGCGCCCAGCGCCAACGAGGCCTCGCGCAGCCCGTTGGGCACCAGGCGCAGCACCACCTCGGTCGCGCGGGTGACGACCGGCATCATCTCGACGGACAGTGCGAGACCCGCGGCCAGGCCGCAGAAGCCCTGGCCGAGCGAGATGACGAAGAAGGCGTAGACGAACAGGCCCGCGACCACCGAGGGGATCGCGGTCATCGCCTCGACGACCACCCGCACCACGGCCGCGAACCGGCCGCCGACCTCGTTCATGTAGATCGCGGCGGTCATCCCGAGCGGGACGCTCAGGACGATGGCGATGCCCATCTGCTGGAAGGTGCCGACGATGGCGTGTGCGGCGCCGACCGCGACGCCTTCGGTGCTCAGCGCGCTGAAGTGTCGCTGGGTGGCGGTGAAGAAGTCGGCGTGCAGAATCTGGCCGAAGCCCTTGACGAAGACGTACCCGATCACGGTCGCGACCGTGCCGACCATCAGGGCCGCGCCGGTGGAGATCACCGCGCCCGCGACCCGGTCGCTCGCGGCCACCCTGTCCAAGCGCATGCGGGTGGCTGTGGCGTACAGCACCAGGAAGCACACGTACGCGGTGATCAGGTATCCCTGCCAGCCGGTGACCGGCAGGATCCGCCCGTAGAGCACCCAGGCGAGGCTCGCGCCCGCGACCCCCGCGCCGAGCGCGACGCCGACGTCGTCGGGGGCCACGCGGCGCAGCGCCACGCGGGCTTCCTCCGGTGGTCGCGGCGCGGTCGCGGGCGGCGGCGCGTCGGGCCCGGGCCGAACGATCGGCTCGGTGACGGTCATCGTCGTGGATCCCCTCGGTGGTGGGTCTGGTGGAGCCGCTGTTCGGTGTTCAGATCTCGGTGGACTTGCCGCTGCGCGAGCGCGCGACCAGCACACCGGCGACGGTGTTGACGGCGAGGGTGAGGACGAAGAGCGCGAGGCCGGCGGCCATCAGCGCGGAGATCGACTCGTTGTCGGCCTCGCCGTACTTCAGGACGATCAACGAGGAGATCGTCGAGCCCTGGCCGTCGAGGATGCGGAACGAGAAGTCGGTGTTGAACGAGATGATCATCGCGACGGCGATGGTCTCGCCCAGGGCCCGGCCCAGGCCGAGCATGATGCCGCCGATCATGCCGCCGCGACCGAACGGCAGGACCACCGCGCGGATCACGCCCCAGCGGGTGGCGCCGAGCGCGAGCGCGCCCTCCTTTTCCCCGACCGGCGCCTGGCCGAACACCTCGCGGCTGACCGAGCAGCAGATCGGGATGACCATCGTGGACACGACCACGCCGGAGATGAACAGCGACGAGCTGAACTGGCTGTCCACGAAGCGGGCTTTCACGTCGATCGTGCGGATCTCGAAGATCGGCAGGAATTCCAGGTTCGTGGCGAGCCATCGGCTGACCGGGATCAACTGGGGTTGCAGCACGAAGAAGCCGAAGATGCCGTAGATGATGCTGGGCATCGCGGCCATCAGGTCCACGGTCGAGGTGAGCACGCCGCGCAGGCGCCGGGGCGCGAACTCGGTGATGTACAGGGCCGCGGTGAGCGCGATGGGCACCGCGACCACGAGCGCGACGAGCGCGACCAGGACCGTGCCGGTGAGCAGGCCGCGTACGCCGAACGTGCCGGACTTGGGCTCCCACACGTCCTCGGTCAGGAATCCCCAACCGGCCCGATCCAGTGCGCTGCTGCCCTGGTAGAGCAGGTAGCCGCCGATCGCGACGAGCAGCCCCAGGACCAGGATCGCGACGCCGCGCGTGGTCCAGCGGAAGGCGTGGTCGGCCCTGGTCCGGCGTACCACGATCCGCCGGGGCCGATCGATGAGTTCCGGCGACTCGGGTGCGAACACGGGCGGATGTGCCATGGCTGTCGGCTCCTGGAAGCGGGTGGCGAACCGACCTGACCGTTCGTCATGTCGCCCGGCGATCAAGCCGGATGCCCCTCGCCTGGAGACAACCAGAGCGCAGCCCCTCGGCAACTGTCCGCTACGGAAACAACCGGTGCCGAGGGTGTACGGCAGTTGTCGTATCCGTGCCGCTCCGGTTGTGGAGTATCCGGTTTCCGTTACAGGCGCGGTCCGTTCGTGTCGGCGCCTCGTGCGGCCCGGTGCCGTTTCCCTGCCGGACATCCCACGACGATCAAGCCGCCGGCAGCGTTGTCGGCGTCGGCCACTGCGGTCGACGGCCAGCAAATGCCAAGAGAGAGTTGGGACTTCGAATGTCCAGCGTCTTCAGCATGCGCAAGACCGCCACCGTACTGGGCACCGCGACCGCCGCCATGGCGCTCGTCGTCGGCGCCAACGCGTCGGCGAACGCGGCCACTTACGTCAACGCCGGTTCGGACACGCTGCAGAACGTCACCGCGGCGCTTGCGTCGGACTATGCCGCCAACGTGGACCCGGGCGGCAACAACTGGATAACCGTGAACGCCGGCGTCCCGGCCGGTGGCCAGGCCACCGGCAAGGCGGCGTGCAACACCCAGTACGGCACCGGCGCCAACCCGTGGCCGAACGGGTCGAGCGCCGGCATCAACGCGCTGCTGGCCGAGCGCGCCGGTACCAGTGCCAACTGCCTCAACTTCGCGCGTTCCTCGCGTGGCCCGAAGGCCGGCACCGCCGAGACCACGCTCACCTTCGTCCGCGTCGGCGGCGACGCGGTCACCTGGGCCACCAAGAAGGCCGGCGCGCCCGCGAGCCTGACCTCGGCGCAGCTGCACGGCATCTACGACTGCTCGATCACCAACTGGAGCCAGATCAACCCGAGCCTGTCGGGTGCGATCCAGAAGCACATCCCGCAGGCCGGTTCCGGCACCCGCCAGGAGTTCATCGACAAGGTGCTCGGTGGCTTCGACCCGACCTCGGCCGCGAACGGCGCCTGCGCCGCGACCGTGATCCAGACCGCGCAGGAGAACCGCGGCGACGCGCCGCAGATCACCACGACCGACGCGATCATTCCCTACTCGCAGGCCGCGTACGGCGAGCAGACCACCCCCGCGTCGGGCGTGACCAACCACACCAACGGCTTCACCCCGCGCCAGATCGACGGCAAGGCGCCGAACGCGACCGGCTTCGTCGGCAACCGCTCGGTCTACTTCGTCTACGACCCGCTGGACACCGAGAGCGACACCGACACGATCGCGTTCATCAACTGGGCCAAGGCCCCGGCTCAGGTCCCGATCTGGCAGACCTTCGGCTTCGTCGCCTAGTCCTCGCCCGAGCCGAACCGCAAGACGTGACCAGTGGCGGGCCGTCCCGAATCGAGGGATCAGGGACGGCCCGTCCCACGGGCCTTCGGGCCCGTGGCGCAACCTCTTCTCGATGAGCGCGGGGCCCCGCGCGAGAACGGTCTCGGTGTCGCGCGCACGACGCGGCCGCCGAGGAACGCCGGCAGCGGTGGGTTCGCCCTGGACGACACCGCGACGATCGTGTGCACCAGGGGGCCGAGGCTCCGGCGCAGCTCCCGATCCGGGCCTTCCACGGTTTCAGGCCCTGATTGTCGCCGGGTCGACGTGATGCTCCGACGCGGCGGCCTTCCCGATCCGATGTCTCGAGTGTCCTCGCGGCACTGTTCACCCTCCGGTGGCGGATCGCTCATCCATTCGCCATCGCGAGCGCCTGACGTTTCCCTCGCGGATGCCCAACCGGCCGCCGCGTGCTGTTTTGCTCGAACCCACTGACCCCGGAAGGGCATTTCATGAAGCTCCGTCGTCTGCTCGCGCTCACGGTCGCGGTTCCGGCCGCGCTCGCGATCGCCTCCGTGCCGGCCATCGCCACGGACGCCGCTCCCACGTCGCCGGCGACCACCGCGCCGGGCACGATCAAGGTGAGCCCGCTGTACGGCCCGGCCGACGCCACCGGCAAGGCGACCGTCCGCGCGAGTGTGCCGTGCGGCCCCGACGCGACCGCGTTCCGGTTCGTGGTGCGTTCGGAGGGCGCCAACGAGCGGGTCTTCGGTGGCTCGTTCCTGGGCACCCCGCTGCCGGCCGACAAGGTCGCGGACACCGCGGTCGTCGGCCAGCGTGCGCTGTTCCCGGTCGGCTCCGCCACGCAGGAAGGCGTCGCGCACAAGCTCGTCGCCCAGTGCTACACGACCGGCGCCGACGGTGTGTTGACCATCACCGAGCCCGCGTCGGTCGACCTGCGCGTCAACTCCGGTGTGTGGAGCGCGCTTTCGCCCGAGGCCCGGGCGCTGCCGACCAAGATCGGCGCGCTGCGCTTCGGTCTGGTCCTGTTTCGCGGCTTCGCGCCCGGTGAGCACGTGGACGGCGCGGTGCGCGCGGCCGACGGCACCTCCACCCCGGTTTCGCTCCAGCCGCAGATCGCGCCCGACGGCACCTGGGGCGGCGCGCTGCTGACGCTTCCGGCGACCGTGGCCGACGGTTCCTACACGCTCGTGCTCTCCGGCACGAACTCGAAGGCGACCACCTCGGTCGCGATCACCCTCGACTCGTCCCGCCTGTGGTGGTGACGCGGCGTCGGTGACAACGCCTTGGGCCGCCGGGATTCTCCCGGTGGCCCACTTGCGATCCGTCCCCGTTTTCCTTTCTTCTCAACGGAGTTGACCAGATGAGCCTAAGACTCGCGCGCGTGCTGGCATCGTGCGGAGCCGGGCTGCTCGTAATGTCGGCCATGCCGACGCTCGCGGCGGCAGCCGACTCCGGCTCCCCGACACCGACGATCATCGTCGCTCCGGGCACCGGCAAGATCGATACCAAGGTCACGATGAAGGCGACGGTGCCCTGCGCGGAACCGGCCGTCAACTTCCGGTGGACCGTGTCCGGGGGCACGCTCACGACGCCGCGTCTGATCGGTGGCGAGACGGGCGATCCGCTTCCCGCCGATCGCATCCCCGACCGCACCGCACCGATCCGGTTGTTCCTGGCGGCGACCGATCTCACGGGCACCTTCAAGATGACCGCGCAGTGTGTCAGCGAACTCGGCGAGTTGCTGAGTGAACCCGCGTCGGTCGACATCACCACGGCGGACGGACCGGACGGCAAGACGTGGAGCGTGGCCGCTCCGCCCACCTCCGAGCCGCCGACCACCGCGCCGCCGACGACGACGCCACCGACCGGCGAGGACGAGACGCTCGTTCTCGATCCCACGAGTGGTGAGTTGGGGGCACGGGCGAGCATCACCGCCGCGAAGGCGTGTCCTCAGGCAGCGACCAAGTTCCTGTTCATCATGACTCCTCCCGGGGGCGGCTCCGAGATTCGCATCGGCGGATTCTCCCCGCAGCCGCTGCCGGCGGACCGCAAGCCGGCGATTACGCCGAAGCCGATCAACCCGAACGGGGCGGCCGGTGACTACCGCGTCCGGGCCCAGTGCCTGGATGACGCCGGCACGGTCGTGGCGAACGACCTCGCGCGGGTCAACCTGAAGCTCGAGGGGACCACCTGGAAGGTGGTGGCCACGGTCGTCCCGACCGTGGGCTTCGACGAAGAGATCAAGATTCCCGACGCGGCGGGCGTCGAGGTCAACTACTCGCTCTCGTTGACGAACTTCCCCGCGAGTGTCCCGTTCAAGGCCACGGTCACCAAGAAGAACGACACGACCTTCCCTTCGGTCGAGCTGGCCTCGGACCGAACGGACGCACAAGGTCTCTTCACCGCGGTCCGCTCCATCTTCCCGCGGACCGGGGCCACGTGGACCGACGGCGACTACATCCTGACGGTCACCGCGTCCGAGACCGGGCCCAAGGTCGAACGGCCCTTCAAGATCACGCTCGTGCACGCCGGAGCCACCAACGGATCGACGACCGGCACCACGACGGGCACCACCACCGGGACCACCACGGGCACCACGGCCGGAACGACGACGGGCACCACGACCGGCACGACCACCGGGACCACCACCGGCACCACGGCCGGTGACACCACCGGAACCACCACGGGTACCACCACGGGCACCACGACCGGAACGACGACGGGCACCACGACCGGCACGACCACCGGGACCGCCTCCGGCACCAGTTCCGGCACCTCCGCCGGCAGCGGCAACGGGGGCGGCGGTAGCCTCGCGCGCACCGGAAGCCTGCTGGACCCGCGCCTGCTCGGCACCGCCGGCGGCACGCTCCTGATGATCGGCGGCGTCATGTGGTACCGCGCACGCGGCACCCGCAGCGCGCTGCTCGCGGGCAGCGGCACCTTCGGCGACGGCGACGAGGACACTCCCGCGACCGCCTGACACCGAGGGAACACACCGAACGGCCGCCCGCTGTGGCACCGGGGGCGGTGGGGTGAGAAGAGGGGCTCTGTCGCAGCGCACGGGCTGCGACAGGGCCCTTTCCCGTTCCTGTTCCCGGGCCTGCCGGTCTCCCGGATCTCCCGGGTTCCCCTGGCATCCCGTTCGCCCTCGGCTCGCCGTCAGCCGCCGAGCTGGGTCATCACCTCCGAAGCGATCAACTCCAGATGGTCCAGGTCGTCCAGGTCCAGGATCTGGAAGTAGATCCGGGTCGAACCGATCTCGGCGAACCGGCCGATCCTGTCGACCACTTCGCCCGGTGAACCGGCGAGGCCGTTCTCCCGGAGCTCGGCGGGTTCGCGGCCGATCGCCGCGGCACGCCGGGCCACCTCGGCGTCGTCCTTGCCCACGCAGGCCACCAGCGCGTTCGAGAAGACCATGTCCTCCGCCTTGCGACCGTGCTCGGTCAGTGCGCCCCGGACCCGCTCGAACTGCTGCGCGCTGGTGTCCACCGACCCGAACGGGACGTTGAACTCGTTCGCGAAGCGGGCGGCCAGGGCAGGCGTGCGCTTGGCGCCGAAGCCGCCGATCAGGATCGGCGGGTGCGGGTGCTGCGCGGGCTTGGGCAGCGCGGGCGAGTCGGCCAGGGAGTAGTGCCGCCCGTCGTAGCGGAAGGTGTCGCCGACCGGGGTGTCCCAGAGCCCGGTCAGGATGTCCAACTGCTCCTCGAGCCGCCCGAACCTCTCGCGCGGAAACGGGATCCCGTACGCGGTGTGCTCCTGTTCGAACCAGCCCGCGCCGATGCCCAGTTCGACCCGGCCCCCGGACATCGCGTCGACCTGCGCAACCTGGATCGCGAGCACGCCGGGTAGGCGGAAGGTCGCCGCCGTCATCAGCGTGCCCAGTCGGATGCGCTTGGTTTCCCGGGCCAGTCCGGCCAGGGTGATCCACGCGTCGGTGGGACCGGGCAGGCCGTCGCCGCTCATGTGCAGGTAGTGGTCCGAGCGGAAGAAGGCCCCGAAGCCGAGGTCTTCGGTGGCCTTGGCCACGGTCAACAGCGTGTCGTAGGTCGCGCCTTGCTGAGGTTCGGTGAAGATTCGAAGATCCATACGCCCATCCTCTCCCGAGCGCGAGACTCGCACGGGAGCCGGCCACGCGCAGCACACGGAGGCCGAGCAGGCGCACTACACGCGCCCCGAGCGAACGCACCGCACGGAACCGGTGCGGGCCCGGCACGCGCGACGCGATCACGCGAGCCGCGCGGGGAAGGGCACCACATGCGCCGAACCGCGCCGCCGGCGTTGCGGGATCGCGGGGGCGTGCCGATGCGGTCGGCCCGACCAGGTCGCGGTCTCCTCGGCCGCGCGCAGCCGGACCAGATTGCGGAAGACGATCGCCCAGGCCGCCGCGCAGGCCCGGCGCTCGGCGGGCTCCAGCCGCGCCCAGTCCCCGCAGGGGTTGTCCGCCACTCCTTGCCGAGCCAGGAGCGTGAGCACCTTGGCCACTCGCCCGAGCACTCGGGCGGCCCCCGCGATCGGCACACTCGCCGGATCGCCGCCGGGCAACGGAACCACCGTGTCGGCGTCGGGACCCACGATCCGGGCGACGATCTCCCGGGCGTCGCCGAGTTCGTCGGCGACCCGACACAGGCAGCCGCCCCGGTCCGGCTTGCCGCTCCAGGCGTGCACCACCTCCTGCACGGTGTGCAGCGCGAGGGCGACGGCGGCCAGCGCGCGTGGCGTGGAATCGACGGTGGCCAGTTCGTCGTCCAGTTCGGCGAAGGTCTGAATGGTGTGCATGATCGCTCCCTCGTGCGGTGCTCGTCCGGCTCGCCTGCTGTCGGTCCGGTGTGTTCACGACGCCTCCAGGTTGCGCCCGCAGGGCGGACGAATCGCCCGTCACCGAACAATCTGTGGACAACCAAGCGGATTTCGGCGCGGTTTCACTCTCCGGAGTGACGTGCTCCCCCGGTTGTCCACAGGACATCGGCACGCAGAGTGACCGTGTGCCAACCTGATCGTTTCCCGGGAGGGCGCCTCGATCGATTCCCGACCGAGCACCGCGTTCCGGCCGGCCCCCGCCCGAGGCGACCGGCGATCGAGCACACGGCACGAACACACATCAGGGGGTGGTGACATGTCCCGCACCGACGGCGACGGCACGGCGGGCTACACCGTCGACACCGGCGAACTGCACGGTCTGGTCCGGCGCTTGCACAACATCGGCACCGACTACCTCGCGCGCGGCTGCTTCGCCGAGCCCGCCCGGGTCGCGGCCGACACCGCGCTAAGCACCGACGCCCTCGGCTCGCTCCCGGGCGCCGCCGAACTGAGCGACCGGCACCGCCGCGCCTCGGCCCGGATGGTGGACCTCCTCACCGGGATCCGCGCCGAGTTGGCCGCGACCCGGGTCGAACTCGGCCTCACCGCCGACCGGTTCACCGACACCGAGGCCGAGGTCGGCACACTGCTGCGCACGGTGGCGCCGCGATGACCGCCCCCGACGCCGTGGAAGCGTACGCGGCGATCCACGCGGCCCGACCCGGTGCGGTCGGCGCCGCGGCCGACGGTTGGCGCCTGGCCGCCGCCCGGCTGGCCGAACTGCGGGACGCGCTCGCCGAGACCGCCCGGCACGGCACGCGGATCTGGACCGGCGGCGGCGCCGAGCGATTCACCGCCCGCTGCCACGCCTTGGCCGACGTCGCCGATCGACTCGCCGCCCAGGGCGCCGCCTTGCACGAGCACCTCGGCGCGGCGGCCCAGGCCCTGGCCCAGGCCCAGGAGCACGCGTCCGACCCGACGGCCGCGCGAGCCGCCGCCACGCGCCTGGAGGACGTGTATCGCGACCTCGGCGACCGCCTGTGCGCCCTGCCCGACCCACCGAGCCCCGCCGAAGCACCGAAACCCACACCATCGAGCGCGGCCACGACCACCGACATCACCGACCAGACCCCACCCCGCCCATGCACACCGGCCACCACCCCGGCCGCCACCGCTCCCGCTACTCCCGAACCCGCTACTCCGGACCTCACTACTCCCGAACCCACCAGCAGCGACCCCACCACCCCCGCAGCCGACTCCACCCCGACAGCCGCGCCGGACGAGACCGCGCCCCCACCACCCGCCGCTACGACGGCCTCGTGCGAGCCTCCCGAGCGTCCGACTCCCGAGGCCCCCTCGACGCTCCCGCCGACCACAACGACCTCGACGACCACACCGTCTCCGCCACCCCCGCCGCCACCCCCGCCGACCACCCCATTGACCACCTGCATGGCCACCACGACGCCGCCCCCACCACCGCCCGACCTCCCGCCCCCACCCGCGCCGGTGTCCGCGTCCGCTCCACCCCTCCCGCCACCCCCGAGCACCTGCGCGGCACCCCCATACCCGACCACCCCACCGGCCCAGCCCGTCGTCGGCACCCCACTGCCCCACGAGCCCCGCCCGGTGCGCCCGTCCGGAATCGGCCCACACCTCCAACACACCGCACCATCACCCCCGGCCCCGATCGCCCCGGTGACCGGCATCCGGGTCGCACCCGGCCTACACGGCGACGGCAGCGGCAACAACGACGGCTCGACGGCCACCCACGACGCCGCGCACTCCGACCTCGTCCCCGACCTCGTCGGCGGCACCGCTCGCAACGGCACCCCCGCCATCCCCACGTCCCCCACGTGGGTGACCGCCCCCACCACAGCGGGCACCCCCGCCACCCCAACCCCCCGCACCCGCCCCGGCACCCGCTACGCAACCCACCCGGCCGAAGACTGGTGGACCACCCCGCCACCGCCCCAGGCACCGGCCCCGGCCTAACCCGGCCCCATCCCAACTCAACCCAACCCGGCAGCCCCGAACCCGAACACACGAAAGGGCCGCCCCGACCAAGCCGGGACGGCCCTGCACCAAACACACCTACACCTACACCTACACCTATCTACCTACTACCAACGCCTACACCCACACACCCATACACCCGCACACACCCACAACCAACCCCCACCACCCCACGGCCGATCACCGCCGCCCGCGCCCACCGTCCCGCTTGACCGCACGCGGCGCCGGCTCCAGGATCGCCACCGACTCCACATGATGCGTATTGGGGAACAAATCGAACGACCGCACCGACCGCAGCTTGAACCCGACACCCGCGAAGTACGCCACGTCGCGCGCCAGCGCCGCCGGGTCGCAGGCCACATACGCGACCCGTCGCGGCGTCAGCCGCGCGATCCGCTCGACGACCGCCTTGCCCGCACCCGCGCGCGGAGGGTCCAGCACCACGATGTCGGCCCGGCGCAGGAAGCCCGGTCGGCTCAGCACCTTCTCCACCGTGCCGGTCTCGAACCGCGCGCCCGGCACGTCCCGAAGGTTGTGGATCGCGTCCTCGACCGCCTGCTTGGAGCTCTCGATCCCGATGATCGTGTCGCTGTCCGCGAGCCGCTCGGAGATCGCGCCCGCGAACAGGCCGACGCCGCAGTACAGGTCGAGTGCCAGGTCGCCCGGTCGCGGCTCCAGCCCTTCCACCACGGCCTGCACGAGCACGTCGGCCGCGGCCGGGTGTACCTGCCAGAAGCCGCCCGCCGAGACCTTCCAGGTCCGTCCCGCGGCCACCTCGCGCACCGCCGGTCGGCCGTGCACCTTGCGTACCCGGCCCTTGTCGTCGGCCCGGAACACCGACACCGCGCGGTTCAGCTCGACGATCGGCATCCGCCCGTCCGTGCCCTCGGCGGGCACCACGGTGACCGCGCGGTCCAGCGAGCCGGTCGCCGAGACCGCCTCGACCGAGGCGACGCCGGGCCACTCGTGCGCCTCGATGCCCAGTTCCTCGACGCCGGGCGCCGCGATCGGGCAGGAGTCGATCGGCTGCACGTCGTGCGAGCGGTGCTTGCGCAGCCCCGCGCGGCCGGTCGCCGGGTCCACGGTGAACTGCACGCGCGTTCGCCAACCGAGGCCCTCGGGCATCCCGGGCGGGCTGTCCACGCCCTCGACCTCGACGTGTACGTCGACCTTGCCCAGCCGCAACAACTGCTCGGCCACCACGTCCGCCTTGAGCCGGCGCTGCGCGGCGGGCGTGGCGTGCTGCCAGTCGCAGCCGCCGCACATACCGGGGCCGGCCACCGGGCACGCGGGGGTGATCCGGTCCGGCGAAGCGGCCAGCACCTCGACCACGTCACCACGCAGGAAGCGCGACGTGGGCCCGCCATCGGTGATCTCCACGACGGCCCGCTCGCCCGGGAGCCCGTGCCGGACGAAGATGACGCGGCCCTCGTGGCGGGCCACGCAGTGCCCACCGTGAGCGACCGGGCCGATCTCGACCTCGTACCGCTCACCCCGCAGGGACTGGTCCGATTCGGGGGTGGTCGATCCGACAGGCACGGCACTCCTCATACAGCTCAGCTCGCACAGACATCGACAAGAGTTTCGGTGATCCCTCGGCCGGCGGCGCCTGACGGCGACGCCCGGGGACGACACGACGACACAAAGAAAGCGCCTCACGGCGGTGGGCGCGGTTCCAGGGTAGTCCCTACCCGAAGAACCCGCGCCCACCGTCGTGCCCCACACCCATGCCCCACGCCCATGCCCCGAATCAACCGGCCCGCACGAGCCGACTCAGGAACCCGACCCCGATCCCGACTCCCCCGCCGACCCGCCCGACCCGCCCGCTCCGCCCGACCCGCCCGACTTGGTCGGTCCGCCCGACTTGCTCGTTCCGCCCGACCCCCGCCGACCGTCCCCGGCGCGCGGCGTGCGCGCCGGTCCACGCCGTACCGAACCGGGGGCGACCCACGCCTTCGGCTCCTTGAGCCGCTCGGACGACTCCAACTGCCACGGCACCGATGTCACCATGACCCCCGGCGTGAACAGCAGTCGGCCCTTGAGTCGCAGCGCGCTCTGGTTGTGCAGGATCTGCTCGTACCAGCGCCCGACCACGTACTCGGGGATGTACACGTTCACCACGTCGCGCGGGCTGGACCGGCGCACCGACTTCACGTACTCGATCACCGGTCGGGTGATCTCGCGATACGGCGAGTCGAGCACCTTGAGCGGCACCTCTATCCCGCGCTCGTCCCACTCTCGCCGCAGCGCCTCGGTCTCGGCCGGGTCGACGTTGACGGTGACCGCCTCGACCACGTTGGGCCGCGAGTAGCGCGCGTATGCCAGGGCCCGCAGCGACGGCTTGTGCAGCTTGGACACCAGCACGATCGCGTGCACGCGCGAGGGCAGCTTGGTGTCGTCGATCTCGACCGCCGCGAGTTCGGCGGCGACCCGGTCGTAGTGCCGGCGGATCTGCTTCATCAGCAGGAACAGCACGCCCATCGCCGCGATCGCGATCCAGGCCCCCTGGGCGAACTTGGTCACCAGCACGATCACCAGCACCGTGCCGGTCATGAACAGACCGAACGCGTTGATCACCCGGCTGCGCATCATCCGACCGCGCGCGGCCGGCTCGGTCTCGGTCTTCAGGTGCCGGGTCCAGTGCCGGATCATGCCCGCCTGGCTCATCGTGAAGGACACGAAGACGCCGACGACGTAGAGCTGGATCAGCTTGGTGGGCTCGGCGTCGAAGGCGATGATCAGCACGATCGCGAACGCGGCCAGCATGATGATGCCGTTGCTGAAGGCGAGCCGGTCGCCGCGCGTGTGCAGTTGCCGGGGCAGGTAGCGGTCCTGGGCCAGGATCGAGCCGAGTACCGGGAAGCCGTTGAACGCGGTGTTCGCGGCCAGGATCAGGATCAGACCGGTGACCGCGAGCACGAGGTAGAACAGCGGCGACGCGAACGTGCCGCCGAAGACCGCGTCGGCGACCTGGGCCACCACGGTCTTCTGCTCGTAGTCGGCGGGCGCCCCCTGGATCTGACTGGCCGGGTCCTCCGCGAACCGCACCTTCGTCATGTTCGCCAGCGCCAGCATGCCCATCAGCATGGTCACCGAGATGGTGCCCATCAGCAGCAGCGTGGAGGCCGCGTTCTTGCTCTTGGGCTTGCGGAAGGCCGGTACGCCGTTGCTGATCGCCTCGACACCGGTCAGCGCCGCACAACCGGAGGAGAAGGTACGCAGCAGCAGGAACACGAGCGCGAAGCCGCTGAAGCTGTCCTCGGCCTCGATGTGGAACCCGGCGCTCTCGGCCTCCATGTCCGCGCCGGTGGCGCCGCGGATCAGGCCGAACAGGGTCATCCCCAGGATGGCGGCCATGAACGCGTAGGTGGGAACCGCGAAGAGCTTGCCCGACTCGCGGACGCCGCGCAGGTTCATCGCCATCAGCAGCAGCACCAGACCGACCGCCAACAGCACCTTGTGTGATTGCAACGCGGGCACCGCGGAGGCCATGTTCGCCACCCCGGAGGAGACCGACACCGCCACCGTCAGCACGTAGTCGACGAGCAGCGCGCTGCCGACCGTCAAACCGGCGTTGGGACCCAGGTTGACGCTCGCGACCTCGTAGTCACCGCCGCCGCTGGGGTAGGCGTGCACGTTCTGGCGGTAGGAGGCGACGACGGTCAGCATGACCACGACGACGGCCAGACCGACCTTCCACGAGAAGTGGTAGGTCGCCATTCCCGCCATGGAAAGGGTGAGCAGAATCTCGTCCGGCGCGTAGGCGACGGAGGACAGTGCGTCGGAGGCGAAAATGGGCAACGCGATGCGCTTCGGCAGGAGCGTCTCGGACAGCTTGTCGCTGCGCAGGGCTCGGCCGACAAGGATGCGTTTGGACAGATCGGTCAGTCTTGACACGCAGGTGATCGTAAGCCCATCGACTTTCGCCGGGCCGGGGGCATGCCGCAAGGCTCCCACGTGTAACGTCTCGGCGAGGTCTGCCACCCTGGTAACACCACAAACGAGCATCAGACCGGGCACAACGGACCAAATCCGGAAGGACGGCCGTGCACATCGTCATCATGGGCTGCGGGCGCGTGGGATCCACGCTGGCCCAGACGCTCGAGGAGCTGGGGCATTCGGTGGCCGTCATCGACCGCGATCCCTCGGCGTTCCGCCGGCTGGGGTCGCACTTCTCCGGCCGCCGGATCAAGGGCATCGGTTTCGACCAGGACACCCTGCGCGAGGCCGGTATAGAAGAGGCCGGCGCGTTCGCGGCGGTCAGCAGCGGTGACAACTCGAACATCATCGCGGCGCGGGTAGCCCGCGAGACGTTCGGCGTGGAGAACGTGGCCGCGCGAATCTATGACCCTCGGCGCGCCGAGGTGTACGAACGCCTGGGCATCCCGACGGTGGCCACGGTCCGCTGGACCGCGGACCAGATGTTGCGCCGGCTGCTGCCCAGCGGCGCCGAGCCGCTGTGGCGCGACCCGTCCGGGAGCGTGCAGCTTGCCGAGGTGCACGTGAACTCGACGTGGGTGGGTCACCGGATCACCCGGCTCGAACAGGCGTCGGGCGCGCGCGTCGCTTTCATCACCCGTTTGGGCGAAGGCATCCTGCCGACCTCCGAGAGCGTGATCCAGGAGGGCGACCTCGTGCACGTGGTCATGCACCAGGCGGATGTGGCCGCCGTCGAGGCGGCCTTCGAGAAAGCGCCGGAGGAGAGCTGATGCGGGTCGCAATCGCGGGCGCGGGTGCGGTGGGTCGCTCGATCGCGGCCGAGTTGTTGGAGAACGGCCACGAGGTCCTGCTCGTCGACAAGGCACCGGACGCCATCAAGGTGGACAGCGTGCCGCAGGCCGAGTGGCTGCTCGCCGACGCGTGTGAGATCTCCTCGCTCGACGAGGCCGCGCTGCAGCGCTGCAACGTGGTGATCGCCGCGACCGGCGACGACAAGGTCAACCTGGTCGTCTCGCTGCTGGCGAAGACCGAGTACGGCGTCCCGCGTGTGGTCGCCCGGGTGAACAACCCGAAGAACGAGTGGCTGTTCAACGAGGCGTGGGGCGTGGACGTCGCGGTGTCCACGCCGCGCCTGATGTCGGCACTGGTCGAAGAGGCGGTCAGCGTCGGCGACCTGGTCCGCCTGATGCGGTTCAGCCAGGGCGACGCCAACCTGGTCGAGCTGACCCTTCCGGGCGACGCCGCCCTCGTCGGCACGCGCGTCGGTGACGTGGCGTGGCCCGAGGACACGGCGCTCGTGACGATCATCCGCGAGGGCCGGGTGCTGGTACCCGGCAAGGACGACTCGCTCGAGGCCGGCGACGAACTCTTGTTCGTCGCGGCGCCGCACCGCGAAGAGGAACTGGAGGAGCTGCTGTCGGCCTGACCGACGGCGCCCTCGAACGACGGCTCAGGCGGCGGCCAGGTCACCCATGACCTGGTCCGCCTCCTCGCTGAACGCGCGCGCGATCGGCTCCCTGCCGTACGGGCGCAGCCGCCTGCGGAAGTCCGCGAGGAAGTCGTTGCACTGCGCGGAGGACAGATTGCCCGCGATCCGCAACGCGTCGGTGGCCTTGAGACACGCCGCGTCCAGGTCGCCCTGGGCCAGGTGCGCCGCGGCCATGAAGGTGGTGTCCTGCGCACACCGGCGGGACGCGCCCGCTCGGCGCAGTTTGATCGACTCGCCCGCGAAGCCGTGGATCTTCTCCGGCAGGCCGAGGTCGCGATGGCTGTGCGCGAACTCGTGCTGGAGTTCCGACTCGTCGAAGTAGTTGCACCACGACGGGTCGTCCTCGATCGCGCCGGCCGCGTCCAGATGCCGCTCGGCGACCCCCATCGCCCGCTCGCACGCGCGCCGGTCGCCCATCGCCGCGTAGCCGCGCGCCTCCATCGCGGCCACGATCGCCCGCGCCCGTGGACCCAGCTTGTCGCCGGCCCCCTGATCGGCGGCCCGGGCCAGTTGCACCGCCTCCCAGCCGTGCCCCAGGTACACCGCCTGGCAGGCCATGTTGGCCATCACGTACGCCCCGTACGCCGGGTCGTCGGCCGCCTGCGCGAGCCGCAGCGCCTGGATGTGGTAGCGCTGGGCGAGCGCGTGCCGGCCGGAATCGAACGACAACCAGCCCGCCAGTTCGGTGAGTTCGGCGACCGCGCGGAACAACCGGCGACCCACTTCCTCGCCGTAGGAGCCGGCCAGCTTGGTGCGCGCGACGCCGTTGAGGTGGTTGACCACGGTGTCCCGCAGATCCCCGCCGCCTTGCGCGCGGTCGAGTCGACGAAAGGCCAGGACGGTCTGGTGGATGCGTAGTACGTCCGCGTCGCGCACGGTGGTGGGCCCGTGCGAGGTGAGTCTCTCGGGCTCACCCTCGGCCCGGGACGCGGTCGACCAGAACAACGCGGGAGCGGCGAACGCCCCCACGCCGAAGGCCGTGTTGGCCAGGAAAGTACGGCGGTTCATGTCTCTCTCCGACAATTCGGCCACGGCGTGTCTGACTTCGGCCGCGGTCCGGGCGACGTTCAGCCCGTCGAAGGAGTCGGGGGTCGGTGGCCGCCGGTCGCACAGCCCGAGGTCCGCGACCGTGAGTTCGCATCCCAGCCGTCGTCCGAGGGCCTCGGCCAACAGTTCTGGAATCGGCCAGCGCGGCTGGGCGCCTTCCAGCCAACGAGCCACCGAGGTGTGGCTGCACCCGAGGTGCAGGCCGCGCCGTTCGGCGACCGTGTTGACCCAGCGGGCCAGTTCGCGCCGGGAGAAACCGGCTTCCGCTACCAATGCGATGAGGTCACCGTTTCCGGCCACCGTCCCCGCCTCCTTCGTCCACTGGAGGTCTAACGGGGACGCTAATGGCCCAGTTACGGGATCATGCGGGAACGGCTGATTGGACCGCACCTGGCCCAAATTCTCCGGAATCGACCGGGATGTGGTGCTCGAATGATCACTTCGATGATCAACTCGCGACCGCACCCGGCACACGCCACACGGCTCGAATCATCGGTCGTCCCAGGAACCGGAGCCCCTATCGCGCCGCGCAAAGACACGGATCCGATCGCCGGCGCGGAGCCACCTCTCGGTCGACCCACGCCCGCCCCCGGGCCGCCCGACCCGCACCGGAACCGCGCAGGAGCCACACCGGAACGCGAACCGCGCCCGCACCGCTCAATCCGCGACGCTGTCTTCCCGCCGCTCGTCGCGCTGCTCGACCACCGCCGACGCACCGCCGTCCACCGCGCCGCCACCCGCCGCGGACCGCTCGCCGACACCGTCCCCGTCGACCTCGTCGTCGTCCTCGTCGACGACCCGCACCGGCGGCGGCGCCTTCGACATGATCAGCCAGGTGATGTAACAGACCACCAGGAACGGCGGCACGCCCAGCGCGACCTTCGCGATGCCCAGCGCGGTGACGTTGCCGGACCAGTAGATCGGGATCTGGATCACGATCCGCAGCACGAACATGACGAACCAGACCCAGGTGGCCTTGCGGTACGCCGCGTACCGGCCCGGGTTCTGCCGCCAGGTGAAGTTCTCGCCCAGCGCCGGGCCGAGCACCACGCCGATGATCGGCCAGCGCACCAGGAGCGAGATCAGGTACGCGAGCGCGTAGCCGCCGGACAGCAGCATTCCGAACGCGTAGAAGTTCTCCGCCTTGCCGGACTTGACCGCGATCCAGCCGGCCAGCGCGACACCCAGGAAGCCACCGAGCGCGTGTTGCAGGGTCTCGCGACGCGCGATCCGCACCACGGCGAACGCCAGCGCGACGCCGCCCGCGGTCATCGCCGAGGTCCAGGTGGAGCGGCTGATCGTGTAGGCGATCACGAAGACCAGCCCCGGCACGGTCATGTCGATCATGCCGCGCACGCCACCGAAGGCGGCGATCATCGAGGCCGCGCTGTCGGTGGGGGCAGGCTGCTCGGCGGCCGAGTCGGAGGCGGGCTTTTCCATGTGGGCGGTCACTCGTTCACTCTCGGCCGACGGGGCGCAGCTCGTACCTGGGGTTGAACAGGACAGGCCGCCCCTGAGTGGTGCTCACCCGCCCGTGGGCGACCAACTGCCGCCCCGGCTCTATCCCGGCTATCCGCCGCCGACCGAGCCAGACCACCGACAACGCGGCCGAGCCGTCGTACAACTCGGCCTCCAACGCGGGCACGCCCGCTCGCGGCCGAAACGTCACCGTCCGCAGCGTGCCGCCGACCGTGATCAGATCCCGCTCGACCACGTCCACGATCTTGGTACAGCCGAGCCGCTGGGTGTCGTGCAGCAGCTCCTCGGCGTGCAATTCCTCATGGGTCGACGTCCACCGATCCAGCATTCGCCGCAATCGCCCGGACCGACGCTCCACCCCGGCTGCGCTACCACTCATGCCGGCAAGGGTACCGCCTAACCCACCGCCTCCCGCTGCCCGAAATCACCCGCCGACGGGCCCGACCCGCTCGGCCGAACCGACACCGGGACCGCACGCGGGCACAACGGACGCGCTAACCCTCGAACCGATACCCCATCCCCGGCTCGGTGAGCAGATGCCGCGGATGCGAAGGGTCGTGTTCCAGCTTGCGCCGCAACTGCGCCATGTAGACCCGCAGGTAGTTCGTCTCCGTCCCGTACTGCGGCCCCCACACCTCCTGCAGCAGCGCCCGCTGGCTGACCAACCGGCCCGCGTGCCGGACCAGCACCTCCAGCAGATGCCACTCGGTCGGCGTAAGCCGCACGTCGGCGCCGTCCCGGGAGACCCGCTTGGCCGCGAGGTCCACCGTGAACGAGTCGGTCACCACGACCGGCGCCTCCTCCTCGGGCACCGCACGCCGCACCGCCGCCCGCAGCCGCGCGAGCAACTCGTCCATCCCGAACGGCTTGGTCACGTAGTCGTCCGCGCCCGCGTCCAGCGCGGCCACCTTCTCCGCCGACGCGTGCCGCGCGGACAACACGATGATCGGGATCCGGGTCCAGCCGCGCAGTCCCTTGATCACCTCGACCCCGTCGATGTCCGGCAGGCCCAGGTCCAGCAGCACCACGTCCGGATGCCGGTCGGCGGCGGCGGTCAGCGCCGCCGTACCGTCCCCCGCGGTGTCCACGTCGTAGCCTCGTGCCTTGAGGTTGATGGCCAGGGCCCGCACGATCTGTGGCTCGTCGTCGACGACCAGGACCCGTGTCATCGTCGTTCCTCCAAAGTGGTTCGTTCCTCGGCCGCAGGGGTTCGCCCCTCGACCGCGCCCGCGGTGGGCGACCCGGCCGTCCGCAGCGCCAGCACCATCGTCAGCCCGCCGCCGGGGGTGTCCTCGGCCATCAACGTGCCGTCCATGGCTTCGGCGAAGCCGCGCGCGACGGCCAGGCCGAGTCCCACCCCATTGCCCTTCGGCGCATCGCCCAAGCGTTGGAACGGCTCGAAGATCCGCTCCTTGGACTCGTCCGGCACACCCGGGCCGCGATCGGCGACCCGCAGCTCGACCAGACCCTTGAGCGCTCCCGCCGACACGTGCACCCGGCGGCCCTCGGGGTTGTGCTTGACCGCGTTCTCGATCACGTTGGCCAGCACCCGCTCCAGCAGCCCCGCGTCCGCGCACACCGCAGGCAGCGTCTCGGGGATGTCCAGCGCCACCCGGTCCTCGGCGACACCGGCCAGCGCGCCCGGCACCACCTCGTCCAGGCCGATGTCGCCCATCAGCGGGGTCACCGTCCCGGTCTGCAGCCGGCTCATGTCCAGCAGATTCCCGATCAGCGTGTCCAACCGGTCCGCGCCGAACTCGATCGCCGCCAACAGCTCGGCCTCGTCCTCCTCCGACCAGCTCACATCCTCGGCCCGCAGGCTGGACACACTGGCCTTGATCGTGGCCAGCGGCGTGCGCAGGTCGTGCGAGACCGCCGCCAGCAGCGCGGTGCGGATCCGGTTGCCCTCCTTGAGCCGGCGCGCCTGGGCCGCCTCGGCGACCAACTGCCGCCGCTCCAGCACCACCGCGGCCTGCGCGGCGAACGCGCCGAGCACCCGACGATCCTCGGCGGGCAACACCCGGCCCGACAACGCCAACGCCAACGAGTCGGACACCGGCACGTCCACGTCCGCGTCCTCGGGCCGGACCGCCGGATGCGGCCCCACACTGCCCACGCACATCCACGGGCTGTGGTGCTCCTCGCGCTGGAGCAGCGCCACCGACTCCATCGCGAACGTCTCGCGCACCCGGTCCAACAACGCCGGCAGCGCCTGCTCGCCGCGCAGCACGCTGCCCGCCAAAAAGCTCAGCGTCTGCGCCTCGGCCTGACTTCGCGCGGCCTGATGAGTGCGTCTGGCCGCCAGGTCCACCACCGAGGCCACCGACAGCGCGACCAGCACGAAGATGCCCAACGCGAGCATGTTCTCCGGGTCGTCGATGGTCAGGTTGTGCAGCGGCGGGGTGAAGTAGTAGTTGAGCAGTATCGAGGACACCACGGCGGTCAACACCGACGCCCACAGCCCGCCGATCAGCGCGACCGCGACGGTGACCGTCAGGAACAGCAACATCTCGGTGGACAGGCCGTGACTGTCACGTGTCGCGTCCAGCGTGTACGTGAGCGCGGCCGGACCGATCACCGCCACCGCCCACGACGCGATCCGCCGCCCGCGTCCCAACGGCGAACGCAGCGGGCGCAGCACCCGCCCCACACCCGCGTGCTCGTGCGTGACGATGTGCGTGTCGATGTCGCCGGACTGCGCGGCGACGGTGGCGCCCACACCCGGGCCGAACAGGTACTGCCAGGGCTTGCGCCGGCTGCTGCCCAGCACTATCTGCGTCGCGTTCACCCCGCGCGCGAAGGACAGCAGCGCGGTGGGCACGTTCTCGCCGACCACCGAGTGGAAGGTGCCGCCGAGCGATTCGACCAGCGCGCGCTGCCTGGCCAGCGCCTCGGGCGAGGCGCCGGTGAGGCCGTCGCTGCGCGAGACGTACACCGCGAGCAGCTCGCCGCCGGAGCCGCGGGTGGCGATCCGCGCCGCCCGGCGCAGCAGCGTCTCGCCCTCCGGTCCGCCGGTGAGGCCGACCACGATCCGCTCCCGCGCCGGCCAGGTCGCGTCGATCTGGTGCTCGCTGCGGTACTGCTGGAGGTATTCGTCCACTCGGTCCGCGGTCCACAGCAGCGCGAGCTCGCGCAGCGCGGTCAGGTTGCCGACCCGGAAGTAATTGGACAGCGCCGCGTCCACCTTCTCCGGCGCGTACACGTTGCCGTGCGCCATCCGCCGGCGCAGCGCCTCCGGCGCCATGTCGACCAGTTCGATCTGGTCGGCCCGGCGGGCCACCTCGTCCGGCACGGTCTCGCGCTGCGGGACGCCGGTGATCGACTCGACCACGTCGTTGAGCGATTCGAGGTGCTGCACGTTGACCGTGGAGATCACGTCGATGCCGGCGTCGAGGATCTCCTCGATGTCCTGCCAGCGCTTCTCGTTGCGCGAACCGGGCACGTTGGTGTGCGCCAGTTCGTCCACGAGGGCGATCCTGGGTCGCCGCGCGATGACGGCGTCCACGTCCATCTCGGTGAACGAGCCGCCTCGGTGGGTCATCTCCCGCCGGGGAACGACCTCCAGACCGACCAGTGCCTCCTCGGTGGTGGGCCGCCCGTGGCATTCCACGAAACCGACCACGACGTCGCTGCCGCGCCTGCGCCGACGTTGCCCTTCGCCCAACATCGCGTAGGTCTTGCCGACACCGGGCGCCGCACCGAGATAGATCCGGAGCTTGCCGCGTGCCATGTCACCCATTCTCTGCCGCGGGCCGGGGAGTGCCGACACCGGCACTCCCCGCCCCGTGCCCGCCATGACCGCGCCGGGGTCAGCCGGCGAGCCTGGCGAGCGCGATGTTGAGGTCGAGCACGTTCACCCGCTCCTGGCCGAGGAATCCGGCGTCGGGGCCGTCCACGTGCTTGTCCACCAATGCGCGCACCTCGGCCGCGCCCGGGCCGCCGCGCGCCTTGGCCACCCGTTCGACCTGGAGCAGGGCGTACGCCTTGGAGATGTGCGGGTCCAGGCCGGATCCGCTCGCGGTGACCGCGTCCACCGGCACCTTGTCCTCGCCCACGCCGTTGAACTTGGCGACCTGCGCCTTGCGGTCGGCGATGAGCTTGACGAAGACGGGGTTCTCGGGGCCGTAGTTGGACGCGCCCGAGGCCAGGCCGTCGTAGTTGGACGCCGACGGACGCGGCTGGAACCACTTGGGGTCGGGCAGCGTGCCCACCCCCTCGGCCTGCTCGGCGGTCAGCGCGCCGCCGCCTTGCAGGTAGGTGTAGCCCTCGCCGTCCGCCGTGGCGATCACCTCGCGACCGTCCGCGTCGAACTTGCGCGCGTTGCCCTGCGCGTCGACCAGGTCGAACGACTGGCCGATCAGGCCGGAGCCGACGTCCCTGCCGTGCACGCTCACCATCGATCCGTCGGCCTTGTCCTTGAAGAACGCCTGCGCGACGCCGGTCATGGACAGCGGGTACAGGATGCCCAGGATCACGGTGAGCACCAGGAAGGCCCGTAGGGACGCGCCGAGGACTCGGATGCGGGTACTGAAGTTGGAGGCCATCTGAATCAACCGATTCCGGGGATGAGCGAGACGAGCAGGTCGATGAGCTTGATCCCGACGAACGGGGCGATCAGGCCGCCGAGGCCGTAGATCCGCAGGTTGCGGCCGAGCAGCTTGTCGGCCGACATCGGCCGGTAGCGCACGCCGCGCAGTGCGAGCGGGATCAGCGCGACGATGATCAGGGCGTTGAAGACGACCGCCGAGATGATCGCCGACTCGGGGGTGGCGAGCTGCATGATGTTGAGCTTGTCCAGGGGGGCGAGCGCCTCGGCGCCCTTGATGCTCGCGAACATCGCCGGGATGATCGCGAAGTACTTCGCGACGTCGTTGGCGATCGAGAACGTGGTGAGCGCGCCTCGGGTGATCAGCAATTGCTTGCCGATCTCGACGATCTCGATCAGCTTGGTCGGGTTGGAGTCGAGGTCGACCATGTTCCCGGCCTCTTTGGCGGCCGAGGTGCCGGTGTTCATCGCCACGCCGACATCCGCCTGGGCCAGCGCCGGCGCGTCGTTGGTGCCGTCGCCGGTCATCGCGACCAGCTTGCCGCCCGCCTGCTCGCGCTTGATCAGCGCGAGCTTGTCCTCGGGGGTGGCCTCGGCCAGGAAGTCGTCGACGCCGGCCTCGTCCGCGATCGCCTTGGCGGTCAGCGGGTTGTCACCGGTGATCATCACCGTCCGGATGCCCATCCGGCGCAGTTCGTCGAAGCGCTCCCGCATGCCTTCCTTGACCACGTCCTTGAGGTGGATCACGCCCAGGACCCGGGCGCCGTCCACGTCCTCGACCGCGACCAGCAGGGGCGTGCCACCGGCGGCGGAGATGCCGTCGACGAGTTCGCCGGACCGGGCCGGCACGGCGCCGCCACGCTCGGCCACCCAGGCGTTGATCGCGGAAGCGGCGCCCTTGCGCACCATCCGCGCGCCGTTGTCGTCGGTCAGGTCGACGCCGGACATCCTGGTCTGCGCGGTGAAGGCGATCCACTCGGCGTGCGCCAATTCGCCCTGGTGCCGCTCGCGCAGCCCGTAGCGCTCCTTGGCCAGCACCACGATCGAGCGCCCCTCGGGGGTCTCGTCCGCGAGCGAGGACAACTGCGCGGCGTCGGCCAACTCGGCCTCGGTCACCCCGTCCACCGGGACGAACTCGGACGCCTGTCGGTTGCCCAGGGTGATCGTGCCGGTCTTGTCCAACAGCAGCGTCGACACGTCGCCCGCGGCCTCGACCGCGCGCCCCGACATCGCCAGCACGTTGCGCTGGACCAGGCGGTCCATGCCCGCGATGCCGATCGCGGACAGCAGCGCCCCGATGGTCGTCGGGATCAGGCAGACCAGCAGCGCGACCAGGATGATCATCGACTGCTCGGCGTGCGCGTACGTCGCGATCGGCTGCAGTGTGACGACCGCGAACAGGAAGACGATCGTCAGCGACGCGAGCAGGATGTTGAGCGCGATCTCGTTCGGCGTCTTCTGCCGGGCGGCGCCCTCGACGAGGGCGATCATCCGGTCGATGAAGGTCTTGCCGGGCTCGGTGGTGATCTTGACGACGATCCGGTCGGAGAGCACCTTGGTGCCGCCGGTCACCGCCGAGCGGTCGCCGCCGGACTCGCGGATCACGGGAGCGGACTCGCCGGTGATGGCCGACTCGTCCACGCTCGCGACACCGTCGACGACGTCGCCGTCGCCGGGGATGATGTCGCCGGCCTCGCACACCACGAGGTCGCCGATGGCCAGGTCGGTGGCCGCGACCCGCTCTTCCCCGCCGCCGACCACGCGTCGGGCGAACGTGTCGGTCTTGGCCTTGCGCAGCGTGTCCGCCTGCGCCTTGCCGCGTCCTTCGGCAACCGCCTCGGCCAGGTTGGCGAACACCACGGTCAGCCAGAGCCAGACGGTGACCACCCAGGCGAACACGCTCGGGTCCTTGATCGCCATGACGGTCGTGATGACCGACCCGATCTCGACCACGAACATGACCGGGGTACGGACCATGATCCGCGGGTCGAGCTTGAGCAGGGCTCCGGGCAGCGACTTGAGCAGTCGACGGGGTTCGAACAGGCCGGCCGAGACCCGGCCGGAGCCGGTGGGGGTGTCGACGTGTTCCTCGGTGGGGCGTATCGCGGTGTCTGTCATGCCAATCCCTCGGCAAGCGGCCCGAGAGCCAGGGCGGGGAAGAAGGTGAGGCCGGTGATGATCAGGATCACGCCGACGAGTTGGCCCACGAACAGGGGCCGATGCGTCTGCAGGGTGCCCGCGCTGTCGGGGACGCTCTTTTGTTCGGCGAGTCGGCCGGCGAGGGCGAGCACGAGGCAGATCGGCACGAATCGGCCGATCAGCATGGCCAATCCGATCATCGTGTTGTAGAACTCGGTGTTCGCGCCGAGCCCGGCGAACGCGCTGCCGTTGTTGTTGGCGCCGGAGGTGAACGCGTACAGCACCTCGGAGATGCCGTGTGGCGAGTCGGAGTTGAGGATCGCCGCCTGTTCACCGGGCAGCGCGAGGGCGATGCCGGTGAAGGTCAGGATGGTGGCGGGCACCACGAGGATGTACATCGCGACCAGCTTCATCTCGCCGGCGCCGATCTTCTTGCCCAGGTATTCGGGCGTGCGGCCGACCATCAGGCCCGCCACGAAGACCGCCAGGATCGCCATGATCAGGATTCCGTACAGGCCCGATCCGACGCCGCCTGGCGTGATCTCGCCGAGCATCATGCCCAGCATGGTGATCCCGCCGCCGAGCCCGGTGAAGGACGAGTGGAACGAGTTGACCGCGCCGGTGGAGGTCATCGTGGTGGACACCGCGAAGACCGACGAGCCGGGGATGCCGAACCGCTGTTCCTTGCCCTCCATCGCACCGCCGGCCAGTTCCGGGGCGGCGCCGTTGCCGTGCGCCTCGGTCCACCACATCAGCAGGACGGCGACGAACCAGATCACGAACATCGCGGCGAGGATCGCGTAGCCCTGCTTGAGGCTGCCGACGAGGCGACCGAAGGTGCGGGGCATCGAGAACGGGATCACCAGGATCAGGAAGATCTCGAACACGTTGGTGAACGCGTTGGGATTCTCGAACGGGTGCGCCGAGTTGGCGTTGAAGAAGCCGCCGCCGTTGGTGCCGAGTTCCTTGATCACCTCCTGCGAGGCCACCGGACCGCCCGGAATGGTCTGCGTCCCGCCGGAGAGCGTCTGCACGGTGTGCGGGTCGGCCAGGTTCTGGATCGTGCCGGACGCGACCAGCACGATCGTGCCGATGATCGCGATCGGCAGCAGGATCCGGATCGAGCCGCGGATCAGGTCGACCCAGAAGTTGCCGATCTCGCCCGAGCGCACCCGGACGAAGCCGCGCACCAGCGCGATCGCCACGGCCATGCCCACGGCGGCCGACACGAAGTTCTGCACGGTCAGGCCGACCATCTGGACCGTGTGGCCCATCGCGGTCTCACCGGAGTAGGACTGCCAGTTCGTGTTCGCCGTGAAGGACGCGGCGGTGTTGAACGCCTGGTCCGGCGTGATCGGCTTCATCCCGAGGTCGAACGGCAGGTGGTCCTGGAACCGCTGGAGGGCGTACAGGCCCAGCAGCGAGAACATCGAGAACCCGAGCACGCTGCGCAGGTAGACGGTCCAGCGCTGCTCGGCGTCCGGGTCGGCGCCGATCAGCTTGTACAGGACGCGCTCACCGCGCAGGTGCCTGTCGCTGGAGTACACACGGGCCATGTAGTCGCCGAAGGGGCGATGTACCGCGGCCAGGACGGCTATCAGCAGGGACAGCTGGAGTATCCCCGCGAGCGTGACGCTCACCTAGAACCTCTCGGGGAAGATCAGGGCCAGGACCAGGTAGCCGAGCAGGGCGATGGCGACGCTCAGGCCGACGATGCCGTCCGCGTTCACAGCTTCGCCACCCCCTTGGCGATCACGACGACCAGCGCGAAGAACGCGATCGTCAGGACTACGAAGGCCAGATCAGCCATCGCGGGTGCTCCTTGGGACGGACAGGCGCTTGATCGCCCGTAAGGAGGACATTGATAGCACCTCCAAGCCGCCAAAAATCCCTATAAATAGGGCAAATCAGAAAGCGTTGGCGACGTCCTGACGCGCCCATATGCCTTCTTGACGCGCCCTTGACATCAAGATTCGAAGCACCCGGAACCGGACACGCGCGCGGACCACCCGAAACCCGGGGCCGAACACGCGCACGGAGCGCCCGCGGCCGCGACCGGACACGCACGAAGCCCGACCCCGCCTCACGGCGGGGTCGGGCTTCGGTGTCTGGTACGGGTCTTGCGGGCAAGGTGGGAGACGCCTTCGTGGGCGCCCCCGGGGCCGGTCGCGGCCTAGCGGACCTCGGTGATCTCCGGGCCGCGCTGGAACGGGTCCAGGTCACCCGCGAAGCGGTCCTCGTCGGCGCCCTGCTGCGGCACCGCGAGCCCGCTGTTCGGATCGACCTGGGCGTTCTCCGGCAGGCGCAGCAGGATCGGGTCGCGCGGCGCCATCGGTTCGTTGCCCCGGACCACGACGGTGTCGCGGAACATGGCCTCCAGGTCGGCACCGACGTTGGGATCCACCGCCGCCCGACCGGAGATCACGCCGCGCAGGAACCAGCGCGGCCCGTCACACCCGACGAAGCGCACCAACTGGTGGCCCTGGGTGCCGTCCGGAAGCTGGACCGGCACCTGGGCGCGCAGCTCCCAGCCCAGGCCGGCGTCCTGCTCGTCCACGATGCCACCCTGCTGGGTGATCCCCGAGGCGATCTCGGCACGCACCTCGTGCCAGATGCTCTCGTTGCGCGGAGCGGCGAAGGCCTGGAGCTGGAGACCGCTGTCCTCGAGGACCACCGTGGCCGCGATGATCAGGTCGTTGGAGACCTCGACCCGCAGCTCCATCCGCGGGTCGCTGGGGATCAGCATCCCGCCGAGGTCGATGCGCTCCTCGTGCGGGTCCTCGAGCTCGTCGAAGTCCCACGGACCGTCCGGCCGGGGCGCGGGCGGGATCGGTCGGCTCAGCTCGTCGAGGTCCGAGTCGTCGGAGCCTTGCGCGGCCCCGTCGCTCGACGCCTCGTCGGCATCGCCCTCGTCATCGATGATGTCGTCGAGGTCTTCGTGCTCCTCGACGGGCAGATCATCCTTTTCGCTGCGTCGGCGACGACCGAACACGTCACAGTCCTTCCCTGTCGGAAGCCGAGTCTTGCACGATGCCCGCGCTGCCCGCCGCGACGGCGCTCGAAACGCCCATCGCCGCGTGCCCGCCGGTGGATCCGAAGCCGCCTTCGCCGCGCCCGGAACCGGGCAGCTCGGCGACCTCGTGGAACCCCGCTCGCTCGACCCGTTGGATCACGAGTTGGGCGATTCGGTCGCCGCGACGAAAAACGACCGGCGTACGCAGGTCGTGGTTGACCACGACAACCTTGATTTCGCCACGGTATCCCGCATCGACAGTGCCCGGGGCGTTCACCAGGGATACCCCGCACCGCACCGCGAGTCCCGAGCGCGGATGCACGAACGCGGCGTACCCGTCCGGGAGCGCGATGGCGATGCCCGTGGGCAGCACCATCCGCTCGCCGGGGGCGATCTCGGCGTCCTGCGCGGTCACCAGGTCCGCCCCCGCGTCGCCCGGGTGCTCGTACGCGGGCAGCGGAAGACCGGGGTCGAGCCGGCGCACCAGGATGTCCACACTCGTGCTCACGGGTTCACCTCGAACGCTCGGGCCGCCTTCATCAGGTCGGGGTTGTCCATGACGCGCTGTACGTCTTCCGCACGTCCATTGTCGACGAAGTGCGCGAGTCCGACGCTGACGAACAGCGCCGCGGCCTCGACCGCGATCGGCCCTTGCGGGGAGTCCAGCCGCCCGACCGCGCGCGAGTAGATCTTGCGGCCGGCCACCGCCTCGCACCACGCGTGGATGTACAGGGTGGACCCCACCGGCACCGGACGGCGGAAGTCCGTCTCCAGGTGCCCGGTCACCGCCGTGGTGTGCAGCATGTACCCGATCGCGCCGAGCGCCTCGTCGAACGCACAGGTCAGCAGCCCGCCGTGGGCCAGGCCCGGGGCTCCTTGGTGCAGCGTGGTGACGGTGAACTCGGCGTCCACGGAGACGCCCTCGCCGGCGCGCGCGCGAATGCGCAGCCCGCCGGGGGCGGCCTCGCCGCAGCCGAAGCAGTCGCTGTAGTGCTCGCCCAGCTCGGTGCCGGGAGGAGGGGCGTCCGGGTGGGGCTGGGGCACCACCGCTTCCGGAGGCGGGGTCAGGGATGTTGGTCGACTCACGCCGAAGGACACTACCGTCGTTCCGACCGACACCTGCGCAGCGGCTTGGGAGCCGCCGGCGCCGCGGCCCGAAAGGGTCGCGGGACGGAAGGAAGCGCATGACCAAGAGCGTGGTCGTCACCGGGGCGACCGGTGGGATCGGCCTTGCCGTCGCCCTGGAGCTGGCGGGGTCCGGCTTCGACGTGATCGGCACGGCCAGGACCCAGGACCGGGCCGAGCGCCTGCGCGATGCCGCCGAGCGCGCCGAGGTGGGCGTACGCACGGTCCTGCTCGACGTCGCCGACGCCACGTCGACGGTTCGGGCCTTCACCGAGATCGCCCAGATGACCGCCGGCGGCCCGTGGGCGGTGGTCAACAACGCCGGGATCGCGCAGCCGGGGGCGATCGAGGACGTGGACGACGAGCAGATCCGCGCCCAGCTGGAGACCAACCTGATCGCGCCCGCGCGGATCGCCCGCCTGGTGCTGCCGCAGATGCGTCAACGCCGGGACGGGCGGATCGTCAACATCTCCTCCGTCTCCGGCCGGGTCTCCAACCCGTTCCTGGGCTGGTACTGCGCGAGCAAGCAGGGGCTGGCCGCGATCACCGACTCGTTGCGGATCGAGACCGCCGGGTTCGGCGTCAAGGTGGTGCTGATCGAGCCGGGCAGCTTCGGTACCGACATCTGGGAGCGCGCCATGTCCCGGCTGCCGCCGCGCAAGACGTCGGCCTACAACGACTCCTACGACCTCGCCGACGACATGGTCCGGCGGGCCAAGGCGCTGCCGGGTCCGGCCCCGGTCGCACACGCGGTGCGCACCGCGCTGAGCGTGCCGCGTCCCAGGCCGCGCTATCTGGTGGGCAACGACGCCAGGGCCGGCGCGTTGCTCGACCTGTTGGCGCCCACCGCTCTCTCGGATTACGCCAAAGGGGTGGCGACGGGCCTGCGCACACCTCCGGAGGGCGTCACCCGCGCCCTGGCCCGGCTGACCCGGCGACACGGCCCCCGCTGACCCGTGTCGGGCGCGCATGACAGGCTGGGCGCATGCAGGCGTACAGCGAACGACTCGGCGTGCCGGCCTCCTGGTGGGCCCTGACCGCCCTGATGGCCGTCTCCGGCGCACTCGTGGGGCTGGCCTTCGGGATCGTGCCGACCGTCGTGCTGGCCCTGGCCCTGGGCGCACTGGCGGCGTGGGCCACCGGCGCCTACGGCGCGGCGCGGATCACCGTCACCGAGACCGAGTTGCTGGCGGGTCGGGCCCGGATCCCGCTCACCGCGCTGGGTGCGGGGGTCGCGCTCGATCCCGAGCAGGCCCGCTCGTTGCGGATGGAGAACGCCGATCCGCGCGCGTTCATGCTGCTGCGCGCGTACATCCCGGGGGCCGCGCGGATCGAGGTCGTCGACCCGGCCGATCCCACGCCCTACCTCTATCTGTCCTCGCGCAACCCGCAACGCCTGGTCGACGTCGTGGCGGCGTTGCGCGCCCGCGCCTGATCGGCGAGGGCAGGCTCGATCCCGGCTCGAAGGAGCCGGGAGTGAGCGAATCGGTCGGCGCCGCGATGCGGCGGCGGGCGGCGGCGGACAGTCAAGAACGCCCGCCGGTGAATCGGCGGACGTTCGACTTCGTACGTCCTGCGTGTGTCTTCGGTACTTCCCACGATCCGCGTCATCCACCGCGTCCCGCGTCGTGCTCCCGCGTTCAAGGACGCTCGGCGAACGTCGACGGTCCAACTCCTGCCGGTACCCGTATGGCGTGTGCAGGGTTGCCGTTCATCGCCGGTCGTCCTCGACCGCACACGATCAGGCGCAGTCGCTGCAGACCGGCTGGCCGTTCTTCTCCTTGGCGAGCTGGCTCCGGTGATGCACCAGGAAGCAGCTTGAGCACGTGAATTCGTCGGCCTGCTTCGGGACGACCCGGACGGACAGCTCCTCATTGGAGAGGTCCGCACCGGGAAGCTCGAGTGATTCGGCCTGCTCGAACTCGTCGACGTCGACCGAACCGGCCGACTTGTCCACGCGCCGAGCCTTCAGCTCCTCGATGCTGTCTTCGTTGATGTCGTCATCGGTCTTACGCGGGGTGTCGTAGTCGGTTGCCATGTACCTCTCCCCCTCCGGGTGGATCTGCGGTGCTCAGTCGTGCAGACACCGCCCGTGAACCTGCTTGGACGATGCCTTCAGCGCACGTAACGCTTGAGGGGCCGGAGTTGTGCCCGACCCGAAGCGCAGATTTTGCCTTACATCAAGGCTCGTTACGCAATCGACACCCAACCGAACCCCCAAAGAGGTGACTTGGTTGGATGGGGGGCCACTGTAACCCCGTACCGCCCTGCACAACCAGGAGGAATCGTGACGGTCTACGCGCTGGGTGATCAAATACCCAAGGTGCACCCGGATGCTTATGTGCACCCGGACGCGGTCGTGATCGGCAGCGTGGAGATCGGCGCGGATTCTACGGTGTGGCCGGGGGCCGTACTGCGCGCGGATCACGGCCGGATCGTGATCGGCGAGCGCACGTCGGTCCAGGACGGATGTGTCCTGCACACGACGGCGCCGTGGCCGACGGTAGTGGGCGACGAGTGCGTGATCGGTCACATTGTGCATTTGGAGGGCTGCGTGATCGAGGATCGTTGCCTGGTCGGCAACGGCGCGGTGGTCATGCATCAGGCCGTGGTGCGCACAGGTGCCCTGGTGGGAGCGGGTGCGGTGATCGGAAATCGGCTCGAGGTGCCGTCGTACGCGATGGCCTTGGGGGTGCCGGCGAAGATTCGCGAGAACGCCGTTCCGGTCGGCGCGTTCGCGGAGACGGTGCGCAGCTATGTCGAGAACGGTCGTCGATTCCGCCGCGATCTGCGCCGGATCGACTGAGTCCACGCCCGCCGGGACGTTCACCCGGGTGTGTCGGATCGCACACGTGGGCCGCGGTTTGAACGCCCCGTTCGCCCCCGTATATAAGTGCGACACGGGGGCTGGAATATCACGGGGAGTGTCGTGCTCGAGTTGGCCGACCTGGACAAGCGATTCGGCGAGAAGGTCGTCCTCGACGGCCTGTCGCTGACCGTACAACCGGGTCAAATGTTTGGTTTCGTCGGCACCAACGGTGCCGGCAAGACCACGACCATGCGCATCGCGTTGGGCGTGTTGGCGCCGGACGCGGGGGACGTCCGCTGGCGGGGCGCGCCGGTGGACCGCGGCGTGCGCCGAAGCTGGGGCTACATGCCCGAGGAACGTGGTCTGTATCCGAAGATGCGCATCCAGGACCAGTTGGTCTATCTGGCCGAACTGCACGGGATGACCCGCGCCGACGCGCGCGCGTCGGCCGAGCGCTGGTTGAGCCGACTCCAGGTGGCGGGCGGGCCCGCGGACCGGCTGGAGACGTTGTCGCTGGGCAACCAGCAGCGCGTGCAGTTGGCCGCGGCGCTGGTGCACGAGCCGGAGCTGCTGGTCCTGGACGAGCCGTTCTCCGGCCTCGACCCGGTCGGTGTGGACGTGATGGCCGGCGTGCTGCGCGAGCGCACCGCCGCCGGCGCCTCGGTGGTCTTCTCCAGCCACCAGCTCGAACTGGTCGAATCGTTGTGCGACGCGGTCGGGATCATCAACAACGGCCGGATGCACGCCTCGGGCACCGTGGCCGAGCTGCGCGGGGACAGCCGCGCGGTGCGCTATCGGGTGCGGCTGGCGAACGCGCCGGCGGGTTGGGCGGAGGCGCTGCCCGGCCTGAAGGTGCTCTCCTCGGAGTCGGAGGGCGACACGGTGCTGGTCGAACTGCTTCCCGGAACCAGCGAGCAGGCTCTGCTCGACGGGGCCCGGGCGGCGGGCCGGGTGCTGGCGTTCGCGCCCGCGACCCCCTCGCTCGCCGAACTCTTCCGCGAGGTCGTCAACGGAACGGAGGTCGGCGCGTGAGCACCGGCGGCAGCACGTTTTGGTCCGCCGTGCGGCTGGTCGCGCGCCGCGAGTTCACCGAGCGCATCCGGGATCGGGGCTTCCAGATCTCGGTGGCGGTGATGCTGGCGATCCTGCTCGCGTCGGTGGCCATCCCGGCCGCGCTCGGCGGCGGGTCGGACAAGTACGACGTGGCCTTCCTCGGGCCGCAGCAGACGCAGCTCGCACAGACCGCACAGCGCCAGGCGACGCTGCTGGACGTGGACGTGCGGGTCGGCTCCGTCGCCGACCGGGCGGCGGCCGAGAAGGCACTCGCGGACGGGAAGCTGGACGCGGTCGTGGACAACGGCCGGATCCTGGTGGACAGCAAGCTGGCCGACCCGCTGGCGGCCGTGCTGCAGAGCTCTTGGGCCACCGTGGAGCGCGACCAACGGCTGGCCGCGGCGAAGATCGACCCGGACGTGGTGAACCAGGCCTCGGCGATCGCGCCGATGCCCAAGACCACCCTGGATCCGGACGCCGACCAACGCGACGCGCGCAAGGGCATCGCCTTCATCGGCACGCTCGTGCTCTACGGCATGCTCATGCTGTTCTGCATGTGGGTGGCCAGCGGCGTGGTCGAGGAGAAGTCCAGCCGGATCGTGGAGATCCTGCTCGCGACCGTGCCCGCCCGCGCGCTGTTGACCGGCAAGATCCTCGGGATCGGCCTGCTCGGCCTGCTCCAGATGCTGGTCACCGCGGTGGTCGGACTGGCCGCGGCGTCCGCGCTGGGCAGCATCGAGTTGACCGGCGCGATGGTCTACCCGGTGGCGCTGGTGCTGCTGTGGTTCGTGGTGGGCTACGCGATCTACGCGTGCATGTTCGCCGCCGCCGCGGCCCGCGTCTCCCGCCAGGAGGACCTGCAGAACGTCATCACGCCGATGACCTCGCTGCTGATCGCCTCGTTCCTGGCCGCCATCTTCCTCGGCCAGAAGGGCGGCACGCTCGCCCAGGTGCTGGCGTACGTGCCGCCGTTCTCGGCCATGCTGCAACCGGCGCTGACCGCGGCGGACGAGGTCTCCGTGGTGGAGAACCTGGCCGCCTTCGCGATCGCCCTGGTGGCCCTGGTGGCGCTGGTGCGGCTCGCGGCCCGGATGTACGAGGGCGCGGTGTTGCGGATGGGCGGCAAGGTCGGCTTCAAGGAGTCGCTCGGCAAGTCGACCCGCAAGCGTTGAACCGAGGCTTCACCGCAAACGCCCAACCGGCGCGCGCACGACAGGGCCCGCCGTCCCCCGAGGGGCGGCGGGCCTGTCGATGTTCCGCTCGGGTGCGCTCAGCGGCGGTTGGCCGCCTTGCGGGCCTCCACGGCGAGCCGGCGCTCCTCGAAGCGCACCACCTGGGAGTCCAGGCCGCCGAGGAACAGCGCGAGCTCCTCGCGGGCCTTCTCGCCCTCCGGGCCCAGGTCCGTGCGCTCCATGATCTTGAGGTGGCGCAGCACCGGCAGGATCACGTCGTTCTGGTGGATCGGCAGGTTGTACACGCCACCCACCGCGAGCTTGGCCGCCGCGCGCTCGAAGCCGCTGATCCCGTGCCCGGGCATCCGGAAGTCGGTGACCATCTCGGTGACCGCGCGCATCGCCTGGTCCGGGGCGATCTCGAAGGCGGCCTTGAGCAGGTTGCGGTAGAAGACCATGTGCAGGTTCTCGTCCGTGGCCACCTTCGCGAGCAGTTGCTCGGCGATCGGGTCGCCGCAGGTGCGACCCGAGTTGCGGTGCGAGACCCGGGTGGCCAGCTCCTGGAAGGTCACGTAGGCGATCACGTGCAGCGGATTGTCCATGTGGTCGCCCTGGTAGCCGGCCTCCATGTGCTCCATTCGCGAGCGCTCCAGCGCGACCGGGTCCACCGCCCGGGCGGCCATCAGGTAGTCGCGGATCGCGATGCCGTGCCGGCCCTCCTCCGCCGTCCAGCGGTGCACCCAGGTGCCCCACGCGCCGTCGCGGCCGAACATCGCCGCGATCTCGTAGTGGTAGCTGGGCAGGTTGTCCTCGGTCAGCAGGTTCAGCGTGAGAGCTATCCGGCCGACGTCGGTGAGCCCGGACTCCTGCGGAGTCCACGCCTCGCCGCCGAGCACGCCGTCGAAGTCGCGACCGGCGCTCCACGGCACGTACTCGTGCGGGAACCACTCCTTGGCCACCGCGAGGTGGCGGTCCAGCTCGACGGCGACGACCTGCTCCAACTCACGGAGCAGGTGCTCACCGGTCGGGGCGGGGGCGAGAAGGTTCATCGGCTCTCCAGGGCATAGGCAGACAACGTCGTACAGCGGCAGACACGGAGGACGACGCTGTGCATCGCCCGCACGACGCGTCCCTACGATTCCGTAACTTACGACAGCGTAGGTTGGTTCCACCCCAAGACGGAAATGTGATCCACGACTCTCGCACGTACGTACGATCGCTTTCGGCCCCGGCGACCGCCCGCACCGGGGCGGTCGCCGCCCGGAATCAGCCCGCCGGGAAGCCGATCCGCATCATCAGACCGCCCTCTTCCCGGGGCTCGACCTCGATCCAGCCGCCGTGCGCCCGCACGATCGAGCGCACGATGGACAGCCCGAGCCCGACGCCCTTGTCGCTGGCGGTCCGCTCGGTGCGCAGCCGCCGGAACGGCTCGAACATGTTGTCCACCTCGTAGCCGGGCACCACCGGCCCGGTGTTGACCACGGTGAGCACCGCGACCCCCGCGGTGGTCTCGGTCGAGATGTCCACCGTGCCCCCGGGCCGGTTGTAGCGCACCGCGTTCTGGATCAGGTTCATCGCGACCCGCTCCAGCAGCACCCCGTTGCCCTGCAGCACGGCGGGGCCCAGCTCGTCGTCGAGCGTCACCTTGCGCTCGGCCGCCTCCGCGCCGGTCTGGTCCACCGCGCGGCGGGCCACCTCGGCCAGGTCGACCGGCTTGCGCTCGGTCAGCTCGTTGTCGCTGCGGGCCAGCAGCAGCAGGCCCTCGATCAGGCCCTCGCTGCGCTCGTTGGTGGCCAGCAACGTCTTGCCGAGCTGCTTGAGCTCGACGGACGCCTCCGGATCGCCGAGCGCGACCTCCAGCAGGGTGCGGTTGATCGCCAGCGGGGTGCGCAGTTCGTGCGACGCGTTGGCGACGAACTTGCGCTGCGACTCCAGCGAGCGATCCAGCCGGTCGAGCATGTCGTCGAAGGTGTCGGCGAGTTCCTTGAACTCGTCGTCCGGACCGTCGAGGTCGATCCGCCGGTGCAGATTGGATCCGGCCACCTCGCGGGCGATCGAGGTGATCCGCTCGAGCGGGCGCAGCACCCGGCCGGCCATCACGTAGCCGAACCCGAAGGCGATCACCGACAGCAGCAGCAGGGCCAGCAGCGACTGCTGGAGCAGCGAGTTCAGCGCGGCGTCGCGCTGGTGGATCTGCTGGATGGTCTGCCACTGCTCGAACTGGTCGGGCGTCATCGGCACGCCGTTGATGGTCATCAACGTGTTCGGCGCCAGGCTCAGATTCAGCCGGCCCTCGGTCAGGCTCTGCCGCACCAGCAGGTAGACGGTGCCCAGCAGGAGCACCCCGGCGATCAGGAACATCCCGCCGTACAGCGCGGTCAGCCGCATCTTGATGGTGGAGCGCAGCAGCGCGGGCAACTGCGAGGGGGCCATCCGCGACAACCGCGACATCTCCGCCGCGTCGTCGGCGTCGCGGCCCAGGATCAGCCGGCGTCCGCCGGTGGCCGGACGCTGGGGGTCGCGACCCGGCTCGCGCACGGGTTCGCGGTTGGGCCTGGGCGGCGCGCCCGGTGGCGCGCTGGGGCGCGGCGGCTGGGGCGGTCGGCCCGGACGGGGCGGTGGGCCGGTCTTCGCCGCCGGGTTCGGCTTCGCCGCCGGGTTCGGCTTCGCGGGCGCGGTCGAGGCGCCCGCGGCCGGCTCCGCGGATCCGGCTGCGGTACTTCCGGCTTCCGCCGGGACGGCCCGAGAGCTGTCGTTCATGGCGGTCCTCAAATGCGGTATCCGGCGCCGGGCACCGTCAGGATGACGGGCGGCTCGCCGAGCTTGCGGCGCAATGTCATGACGGTGACGCGGACGACATTGGTGAACGGATCGGTGTTCTCGTCCCATGCCTTCTCGAGCAGTTGCTCGGCCGAGACCACGGCGCCATCGGCGCGCATCAGCACGTCCAGCACCGCGAACTCCTTGGGCGACAGGTGCACCGGGACACCCTCGCGCAACACCTCGCGCCGGTTCGGGTCGAGCCGGATGCCGGCCCGCTCCAGCACCGGCGGCAGCGGGGAGACGGCCCGCCGGCCGAGTGCGCGCACCCGGGCGATCAGCTCGCTGAACGCGAAGGGCTTGGGCAGATAGTCGTCCGCTCCCAACTCCAGGCCCTCGACCCGATCGCTGACGTCGCCGGCGGCGGTCAGCATGAGCACCCGCATCGGAATGCCCGTCTCCACCACCGCCCGGCACACGTCGTCGCCGTGCACGATCGGCAGGTCCCGGTCGAGCACCACCACGTCGTAGTCGTTGACGGCGATCCGTTCCAGCGCCGCCTCCCCGTCGTACACCACGTCGACGGCCATGGCCTCTCGGCGCAACCCGGTCGCGACCGCGTCCGCCAGGAGCTGCTCGTCCTCGACTACGAGAACCCGCACCGGCTGTGCCTCCTGCTCGATGAGTGGATGGATCCGTTGTCCATCTTCCCCCGCGCCCCGGTAAAGCCTCGGTAAGCCGGCCGGCCGACCGGGGCGGGCGGGATCGGCCCGGCGAGCGCGTCGCGCCGCGGACGTTACGGGACCCCCCGAAGGAGGGAAGGATTCCGGTACGCCCCGGAAAGTCCGATCCCGGGCCGGCGGGCCGGAAATCGCCCCTGGTCACACCCTTAGGTCGAGCCCCGTCAAAGGCCCGGATCCATGGTTTCCCCGGCATTGCACGGGGGGAGGACAACCGAAACCGGCGACGACGAGTGACATTGGGGCGGCCTTATGGACGAATTCACGGCCGGCGTACTGCGGCGCATACGTGAGACCGAACAGGCTCTGAAGCAGGCCTGTGACACCGGCGACGACTTCCTCGTCGAGGTGGAGCAATCCGAGTTGGACGACCTCCTGCGGATGGCGTCCGAGCACGGCGTGCGGGTGCTTCCCGAAAGCGCCTAGGCACTCCGCTCGGGCGAGAGCACCCGAGCCACGCATGGACACACGGTTCTTGATCTCCCCCGGCGAGGTCCCCAGTGGACGCCGGGGGTTCGGCTGTCGGGCCGAATTCGCGAAGGCCCGGATCCGGTGCGGGGGCACCGGGTCCGGGCCTTGCGCATGCTCGGGTCTACGCGTGCAGGGCGGCCAGCGCGGCCTCGAGTTCGGCACGCAGTCCGGCGGGCGCGGCCAGGCACAGGCTCGACCCGTCGGGCTCGGGCCACAGGTCCTCGATCACCTCGGCGCCGGCCTCGCGGGCGATCAGCGCGCCCGCGGCCACGTCCCACGGATTCAGGCCACGCTCGTAGTAGGCGTCGACCCGACCGGCGGCCACCGAGCACAGGTCGATCGCGGCCGAGCCGGCCCTGCGCAGGTCGCGCACGCGCGGCAGCAGCGCGCCGATCACGGCGGCCTGCCGGGTGCGCCGCTCGGCGGTGTAGCCGAACCCGGTCGCCACCAGCGCCCGGGCCGACTCGACCGAGGCGCGGCAGTGGATCGGCTTGCCGTTGCGGTAGGCGCCGCCGTCGCGCACGGCGTGGAAGGTCTCCCCCACCACCGGCACCTCGACCACGCCCAGCAGGGTGCCCTCGGCGGTCTCGGCGGCGATCGACACACACCACCCGGGCAGGTCGTACAGGTAGTTCACGGTGCCGTCGATCGGGTCGATCACCCAGCGCACGCCGCTGCTGCCCGCGGTCGCGTCGCCCTCCTCGCCGAGGAAGCCGTCGTGTGGTCGGTGCGCGCGGATGCGTTCGATGATCAGCTTCTCCGCGGCCGTGTCCATCTCGGTGACCACGTCGGTGGGGCTGCTCTTGGTCGCCGCGACGCCGAGGTCGGCGGGACGCTCGTGCAACAGGAAGCCGCCGGTGTGCCGGGCCGCGTCGCGAGCGATGGCCAGGAGTTCCGCGGTGTCGATCGTCATGGACCCATCCTGCCGGCGGAGCCGTGCAGGGCCTCGCCGCGCGGCGACCGCGCGGCCGCCTCCGGGTCGGCGCGCAGCGCCCGGGGGTCCGGGCAACAGCCCACCGGGCACACGTCGTGCGCGGCGCCGAGCACACCGAGCGCGCACCGCGCGGGCGCCTCGCCGCGTACCGTCGCGGCGCGCTCCAGGAGCAGGTCGCGCACCGCGCCGGCGAACCTGGGGTCGGCGCCGGTGGTCGCCGCTCGGGCCACCGGCAGCCCGAGCCGCGCGGCGGTCGCGGCGGCCTCGACGTCGAGGTCGTAGACCACCTCCATGTGGTCGGAGAGGAATCCGATCGGCACCAGCACCACGGCCGGTGCCGTGCCGTCCTCGGCCGACGCCACGAGGTGGTCGTTGACGTCCGGCTCCAGCCACGGCACCTGCGGCGGGCCGCTGCGGCTGGAGTACACCAGGTCCCAGTCGTGCTCGCGCCCGAGCGCGCGCGCGACGCCCTCGGCGACCAGGCGCGCGGTCTCCCGGTGCTGCTCGACGTATCCGCCGCCGGCCGGGCCGGCGGTGCGCGCGGTGACGGTGGGGATCGAGTGGGTGACCATCACCAGTCGGGCGCCGGCCCGCACCGCCTCGGGCAGTTCGGCCAGCGCGGCCAGCACGTGGTCCACCAGCGGCTCGACGAAACCGGGGTGGTCGAAGAAGTGCCGCAGCTTGTCGAACACCGGTGCCCGGTCGCCGACCTCGGCCCGGGCCTCGAGCAGGTTCTCGTGGTACTGCCCGCAGCCCGAGTAGGAGGCGTAGGCGCTGGTCACCAGGACCGCGGCACGGCGGATCCCGTCGTCGGCCATCCGCCGCACGGTGTCCGCGAGATACGGGCGCCAGTTGCGGTTGCCCCAGTAGACCGGCAGCCGCAGTCCCTGTGCGGCGAAGTCGGTCTCGATCGCCGCGATCAGGGCGCGGTTGTGCGCGTTGATCGGGCTGGCACCGCCGAAGTGGGCGTAGTGGCCGGCGGCCTCCTCGAGGCGTTCCCGGGGCACCCCTCGGCCCGCGGTCACGTTCTCCAGGAACGGGAGCACCTCGTCGGGGGCGTCCGGCCCGCCGAAGGAGAGCACCAGGAGCGCGTCGTACGGACTGGGGTCGGGGGCCTGTGTCGCGTGCATGTCTGTGATCCTCGCATCGCGGCCCCGCCCGCCCCAACGCCCCGGCCCGCGCGCGGCGTGAGTTGCGGCCCATCGGGCCCCGGCCCCTTCCCGGTCCGATGACCGGCGAGTAATGTCCGGCTGATCCCACGGCGACCCCAGGAGGAACCCGTTGAGCAGCGCCACCCCCGCCGTCTCCAAGACGCCGCCGATCTGGCGGAACTGGACCGGAAACCAGTCCGCGCGGCCGCACTCGGTACTCACTCCGAGGTCGGCCGAGGAGATCTCGGCGGCGGTCCGCCGGGCGGCGGCACAGGGTCTGGCGGTCAAGGCCGTCGGCGCCGGGCACTCGTTCACCTCGGTCGCGGTCACCGACGGGGTGCAGATCCGCCCGGAAGGGCTGACCGAGGTGCACGCGCTCGATCGTGCGGCGGGCACCATCACGGTCGGGTCCGGGATGCGGCTGAGCGACTTCAACGCGCTGCTCGCCGGCTACGGCCTCGCGCTCGCGAACATGGGCGACATCGCGGTGCAGAGCCTTGCCGGCGCCACGTCCACCGGCACGCACGGGACCGGGCGGGTGTCCGGATCGCTGGCGGCGCAGATCCGGGGCATGGAGATCGTGCTGGCGGACGGCGAGATCACCACGTGCTCGGCGACCGAGAACGCGGAGTTGTTCGCGGGTGCCCGGGTGGGTCTGGGCGCGCTGGGCGTGGTGACCGCGCTGACGTTCGCGGTGGAGCCGAGCTTCCTGTTGGAGGCGCGCGAGGAGCCGATGCGGCTGGACGCGGTGCTCGCCGACTTCGACGCGCTGTGCGCGGACAACGAGCATTTCGAGTTCTATTGGTTTCCGCACACCGACAACTGCAACGTGAAGCGCAACAACCGGATCGAGGGGCCGGCGAAACCGCTGTCGAAGGCGCGTTTCCTGCTGGACGACGAGTTGTTGTCCAACGGTGTGTTCTCGCTGGCCTGCCGGGTCGGCCGGGCCGCGCCCAGGACGGTGCCCACGATCGCGCGCCTGTCCAGCCGCGCGTTGTCGGCGCGGACCTATTCGGACACCTCGCACAAGGTGTTCACCAGCCCGCGCCGGGTGCGCTTCATCGAGATGGAGTACGCGCTGCCGCGGGCGGCGGCCACGGCCGCGCTGACCGAGGTGCGTGCCTTCGTCGAGGCGGCGGGCCTGCCGATCAGCTTCCCGGTCGAGGTGCGGGTGGCCCCGGCGGACGATCTGTGGATGTCCACGGCGTACGGGCGCGACACCGCCTATATCGCGGTGCACATGTACAAGGGCACGCCGCACGAGCGGTACTTCACCGAGGTGGAGAAGATCATGGTCGGGCACGGCGGGCGCCCGCACTGGGGCAAGATGCACACCCGCGACGCGGAGTACTTCGCGAAGCTCTACCCGAGGTTCGCCGACTTCACGGCGCTCCGGAACCGGGTGGATCCGGAGCGCCGCTTCGGCAACGACTACCTGCGTCGGGTGCTGGGCGACTGAGGCCCGCCGCACCGGCGCCGGTCCCAGGGCTAGCGCGTGCCGGCGCCCGCGTTCGACCGCGAGTCGCCGTCCGCGCCGCCCTGGGCGGTGCCGCCGGCGTCGTTGCCGGCCGCCGCCCCGCCGTTCGCGGTGCCGGCCCCGCTCGAGCCGCCCGCCGGCGGGGTCGCGGGCGGCGCCGTGCTCGGCGGCTTGGAGTCGCTCGGGTCGGACGAGGGGGTGTGGCTCGGTCGCGTGGACGGGGTGGTCGAGGGCACCGAGGTCGCCCCCGTGCCGTTCTCGCCGGTCGTGCCCTGGTCGCCGGTGGCCGGCCCGTGCGTGGGTGCGGGCGTGGCGCCGGTCGGCTGCGGGGTCGAACCGCCCGGCTGCTTCGGGGTGTCGGGTCGGGCGGGCTTGTCGTCGACGATCCGCGAGATGGTCGAGCCGCCCGCGTCGCCGTGTCCGAACAGGCTCGCGAACGAGCGGCCGATCGCGGTCTCGGTGAGCGTCACCACACCCATCGCCACCACGAACACGAGCACCGCCCCGACCAGCGAACGGGCCAGCCAGACCCGCTTGTCGCCGTCCGCGACCGGTTCGGCGTCCGTCCCGGCACCGCCGAGCAGGCGCTCCGCGCGCGTCGAGCCCGTGACCGGCGCGGTCCGCGCATGCTCCTCGAACCGGGTGTAGTCGCCGACCGGCAGCAGCATCGTCTCGTCGGCGGCCGATCCCGGGTCGGCCACACCGGTGGGTCGCTCCGGTACGGCGGCGGGGTCCGGACTCGGCCCGCCCTCGTGCGGCGGGATCAGCGTCGCCCGCACGTCGCGCAGTTGCTCGCCGGTGCGGCGGAACAGGTGCACGTAGAGCGCGCTTCCGACCGTGGCGACCACGCTCGCGAGCGCCGCGCCGATCACCGTCCCGGCGACGCCCAGCGTCGAGAGCAGGAAAGCCGAGGAGATGGCCGCCAGGGCACTGCCCACAACCTGCACCGCGTTGACATCGATCCGGCGACGTTCATTCTCGGTCCTTTCCGGCATCACTTTCCTTGCCCGTCCGAGCACGGACGGTGGTTAATCATGAAAAACAGGACTTCACCCTGGTTACGACTGAACGGCCCATCGACATCGTTCCGATCGGCCCAATCTTGTGATCGACATCACCCCGGACGGCCGAAAACGACTCGTCCGAACGGGACGCGCCGATGCGGCGCGGTGTGTCCCGGTAGAGCCCCCGAATGGAGTACTGTTCACGCCAGGTTCCGGAACGACCTGTGCGCGAAGGGGGAGGCGACCGACCGCGGAGGTCAGGGTGGGGCGCCGCCCCGGTATCTACCCGAAATGGTGTAACCAAGGCAATTCGGCCAGTCAGGTAATAAATCCGACACGCCGGACAACTCGGTCAGGTTGTGGCCACGCCGAGGCTGGGCAGGTCACACTCGTAGCGGGAGCAACGACGCAGGTGACGTCGGCAGGCACCACCCGGGAGGTCCCCATGCCCGAACTGCGTGTCGTGGCCGTCAGCAACGACGGCACACGGTTGGTGCTGAAGGCTGCCGACGGCACTGAGTACATGTTGCCCATCGACGAACGGCTCCGTGCCGCCGTCAGGGGCGACCGCGCCAGGCTCGGCCAGATCGAGATCGAGGTCGAGAGCCAGCTGCGTCCGCGTGACATCCAGGCCCGGATAAGGGCCGGTGCCACCGCGGAGGAGGTCGCACAGCTCGCCGGAATCCCGGTGGACCGGGTGCGGCGTTTTGAGGGCCCGGTCCTCGCCGAGCGCGCCTTCATGGCCGAACGCGCCCGCAAGACCCCCATCCGTCGGCAAGGCGAGAGCACCGGCCCGCTGCTCGGCGAGATCGTCACCGAACGCCTGCACCTGCGCGGCGCGGACTCCGAGTCCGTGCAGTGGGATTCGTGGCGGCGCGACGACGGTAGCTGGGAGATCCTGCTGCTCTACCGCGCCGATGGCGAGATGCGCTCCGCGAGTTGGAGCTTCGATCCGCCCCGGCGCCTGGTCACCACCAACGACGACGAGGCCCGTTCGCTGATCGGCGAGCACCCGGCGGCGTCCGAGACCCCGTTCCCGTTCCGACCGCGCCTGGCCACCATTCCGCGCGAGAGCGACGACGACGCGATCACCAGCCTGCTCGACGCCGTCCCGGGTCTGCGCGGCGAACCGCAGACCCAGTCGGCCTCGCCCGGTCCGATGCGCATCGACGTCACCGCACTGGCCGAACGCCCGCGCGTGGGCAGCATCGAGCGGGCGGAACGGGCCGAGCGCCCGGAGCGGATCGAGCGCGTCGAGCGTCCCGAGCGGATCGAGCGCGTCGAGCGGTCGGAACGCCCGGAGCGCGCCGAACCGATCGAGGAAGAGGAGACCCAGGCCCCCGCCGCGGCGGCGGGCGCGGGCAGCGCGTACGAGAACGTCCTGGTGCCGCGCGGCGTGGTCGGCCCGCACCGCGAGCGGCTGGTCGGCAGCACCGACCGACAGGCCGAGGCCGACGGCGTGCGTCCCGGCCGCCGGGCGACCGTGCCCAGTTGGGACGAGATCGTGTTCGGGAGCAGGCGCAAGCGCCGGGAATGATCGACGGCACGACAGACGGGTACGACAGGAGCCGAGGGCCCGCACGGGCCCTCGGCTCCTGTCGTGCGCTCGTCGCCGGCACCGCGGTCCGAGCGCGCTACTCGCCGGTGGCCACCGGGCGTTCCGGGTCGGTGATCCAGTCGCTCCAGGAACCGGCGTACAGCGCGGCCGGCACGCCGGCCAGCGACAGTGCGAGCACCTCGTGCGCGGCGGTCGCGCCGGAACCGCAGTACGCGGCGACCCGGGCACCGTGGACCGCGCCGCGGGCCGCGAAGTACTCCTTGAGCTCGGTGGGTTCGTGGAAGCGGCCGTCGGCGTGCGTGTACTCGGTCGCGGGCGCGCTGACCGCGCCGGGGATGTGGCCGGCCTTCGCGTCGATCGGCTCGGTCTCGCCCCGAAAGCGCTCCGCGGCACGAGCGTCCAGCAGCACCCCGCCCGCGGCCACCAGGGCCGCGGTCTCGTCCGCGTCCAGGCGTGTCATCCCGCCCGGGCGCGGGACGAACGCGCCCGGTGCGGCGGGTTCCGGCACCACGTCGGTGACCGGGTGCCGCTCCGCCGTCCAGGCCGCGAAGCCGCCGTCGAGCACGCGCACCCGGTCGTGGCCGAAGTAGCGCAGCAGCCACCACGCCCGCGCCGCGGCGACGCTTGGCCCACCGTCGTAGACGACCACGTCGGTCTCCGGGCCGATCCCCAACCGGCGCATGCTCGCGCCGAACGCGGCCGGCTCGGGCATCGGATGCCGGCCGCCGGCGCCGCCGGGGGTGTGCGGTCCGGACAACTCCGCGGCGAGATCGACGAAGTGGGCGCCGGGGATGTGGGCGACCCGGTACGCCTCGATGCCGGGCGGGCCGCCGAGTTGCCACGTGACGTCGAGCACCAGCGGCGGCGACGAACTGTCCAGGGCGGCGGCCAGGTCGGCCGCCTTGATCAGGGAACTCATACCGGCATCCTGCCTCGTGCGGCGGCCATCGACGAGCACATGTCCGACCCGGGTGGCAGCATCGATGACGGATCGTCCCGAATTGTCGGCATCTGTCGAGGAGGCATCGATGAGCGAGTGGACCTCGCGATATCCCACCGGGGTGCCCTGCTGGGTGGACCTGGGCGTCCCCGACGTCGAAGCCGGACTGGCCTTCTATCGCGGCCTGTTCGGCTGGGAGGGCGAGATCGGGCCGGCCGGGGTGGGCCACTACACCACCTGCACGCTCGGCGGCCGTCCGGTCGCCGGCCTGATGGGCCGCATGCCCGGACGACAGGGCCCGGTCGCCTGGACCACCTATCTGGCCGCGGACGACGCGGACGCGGTGCTGCGACGGGTCGGCGCGGCCGGCGGCACGGTGATCGCGCCACCGATGGACGTCATGACGTTCGGCCGCATGGCGGTCGCCGCCGACCCCACCGGCGCCGTGTTCGGCGTGTGGCAGGCGGGCGACCACAACGGCGCGGGCGTGGTCAACGAGCCCGGCGCGGTGGTGTGGAACGAGTTGTACACGCCGGACAGCGCACGGGCCAAGGAGTTCTACACGGCGGTCTTCGACTTCACCTACGAGGACATGTCCGACGCCGACTTCGACTACGCGACGTTCCACGTCGGCGGTGTCCTGCGCGGCGGCGTGGCGGGCGCGCGGAACGGCCCGCCGGCGCACTGGGCCGCGTACTTCGCGGTGCGCGACGCGGACGAGACCGTCGACCGGGTGGACAGCCTGGGCGGCAGGGTGCTGCGCGGCCCGGAGGAGTCGCCGTACGGCCGACTGGCGGCCGTGCGGGATCCGCAGGGCGCGGTGTTCAACGTGATCGCGGTGGCATCGAATCCGAATGATCCGCAATAGTCCATCCGGTCCGAATTCACCTGCGGGAGTGCCGGGTTCGACCCGCCGCTCCGGCCGAAACCACTCCGCCCTTGAATCAAACGGGTGACGTAGAGTCGAGCGTGACGGGCTCCCGTCCGGAAACGGGGTCCGGGATCGGCGGGACCCGTGCGCCTACGTACACACGGATCACGTCGCCCGCGGCCTTCCTCGGCCGGGAGACGCATCTTCTTCGTCCCGACCATCGAGGGGGTCCATTTCCATGGGCAAGCTGTTCAAGATCGTCCTGTTGCTCGCCGCCGCCGCGGGCGTCGCCACGCTCGTCGCGTCGAAGCGGCGCAACCAGGCCTGAACCGGCCCGGGTTCATCGAAGGGACGGCCTCGTCCGGAGGCCGTCCCTTCGGCATGAGCGCCCTTGGGCATGAGCGCGGCGCCCGGGCGTGACGTGAGGACACGCCCAGGTCCTGTCCGCCGGACAGGGCCTAGCCGCAATACCAGTGACTTTGGTGGGGTTCGGTCGTTGGGTGGGTTGTGCCAAGGCCTGGGCAGGTGAAGTCGTCGACGGGAGAGCGGTTCTCGGATCGGATCGCGTTGGGGGTCTTGACGCGTACGTTTCCGGCGGAGTTGATCGACGAGGTGGTCGCGGGGTGTGGCCGCGTCGAGCAGCGTCGTCGGTTGCTGCCGGCGCGGGTGGTCGTGTATTTCGTCCTGGCGATGTGTCTGTTCTCGGGGCAGGGCTACGAGGAGGTCGCGCGTCTGCTCACGCAGGGTCTG
>NZ_JBITJP010000003.1:0-189688 GCF_044460165.1 Embleya sp. NPDC050154
ACCGAGAACAAGGTCGTCCACGTCTCGCGCACCAAGGAGGAGATCAAGAACTCCCCCGAGTTCGACAAGGACAAGCACCTCGACGACCACGACCACCGCAGCCGCACCGGCGACTACTACGGCAACACGACACCGGGTACTCCCGGCGCCCCCGGCGCCGGCCCCGCAGGCACGTTGTAGTCCACGCGCAGACCCGACGATGGGTGGCGCTCCCTCGGCAACCAGGCCGGCGGAGCGCCACCGGCGCGAGGGCACACGACGGCAAAATCCCACCATCGTGTGCACGACGGCTTCGCCGATCGGCACTCTTTGAATGTCGCGCGGGTCGAGAGGCGTTCGGCGGCCTGCGTCGTGTTGCGGCCCGCTTCGAGACAGTGACCGAGGAGGGATCGAGATTCAGGCCCATCCCGCCTCCACACGGTGGAGACCGCCGCCTCCCGGCTGCGCGACCTGGGCGAACGTTCGGCGGTCCCCTTGCTCCCGGCCCGCGACGCCGTCACACCCGGCAGTCACGCCCGAGCGTCGCGCCGCGCCGTCACCGCGGAGCGTGCGGTGGGGCGGGGAAGGTGGCGGAGTGGGTGTCGTGCCGTTCGGGGTCGGCGGACGACGCGTGGTCGGGGGCGGTGGGTCTGCCGTACCAGTCCAGGCAGACGACCAGGGCGTCGTCGTCGGGGACGGGGCGTCCGCGGTGGCCGGTGAGTTCGCGCAGGACCGCGCGAGGCATCTCGGCGGGCGGCAGCAGCCGGGTGGCGCTGATCGACCGGGCCAGCGCACGTTCGCCGTAGGCCTCGCCGGCCGGCGAGGCGACCGCGTGGACGCCGTCGCTGACGAACACGAGACGGTCCCCGGGCCGGACGTGGAATTCCTGCGCCGTGTAGTCGGTCTCCTCGAACATGCCCAGGGGCAGTTGCGCGTCGAAGTCGATCGGGGTCACCGTTCCCTCGCGCAGGAGCAGCAGGCGCGGGGAGCCGGCGTCGACCACCTGGACTCGTCCGGTGGCCAGTTCGAAGTCCAGCAGCAGGACGGACAGGTACGCGTCGCCGCGGTGCTGGGCGTAGACCGCCTGGTCGGCGAGGGCCGCCTGGTCGGCAAGGGGGATGCCGGCGCGTCGGGCGTTGCGCAGGGCGTTGATCGTCAGGCTGCTGAGCAGGGCGGCGTCGATGCCCTCGCCCATGCCGTTGGTCACCGTCAGGACGAGGTGGTCGGCGCCGGCGGACCAGTCGAAGTTGTCGCCGTGGACGGCGTAGGCGGGCTCGAGCTGGGCGCCGATGGCGTATTCGTCGCGGCTGCAGGCTCGCCCGGGCAGGAGTTCCCACTGCATTTCGGCCGCCAGGGTCAGGCGGTCCTTGCGCCGGGCCCGGCGGTAGAGGTCGGTGTCGCGTTCGGCGACGGTCACCGCGTGAGCGAGCATCTCGGCGATGTCGGCGAGTTCGGTGGGGATCGCCGGCGAACAGGCGTCGGTCGGAAGGGTGACGGTGAGGACACCGAGGCGGTCGCCGCGTACGGTCACCGGGAGGTGGACGACCGTGGCTTCCGCGTATTCCTCGCGTGCGGGCTCCTGCGCGCCGAAGACCCGGCCCTGAGGGCTGTTGTCGATGGAGAGGGGTTCGGCGAGGGGTTCGGTGGCGGGCGGGAGCGCGGACACCGGAAGCAGGGCGGTCAGGCTGTAGTCGGCCATCAGCAGCTCGACGGATCCTGCCCGGTAGTGCCGCGTCAGCACGCCGCGGATGGCGTCGAGCAGTCCATGCGGGGGCGCGGCGCGCAACGCGCGCTCGGCTTCCTCGTATGCATTCACAGTATGTCTTCAGCCGTTCTCTGCGGGTGCGGCAAGGAGCACCCTTGTGGCGTGTCTGCGGAACGGCCCGGACCGCCTGTCGGATCAACCGCTTTTATAGCGTCTATTGTGGTGACGGCACGGCCGTCGGACCGACGGCCGTTTCGGGCGTCAGAGTAAGGCGGTGAGCGGGGTTACCTCCTCTCGACACGACCATTCGGACGAGACGGCGCGCGTTGCGACCGCGGCGGCCGAGTTGCTCGAGATGCTGCTGGGGCGCGCGTCCACGGCGCCCGTTTCTCCGTCACAGCTACGCGCGCTGTTCCTGCTGGAGCAGCACGAGGGCATCAACCTGCGCACGTTGGCCGACGGCTTGCGGTCGACGCCCTCCTCGACGAGTCGCCTGTGTGACCGCCTGCAGGCCGTGGGCTTCGTCGAGCGCCTGCCCAGCGCCAACAGCCGTCGTGAACTGCAGTTGCGGCTGAGCGGGCGGGGCTGTGCCTTCCTGGCGGATCTGCGGGCCCGCCGCGAGCGGGAACTGGCGGTCGTCACGGCGCGCATGTCGGGCGAATCGCGGGCGATGTTGCTGAAGGGGCTCGAATCCCTGCGCAACGCCGCCGTTCCTGTCATGGACGAGGCGGCGGACAACCCATCGCTCGCCCGGCGAGCGCGAACCGCCTGAGGCGACCGACCACCTCGCGCGGCCTGCGCGACGTGCCCCCTCCACCGTGTGCGGGGAGTGCCGAGCACGTCGGGCGCACACGTCCCGACCGGATGCCGGCCGATGCCGATCTACCATGACGACCCCCCTCCGTCGGACGAGCGAGCAATGACGCCCGGCCGCAGGCAAACGGCTCGGACGACGACATCAATGTCATTCCCTGACGTCGACGGCTGTGCCCTGCCCCCCGGCGTCCCGACGCGAAGCGTATCGAATTATTGATCGATGACAAATGTTGCGGGTGGACATGCGTCACGGTTCGGTACGCGTGATCCGCCGCCGAACGCGCGAGCACGGACGGCTGCGCGCGCCGAGTCGACCACGACTCCCCCGCGCACTGGTCCGATCGGAAGGCCACGAAGCTGAATCCGGCCTACTGGCCTACCGGGCGGAGGAGTTGACGCGGCGCCTCGGCGGGCCGAAGTTGCACGACGGGTGCCTTGGCCTGGTTCGACCCGCGCCGGTACGGGTGGCGGGCGGGCGGTGGTGTCGCGGTTCGGTGGGATGGGGGGGTGGGCCTCCCAGCCTCTCCGTGTGCGCCGAGGCTCGAGCCCCCTGCGTATGCAAGGGGGCTCGAGCCCACCGCGTTCGGGCGCCGGCCTTCAGCGGGAGGAGGCGGACTCGCCGCCGCTGTTCCCTCCCGCCGCGCAGCCGTGACCATCGTTGTCGGCGTCGGTGCGCCCGGTGAGGTATCCCTTGACGCCGGTGACATCGAGCAAGCGGGTCAGCTGCGCGGGTGGCCGATGCAGGTGCAGGGCGATTCCGGCGGAATGTGTGCGACGACGCAGGCCGATCAGAGCGGACAGTCCGCCGGAGTCGATGGCGGTCAGACCTTCCCAGTCCAGGTGCAGATGACACAGGGCCGGGCCGTGCCGCTCCAGATGCGTGTCCAGCACCGCGTTCACCCGCTGGGTGAACGCGTCGATGGTGTCGTATTCGAGGTCTCCCCGGATCGCCAGGCGCAGCGACTGTGTGTCGCCGGCCTGAATGTCGACGGAGAGCTCGACTGGCACGTAGGAGCTCATGCGATTCCTGGGCCGGAGTGGGCGGGCGCCGTGTGCAGGGTGTCGGTTGCGATGCCGAGGAAGGTGAGGGCGCGGGGAAAATCCCGCAGTTGCCCGGCGAGGACGTCCAAACCCATGCGCAAGCCCGCGGCGGGCACGTGGCGGGCGGCGAGAATGTCCGCGGTCCAGGTGACGAACGAGGTGAACAGCGCGACGTCGTCGACGTAGAGCGCCGTGGCGAGGAAGTCCACGATGTGGGCGAGATCCTCGGCGGTTCGTTCGCGCTGGGCCGCGCTGTACGTACGCATGCCGGGCCAACGCTCGTCCAGGGCGACCAGACACTGCCGCACCAGGGCGGTGCGGCCGGTCCTGACGAGGGTGTATTCCTGATCGGCGAGATGGGGCAGGTCGTCGATCTCGTGTCGCCGACCCGGGCGATGGCCGGCGACACCCTGGGCCAGGTGGTCGGCGGCTCGTCGCGCGTCGGGGGCCCAGGCGTCGGCTCGAAGAAGACGGGCGTAACGGCCGTCCTCGCCGAAGGCGGCGCCGCCGACCATGACCGGGATGCCGAGCGACTGCACGGCGGTCACCGCCTGGTGCGCGGTGGGCAGGTGGGTGGGCAGCGACGCCGACAGCAGCACGGCTGCCGGGTTGGTCTGGTGCACATGCGCGATCAGGTGCGGAGTCGGGGTATGGGCGCCCAGGAAGTCCACCCGCCAGCCGCGCCGGGTGAGGATCTCGGCCAGCAGCCGGGCGGGCAGGGAGTGCCATTCGCCATCCACACAGGCCACCGTGATCCGCCCCCGCGTCCGCGCGAGGGGCGGCGCCGGATGGTGGTGGGCGAGGGCGGCGATGACCCGGTCGGTGATCGCGGTGGCCGCGTGTTCCTCGGCCACACTGATCCGGTCCGCGGCCCATTCGACCCCGATGCGGTGTTGCACGCCCGCCACGACGTCCAGCAGGAGGCTCTCTCCGTCGGCCCCGGCATCGGCCGCCGCGGCGACCAGCCGCATCGCGCCGGGCTCGTCCCTGCCGATCACAGCCGTCCACAGGCGCTCCGAAAGCCCGGAGAGCGGGCATTGCTCCGAGACGTCGGCCATCACGGCTCCCGCCGTTGCGACTCGCGGCTCCCGTGCCCGACCTCGTCGAACTCGTCGTGGGCGCCGGCCGGGTTGGTGATCGCCAGCGTGGCCATGTCGTCGTGACGACCGCCTCCCAACCACTGCGCCGCCAGCATCTGTACCCGCTCCACCACGGCCTCCGCCGGCATCCGCGCACACTCCCGCAAAGCCTCCTGCAACCTCTCCTCACCGTAGAGCTGGTCGCCCAGCGGCCCGCCGCGGGCCTCGGTGATCCCGTCCGTGTACAGCAGGCAGGTTTCGCCCGGTTCCAGAACCACATCCACGCTCCGCGCCCGGACCTCGGGCAGGGCTCCCACGAGTGTGCCGCCGGTGGCGGCTTCCTCCACCCGACCGTCGGCCCGGACGATCAGCGGCGGCAGATGTCCGGCGCTCGTCAGTCGCAGCAGCACCTGCCCCGAACTCCGCCGGACGGAAGCCAGCACCAGGGTCGCGAACCGGGTGTGGTGGGAGTTCATCAGCGCGTCGTTGAGGAGGACGAGGACCTGCTGGTGGTCACCGGACAGCGGCAACAGCGCGTGCAGGACGCTGCGGATCTTTCCGGTCAGGACGGCGGCTTCCAGACCTTTGCCCGCCACGTCGCCCAAGACGACGAAGGTCTCCTTGGACGCGTCCGCACCGGGATGGACGTCATAGAAGTCACCGCCGACACGCTCGTGGTCCTGTGACGCCCGATAGACACCGGCGTACTCCACGCCGTACACCCGCTCCAGCCGCGGCGGCAGCAGTTCCCGCAGCAGCGTGGCCGTGATCGACGCCTGCTCCGCGTACAGCCGCGCCGCCGACAGCGCGGCACCGGCCCGCGCCGCGAAGAGTCGCGCGAAGACCTCCTCGCCGTCCGTGAACGCCTGGTGCGTGCTGGACCGCAACAGGATCAGCACCCCGGCCGGCACCCCGTGCCCGGGCAGCGGGGTGACGATCACCGATCCGATCACACCGGCGAACCCGGGCGGTACGACCCAGCCGGGGACGTCGTCCGGGTCGATCCACCGCGTCGGCACCGGCGGGAATCCCTGCAACGCCTCCGCCAACCCGGGGACCGTTCGCGCGTCGATGGACACCACCGCCTGCGTGACCTCACCGCCGACCTGCGCGTACGTCAGCGCGTGCCGGCGACCCTGGGCCGGGGCGACGATGACCGCCGCATCGGCGAGGTGATCCGCGGCCATCCGTGCGGTCACCTCCGCGCAGCGCTCGACATTCAGCGACGACAGCAAAGCACCGGAGATCTCCGCGAGCAGCGCGGCTCGCTCACGCTCGCCGCGCAGCGCCTGCTCGGCCCGACGGAGATCGGTATCCTCCACCAGCCACCACACCACATCCCCGTTCTCGACCAGCGAGGGATGTGCCTCGAATGTACGGCCGGCGACAGCGCCCGACACGGCCGCCGGTGGCGCCCCGGCCGACGGCAGGCGGTGGTGGGCCTGTGCGAGCCAGTGCGGCAGGCCGCCTGCGGCCAGACCTTCCCCGGCCTCTTCGGCGTGCGCGAACAGGCGGCGCGCGCCTTCGTTGGTTTCGACGATGTCCCCGCCGCCGTCGGCGACGACAACGGGATAGGGGGCGTTGTTCCACGTGGTGCCGACGTGAACGTCACCACCGCGCGGAGTCTTGGGAGTACCCGAAGTACGGATCACAAGCCGGGGAACGCATCGCGCGCACCCCACCACCTCTCTGCCGCTGGAAAATAGTTGTCTTCCTGCAACCGTGTCCTATGCACCGGCTGTATGCAACACCCGACCCAGGTGCTCACAACTCGACTATTCAGTCACATAAGTACTATTTCGCCGCGCACACCGGGCTCCTTCCCAGCGGACGGTCGGTGCGCACAACCGAGCCTTTGCCCGGGGTGAGATCGCCGGCGGGTCGTGCGGGCGCATTGCGAGGGCGCGGGCGCGGCGGCCACTCCCCCGGTCGCTCGGCCGGGCCTCCGCCGGGGCGTAGCGGTGCCGATCCGGCGGATATCGCCGCCCCGGCTTCCTCGAACGGGGCCGTGTCCTCTCGGGCGACCGCGCCCGCGCCGGGACGCTGATCTCCGACGGGGTCCTCGTCGGCCGTCCTCGCGTGGCGGGCGCCGGAAGGCCGTCGGGACGCCGGGAGTCGTGCGCGTGGAGAGCGTCGATTCCGCTCTCGTCGACATCTGGTGCGGGAACGATCCCGCTGGCATGATCCGTGCATCTGCTGACACGTGTCAGCGGATGCGGTCACGGCATTCCGGAACCCATCTGGGCGGCGATCGTGCGATCCACCCCGGTCGGGTGATGGGCCGATGCTGCCCGCCGGCGACAGACCCCTCGAAACCAGCGGTGAGGACACATGACGGACAACAGCTTGCGCGTGCACGACGACGGGACGGCGCTCTCCCGGCACGCCGGCGGGCCGGGCGTCGCCGACGGGAAGTCCGGCAGGCGGCTGGGGCCGCTGTACCTGACGCTTCCGCTCGCGAACACCGCACTGAACCTGGTGTGGATGGGCGCGGGCTCGTATCTGATCCCCAAGCAGGTCATCGAGATCACCGGGGGCACGGACCCGGACGCGATGAAGAACGCGGTGGCGCTCGGGGCGCTCCTCGCGGCGGTCGGCAACCCGTTCTTCGGACAGCTCTCCGACCGCACCCGCTCGCGGTTCGGCCGCCGGGCCCCGTGGGTCCTGCTCTGCGCCGTGCTCGGCGCCCTCGCGCTGGTGGGTCAGGCCCACGCCCATTCCATCCTGGCCCTGGGACTGACCTGGGGCGCCGTCCAGTTCATCCTCAACGGCTACCAGGCCGGGATCACCGCGGCGATGCCGGACCGGGTGCCGCCGGCGAAGTACGGGACCTTCTCCGGCCTGATCGGCCTCGGCATTCCGATCAGCATCGTGGCGTCCGCGTACGTCATCGGTGGCGTCGACCTGTCCCGGTTCGGCGTCGACCGCGTGGTCGGCGGCTTCGACGGCACGTTCGCGGGCGCAAACGGCTACTACCTCCTGGCCGGATGCATCACGGTCGCCGCGCTCCTGTTCGTGCTGGTGTCGCCCGACACCTCCGGCAAGGACATGCCGATCGAGAAGTTCAACCTGAAGGCCTTCCTGGGCAGCTTCCGGCTGGATCCCAGGAAACACCCGGACTTCGCGTGGGCGTTCCTGTCCCGGTTCGGCGTGATGGCCGGCTTCTTCATCTCCCTCACATACAGCTACTTCATCCTCATCGACTTCGTCGGGGTGCCCGAAGCCGACGTCGACCCGGTCATGGGCTACCTGATGGTGGTCAGCGCCGTCGCGACCATCGCGGCCTCCGTGTTGATCGGGAAGATCGCCGACCGCCTCAACGCCGTCAAGCCGTTCGTGATCGCGTCGGGCGTCGTCTCGGGCATCTCGCTGATGATCCCGCTGTGGTGGCCGACGGTGGGCGGCCTCGCGGCCTTCAACATCGTCAACGGCTTCGCGTTCGGCATGTACATGGCCGTCGACATGGCCCTGATCACCCAGGTGCTGCCGGACGGCCGGGACGCCGGCAAGGACATGGGCCTGATCAACATCGCCAACGCCGCACCCCAGGTGGCGGCACCGTTCGTCGCGTCCTGGATCGTCGACGCGGGCGGGTACGAGGCGATCTTCCCGGTCTCGGCCGCGATCGGCATCGTGGGGGCCCTGTTCGCCATCAAGGTCAAGGGAGTGCGCTGACACACGGCGAGCACGAGCCCGGCGATCGCGAACGCGGCCACCGCGGCCACCGCGGCCACGAACAGCGCTGGATCTGGGCCGAACGCGGCCCGAGGGCAACCCGGCGGAGGAATCGGGAAGCAGGACGGCTCCGGTTCCGACGCCGGCCGCGCGCTGCCGCGGTCGGCCCGCGCCCGGCCAGGCCGCGGACCTCGACACGGTCGCGGTGTGACTCGCCGTGCCCCGTGGCGGGGACGCCCGGTCTCGGGCGTCCCCACCACGGGATGGTTCAGTCGAGGTCGGCTTCCTTCTCCCCGACGACGGTGTCGCGGTGGAAGTGGAACGGGCAGTGCGTTCCGCCCAGGCCGATCGTGGTGACGCGTTCGAAGCGGAAGCCGTGGCGGTCCGGATCGATCGCCTCGATCCAGGAACTGTCGAACGCGCACATGGCGGGCGTCAGTTCCGGGGCGGAGTTGGCGACCAGTACGTCGTGGTAGAAGCAGCGGTGCACGTCGAGGAGGTAGCTCCGGCCGTCGTCCACCGGGCGGTCGAAGGTGAACGTGGCGCCGAAGGATTGCTCCTCGCGGGTCTTCGACAGCGCGACCATGGCCGTGAACGGGTCGGGTGCGGCGTCGAGCATCGCGAGAGTTCCCGCCCGGAACGTCTCGTGGAACGGCTCGACGAACGCGGCTCGAACTGCGGCGAGGGCGTCGTCGCGGCCCAGACGCGGCAGCAGCGTGCGGTACGCGGCGACCAGCACCAGGGTCAGACGCAGGTTGTGCCGGGACGGCTCGTCGTCGATCAGGTGCGCGTTGGCGGCCATGAGGTCGTCGTGCAACACGCGGATCGCGCCCAGCAGTTCGTCCGGGAGCGACCGCTCGCGAACGGTTCGGGCGATGTGGTCGTGGAACGCGTCGAGGAGAACTGCGGTGTCACGATCGGGATCGGGGACGTAGCCGCCCTCGTCGATCTCGATGTCGTGGTGGTCGGTGGCCATGACGGTCCTTCCGAGACGGGCTCGGTTCCGACGCACGGCACGGCGCCACCGGGGCAGGGCCGGCCGCGCTCGCAACCGGGCGAGCACGGCAGCGCGCTCCACCGACCGACCAGGCGCTGACGAACTTGGGTGAGTATCAATCTTGCCCGTCCAGTCTGGCAGATGGGCGGTCGCCCTGTCCCGCCCGGGCCACGGTCACACCGCCGTCGACGCCTCCTGCCTACGGCCGGCGGACGACACGAAGTCGTCACCGGCTGCCCGACGTTCGGGCAAGAGGTGGGCATTCGGGACGGATTCCCCTCGCCGCTCCCGTGCACCGACCTCCCGGGCCACGGAGTCCCGTCGCCGGCGGACTGCACCACGACACTCGGTCGGTTCCACGTTCCCCGGCCCGGATCGCCAACGAGGCGTTCCTCGGCCGGGGCCCCGACTCGATGGGCGCCGATCCCGTCGCCCCCGGTCACCGTGGTGCGTGGGTCGAAAACGCTGCTCTCATACGTCCTCGGCGGCGGGTTTCAGGGTGCGGCGTCCGGCGACCGCCATGGCGTAGCCCGCTGCGGCACAGATCGCGGTGACGACGAAGGCCCGCCGAAAAGCGCCGGTCACAGCCGCTCGTTGGCGACCGCGATCAGGACTGCCGAGGCCGAACAGCGCCATACACGCTGCCCGTCGGCGTCCGGCATCCCCCGGCGACCGCCGGCGCGACCGCGGCCAAGGGGATACGACAGCGCGGTGAAGTACCGGTACGCGCGAAACACCGCGTCGACACGACCTTCCGGGGGCCGTCGTGCTGTGCTGTGCGTCCACGCACCCCCCTCGCACCGGGTTCGGCGGCTCGCAGCGCGAAGCGGTTCGCGGCGGGGCGCAGGGCCGTCGTCGAGATCGCTCCGGCCCGCCCCGGCCGGATCCCCTGGACCCGGCTTTGCCACCGTCCGGACAAGGAAGACAGATGACCGGCACCATCCGCCGCCGCGGCCCCGACATCACCGGCACGTGGTTGGCCGCGCTCCTCCTCATCGGCAACCTGGTCACGGTGCTCCTGCTCCCGCCCCTGGCCGCCGGACTCCTGGCCGCTCTCACCGGCCGACAACCCACCGGAGCCGAACTGCTCCGCGCCTACGGCGACCCGGATGCCTCCCGCTTTCCACCGCCGGACGTGATCGCGCTCTCGGTCGGCCTCCTGCTGCTGCTCGCCGCGATCGACCTGCCCTTCCTCGCCTACCTCCGCGACCGCGATCGGCGCCGGCACGTGGACTCCACCGCTCGGCTGTTGACACGTCGTGCCGACGTCCGGCGGGTCGGCACCGAAAGCGTGCGCGCCTCGGCGGCGCGGATCGCGTACCCCGTGGCGACGCCCGGGGTGTACGTCGGCCGCAGCGTGCGCGACGGGCGCGACGTGTGGGGCTCGTGGGAGGAGGTCCAGGTGGACATCTGCGGCCCGCGCACCGGCAAGACCACCTGCCGGGTCATCCCCAACATCGTCTCCGCCCCGGGCGCGCTGGTGGTCACCTCGTGCAAGCGGGACGTGGTCGACGCCACCCGCGAGGTGCGTCGACGAAACGGTCGGGTGTGGGTCTTCGATCCACACGACGTAGCACACGAGCCTCCCACCTGGTTCTGGGATCCACTGGGCATGGTGGCCGGCAACTTGAAGGACGCGGTCGGCGTCGCGGGTCTGATCGCGTTCACCCAGCGCGACACCCAGATGCGCTCGGACGGGTACTTCCAGCCGGCGGCGCAGAACCTGCTGGCGATGTTCCTGCTCGCCGCCAGCCTGGACAAGCAACCGATCACCGCGGTGCGACGTTGGTTGCTGCGCCCGGACGACGACGAGCCGGAGACCGTCCTGCGCGGCGCCGGGAACCTGCTGGCCGCCGAGGCGTGTGCGGCGAGCCGCGGTCTCCCCGCGGACCAGCGGTCGGGCGTCTACGGAGCGGCCGTGCAACTCGTGTCCTGGCTGGCGGCTCCCGAGGTGCTGCCGTGGATCACTCCGGGCGAAGGGCGCGAGGAGTTCGATTTCGTGGAGTTCGCCGTCGGCACCGACACGCTCTACATTCTTTCCAACGTGGACGACGCCCGTTCGAATCCCGCCGCCACGCTGCTCACCGGGGCCATGCTGGTCGCCGCCGAATATCGTGCGGCGGCGTGCTCGGGCGGCCGTCTGCCGGTCCCCTTCCTGGTGGTGATGGACGAGGCCGCCAACACCGCGCCGCTGCCGATCCTGCCCGATCGGCTCTCCCACTACGGGTCCCGGGGCGTGGTGGTGATGATGATGCTCCAGTCCTGGGCACAGGGCGTGCACGTGTGGGGCGAGGCCGGCATGGCGAAGATCTGGAACTCCTGCTCGGTGCGGGTCTACGGGGCCGGCGGCTCGGAAAGCGCGATGCTCCGCGCGCAATCGGTGTTCTCCGGCGGATTCGAGGCGGGTACCACCGCCGTCACGCACGCGTCCTCGGGCTGGTGGGGTTCGACGGTGACCAGAGCCACCCGGCCCGAGGTCGTGCTCGATGTGGCAGACCTGGCCGCGCTGCCGCGCGATCGCATGCTGGTGCAGATCAGCGGCGGCAGACCGCTGCTGGTGCGCTCGATACCGTGGTGGGAGGGTCCGCACGCCGACGCGATCCGAGCCTCGATCGCCCAACACGGCCCGTGACGGCGCCACGACGCGCACACCGGTCCGCTACCCGCCCGCGCCCGGCGCCCGACGCACGCCCATCCAGGCGGTCGCGAAATCCACGTACGGTCGGACCGGGACCAGGAAGGCGCGCGCCGCGCCCACCCGACCGCGGGAGATCGCCTCGGGATACCGCTCCTCGAAGTCCCGCCCCAGCGCCGGAAAGTCGTGGTCGCTCAGTGCCACGTCGGAGAAGGACCACCACGAACTCCCGCCCGAGGCGGCGACCTTGCAGGTGTAGCGGCGCTGCGACCGATGAGGGTGTCGGTACTCCGCCAGGTGGGCCACGGAAACGACGCCCCACCCGACGCCGATCGCGAGCACTCGGGCCTGCGCGTCGTACAACCGGCCCATCGGTGAATCCGGGCCGAAATGCGTCCTCCCGTGGCCTCGGGTGACCTCTTCGGCCCGGCCGCCCAGGGCCACGACCGAGGCCAGCGGATGGTCGCTGCGCAGCGCCCCGTCGTCGACACGAATCGACTCGGCGAACGCGCCCACCGCGGCCGACACCGACGCGCGCGGGTCCAACGGCCGGTGCAGATAGTCGGCCAGCTCCTCGACCGTCCGGCCGGCGGTGGCGTCGGCGAACGCCTGGGAGGTGATCGAGTTCTCCGGCGTGTACGCGGGTACCACCAGGGTTCCGTCGCCGCCGAGCACGGCCCGGAACGCCGACCGGAGATCCCGCGACTCGGCCCCGAGGCGGTCTCGACCGCGCACGGCCCGCAGTGAACTGTGCACCATCACCGTGTCGCCGGGTCGTAGGCCCAACTCGGTGAGGTCTCGGGCGAGTTCGACGACCCGGGCCGACTCTGCGCGGTGCGGTGTGGAGTCGGTGTACCAGGACGCGTCGGGAGTCGATGCCGCGAACACTGCTGCCTCTCCCCGGAGTTGGCTCGGCGTGGTGAATCGTGCGTGCCGCGGGCCGGTTCGGCGCCGCCGGATCGCGCGAATTGGCTGATCAGGCGCGGTCCTCGGCCTCGCCTCGGGCACGTGTCGCGCCCGAGAATCGGACCGAGTGTCGCGCACGGGCCCCCCGTCCCGTGTGACGTGTGCACGTGAGCAGGCGGAGGAGAGCAGGGTGGCCCATCCCGATGCCGCGCACCTCGATGCGAGAACCGAGGCGGTCGTACCCGCTCCCGCGAGGGGGCGCGAACTCTACCGGGGCGGTGACCAGTCGCTGCTGCACCCGTTGCTCGACGCCCACTTCACCCGACACGCGATGGAGGTGGTGGGCCGCAGACCCCTGGACGCCCGCTTTCGGGTCCTGCACCAGGGAACGGTGAAGGCATACGACCTCAGCTACGGCACCGACGTGGTGATCAGTCCCGCCGAGCCACCCGCCGTCTACATCGTGCGCCTCGAACACCGCGGCCGAGCCTCGCTCAACGTCGAGGGCCGCACGCAACCCTTCTCCCCGAGCGTGGTCAACCCCGGACAGGTCGTGGTCGCCCGTTGGGACGCCGACACCGCCACCCGAATGCTCTGCATCCCCCGACAACTGGTGACCCGGGCCGTGCGCGACCAGATCGGCGAGACACCCGAGGAACCACTCGACTTCCACACCGCGTTCGACCCGCGCATCCCCCACGCACGCACCTGGCTCCGGATCGCCCGACGGTTCACCCGCGAGGCCGACAACGGACTGTTCGCCCGATCCCCCCTGGCCGTCGCACACTTCGAACTCGCACTCGTACACGGCCTGCTCGCCACCCAGCCGCACCGCCTGTCCGAACCCATCCGCCACCGCGCACCGGTCCGCGGCACCGGCCCACTCCAACGCGCCCTCGCATACTGCGAGACACACGCCGGAACACCCATCTCGGTCGCCGACATCGCCGCGGCCGCCCGAGTGAGCGTGCGCACCCTCCAGGAACAGTTCCGCATCCACCTGGACACCACCCCGATGGGTCATCTACGGCGCATCCGCCTGGCCGGCGCGCACGCCGACCTCCTGGCCGTGGCACAGGGCCGGACGCACGGCACCGTCACCGGCATCGCCGCCGCGTGGGGCTTCCCCGAACGCCGACACTTCGCCGCCCACTACCGGGCCGCCTACCACCGGCCCCCCTCACACACCATCGGCGGGCACGCGACCGACCCGCACCACCCCGCGCCCGCCCGATGACTCACGACGTGACCTCACCCACCCGCCGGCGCGCTCGCCAGATCCTTCGCGATCCTGGTCCGCACATGCGCGATGACCCGCATCATGTCCGGGCAGTACACCGTGGGATTGAGGAACCCGCTGCCCGCGCGATAGCGGTGGATGAAGAATCCGCCCCCGCAGACATCGCGGATCGAGCATGAGCGACACGTCGGCGACAGGCCCTCGATCCCGATCTGGCGAGCCACCACCGCCGGGTGCCGCAGCGCCGCGTCCAGCGGGTCGGTGAGCACCGACAATCCCGTGGCCGCCGCGCCGTCGAACGCCGACTTGATCGTGTCCACCTGCTCGATCCCACCGTCGGTGTCGATGGTCACGGTGGTCGCGGGGCCGATCCCCACCTGTTCGGACCGGGTGTGGCCGCCGAGGACCAGACTCAGCAGATCCTCGAACAGCTTGACCCGGGTCTCCTGGCGCGGTGCGTCGTACCAGCGATCGAAGGCCCGCACGATCCAGTCGCCGTAGGGTGTGCGGCTCGACCCCTCCTCGCGCAGGGGCGGCGGAGACGTCCAATTCCCGTGCGGCAGCACGAAGTCGAGCATCGGCGGCTCGTGCGTGAGCAGCGACTCGTACACCTCGACCGGATCGTTCGCCACGTCGATGACGCACAGCAGCCCGCCGAACAATCCCGGCCGCGACGGATCCCGCAGCCTGGCGACCGCCTCGGTCACCGCCCCGTGGCTCCCGCGCCCATCGGCGAAGCGCCGATGGCGGTCGTTGGCGAGTTCGCCGCCGTCGACACTCACGCCGACCCGGAAGTCCAGTGCGTGCAGGGCGTCGAGCATGCGGTCGTTCAGGAGCAGACCGTTGGTCTGCACGCCGAACGAGACGTGTGTACTCGCCGGCACCTCGCGGCGTACGGCCTCGGCCATCCGCGTGATCAGGGCCGGTCCCGCGAGTAGCGGCTCGCCGCCGTGCACGATCAACTGCACGCGCTCCTGCCCGTGGGCGCGCACGTGTTCGCCGATACGGGCGGCGGTACGGTCCACGACCGCCGTCGACATCGTCTTGGCGCTAGATCGCCAGGATTCGTCGCCCATCTCGTACAGGTAGCAGTAGTCGCACGCGAGGTTGCAGCGGCTGTGCATTTTCACCACGAAGTGGGTGAAGGGCACGGGCTGCCACGTCGTGCCCAGGCTGTCGGGATCGAGCAGATCGGCCGGCCATTCCGCCGGTCTGCGTACGGGAGCTTCGAGGTTGACCACAGTGTCTGCTCCGGGTGGTTCCGAGGATTGCACCGGCGCGATCCGTGCGGGTGAGGGTGTTCCCGGCCGGGTCCGGCGGACCTCGGGAGTGTCCGAGGTCCGCCGGGGCATCAGCCGTTGCGTCGACCTCCGGCGTCACGTGCCGGTCGATCGAGGGTGACTGTTACTCGCCGCCGACGAAGCTGTTGTAGCCGATGCGCGGACCGCCGGCCTCGGACTCGGCGGCGACCCGACGCAGCGCCATGGCCAGCGGGGATTCGCCGGTGCGGTCGAACGCGGCGGGGGCGGCCGGGGAATCGGTGACGATGGACGTGGAATTCACGGGGTTCACGAGTGGCTCCTGTGTTCGATCCGGTGGGGCAACCTCAGGCTAGGAAAATCGGTCATCGCCGGCTCGGATCGCGAACGGAACTCGCGCGATCCGACCCGATCACCGCGCTTCCATACCCCCACCCGCACCCGGGGGTCGAGACCTCGATCCGGGCTGCCCGTCGAACCCCGCCGGCTTCCGTGTGTCGACCCGGCCGAACGCGGACCGCGAGCAGCGCGAGGCTCGGCGCGGTGCCGGGTCACCGGCGCTGCGGACTCCATTCGAAGAGCAGGATGGTCACGTCGTCCCGCAGTTGGTTGCGCTGGTAGTCGAGGATGGCGTGGATGAGCAGCCGCAGCACCTCGGCCGGGCGCTGTCCGGCGGAGGAGGAGCGGATGATGAAGTCGGTGAACCGGTCGAGGCCGAACTCCGCACCGTCCGCGTCGCGCGCCTCCACGACACCGTCGGTGTAGAGCAGGACACAATCGCCCGGTTCCAGGGTCGCCTCGTGGACCTGCCGGGCCGCCGGGGCGAGTGAACCGGCAAGGCCGATCGGAGGCTGTGGGGGGCTGTCCAGTGCCCCGGCGAGCACCCGCTCGGCACGGATCAGCAGCGGTGGGGGGTGACCACAGTTGACCCAGCGCAGCACCCCGGTCTCGGCGTCGAGCCGACACAACACGCCGGTGGAGAAGTGGTCGGGCAGCCACTGGGCGAGCGCCCGGTCGACGGAGCCGACCACGTCGGCCAGGTCGGCGCCGCCCCGGCGGGCGTTGCGCGCCGCGGCCATGGCGACCGACGTGGTCAGGCCGGCGGTCAGATCGTGGCCCATCGCGTCGAGGATCATGGTGTGCAGGATGTTCTTGACCACCGAGTGGTCGAAGGCGTCGCCCGCGACGTCGTACGCCGGTTCCAGGACGGCGGTCGATACGCACCTGCTGCTGCCGATGGTGCGGGGCGGCAGGAAGGCCCGCAGCATCTCGGCGGGCAACCGCATGGTCGCGGTGCGGGTGCGGGCGGCGAGCCAGTCGCTGTAGGCGCGCTTGGACGTGATCAGCATGGCGAACAGATGGGCCAGCATGCGACTGCGGCGCATCCGTGTCTCGTCGAGCGAGGCGGTCCGCACCGCCAGCACGCCCAGCCGCTCCGCACCGTCGACGAGAGGCACCCACAGGATCAAGCTTTCGTCGTCCTCGGCCACCCGTGGAGAGACCGTGCGGTAGGCCCAACCGGCCGCCGAGAGGTCCACCGGCAGCGGCTCCAGGGCCTCGTCGAGTGGGATGAGCAGCTGCTGCTGCAGGTCGACGAGGTAGATCAACGCGGTGTCCAGGCCGAGGGCACGGGCGCATCGGATCGCCAAGGCGGGCAGTTCGACCGGCAGGGCCGTCTGCGCCTCGACGATCAGCTCTTCCAGCCGATCCTCGTCGATGGCGGTGTCGGGACCGGGGAACGCGTGCGGTGTGTCCGACACGAGGATCACCCCTTCCGTGCCCAGTTTCACACCGATCCCGCCCTCCCTCACCTCAGCCCGGGTCACGCCGGCCCGCCGGTCACCCGAACCCGGCCGGGTGATCGACCGGCCCGGGGACCACGCGGCAGGCACCGGCTCGGCCGGCCGACCCTGGACCCGATGCGCGTGCTACGGATCGGGCCGCTCCTCCCGCCGCGAACCGATGTCGCGGATCTACTGCTTGTCGACGACGACGTGTTGGGATGCCTCCGCCAACCCTTGCTCGCTGCCGAGATCGAAGTAGGTGCCGCGACTGACGGTTACGGCGATCGCAGTGGACCGGACGACTTCCGACAGTCCGTCGGTGAGGCGGTACTCTCCGGACTCTTCGTGTTCCCCCACCGCGCCGAGGACGGGAAGAAATTCCGCGGGGAACGCGTACCTGCTGATATTGATCAGGACCTTCCCGCCGTCGGGTCGGGTTCCACCGGCGTCCTTCTCGACGAGATCCGTCAGGTGCAGTCGCCCGTCGCTTTCGACCGTTTCGAGGCGGCCGTAGCGGTCGAGGGCACTCGCCGGCGACGGTTGTCCCACGAGGGCATATCCGCCACTGCCGCCCGCATCGCGCCCCAGTCGCGTGAGTGTCGATTGTCCATGCCGCTCGACGAGCAGGTCGTCACTGGAGACGAAGAAGAAGGCGTCGTCGGCGATGAAGTCTCGTGCGAGCATCACCGGGACGGCGGTACCGTACCGGTCCTCCAGGTCTTGCTCGATGAAGGTGATCGAGGGAACCGAGGCGAGTTCGTCGAGCGCACGCGCCTTTTCACCCCAACCTCGTCGGCCGAGCAGGGCACGCAGTTCGGTGTCGTCCTCGTAATAGCGCTGGATCTGGGTGCTTCCCCGGCGTACCACGATCGCGATTTCCCGCACGCCGGCGGCAGCGCACTCACGGACGATGTAGTCGATCGTCGGCCGGCGTCCGATGGGCAACATCGCCTTTTCGATCACCTTGGTAATCGGGAACATGCGCGTTCCCAACCCTGCCGCCGCGATGACCGCCTTGCGAATGTTGTCCACAGATGTACTCCTCGATGCGCGACGGCAGGGCCGTCCGCCGGGCCGGGCCCCACGGTTGTACGTCGTGCGGCTTCCACCGTCCTCGGAACGGCCCTCGGCGGACAGGTCACGATAACGCCGCGAGGGAGTGCCACGAGAAGTTCGGGCGGTGTCAGCCATGCCGGCCGATTCGACGACGGGACCGGACGGGGTGTTCCGCGTATCGGACTCTCAGCCGGGTCCTCGCTGCTCTGCACGATCGGGGTGAGGCACGCTGACGGCCAGGACCGCCGTGTCGTCGTCCACCCCGGCACCGAGGGTGTCGAGCAGGTCGCGGATGGCGTCGATGGCGTGCCGGGCGGTGGTGGGGGCCAGCGCACGGGCGAAGTCGAGGAGGGCATCGTCGCCGTAGCGGTCGCCGCGGCCGCCGGTGTGCGCCTCGGTGAGGCCGTCGGTGTGCAGGAGCAGGGTTTCACCCGCTTCGAGGCGGAAGGTGATGGTGGTGATGTGGGCGTCGGGCAGTGCGCCGATGAGCTGGCCGCCGGGGGTGGGCAGATAGTCGGCAGTGCCGTCCGCGCGCATCAGCAGAGCCGGCGGGTGGCCGCCGCCGGCCAGGGAGATGCGGAAGCCGCCGTGGTCGCCCTCGGGCGTGAGCAGGCCGAAGAGGACCGTGCAGAACCGGGGGTCGATGCCGTTGTACTCGTGGTTGAGAACGGTGTTGAGGTTGTGCAGGACGGCGGCCGGGTCCGGGTCGTAGACCGCGGCGGCGCGCAGCGTGTAGCGGGCCAGGGAGGTGACGGCGGCCGCGGCGGCGCCCTTGCCGCACACGTCGCCCAGGAAGATTCCCCAGGTGCCGTGCGCGAGTGGGAACAGGTCGTAGAAGTCGCCGCCGACCTCGTCGGCCGAGGCGATGTGGTAGTGCGCGGCGACGTCCAGGCCCGGCACGTTCGCCAGGGCCGGCGGCAGCAGGGTCTGCTGGAGTGTGGTGGTGAGGCGCCGCAGGCGTTCGCGCTCGCGCTCGGACTCCCGGCGGGCACGCAGCAGCTCTTCCTCGTAGGCACGGCGTTCGCGGGCGTCGAAGACGGTGGTGCGGATCAGCAGCGGCTGCCCGTCGTCGCCGGTCTTGACCGTGGAGGTCACCAGGATCGGGAGTCGGCTGCCGTCGGCCGCCTTCATCTCCAGCGCGATGCCGTTGATCTGGCCCTGCATGCGCAGCAGGGGCGCAAAGTGTGTTTCGTGGTAGAGGCGTCCGCCGACGGTGAGGAGGTCGGAAAACCTTTTGCGGCCCACCAGGTCGCCGCGCTCGTAGCCGAGCCACTCCAGGAGGGTGGTGTTGACCTTGGCGATCTGCCCGTCCAGCAGCGTGGACAGGTATCCGCACGGGGCGTGCTCGTAGAGATCCTCGGCGCTGTCCTCCAGCAGTGCGGAGAACGTGCGGTCGTGGTCCGTATGCCCGTCCCGGTCACGGCCGGCTCGGGACATCACCGCGGCGTTCCGGCGAACGCGGCGAACGCCTCGGTCGTCTCCTCGGGGGCGCCGAGCCGGGGGTAATGCCCGGTGGCGCTACGGGTGACAAGGCGCACCACCAGGCGCCACATGTTCCGGTCGCGGCCGAACCCGTGCGCCGGCATCACCATCGGTGCGCTTGCCCGGCCGGACACCCGCACCCGGCTCCCGCTTCGCACATTCATACGATCCATCCTCGCAGAGACGTAAAAGGCCAGGACCGCGAGAACGCGCGCTCGCCGCCGTGCGGGCCGTGCCCGGCGCCGTTCACCGCCTTACCGAGCAAGCGCCCGAGCCGCCCCGAAGCCGGACGCTCCGCACGTTCATCGCGGCAGCGCGCCATCGCGGCGTGCACCAGGAGTTCCCGCGACAACTCCACCTCGAAACGGGAAGAGGGTCTCTGCCGTCGGCCGCGGGGGCGGGCTCCCGTTGCTTGCCGTACGGCAAGCAAGTGATCGTCGCGGAACCACGAACGCCCACCCCGCTGCAAGCCGCAGGTGCCACGGACTTTCACTTGACTTCCCACTCAATTCAATATGGAATCAACTCCATGGAAAGTGAGGGCAGACGCTCGTACCGGATGGGCGCCCGGGCCGCGGCACTGGAGGCCACCCGGGCGCGCGTCATCGGCTCGGCGGCCGAACTGTGGTCGCAGCGTTGGCACGACGAGGTGACGTTGCAGCACATCGCCGACGCGGCCGGCGTGTCGGTGCAGACGATCGTCAACCACTTCGGCGGCAAGGACGGCCTCGCCGACGCCGTCGCCGACGCGGTGGCGGCACAGACCGAGCTCGCGCGCCAGGCGCCGACCGGGGACGTGGCGGCCATCGTCGCCGTCCTCTTCGCCGACTACGAACAACAAGGCGACGCCAACGTGCTCTGGATCGCGCAGATGGACCGGATCCCCGCTGCCGCCCGGGCCGCCGCACACGCCCGCGGTCTCCACCGGGCCTGGCTGGAACGGGTCTTCGCCGACCGGCTCCCCGCCGCCGGCCCGGCCCGCGATCACGCGCTGAACCTGCACTACGCCGCCACGGACATCTACCTGTGGAAGTTGTGGCGCCGTGACCTCGGGCTCTCCCGCGAGGAAGCCGAGCGAGCCATGCGCGACATGTTGACCGCGATCGACCCTCGGAAGGAACACCATGCCTAGCAACTTCCTCTTCGCCACGTGGGCCGGCGGCGGAGCCGTGCCCCCCGTACTGTCGGTCGCCCGCGCGCTCCGCGAACGCGGCCACGGCGTGCGGGTGCTGGCCGACGAGTCGCTGCGCGACGAGATCGTGGGCGCGGGCCTGGAGGCGGTCGCCTGGACCACCGCGCCGCAAGGCGACCCCAGCGACCCGAGCAAGGACGTCATCCGCGACTTCGAGGCCCGCACGCCGCTCGGCGCGGCCGCCCGGCTGCGCGACCGCATCGTCTGCGGGCCGGCGTCCGACTACGCCCGGGACACACTCGCCGAGTTGCGTGCCCGGCCGACGGACGTGCTGGTGTCCGAGCACATGCTGCTGGGCGTGGCCACCGCGGGTGAGGCGGCCGGCGTCCCGACGGCCTCGCTGACGACGACGATCTATCCGTTCCCCACCCCGGGGGCACCGCCGCCCGGTCCCGGCTTCGCTCCGGCGAAGGGCGCGCCGGGCCGGCTGCGCGACCGCATCGTGACGCGGTTGTCCGGCAAACCGTGGGTGAAGGGGCTGCCGGCCCTGAACAGCGCACGCGTCGAGAACGGCCTGGAACCGCTCGACTCGGTCGTCGAGGCGTTCGAGCGCGTCGACCGAATACTCGTGCTTTCGCCCCGGGCCTTCGATCACGCCGGGCGGCAGTTCCCCGAGCACATACGGCACGTCGGGCCGCGCCTGGAAGATCCCGCCTGGGCCGGGGACCTGACGCTGCCGGACGGCGACGCACCACTGGTACTGGTCGGCCTGAGCTCGTCGTTCATGAAGCAGCACGACCTGCTGGAGCGCATCGCCGAAGCCCTCGGCACCCTGCCGGTCCGCGGGCTGCTGACCACCGGCCCCGCCGTGGACCCGGCAACGGTACGCGCGCCCGCCAATGTCCTGGTCACCGCCTCCGCCCCGCACAGCCTCGCGCTGCGGCACACCGCCGTGACCGTCACGCACGCCGGCCACGGGACCACGGTCAAGTCGCTGGGCGCCGGGGTCCCCATGGTCTGCGTGCCGCTCGGCCGCGACCAGATCGAGGTGGCGCGGCACGTCCGACTGGCGGGCGCCGGCGTCTCCGTGGGCAAGGGCGCCTCGGCGCGCACGATCGCGCGCGCCGTCGAGCGGGTGCTGAACGACCCGTCGTACCGCTCCGCGGCGGAGCGGATGGCGCAGGCGATCGCCGCCGAGACCGCCACCGACCGGGCGGTCGCCGAACTGGAGGCCCTCGCCGAGCAGCGCGCGCCCGGGGCCGCCCGCACACCCGACCACGAGTCGATCGAGCCATCAGGGCAGGCAGGGACATTCGCGAGCTGACGTCCCGTCACCGTCCCCCGCTCCACCGTCCCCGCAATCGGTCCGCGAGATCCTCGGCTCGCACGCACACGTGCCGCCTCCGCGCGGGTCCCGGCGGGAGGGACCGTACGGAGGCGGCGGGTTCGTGTGCGGTGGCCGGAGATCCACCGTCCGCGCGGGGTGCGCGGCGGTCAGCCGACCGGCGCCTCGGCGCGGGTGTCGCCTGCCTCCGGCTCGGTGGGGCGGATGGTTTCGGCGGGCGGGTTCGCGGTGCGACGCGCCCACAGGTAGTAGAGCACCGACGTGACCGCGAGGCCGACGATCCAGGAGATGTCCGCGCCGTCCAGCTTCTTGGTGAGCGCGCCGGTGTACAACTTGGTGGCCAGGAACGGGATCTGCACCACCACGCCCACGACGTAGCAGGTCAGCGCGGTGACGTTCCAACGACCGTAACGGCCGTTCGGGTCGTAGAGCGCGGGGATGTCGACGCGCTCGCGCGAGATGAGGTAGTAGTCGACCAGGTTGATCGCGCTCCACGGCGTGAAGACCATCAGGAGCAACAGTACGAAGTTCTTGAAGTTGGTCAGGAAGTCCGCGCTGGCCGCCATCGCGATGACCACCGTGACCGCCGTGAACCCGATGATGTACGCCGCGCGGGCGGCCTGCGAGATCCGTGAACGCCCGTCGAACGCCGTCACGATCGTCAGGATCGACATGAAGCCGCCGTATGCGTTCAGGCAGTTGACGGTCAGCTTGCCGACCACGATCACCAAGTAGATGAGGAACGCCACGAACGCGGGGCCCGCCAGATCGCCGAGGAAGCCGACCTGGTCCGGCAGGAACGCCTTGCCCGCGACGGCCGCGGTGAGCGCCCCCAGCGTCATGGCGATCTGGGAACCGACGACGGAGCCCGCGAACGTCGACCAGAACGTCGCGCGGTGGCTGGTGTCGCGCGGCAGGTAGCGCGAGTAGTCGGCGACGTACGGGCCGAAGGTGAGCTGCCACCCGGCGCCGAGGCCGATGGCGAGCAGGAACGTCGCGATGTCGAAGCCCGTTACGCCCACGTGCGCGCCGACGTCGTACTGCGTGAAGAGGCGGATCATCAGGTAGCCGAGGCCGAGCACGCCGATGACGGTCGCGATGCGGCCCGCGACGTGGATCAGACGGTAGCCGGTGACCGCCACCACCGCGGTGAGCGCGCCGAAGATCAGGATGCCGACCTTGGCGTTGTCGATGTGCAGCATCTCGCACACGGCCTGACCGGCCAGGACGGTGCCGGTCGCGGCGAAGCCGAGGTACATCAGGATCACCAGCAGCAACGGCAGGACCGCACCGTAGACGCCGAACTGTGCCCGGCTGGAGATCATCTGCGGAACCCCGAGCTTCGGCCCCTGCGCCGAGTGCAGCGCCATCACGGCCCCGCCCAGCACGTTGCCGATGAGCAGGGCGAATATCGCCCACAGCGCGTCGGCGCCGAAGACCACCGCCAAGGCGCCGTCGACGATCGCGGTGATCTGCATGTTGGCGCCGAACCACAGGGTGAACTGGCTGAGTGGCGTGCCGTGCCGCTCGGCGTCGGGGATCACCTCAATGGTGCGGCGTTCCAGCGCGAGGCCCCCCTCGGAGGTCTGCTCGATCGGCATGCGTGGCTCCCAAGGCGTAGCGGCGATCACGCCGAACTGTGTCTGTGTCCCGCCGAATCTGGCATGGAGATGAACAGACTTCAAGATCATGAATGAAGAATTTCATTCGGTGGACACCACATCACACCCCGGCCACGGACGCGCCCAGGCTGATTGCCCGCGGTGAGAGGACTGAGCCGCCTTGTCCGGGCCGAGACGGACGGGCCGCGGGCCGCGTGCGTCGCCTACCGGGGCGGAGGGGATGCGAGCACGATGATGTCGTCCTCGTACAGGCTGCCGGCGACCACCGTGCCCTCGTGCTCCGCGACGCCGGTGACGAAGCCGTACGAGACGTTGTCGGCGCGCAGATCGTGGACGACGCGCGAGTCGAGGTCGAAGGCCATGACCCAGGCGACGGGTGTGGCCTTGGGCCGTAGGGCCTCGGGCAGGTTCCACAGGAGGACACGCGGGAGCCCCGGCAGGGGCAGCAGCCTGTCCAGCAGCGCGTTGCGGGGCGCGGCAATCGACACCCAGAGCAGCCCGTCGCTTCCGAGGCTCATGTTGTCGGGCAGGCCGGCGAGGTTCTCCACGAACGGCTCGTCGGTTCCGGCCTTCGGGCCGGTGAGCCGGTGACGGCTGATCCGGTACCCGGCGGTCTCGGCCACGAGCAGGTGGGAGGCGTCCGGCGCGAGGACGAGTCCGTTGCCGAATTTGAGGCCGTCGCGCAGCACGGTGACCGTGCCGTCGGGGTCTCGGCGGCAGAGCAGGCCGGTGCAGGAGTGCTCGACGATGTCGCCGACGTAGTGCTCCAGGTCCCAGCGGCGGGTGGACACGGTGAACCAGACGGTTCCGTCGGGGCCTTCGACGACGTTGCTGACGAAGGTGAGCGGCCGGCCCGCGATGGTGTCGACGAGCACCTCGACGGATCCGTCGGCGGACATGCGCAGCAGACCCCGGTTGTGATCGCAGATCAGGATGCCGCCGTCGGCGGCCGGTTCCAATCCCAGCGGACGGCCGCCGGTGTTGCCCACCACCGTATGGGTTCCGGCGGCGGGGTCGATACGCACGATGCGGCCGTCGCCGAGACCGGTGAGCAGGTTGCCCCGCCTGTCGAAGATCACGTCCTCGGGGCCGTGACCGCCGGTGGCGATGCGGCGGCCGACGACCAAACGGCCGGTGACGGCTGTGCGCCCCTCGTCGGCGGGGGCGGGGGGCGGAGTCCAACGGCGGGGCGAGATGAGGCGTCGATTCAAGGACATGTCAGGCTCCCTACCCAGGCGGCGGGAAGCCGCCCGGGGTGCCCGCCACGGCGCGCGGCATGGACGTCCGGCCGTCTCGAAGGCACGGAGTTCGGCGAACGGTTCGGGCGACCTCTGCGAACCCGTCCCGGGTCGGCGGCCCAGGCGGACGCATGGAACGAACCTCGTCCCGCGTCCCGGCCGGACCGCAGGTCGGATGTCCCGTGAACCCCTTCATCGCATACGTTTTGGGTATTATGTGCGTTTCCGTCCCGGGAGAGGGGCCACGCATGGATGGGCTCGGGAAACCGGATCCCGGATCCGTCGACGACGCGAGACTCGGGACGCTACGAACCGCCTGCGCGGACGCCGACGTCGACGAGCTCGAGCTGGCCCGACTGGCGTTGCATCACGCGGTGACTGCGACGGGGGCCCTGGCCGGATTCGTGCACCTGCGGGCGCAGGACCGAAACGTGCTGAGATTGGCCGCGATCAGCGGACTCCGGGCGAGCCACGCGGTTCGGTGGGAGGACCTCCCCGCCGACGGCTCCAACGGACCGGCACGGGCGATGCGCGAGGGCAAACCCATCGCACTGGCCCTCTCCGACGCCGACCGAGGCGACGGCGCCGGTGGCGACGGCACCGGGGGCGACGGCGCCAGTGGGGACGGCATCGACGCGGCCGACGGTCGGCCGCTCGGGTACGGTGCCGCGGCAATGCTGGTCCTGCCCATCCCCGACAGCCGGCAGGGCGTCGGAACCCTCACCCTGATCACCACGACGCCCGTGCCCGAGGAACGACGCGCGTTCCTTTCCCGTCTGGTGGACACGGTGGGCACCCGGCCGGCGCGAGCCTCCACCTCGGAACGCGTGATGCTGCCCTGGTGGTCGGGATCGGGATCACGTCTACGCGAGGCCATGGCGGGCGTACGGGTCGCCACGTGGGAATGGGACATGCGGACCGGGGAACTGCTCATCGACGAGGTGGGCTTCGACGTGATTCTGAAAAGCGCCGGATTGCGCCGTGACGAGTGGGACAACCGAGTCGAGACCTGGATGCAACGGGTGCACCCCGACGACCTGGAGGGAGTGCTCGCGGCGATGGAACAGGCCATCGCCCGACACGAGGTGTACTCGGTCGAGTATCGGGTGCGTTCGGCGAACGGACGGGTCAACTGGGTCGAACTGCGAGGCCACACCACCTACGCCGACGACGAGACCCCGTTGCGGATGACCGGCACCGGGTGGATGACCACCGCCGAGCGGATGACGGAGCAGGCCGTCACTCGCGTCCTGCGCCATCTCCCCGACGCGTTCCTGATCGTGGACCCCGCCGACGGGCGCGTACTGTACGCCAACGACCGGGCGAGTCTTCTCGCGACCGCCCACACCTCCCTGACCGGACGCACGCCCTGGGAGGTGATCCCCGAACTCGCGGACCGGGGACTCCCGGAGCAGTTCGCGAAAGCGTTGGACAGCGACCTGCCGGTGACGGTCGACATACGGCTGGGCGAGACCTGGCAGCGACTGCGCCTGGTGGTGGCGGACCCCTACCTCGTGGTCTTCATGGCGGATGTGACCGCGAAGCTTGAGGCCGAACGAGCCGCCGTCGAACGCGGACGCCGGATCGGGGCGTTGGCGGAAGCCCTCGCCCAGAGCCTGACCACCCGGGACGTGGTCGACGCCGTGGCGGCCGAAATCCTCCCGGCGTTCGGTGCCGACAGCGTGCTGATGTACGCCCGGGAGGACACGAGTCTGCGCCTGGTGGGGACGGTCGGCTACGACCCGGCGCTCGTCGCCCGACTGAGGGACTTGGACGAGCCGCGTCCCCTGTACACCGACGTTGCGCAGTTCATCCCCTCGCTGGAGGCGTTCGTCGAGCGCTACCCCGAGCTCGCCGACCTGGCCCGATCGGGCGAACGACGAGCCTGGGCGCTACTGCCGCTCACGGCCGGCGGCCATCCGGTCGGCAGTTGCGTGATCGGCTTCCTGCACCCTCGTTCCTTCGCCGGCGCCGAACGCGGAGTACTCATCGCCCTGAGCGGTTTGATCGCCCAGGCGATGGAGCGGGCCCGCCTCTACGACCGTGAGCACGAACGCGCTCGCCGATTGCAGGAACAACTGCTGCCCTGGCGGCTCCCCCAAACAGCGGCCCTGACCTCCACCGCCCGATACCGTCCCGCGGGCAAGGGCGTCGACGTGGGCGGCGACTGGTACGACGCCATTCCGCTCTCGGCCGAGCGCGTCGCCCTGGTCATCGGCGACGTGATGGGACACGGGCTGTCCGAGGCGATCACCATGAGTCGACTGCGCACCGCGGTCTCGACCCTGGCGATCCTGGACCATCCGCCGGAGGAGATGCTCGCCCACCTCAACGACGTCGTCGCCGGCCTCGACGGCGACCTGTACGTGACCTGCCTCTACGCCGTGTACGACTCCACGACCGGGGTGTGTACGCTCGCCTCCGCCGGCCAGCCGCCGCCGGCCGTGGTCGACCCGGACGGCACGACGCGTTTCCTCGAACCCCCCATCGGCCCACCCTTGGGGACGGCTCAACTCCCCTACCAGACCCTTGACTTCGTGCTGTCCGAGGGAAGTCTGCTGGTGCTCTACACGGACGGTCTGATCGGCGTCGCGGACTCGGACCCCGAGGTCGGGATGAGCCGACTGCACAAGGCACTGACCGACGCGGCCGGCGAACAGCGGCAGGAGCGCGCGTCCGACGACGAGGCCACCGAACTGGGTCGGTTGTGCGACTCCGTCATCGGCGCGCTGCTCCCCGGCTCCGGGCATTCGACGGACGACGCCGCGATCATGGCCGTGCGCGCCCACCGGCTCGCCCCGGAACACGTGGTCTCGAGGGATCTCCCATTCGAACCCTCCTCGGCGGGCCTGGCCCGCGAGCTCGTGCGTGATCAACTCCCCCGGTGGGGCTGGGAGGACCTGATTCCGAGCACCGAGTTGGTGGTGAGCGAGCTGATCGGCAACACGATCCGGCACGCCGCGGGACCGATCGCCCTACGCCTGATCCGCGGCACTACGCTGACCTGCGAAATCCAGGACGGTAGTCAATCCAGTCCGCGCACTCGGCACGCCGCGCTCATGGACGAGAACGGCCGCGGCCTGCAACTGGTGGCGGCGATGACCCACCGCTGGGGCACCCGGTACACCAGTTCCGGCAGCAAGACCCTGTGGACGGAACAACTGCCTCCCGCTTCCCGGGAATGAACCACCCGATCGGCCGACGTCGCTCGCAGGGTGAGAGGCTGGTTCGGTGATCAGGCGAGACTCCCCTCTGAGACCGTTCGTGGCGACGCTGGCCGCGTACGATCTCGGGCCGGGCCCGGCCGGTGTCCACCGCGGGCTTCCCTCCTCCACCCTGTCGATCACCATCCCCGAGGACGATTCTCTCGAGATCGGGTGGGTCGCGCGTTCCGCCTCGCGCAATCGCCACCGCGCCGTCGTGGCCGGCCTGCACATGGACGCGGCCGAGCTGCGGCAAAGAGGCTGCACCCGCGGCGTGTACGTGACGCTCAGCCCGCTGGGCGCCGGCGCGTTGCTGGGGCTGCCGGCGTCTGCTCTGGCCCATCACGTCGTCGATCTCGCCGACGTGGTCCCCGCCCTGGCGGACCTTCCGGAGCGGATGGCGGCCTGCCGGACCTGGCCGCAACGTCGCGCGCTCGTCGAACACGCCCTGCTCGGCGGCCTCGCCCGGCACGGCGACGGCGAGAACGCCGACGAACTGCGCGCCATGCTCGCGGCCCTGTCCCGCACCACCCGGGTGGATGAGGCCGCCCGGCGGATCGGATGTTCGAGACGGCACCTCAGCAGCAGGATCCGTACGGAGTGCGGGGTGACGCCGAAGGAGTACCAGCGTCTGGTCCGCTTCGAAACCGCCCGGCGTCGGCTCGCGGCCGTCGACACCGCCGCAGTCGGTCTGGCGGACGTGGCCGCCGCGTCGGGATTTGCCGATCAGGCGCATCTCTCCCGGGAGTGGCGGGCCATGGCCGGGTGCACACCCACCGAGTGGCTGCGCGCCGAAGGCCCGTCGGCCCCCGACCACTCACTCGGCGAAGCGCCCGCGTCCGGTTGACGCGCGATCGGGCCGGGCTCGTTCCCAAACGTTCAAGACTCCACCGCCGCCCGGCTTGATGATCGACGCATGACGCAGCTCCGGATTCTCCCTCGCCTGATCGTGTCCGACCCCGACCGTGCGTCGGCCTTCTACCAGGATGTCCTCGGCGCCGAGGAGGTGTTCCGTGCGCCGGGCGACGATGGCCGGCCCACCGTCGTGGAGCACCGCCTCGGCGGGTCGTCCTTCCGGGTCTCACCCGCTGTCTCGGCATGGGGATGGGTCTCCCCACGTGATCTGGGCGGCTCCGCGGTCCTGCTGGAGATCGAAGTCGACAACCCGGACGAGGTCGGGGAACGGATGACGGCCCACGGCGCCGAGGTGGTCGTGACGATCGAGAATCGGCCGTACGGGAAGCGCTCGGGCCGCATCCGCGACCCGTTCGGCCACCTGTGGATCATCACCGGAGAGCTTCGCTGAGCAAGACACCGGCGTCGTCGGGGCCCCGAAGCCCTCCCTTTGCCGCGGTTCATGGGCAGCGGCGGAGTGGCGTCGATGGCGGACCGCCATCCGCCGACGGTCGATCAAGGCAGGATCTCGACGTAGCCGTCGGTTCCGTGTACCCGGATCCGTTGTCCGTCGCGGATCAGGCGAGTGGCCTGCTCCACACCCACGACGGCGGGCAGGCCGTACTCCCGGGCGATCACCGCGCCGTGGGTCATCAAGCCGCCGACCTCCGTCACCAGTGCGGCGATTCCGAGGAACAGGGGCGACCAACTGGGGTCCGTGAAGGCCGTGACCAGGATGTCGCCCGCTTCGAGATCGGCCTCCGACATGTCATGGATGACGCGGGCCCTCCCCTCGATCGTCCCGGCGGACACCGGCAGGCCGACCAGGGCCCCGGCGGGCACATCCTCACGCCGGTACGCCCCGGTGACGGCCTCGCCCTCCGAGGTGAGCACCCGGGGCGGTGTGAGCGCGTGGTACGACCGGAACGCGTCCTTGCGTTCGCGGACGAGCCGGACGAGCCGGTCATCCAGCCGGTTCGAGCGCGAGACGTCGTGGAACTCCCCGAACGTGAGGTGGAAGACGTCCTCCCGCTCGGGGAGCACGCCGGCCCGCACCAGGCGCTCGGCCTCCGCCAGCAGGGCTTGCTTGTAGACGAAGAAGCGGCAAATGATGTTGTACTTCGGGTACTCGCGGTACCCGATGAAGGTGCGGACCCGGTCGATCATCCGCTTGGCCTCGTCGGCTTTGTGCTCCCCGTCCGGCAGGGCCCGCAAGCGGGACAGCACGTCCCGCTCCTTCTCCCGCGCCTTCCGCAGCCCCTGCTCGAAGCGCCGTTCGGCGGCGCCCGGCTCGAAGTTCCGGACGTTGTCGAGGATCACGGGCACCAGCGCGGTGGGGCGCTCGCGCCAACGCGGCCTGGTGATGTCGATCTCGCCGACGCAGCGCATCCCGTACCGATCGAGGTAGGCCTCGATGGCGTCGCGCGCCTCCCGCCCGCCCGCGAGCTTCGCCAGTTCGTCCAGGAAGCCCTCGTCCTCGACGCCCCGCAGGAACGCCACCACCTCCGGATGCGGGCGGATCACGTCCGCGACGTCGAGCAGCGCCAGTCCCATCTCCGACGTGACGTTGTCGGGAGCGGACAGCGTCAGCGTGTCGGCCGCGTTCTTCTCCCCCAGCCACTCCCGCAACTTGTCGTTGAGCCACCAGGTGGCTTCCATCCCCGCCATGATCACCCGCATGCTCAGCGGGTCACCGAGGACTCGCTTGTGCTCCTGGAAGGCCTCCGCCAGGTAGTCGAACAGCGCCGGTCCGGTCTTCGTCCGGATCTCGCACCTCAGGGTGGCGATGGACGCCCGGCTGCGCTCGATCAACTCGGTGACGATGGCCGGATCGGTCTCGATCGGGGTGGGCGGGTCGCCGGCCGGCGGCCCGCCGGGGCCCGCGTCCGGGAGCAACGGGACGAAGTCGTCGCGGTCCAGGACGGTCGCCAACGCGTCCCCGGTCAGCGGATCGCCCCTACCCACCATCTCCAGGAGGCCGGCGCGGCCCTCGGGCGAGGCCACGGCCCGGGTGACGTCGACGAACAACCTCCCGCCGGCCTCGTGCATCGGCGCCATGGCCATCAGCCGCCACATCGAGAGCCCCAGGGGCTTCATCGGGTCGGTCATCATCTGCTGATGACCGACCGAGACGTAGACGCGATTCTCCTGGTCGCCGATCTCGGGGATGGGGAACAGCGTCGTGATCGGCCGGCTCTGGACGATCCGGAAGTCGTCGTCGTTCAGACACCATTCGATGTCCTGCGGACGGCCGAAGTGCGCCTCGATCCGCCGCCCGAGTCGGACGAGCCGCACGACCTGCGCGTCCGTCAGCGCCGGCTCCTCCTGCCGCCGCACGTCGACCGCCACTTCCCGCGTACCGCCGGCCGACAGGGCCTGCACGGCACGCTGTTTGGCGGCGATCGTCCTGGCGACGACTTCGCCGTCCCGCACCTTGAACACGTCAGGGTTCACCAGGCCGGAGACCAGGGCCTCGCCGAGGCCGAAGCCGGCGTCCACGGTGGAGACCTTCCGGTTGCCCGTGACGGGGTCGGCCGTGAACAGGATGCCCGACGCGTGCGGAAAGACCATCCGCTGCACGACCACGGCCATGTGGACCGTGCGGTGGTCGATGTCGTTGCGCCGGCGGTAGGTCACGGCCCGTTCGGTGAACAGCGAGGCCCAGCACCGGCTGACGTGCCGGAGGATCGCCGTCGGACCCACGACGTTGAGGTACGTGTCCTGCTGGCCCGCGAAGGAGGCCGTGGGCAAGTCCTCCGCCGTCGCGCTCGATCGCACGGCGTAGGCGGCCTGTTCGCCGAATCGCGCGAGCGCGCCGGTGATCGCCGTCGCGAGATCGCTCGGGACGGTGATCCCTTCGATGGTCCGCCGGATCTCCGCGCTCAGTGTACGGATCGCCTCCCGGTCGTCCGGGTCCACGCGTGACAGCAGATCGAGCCGATCCTCGATCGACGGCGCCTGCGCCATGATCCGGCGGAAGGCGTCCGTCGTCACGCAAAAGCCGGTCGGCACGCGGATGCCCTCGATCCGCGACAGTCCGCCCAGGTGTGCGCCCTTGCCGCCGACGACCGCGACCTGCGTTTCGTCGATCTCTTGCAGGTCCAACACGTACTGCTCGATCATTGCCATCCCTCCGAGGCAGCCACCGTGCCCCATTGCCCCGCATCGGCCGGTCGGATCACCGGCTCGTCCGGCTCTGTCGAACCGCTTGTCGGGCACGTCCTCATCGGTGGTTGTTCTCTCCGACGAGTCCCGCCCGCGATCACTTGGCGAGGTCCACCGTCGGACGGACGTCACCGCATCCCCGGAGGGCGACGGCAACCCACCTGTGTCGTGCCCATTTCCGCAGGTGGTGGCCTCGGTCGAGGATTCTGCGGCACCACCGGGGCCTTGCCGCAAGTCCCCCTGTGCGCTATAACTTGGGAGAGGCAAGGAGAGCGATTTCCTTGCCTTTCGTCTTTTGTCGCAACGGACAGGCTCACGGGATAACGACGACCCGTGTCGCCGACGAGAGTTCCCGCCGCCGCGTTCACGTACCGGGTTTGATCTCCGTGCCCTGTGCGGAAAGCAGGCGCCATCCGCCGGTGTGGCGAACCGAGAAGACGTGGGTGTAGCGGCTTGCGGCAGTGAAGGACGAACCGTCGGTCCGCGTGAAGTCCATGCTCGTCCGGCCGACGATGACACCCACATCACCGATGCGCCGAACGACGGCCTCGTCCGGGAAGGACCGCACGGCCGGGAATCGCACGGCGCCGGAAACGACGGCTTCCAGCAGCACGGCCTTGGTGACCGAAACACCGTCGCCGACGCCGACGAGGATGAAATCGTCGGTCGTTGGTTCGTCCAGGCGCGCACCGTCCGCGGCGACCAGCGCCCGGAAGAAGTCCTGATCGCACTCGATCAGCGCGGCGCGGTCGGCCGGGTTCGCCGTGGTGGTCATCGACGTGGTTTCCGTTCTCCTCGTTGGCGATGGCAATCGCTCGAGGACGCTACGCCTTGACGTCGGCGTCAACGCCAACACGACAGCCGTGTTCCCGAAGGCCGCGAGGTCACCCGGCGAGGGGCGGCTTCAGTCCTCGCGCCCGACACCTCGATCGGGTGCGCTCATGTCCCCGGTCCCGGGCGTGCCGTCGGCGAGCCCGTAGCGCAGGTACACGGTGCCCTGCGGACCGGCTGCCGGCGGTTCGAGGAGGGTGAGGTTCGTGGGCACCGCGCCGGCGTCGAACACCTTCTTCCCGACGCCCAGCACGATTGGATGCACCCAGAGGTCGAGACGGTCGAAGAGCTTCTCGCGCAGGAGGCTCTGCACCAGGTTCAGGCTCCCGACGACCTTCACGTGCTCGTGCCGGTCCCGGATCTCGCGTACCGCGTCGGCGAGATCCGGACCGAGTTGCGTGGACCCGGCCCACGAGAGGTCGGGCCTGCCGCGGGAGGCCACGTACTTCGGGACGCTGTTGAAGAGCGTGGCGATCTCGTTGTCCTCGCCGCCCTCCTGGTGCGGCCAGTAGGCGGCGAAGATGTCATACGTCCGCCGGCCGAGCAGCAGGGCATCCGTGCCCTCGTACGCGGCACCGATCTGCGCCCCGGCGACCTCGTCCAGCAGGGGCGCCTGCCAGCCACCGAACGGGAACCCCACCGGGTCCTCGTCGGGGCCGCCGGGCGACTGCCCGACCAGGTCGAGGGTTGCGAACATCTCGATGTGGATGAGTCCCATGTCCTGCTCCCGATGAGTCGGTTGTCTCGGTGGGGAGGTAGACCTGTGGGAGTCGGCAGACTCATCGCCGCGACGGCACCGGCTCCGTATAAGTCTCCCGAAGCGCCCGGGCGCGGTGCGCTGCCTCCGTCCACCGGCGCGAACGGCGCACGGACGTTCCCCACCCACGATAGATCACGGGCCGCGTCCCAACGCGGTGGCTGCCCTGTGCCCGCGTTACTGCGGGTCACCGGCGCGATACGGCGGTGGGAGCGGCCGGCCCTCTCCCCCGGCTCGTTCTGCCGGCACCGGCCGGCGGTCCGAGTCGGGGTCAGGGTCAAGGTGAGGGTGAGGGTGAGCCCGGGCAGCCCGGCATCCGACCCCGGTGCGTCGTATCGCCGACCGACCGACCGCTTCGCGACCGGCGCGAACTACTCGACCGGCGCCTGGGATCGGCCGGGTCGACCGGCGGGCAACACCTCACGAATCGCCTCGGCGAGCGCCCGCCGCTCCTCGGCCAATTCCGTCCGCGTCGCCTCGGATGCCCGGTACATCCGCCGAGCGCGTCCCGCGATCTCGCGACGCTCGGCGATCAGCACGCCGTCCGCCTCCATCCGGCGCAGCAGCGGATTCACCGTGGCGAAGGTGACCTCGAAGTCGTGTTCGGCCAGGTCCGCGAGCATCCACGCACTGTGGAACTCCCGTTCGACCGCCCGGTCGATGATGTGTCGCCGCATTGCGCTCCGCCCAGACCTACCCACCACGGTCCCTTCTCCCCCGAGGCCATGCGGCCTGCCTGCGTCCCCGTCCGAGCACACCGGCCTCAGTCAACAGGCTCGAACCGGGCCGATCTGCCACCTCACGCTGAACGCAATGAGAACAGTGGGTAACCGACGATCCGATCCGCCGGCGGGCGCCGACGCGATGTCGAAGTACGCGGACGGGGTGCGGGAGGCGGCCCGCGTCGTTGCTACTCCGTGTCACCGGATCCGATGTCGACGTCGCCCCACGCCTGGGCCGGCCCCCGTGGCGACTCCTGCTCCCGCCCGTGGACCACCCTGCGAGCGGCAACGTCGGTGCCTATGTGGGCAATCCGACGGCGCGTTCCCCGTTGCGCCGTTGTTGGACGACGACGGCGACGACGAGGAGCGCCCCTTGGGCGACGTTTTGCCAGAAGGAGTTGACTCCGACGACGTTGAGGCCGTTTTCGAGGGCGCCGAGGAGGAAGACGGCGAGGAGTGTGCCGCCGATGCCGCCCTTGCCGCCCTTGAGGGCGCAGCCGCCGAGTGCGGCCGCGGTGATGGCCTTGAGTTCCAGTCCTTCGCTGCCGGAGGTCGGCTGGCCGGAACCGGTGCGCGCGGTCAGGATGACTCCGGCGATCGCCGCGACGACGCCGGCGAGGGCGTACACGGCTACCAGGTACTTGTTGATGTTGATGCCGGCGAGGCGGGCCGCGGTGTCGTTGCCGCCGATGGCGTAGATGTTGCGGCCGATGTCGGTGTACTTGAGCAGGACGTGCACGGCCACGGCGACCACGAACAACGTCCAGATCTGGACGGACAGTCCGAGGATCTTGCCGCGGGCGACGAAGATGAAGAAGTCGTCGCCGAGCACGTAGCCCTGTGCGCGGCCGCCCGCCAGCAGTTGGGCGACACCCTTGTACGCGGCGAGGGTGGCCAGCGTGGCGATGACGGGGTTGACCCGCCCGTACACGATGACGATGCCGTTGACCACGCCCGCCGCGATGCCGACGCCGACCGCGGCGAGAACGCCCAGGGCCGCGTTGCCGTCGGTCAAGGTGAACGCCATGGCGCTGACGACGGACGCGATGCCCGCCTGCGAGCCGACCGAGATGTCGAGCGCGCCGCAGATGATGACGACGGTCTGTACGACCGCGAGCAGGCCGGTCACCGCGACCGTGTCGCCGATCACGGTCATGTTGGCGGTGGTGAGGTAGCCGTCGTCGAGCCAGGCGAACGTGCCGACGACGACGATGAGCGCACCGATGAGGCTGGTGTTCTGCGCGCCGACGGCCGTGGCGACGCGTCGGGGCCACGCCCGGGCGTGGCCGCCGGTGGTGGTGGCGGGCATCGGCGGCGGCGCGTTGGTCGTGGTGGTCATGACGGGTTCCCCTGGGTCGGTTCGGCGAGGTCGTATGCCATGGCGAGGGCGAGGATGCTCTCCTCGTCGGCGTCCGCGCGGTCGAGTTCGCCGGTGATCCCGCCGTTTTGCATCACGACGATGCGATCCGCGAGACCGAGCACCTCGGGCAGTTCGGAGGAGATGACGAGGATGGCGACACCGGCCCCGGCCAACTCGTCGATGAGACGGTAGATTTCCGCCTTGGCACCGATGTCGATGCCGCAGGTGGGTTCGTCCAGGATCAGGATCTTGGGTCGACGAGCGAGCCAGCGGGCCAGGACGACCTTTTGCTGGTTGCCGCCGGACAGCTTGCGCACCTCGTGGTCGATGGAGGGGGTGCGCACTTCGAGGCGGTCGACGAACTCCTGCGCGAGGCTTCGTTCGCGACGCGAGCTGACGAATCGAAAGCGACGCAGGCGGTCGAGGACCGCGACGCTGATGTTGTGCCGGACCGAGCCGGTCATGAACAGCGCCTGGGCCTTGCGTTCCTCGGGTGCGTACCCGATGCCCGCCCGCACGGCGTCCCGGGGAATGCGCAGCCGGAGCGGCCTACCCTCGACGCGTACCTCGCCGGAGCGGATCGGCAGGTCTCCCACGAGGGCGGCGGCCAGTTCGGATCGCCCGGCGCCGACCAGACCGGCCAGGGCAACGACCTCGCCCTCGCGTACCTCCAGGTTCACGTTCGACACGTGTTCGCTGGTGAGGTCGCGGACGTCCAGGACGACGCGGTCGCGCGCGCTGCGTCTGCGGGCGAACAGGGCCGACAGGTCGCGGCCGACCATGAGGCGTACGACCTCGCCCTCGTCTGTGCGCGAGGCGTCGCGTACGCCGGCGAGTTCGCCGTCGCGCAGGACGGCGATGCGGTCCGCGAGTCGGAAGATCTCCTGCATGCGGTGCGAGACGTAGATGATGGCGAGACCCTGGTCGCGGAGTCGCCGGATGAGGTCGAAGAGCGCGTCCACCTCGTGTTCGGACAGCGACGAGGTCGGTTCGTCGAAGGCCAGGACGGTGGCCTCGGTGGTCAGCGCGCGCAGGATTTCAACGAGTTGGCGCTGCGCGGGCGAGAGTTGGGAACCGAGCGCCTCGGGGGCGATGGCGTGTGCGAATCCCAGGCGTTCGAGGTCGGCGCGCATGCGCCGGTACAGCGTGCCTCGGTCGAGCATGCGGCCCGTCTTGCGCGGCAGCGCGCCGATGTAGACGTTCTCGGCCACGCTGACGTGCGGGACGATCTCGGGCTCCTGTGCGATCACGCGGATCCCGTGCCTGCGGGCGTCGGCGGGGCTGTGGAGTTCGCGTGGTGTGCCGGCGACGAGGACGCGGCCGTCGCCGGGTCGATGGTCGCCGTTGATGATCCGGATCAGGGTGGACTTCCCGGCGCCGTTCTCCCCCATCAGCGCGGTGACGGTGCCGCGGGGGAAGTCCAGCGTGATGCCGCGCAGTGCGTGGACTCCGGCGAAGTCCTTGTGGATGTTCTCGACGGCGAGCGCGGGGCCCGGGAGGTCGAGGGGTGGGCTTTTCGTCATGACTGGACCTCGAGGGCGTTCGGGAGGTGGGGGGGGGCCCGGGGGGGGGGGGGGGGGCCCCGCCCCGGGGGGGGGGGGGGGGCCGGGGGGGGGGGGGGGGGGCGGCGCCCCCCGGGGGGGGCGCCGGGGCCGCCGCGACTCGTGCCGGGCGGTGCCGTCAGGGGTGGCGGCGGGCTGGTCGACGCGGCCGCGAGCCGAACCGGGTCACGTGCACTTGAGGCCGGATTGTTGCCAGTTCGACGGGTCGACCATCTTGGTGGTCGCGAACGCCTCGGCGGGGAAGGGCTTGCCGTTCCTGAGCCGATCGACCATGGTCTGCACGGCGAGGCCGCCGACCTCGTGGCCATTGATGAACAACGCGGCCTTCATTCCGCTCGGCTTGCCGGAACCCCAGTCCTTGCACGCCAGATAGGCGCCCAGTCCGACGCCGATCACGTCCTCGGATCCATAGCCGCCGTTCTGCAGCGCGGTGACCGCGCCACTGACGTTCTCGTCGTTGCAGCCCCACACTATCCAGTGCTTCACCGATCGGTTGCCGCTCACCGTGGCCGCCGTCTTGTTCTGCGCGTCGGGCGGCGTGTTGTCGGTGCCGACCTTGAGCACCTTGACGTCCGCGCCGGTCGCTTGTTTGAACGCCTCGTGGGCGGCCTCGACCCGATCGGTGCAGACCGTCACGTCCTGCTTCCAGGCGGCGATGATCGCGGTGTCGGCCGGAGTCCAGCCCGCCTTCTTGAATTCCTCGGCCGCTCGCCGGCCCACCTGCGTGCCCATCTGGGGACCGCTGAAGCCCACGCGCGGAACCAGCTTGTCCTTGGCGCATTTGGTCGGATCGGCCCCGCCGACGCAGATCTGGTCGTCGGACGCGAGCAGCGGTGCGCCGCCCCGCGTGGCGATGTCGACGACCTGCGGTCCCACTGCGGGGTCGGGCACGACGATCACGATCCCGTTGTACTTCTGCGCCATTGCCGCCTGAACCTCGCTGACGGCCTTGTTGGTGTCGTTTCCGAGGTTGACGACCTTGAGGTCGACCCCGAGGTCCTTTGCCTTCGCGCGGGCGCCGTCCGCCTCGTCCACGAAGTACTGCTGGTCACCTTGCTTCTGCAAATAGGCGATCTTGATGGTGCCGGATAAGGAAACCGGTGGGCCCGAGGGCGATCCGGACTTGTTCTCGTCCTTGCCGGACGAACAGGCCGTGAGCGCCACGGCGAATGCGAACGCCGCCACCATCGCGGCCCTCCGCCGGGTGCGTCTGCGGTGCGTCATGGTCAGCCCCTGTGAATGTCGGCGGTCCGGGAGAACCGCGCATGTTCGATGGTCGATGCGTCCACATGCCCGGCCGTCATGCTTCGCTCCCCTCGACGGAAGCGCTCCGACCTGCCGAAACGGGGGATTCTCGAGGTGGACTCCTCTTGCGCTCGGAAAAGTCGATCTTGCAATCGAACATGAAGGCGCGGTATTCACTCGTAATGCGACTCACATATCTAGCAGTTCCAACATTAACCAACAAGACTCGGTTTGGTAAATACTCTTGCCGCGGCCTCCACCCGACAGGAAAGGGTGCGCACAAAGGATCTTTCCGATAGGCAGAGCGCGGCGCGGGAAACGAACACTGCTATGTTGGAATATGTTGGTTACCTACGGGCGGGAGGATCGGCAATGCTGGCACGTCAGCGACAAAACACGATCTTGGAAATGGTCGCCGATCAGGGTTCCGTCCGCGTCGCGACGCTGGTGCGGAAATTCGGGGTCTCGGACATGACCATTCGACGCGACCTCGAAGTACTGGCCGCGCAGGGTCTGATCGTCAAGGTGCACGGCGGCGCCACGTCGAGGGACGGCAGCTCGACCGAGGAACCGGGCTTCGTGACCAAGTCCGGGCTGCAGGCCGCGGAGAAGGAGGCGATAGCCCGGCGTGCGGCGGCAATGGTCGCGCCGAACAGCGCCATCGCGTTGTCGGCGGGGACGACGACCTGGACACTGGCGCGGCAACTCGTCGACGTTCCCGGGCTCACGGTGGTCACCAACTCGATTCCGGTCGCGGACGTGTTCCACCAATCCGGCCGATCCGATCAGACCGTGGTGATCGTGGGTGGCGTGCGCACGCCGTCGGACGCGCTGGTGGGTCCCGTCGCGGTCGCGGCGTTACGCAGCCTCAACGTCGACATGCTCATGCTGGGCGTCCACGGCATCAGCCCGCGCGTCGGATTCACCACGCCCAACCTGCTGGAGGCGGAGACCAATCACGCCCTCGTGCGAGCCGCCCGCCGCCTGGTCGTGGTCGCCGACCACACCAAGTGGGGCCTGATCGGGATCAGCACGATCGCCCGACTCGGCGACGCGGACACGCTGATCATGGACACGGGCCTGCCCCAGGAAGCACGCGAGCAACTGAACGAACACATCGAAGAACTCGTCGTGGTCGATCCCGTGGATCCGGCCGCCTCCTGACGGACCATCACCGCACGAACCCGGGCCCGAACCTCGGCGCGAACGACGGAGTCGGGGTGTCCAACCCCGGTCGTCAAGACCGGAGTTGGACACCCTCGCGATGCCGTCCGCGGGCGACGGGCGGTGTCATCGACGTAGCGCGATCCGGTACTGCTGCGTGGCGGCGGGCAGACCGTCCGTACCGTTTGGCCTTGGCCCACTCCCGGTCGAGGAACGAGCCGAACTGTGGTCGGCGTTCTTCCTGCCGGTGATCAGGTCGGCGACGCCGGCGGCGGCCTTGTCGGGCAGGCCGGCGGTCAACGTCGTCGCGGGTCGCCACATCACCACGGGGATCGTCCTGAACGGCCGACTCCTGCAAGGCGCCCACGGAGCCGCCGGCGAGATCGGCGTCCTCCCGGAGTCACGCCGGCGGAGCGCCCTCGACGCCATGGCCGCGGGGCCGCGGGGCCACCATTCGCGCGGCAGCGGCCGGCGACACCGATGCCGGACCAGGGGCGAAGAGCTCGCCGAACACCTGGCCGTATCGGATCAACGCATCTTGTCCCGTAGGGAGTTGATGTGCTGTCAGAATTGTCGACGCCGCCGCCCGCCGCGACCTCGTCTCGTCGTGGCGTCGAGCGCGCGGCGGGGGATTGGGGGGTGCGGCAATGACCGAGCACACGATCGGTGGGGCAGACGGTACTCCACCCGAACGGCCCGCGAACGAGGCGGAACTGAAGCCCGCGTTGCACGCGGTGCTGCGGGGCCAGGCGAACAGCGCCATGCAGAAGTGGAAGGACAACGCCAACCAGCAGGTGGACGCGCAACTCGCGCACCTCGCCGACCCGGTGCGCCGGGCGCTGTGGAAGGCCCAGATGGTCGCGCTCATCGACCACTTGGCGCTGGGGGTGTTCGAGGACCTGAAGGTCCACTTCGAAGCTTCCGTCGAGGACGCCCTCGAGGAACTGCTGTCGGTCCGGCACGACGACATCATGAGCGCCGACGTGACCGGCGCACGACTCAAGACCGCCACCAGGGACCGGCTCGGAGCGTTCACCTCGCCCACCAAGCTGATGATCGGCCTCCTGGCCGCGCTGCCGGGCGCGAACGCCAAGCTGGCGGCGTTCGCCCAGCGCTCGACCACCGTCGAACTGCACCGCACGACCACGCTGGCCTCGTACACCGCGGCGTTCGACGACCTCGCCACGATCGTCGCCGATGCGGACGCCGCCCTACTGGACATCGGCTCGTTCCAGCTCACCGTGATCCTCGAACCGCTCACCGCCCCGTTGGTCAAGCACCGCAACGTCGCCCTGCCCCTGCTCCAGGTCACCACGGTCCACCTCGGCGCGCAGATCGACGTGCAACTCGGCACGTCCTACACGCTCTCCGAGGACCAGCAGAAGCAGCGGATCACCAACGTGTGCGCCGCGCCGATCAGCGCGGTCGTCACGGCAAGCCTGAATCTGTCCGGCAGCGTGAGCCTGGTACGGCCCGAGGTCGTCGGCCGGTTCACGTGCCTGTCCACGATGGGGACACTCGCACTGGAGGCGTGCACCTCGATGGTCACGTTCTACGGCAAGCCGTGGCTGGTGTGCATCGCGGGCCTGGAGCCGGAGGAGATCGCGCAGGTCCTCGCGCACTGCCGGAACAACACGATCCTCGCCGCGCTCAAGAAGCGAATGCCGGCGAAGTCGACCGCGCTCGAACTGTCCAAGGCGGTCAACGTACTCGCGTGGCGCGGCGTCGACTGGGATGTCGTGTGCGCCACGATCAACAAGCTCGGCTACACGGAGATCCAGCTTCCCGGCGGGGTCACCGCGCTGACCTGGATCCCCATCCACGAGTCGTGGGTTCCGCGGGCGTTCTGCACCGCGAGCATGGAAACCGACCTGGTCTGTCTGAAACACATGAAAGAGGAGACCGGGAAGACGCCCTCGATCGTCAAGCTCACGAAGTACTTCACCGAACTGGTGGCCGCCTGCGTCGAGGCGTGCGCGCAGTGGCGCCAGGCAGGGCGCCCGGCGGACTTCGACCTGGTGGTACAGCCGCCGCAGGGCGTGGCCGTGTGGAAGATCCGCGTCCGCAAGCTGTACGGCAACCCCCAGGTGTTCCACGTCGACAGCGGGTATGCCAAATCCCCATGGGTGAAGCACCCGAACTGACCCTCCCCCGAAGGCCGGTGCGAACGCCCCACGGCGATCCGCACCGGCCCTCCCCACGCCACGACACAACCGCCGCCGCGCATGTCGACGCGCCGAGTTCGCCCTTTCCCGACCTGCGCCCAACGGTCGTCCGACCCGGTGCCGTCCCAGAACCAACCGGTGAACATCTCACCGGGGTTGGCCAACATCCCGTTCCCCGGTACGGGGGCGTCCAACCACGTCTCGAAATCCCGCCGTGCCCTCGGTATACGCGTGGCCGGCAGGAAACTCTCCGACACCGTGCCTCCGAAGTCCTCAGCCAACCCCGAGGCGGAAACTACACGCGGCCGACGACACGAACGACCGCGCCCCGAACCACCGCCACCCTCTTCGTCGATGGGCGCGCGAGGCTCCCGCCCCCACAGGGGCTCCGCACGGACCCACCGCGTCCGTGCGCTACGGCACCGCGCCAACCAGGCCGCGAGAAAGGGAATGTGGGTGCCAGTCGTCGTCCGACGAGGTCCACAGACGTATGTCACGTTCCAGGAGCGCCGCGTACAACTCGCCTGGCGGCAGCCAACTGTCCAAGGGGACGGCTCCGGCGGCCTTCAATCGGCCGGTGAGGAGCCTCTCCACCGCGATTCCCGCGAGCAGGGCGGGCATGCGACCGCCGTGCCGACGCGCGGTCATGCCCACGCGGCGGGTCACCGTACGGCCGTCCCGATCGCCGGCGACCTCGACCATGAACGCCCCCGCCTCATCGCCCGCGCGCCCGGCGAGCCAGGACAATCCGCGGACCACCGACGTCCACTCCTGCGGACGACGGGGCCTGCCCGTCCGCGCCCTGACCACCGCGAATGCCCCCAAGGCCCGGTTCAGCATGGGGAATTCGCTACCTGCCTTGAAGCTGACCGTGCGCGCCCCGAACAGGTCCGGCAGCACGTCCAGATCGGCCATCTCGTACACCTGATGAACCAGTCGTCTGCCGATCGGCGGCGGGAATCGCACCCACTCCGGCTCCGACCAACCGTGCACCACCGTCGGTACACCACCTCGCGGGGCCTCGAAACGCAGCCCCGCACCGTGCAGCATGGCCGCGAACATCGCCGGTCCCCGGTGACGCCGAGTGTCCGGCGCCGCGGCGCAGCGGATGGCGTCGACCCGTTGAAGGCCCCGCACCATGTCTGCCACCAGCAACGCCTGAAGCCCCGGGACCACCGACGCCCCGATCAGTACCGGAACCGAAGCCGACCGCGCCGCCGCGAGCGCGCCGCGCCGGAACGCCCGGTCCTCGCTGATGTCGACGTACGGAACACCCGCGGCAAGCGCGGCCCGCAATGGCCCCCAGGGAGGCGTGCCATCCGGCTCCATCGACTGGAAGGGCCCGGCGCAGTGCACCACGGCCGCGGCACCCTCCACGATCCGGGCCAGACTCCGTACGTCCGCGTGGTCCGCGATCGCCCAGTCGACGCGCGGCGAATCGAAAGCCTCGGCCGGCCGGCGCCGGGCGACCACGGTCACCGCGACGTGCGGCTGACGCAGCAGGTCATCCACAACATACCGGCCGTAAAAGCCGGTTCCCCCCACGACGACCACCCGCTGTTCCCCCATGCACGGGACACTAACACCGCGGTTGACCTGGTTGGATGCCGCTGCGCCCCCCGCCGCCGAATCCGACCCTCCCACCGATGCCGCGTCGGCGTCTGCACGGACGTTCGCCGCCGCAGGCGTCCACAACATCGCCTGGGGCTGCCACGCCGCGATCGACCCTCAGTGGCTCTTCCGCTTCGCGGACATGCCGCCGCAGGAACACCCGCAGATCTTCGCGACCCTCGGCATGGTGCTCGGCCTCTACGGCATGCTCTACCTCGACGTCGCGCTGCGCCCCGAGCACGGCTTCCTCGTCGCGGCCGTCGGATTCGTCGGCAAGATCCTCGGACCGCTCGGCTGGTTGTGGCTGTACGCCTCGGGCCAATGGCCGTCGGCGTCCGGCATCATCCTCGTCACCAACGACCTGATCCGGTGGCTTCCCTTCGCCTGCTACCTGCGCGACTCCTGGCCGCACTGGGCGGCCCAATGGCGCGAACCACGGCCCCCGGCCGAGCAGCGGTCACCCGGAGTCCCGGCCGAGGACGCTCCGCCGGGACCGAGTGAGGGTGGCGGAAACGCACGTGCGGCTCGCTCGGTCGGGTGGCTAGCCTGACGCCGTCCGTCGAGGGGGAACGCATGAGCGAGTGGGCCACGCTGCTGAGTCGCGCGCCGCGCCGGGTGATGGTGCCGGTGCTGGAACGGTGCGGCGCGGAGATCCGGCGCGGCGTCCTCGGTGGAGCCGCCACCCCGGATCCCCGCGTTGTCGACGCGGTGATCGCGCACGGATCGCCCGCGTCGCGCCACCTGCTCGCCGAGAATCCGGCCGTCGCGCCGCGGACCCTGCGCCGACTGGCCGACCACGCCGACGGCCCACTGGCCTGGCGCCTGGCCGTCCATCCCCGCATCGATCGAGATCTGATGGTGCGCGTGATGGCGATCGCCGACCCGGGCCGAGCCGTGCTCGACAGCTCTCCGTACGACCGCACGGTGGCGGAACGGTACGCGCTCGTCGAATCGGTGAATCCCGAACACATCGTGCACGGCCTGCGCGGGCTGATCGTGCGCGGTTGCCCTCCCACCGCCCGATCCGTCGCATTTCGCGCCGCCCACAATCTGCTGGGCGCACTGGGCCCGAAAGCCGGCCGTGCGCTGTTCACGAGGCATGGACCGCTCATGGACGATGCCGATCGGGACGTGGTGACACGTGCGTTCGCCCATCGCGACGGTCCGGCCATCCTCGACCGGCTCAGCGTCTTCAAAGCCCGGCGGCAGATTCTCGTCCGGCGGTTGCACAACCTCGACGTCGGCCTGCCCGACGGGCACTACTACTACGCCGCGTACATCCACCCCTCGGAAATGCATCTGCTGCTGCTGTCCCCGCGAGCGACGCTGGAATGGGACGAGGTACTGCGCGCCGACGAGGCGCGACCGTGGGGACCGGTCGGCGCCCTCACCCTCGCCGATCAGCCTGGCTGCCCCGACGAACTCCGGTCCCGCGCGGAGGCGGTCCGGTTCGACGTGCGGACGACAGGAACCCCCGATGCCGATCGCGCCATCGGTCCGTGGTGGCATCGGGTCCCGCCGGGTGCGCGGGTGACACCGCGGGGGTCGGTGCCCGCGGCGCCGCCCCGGTCGCAGGCCCTCCACTCCCTCGGGCCCGCGACCTCGGACGCCTACGATCGCACGTTGCGCGCACTCACCGACGAGTTCCTCGCCGATCACGTCGACGCGTGGGTCGTGGCGTTGCGGATGCTTCCCGAATTCCAGGGCAGCATGATCGAGTTGCTGGAGACGGCCGGTCGCTCGGCGGGTGGCCCGGTGTCGCGGACCCGCCGATCACAGGCGTGACCTCGCGGTGCAGGGCCGGGTGTTCGGGTCCGCCCGTGACCGCCGGGAGTCGGGCTCGGCCGGAATCGGCGGGTCGCTCGAGTCTTCGGAAGCCTCCGCAGCGGTCGATGACGGAGCATCGGCACGCCGAATCGGGTGAATCCGTGGCCCGGCCCCGGCGCGGCTCCGGACAGCCGGCCGGCCGGGCGACACCGTGGGTCGTGTCGCGGAGTGTTCGCGTGTGGGCCCGAACGACCCCGTCGACACGTCGCGGCCGGCCGCCCCACCCCTCGGGCGCCGGCCGCGCCCTACGCGCGACACCGCGCACGTCGTCGTAACCGAACGCGGCCAGGCGCCAGACGACCGCCGGAGATGCGGTCGAAGTCGCTGTCGCGTCGTAGCTGCGCAAGATCCGATTCCTTTCGTTCGCTGCCGCACGCTCCCGCGAACGGACCATCCTGCGGTACCGCGACCGCCGTGTCGCGGTTGGCCCGACGCCGCGACCCGAGCGAACACCCGACGCGTCCGGGTCCGTCGGCGAATGTGATGGTGCGGCGACGAGGTGCCGTATGACTCCGTCCGAAACCAGCGACGCGTCCGGCCCGGGAACATGCGCCGAATTGCCGATCACCGGTGGGATCTTGCGGTGCACCCTTGCCGATCACCCATCGCATCCTGCCGTGCACCCTTGCCGATCACCCGTCGGACCCGCGATACACCCTTGCCGACGACCCATCACATCCCCCATGCACCAGTGCCCGATCACCGATCGGTATTGCGGTACACCGAGGGCCGGACGCCGACCCGACTCAGGAAAGCCGCGGACAGCGCTCCGGGACTCGCGAAACCGCAACGCTCGGCGATCTGTCCGATGGTGAGGGTGCCGTCGGCCGGCAACTGCCGCGCTCGCTCGATCCGCAGCCGGGTGAGAAACCGATGCGGTGTCCGCCGGTCGCCTCCCGGAAGACGCGGATGAAGTGGTAGACGCTCAGGTGTGCTTCGGCGGCGATGTCGGCCGGCGTCAGCGGCTCGGCCATCCGGTCGCGCATGACGGCGACGCCCACCCGGACCGCCGCGTGTTCGGGGCCCGGCAGGCGTTCCTGCCGGCCCCGGGTCAGCAGGTGCGCAGCCAGGAACGCGGCGGCCGATTCCGCATACAGATCGTTCGCACCGCCGGCGGCGGGCAGCGCGCGCAAGAGATGTTCGACAACCGGATCGCCCGCACCCACCGCAGCCGCCGGCGCTTCGAAGTCCGGGTCCGCACCGCCCAGGTGGGCGGCGGCTCGATCGACGGTCGCAGACGGGATGTGCACCTGGATGGTGCGCATGGCGGACGTCGTCCGGTAGGTGCGTACGCTCGACCGGCCCGGAACCACGAGTTCCAGATTGCCGGGAAGCAGGCGACTGCGGATCGCTCTCCCGTCGGACTGTGTCCGCATGACCGCGTCGCCGGCCACACAGAGCACCAGATGCAGGTCGCAGACACCGGGCAGCCGAAGCTGATCGACCTCGGGCGCATGGTCGAAGCACTGCACGAGCAGCGAACGCCAGCCCGCCTCACTCCAACTGCAATAGGTGCGCCGCACGGCGGATACGTCGGAGTCTGCGTACGGTGCCAGATCGAAGTCAGGCGAATCGAACACGAGACAACCCTGGCCTCGCACCTTCGCCGACCACGGCCCGAGCGCAGGGATGGAGACGGGGAACGAGGCGCCCGGCCAATCGATCCCGCGGGATGCCGCGCGAAGGGCCGGCACGGCAACCCTGCGGGGACGCTGCGGGCAAGGTCGGATTCGCGGCCCCGCCCTGGTTGCGAAATTCCCTCGGCGGTCAGAGGAGTTGGGCGGGGGTGGCGGCGGTGAGGCCGCCGTCGACGACGATGTCCTGGCCGTTGATGTAGGACGCTTCGTCGGAGAGCAGGAAGGCCACCGCCGCGGCGATGTCGTCCGAGGTGCCCACGCGGCCTGCGGCGACCACCGCGCCGACGCCGGCCCGCGCCTCGTCGGAGGCCTCGGCGCGGTACGCCGGGGTGTCGGTGTAGCCGGGGCTCACCGAATTGACCCGGATGCGGCGCGGCGCCAGTTCGGCGGCCAGGGTCGGGGCCAGGCTGTGCGCCGCGGCTTTGGTGGCCGTGTAGAGCGCGGTGTTGGGGACCCCGTGGTGCACGGCGAAGGACGCGTTGATCAGGATCGCGCCCCCGTCGGCAAGCAGCGGAAGCGCCTTCTGCACGGTGAAGAACGCCGCCTTGAAGTTGCCGTCGACGACGCGCGTGAACTCGGCTTCGGTAACCTCGCCGACGGGCTGGAAGGCCCCGATCCCCGCGTTGGCGAACACCGCGTCGAGGCGGCCGTGGCGTTCCCGGATCGCGGCGAACAAGGCGTCCAGGTCGCACGGGTCGGTCGCGTCGCCGGAGATGCCGAGGACGCGGTCGCCGCGGTCCGCAGGGGCGTCGGCAATTGCGGAAGCGGGGGTGGCGGCGAGGGAGAGGTCGGCGACGGTGCTGTCGAGGCGGACCTTGTCGCGTCCGGTGACGATCACCCGGGCACCCTCGTCGAGGAGCCTGCGGGCGGCCTCCAGGCCCATGCCGCTGGTGCCGCCGGTGACGAGGACGATCTTGCCGCCGAAGCGGGTGCTGTTGTGCGTCATGGATCCAGCGTGCGGGGCCGGCTCGCGGCTATACAGTGCGCGTTTATCGTGGGTGTGGCACCACCAGGATGATCCGCGCGCTCCGCCCGAGGAAGGTCAGGCCGGGGTGGCGAGCCGCAGGTGGCGCAGGGTTGCGAGGCGGGCTTCGGTGTCCGTGCCGGGCCGCGGGTTGTACAGGACGACGTTCCAGTACGGATGGTCGGCGACGGTCAGCGTCGTCGCGTCGAAGTGCAGGTCCCCGGCCTCGGGGTGCCGCAGCGCGTTCACGGCCTGGGCGGGGGCGCCGACTTCGTGCCCGGCCCACAGCTCGGCGAACTCGGGGCTGGCGTCGCGAAGTCCGTCGACCACCCGTGCGAACGCGGAGTCGCCCGGCGCGTGGGCCGCGTCGGCGCGGTACGCGGCCACCACGGCGGGCGCTCCTGCCGCCCACAGGTCGGGGATCGCGCGGTAGCGGGGACTGGTGAAGTACGTGACGAGACAGTTACGGGCGGTGCCGTCGAAGTCGAAGACCGCGCGTGCCGGGTCGTTGAAGGCCAGGACGTTCCAGGAACGGTCGCGCAGCACCGCGGGCCGCGGGGCCCACGCGTCCAGCAACTGCCGGATTTCGGCTGTCACCTCGGCCGCGGGCTCGCCGCCGGCGGGCGGCGGGTTGAGGCCGGCGAGCAGATAGAGGTGAACGCGCTCCGGATCGCTCAGCCGCAGCGCACCGGCGATCGCGTCGAGCACCTCGGTCGAGACGGAGATGTCACGGCCCTGTTCGAGCCACGTGTACCAGGACACCCCTACCCCGGCCAGCACCGCAACCTCCTCGCGGCGCAGCCCCGGGGTACGACGCCGGCCCGCGGGGGGCAATCCGACGTCGCCCGGTGTGAGCCGCGCCCGGCGATCCCGCAGAAAGTCCCGGAGCGCTTCGCGGCGTTGTTCCGAGGGGCCGCCGGAAGTCGACGAAGTGCTGGTCATCCCCCCACTCTGCCACTTCCCGGGTGCTCGGACCCCGGCCGGGCCCGCCCGGCGCAGGCGGCTGAGGACGGTCCGGTGGAGGGCCGCGTCGGCCCGGCGGTCGCCGGCCCTGTTGGACCTGCGGCGCCGGGACTTTGCGGAGGACGCCTCGATCGGGCCGGCCCGAACCTACCCGGCGGTAGCCTCTCGGTCGGTGTGGTCCGCGGGGCCGGCCGGATCGGATCGGAGGCGAGCGAGCATCGCGTCGACCGCCTTGCGTCCGGCCATCCGGAACGAGCCCTTGTGCGAGTCGACCATGTGCAGCCTGACCTCGGTGATCGTGAGCGCCCCCACCAGGCGCTCGTCCGGGTACCGCAGCGCCCACTCCTCCTCGATCCCGGCGACGAACGCGGTCAGATACGCAACCGGCAGCGCGTCGCCGACGATGCGTACCTCGGGATCCAACTCGACCCACAGCGAGTCGTCTCCCCAGCCGGTGGTCGGCGCGAAGTCGAAGGTCACGAAGGCGAAGTCGGACGGACAGGAGCTCTGCCGCACATACCCGACCCGGACGCCGCGCAGGGTGCGCGCAGAAGGACACTGCGGAGGGACGGGCACGACATCGGTCATGCCGACATGTTAGGAACACACGTACGAGTGACGTCACAACGGTGCACCGGCCCCACCTGTGCGCCCACGCCCCGCGCCCCAGCCCGGGCTGATGGCACGTCACCATCGGGCCGAGTCGCAGGACCGTCCTCGCCAACACCGGCGAGCCACGGTCGCGGCAAAAGCACCCAAAGCCACACATGGCGGCGGACGATGTCGGATGCCGCATGCACGTGCCGTAGCAGCATGGATGCCCCGTGCGTGCGCATGGAGTTGTGGGCATGCGGGTCGCGCATCGGTATGGGGGGACGAAGAGTGGGTAGGGACCCGGGCGTTGTCGGGACCTATCCGGGGAGATTGCATGACGGCATTGCCGCGCCGAATACGGCGTCCCCCTCCGCGTAGCGGCGGCATCCTCGACGGTCGCTATCGCCTGGGGCAATTGCTGGGCGCGGGCGGTACCGCCGACGTCTTCCGGGCCGTCGATCTGCGACTGCGGCGGGAGGTCGCGGTCAAGGTCTTCCGACCCGGCGTGTGTGCGATGACAGCGGAACGGTTCTGCCAGGAGGCGGTGTTGCTGGGCAGGTTGTCGCATCCTGCCCTCGTCACGGTGCACGATGTCGGCTGGCACGAGAGTTGCACGTATGTGGTGATGCGCCTGATCAAGGGTGTCACCCTGCGGGAACACATCCTGGACGGCCCCCTGACCGGCGCCCGGGTTGCCAGGCTCGGCGCACGACTGGCCTCGGCATTGGAATACGTGCACGCGGCCGGCATCGTGCATCGGGACGTGAAGCCGTCCAACGTCCTGATCGGCCCCGGCGACGCCCCGTATCTGGCGGACTTCGGAATCTCGCGCCTCGTCGACGAACCCACCCGCTCCACGCCCGGCACGATCGTCGGCACCATCCCTTACCTCGCGCCCGAGCAGATCCTCGGACAGGGCTCCGGGCCCGCGTGCGACATCCACGCCCTCGGCCTGGTCCTGCTGGAGGCGCTGAAGGGCGAACGCGAATACCCGGGCACCTCCCTCGAGGCCGCCGTGGCTCGCTCGCTGCGCTCGCCGCACATCCCTTCCTACGTGCCTGGCGAACTCGCGTCCGCGATCGGGGCGATGACGCGAGCCGATCCCGCCGCCAGGCCCGGCGCCGCCGAGTGCGTCCGCCTGCTCGACGCCGCCGCGTCATCGTCCGGACCCACGTCCGGCGCGCCGCGCACACCGGTCGTCGCGAACGGCCACGCTGCCCTCACCGAGGTCCTTCCGTCGACGTCGACGTCGGCCTCGGCCTCGGTCTCGGTCTCACCGTCGGCCGCATCAGGTACGGGGACGGCGCAGCGGAGACGACGTCACCTGACGACCGCGGGTCTGGTGGCCGGCATCATCCTGAGCGCGACCGTGGCGACCGTGGCGGTCCTGAACGACCACAGCGCCTCGGACGCGGACAACAGCCGTCCCGCGCCGACCACCGCGCCCCTCCCGCCTTCGACGCAGGCCCCCGCCCCACCCACCGTCCCCCCGACGACAACCTCCGTCCCGACGTCCTCGGCAGCACCCACGCTCGCGACCGCTCTCCCTCCGCCCCGTGGCACAACCCGCCCCGTCGACAATCAGGTCTCCTCACCCGCCGGCGACGAGTCCCCGACCCGAGGCTCGACCAAGAAGCCGAAAGGCGAAACCAAGCCAAAGGACAAAAGAAACAAATCCGGTACATCCCCCGATATTCCGGAGAAGTAGACCGGCAGCCACCCGCACCCGTTCCGGAGAACGACCGGAGACCCAGGTCCTTCACCGCCCTCACCGCCCTCACCGATCACGGCGAACACGGCGAACGGCTGGGAGAGTTCTAAACGTTCAACGACCGCGCGATGCGCCTCGCGGCGAAGCTGGGGTTCACCCGGGGTGGAGCGGTTCGAGGAGTACGGCGCCGAACAATGGTTCGGCGTGTACTCCTCGCTCACGCCATCCGATTGAGCCCCTCCTCCACACGCAAGTACACAAGCCGGCCCACGTGGTCGTCGAACTCGCCGAGGTGGCCGAGGGCCGGGAGGTCCTACGCCTTGCGATCGCACGCGCCGGACACCGTCAAGCCCACGGCGCTCCGTCGGACATGGCTCAGCGACGCCCCAGGATCTCCGTGACCCGGGTGAACCCGTCGCTGCCGTGGCCCAGTCCGATGGCGCGGCGGGCCATGCCCTCGGCCGCGCGCATCACGCCGGCGTCGATGCCGTGTGCCTCCGAGGCGTGCACGATGTGCGCCATGGACGCTGCCGCCGACGTGATCGGGTTGCCCTCGCCGGAGTAGGTACCGTCGTCCACCTCCTCGGCGGACTGCTCGATGATCGCGGGCAGGATCGCCCCGATGCCCTTGGCGAACGGCGCCAGTTCCCGCGCGCCGATGCCCTCCGCCTTCGCCAGTGCGAGGGCGTGCGCGTAGCCGGCCATCGCGGTCCAGAAGATGTCGAGTAGCGCGACGTCGTACGCCGCCGCCCGGCCGATGTCCTCGCCGAGGTGGGTGTGGGTGCCGCCCAGTGCGTCCAGTACCGGCCGGTGCTCGCGGTAGAGGTCCACCGGTCCGCTGTAGATGAACACCCCCGCCGGCGTTCCGATGGTCGTGGTCGGCGTCATGATCGCCCCGTCCAGGTACCGGACGCCCCGCTCGGCCGCCCATGCGGCGGTATCGCGGGCCCTGTCCGGCGTGTCGGCGGTCAGGTTCGCCACCGTGTGCCCCTTCAGCGCGTCGGCCACTTCGGCGCGGCGCAGTACGGCATCCGCCGCGTCGTAGTCGACCACGCAGACCACGGTCAGCGCACTTGCCGCGACCGCCTCCTCGGGCGACCCGGCACCGATCGCGCCGCGCGCGACCAGGTCGCGTTCCCGGCCCGGCGTCCGGTTCCAGACCGTGGTCCGCAGCCCGGCGTCGACGAACGCGCCGGCCAGGCTTCGCCCCATCGGACCCAGACCGAGCACGGTGACGGCAGACTGTTCGGTGTGTGAGGACATGATTCGACTCCCGTGAAACAAGCGGAACAAATGGAATAGCGGGACAAACGGAGCGTGTGGAAATGTCGACGGACGACGATCGACCGACGACAGGGAATGGAGGGGCGAGATGACGCGCAGTCGGGCCCGGGACACGAACGTCTGCGGAGTGACGGCCGCGATCGCGGTGATCGACGGCAAGTGGAAGACCGCGCTGCTGTGGGCCATGGAGTTCGGCCCGCAGCGCCCCGGAGAACTGCGTCGGCGACTGCCGGGCCTGAGCGAGAAGGTGCTGACTCAGGCGCTGCGCGAGATGGAGGACGACGGGATCGTGCGCCGTCAGGTGTACGACGTGCTGCCGTTGAAGACCCTGTACTCGCTGACCGACTTCGGCCGCGACCTCGCCGACGCGCTCGCTCCCCTGTCCGACTGGGGGCACCGCCGCCTGGAGCGGCTCGCCGGCACCCAGCCGGTCTCGTGATCCATCCGTCACCCCACGTCTCGCCCGCTTCGGCGGCCTCTCGACCGCCCGCAACCAGCCTCTCCTCGCCGCCGCCCGCCGCCAAGTACCCACAAAAAAGTGGGTACCGGGCGGCTCGCGGACGCAGCGCCGACGTCCGTTCGCTCGCGGGATCGGCGACGCCGGCGAGGCGTCCCGGGCACCCTCCGGAAGGTGGCTGCGGGAAACGCGATCCACTCCGTGGACGCGGCCGCGTGCGCCGGTGGTCAGCAGGGAGCGCGCGGGTCGTCTGCGTCCCGCGCCTGGGTGCGGACCTCTTGGGGTGTGGTGTCGTACAGGGCGCGGAAGGCCCGGCTGAGGTCGCCGGGACGGAGCCCCCAGCGCACGGCGGTCTCACCGATGGTGCGATGCCGTAGTGCCGGGTCGGCCAGGTCGGCGTGGCAGCGTTCCAGGCGGCGGCGCCGGATCGTCGAGGCCACGGACTCCGTTTCGTCGCGGAAGAGTTCGTGCAGGGCACGCACGGAGATGTGGTGATGGGCGGCGATCGCGGCGGGCCGCAGTGCGGGGTCGGCCAGATGGTGGTCGATGAACACGCGCACGCGAGCGAGCAGCGCCGCCTTGCGAGTGGCGGCGGGCAGGGTGCCATGGGCGTCGAGAACGGCCGCGAGCACGGTCGAGGCGAGGTCGACGCCGATGGCACCCAGGCGGGCCAGGTGTCCGGGAGAACTGCCGCGCGCGGCTCGGGGCAGTTGCGCGAGGTAGGAGGCGAGCAACGAAGCCGGTCCGGTGCGGGTGCAGACGGGTTCGCCGAGCAGCCGGTCGGCACGGCCGCCCGCGAGCGGGAGGGTGCCGCGCGGCAGGCGCATCAGCGTCAGCCGGGTCCGGCGGCCGGCGTCGGTGAAGTCGCAGTCGAGCGGGTGGGAGGTGGAGAACAGCGTCATACCGCCTGCCTCCAGACAGGCGGTACGACGGCTCTGCTCCAATCGGATCGGGGTACCGCGCACCAGCACCAGGTAGTAGCACTCGGGATCGTGGCGGCGGATCTGCACCGCGGAGCGGCGCGCCGTCATCGGCGAGAAGCCGAAGGCCGTCACCTGCGTGTGCGGCGCCTCCACCGCTTGCGCGGCGCCGGAAAACCGGGCCGAGTGCGCGCTGCGAATGGACACGGGCATGACCTGCCGGCCGACCATCTCCGCCCACCAACCGAACCGGTCCGGCGCCGGGACGCCGTCGGTGCTCACCACCGAAGACCCCGCCGTGCCGGGAACCTGCCACGAAGCTTCCTCATGGACGGTCATCCGGCGATCCTGCCGCACGGGACGAAGACCCGGAAGAACCTTTCAGGCCCATGAAACACCGCGCGTGGAGCAGGACCACCGCACACGCAACCCGCGCAATCCCGACACCATCCATTCCATGCGCCATTCCATGCGAGCGGAGCGCCCGGTCGGCACCCGCCGGCGTAAACGTGCCGGTAGCACCGTCGCCCAATGGCCCCCGGACAACGCCCACTTCGCAGTCACCCCGGTGCCTCGTCGATGTGGTTCGGCGTCCCGGGCCGCCGCGAAGTCGGCTCCGGCGGACGGGGATCGCGAGCAACCGGGGGCCCGCGCAGCGGTGCCCGGTCCAGGGGCGGGGTCACTCCGTGACGGTCGGGTGCGTGCCCAGGAACGGGCGCACTTCGAGCCATTCGTGGATCGGGCGCCCGCCCGCCCCGGGGGCGGCCGACAACTCCCCGGCCAGTTCGACGGCGCGCTCGTAGCTCTCGACGTCGATCACCATCCACCCGGCGATCAGGTCCTTGGTCTCGGCGAACGGACCGTCGGTGACCGGCGGGCGCCCCTCGCCGTCGTACCGCACGAACGTCCCCTCCGGGGCGAGCGCCCGGCTGTCCACGAACTCGCCGGTCTCCTCCAACCGGGCCGCGAAGTCGTTCATGTACTTCACGTGCGCCGAGATCTCCTCCGGCGTCCACTTCTCCATCGGCACGTCGTTGACCGAGGCCGGAGCGCCGCGGTAGTGCTTGAGCAACAGGTACTTGGCCATCGTGATTCTCCTCGCCCGTGCGACCTGTTGTGGTCGCGTTCACACCGGGGACGGAGCCGGTCACGGGTTCTCGACATCGACGGCCGAGGTTTCTCGCCTCTCGCCGGGGACCGGACGGCTCGGCCGGCTGAAGGGGCGTACGAAGGGGACCGGGCCGGGCATCATCCGATCGGCCGACCCGGGGGTCGACCGCTCGGGTGCGCGACGGCAGCCGCTCCGGGGATCCGGCTGCCGGCCCGCGCAGTGACGATGGAGGCAGTCGGCGCGACGGAAAGGACCGGCTGCCATGAAGCGAAACCCGAAGTCGGACAACAACGCGGTGAGCGAGCCGCACACCGCGTCGGGCGCTCCCCCGGTCGCCCGGTGGCGGTCCGGCGCGTCCGTCGTGGTGCTGGGAACCGTGGCCGCCGTGCTGGTGAGCGGCTGCGGGAGCGGCGACGGCGGCTCCGGTTCGAGTACGGCGCCGCCCGCGTCCGCGAGCGCCGCCCCGTCCGGCCCGGCCGTGTCATCGCCACCTGCCGCGCCGCCGAACGCCGCCGAGGCCCCCGGATCCGCGACCCCCGCAACACGCCTGCCACCCGGAGGGACCATGACCACGACACCGCCCCGCGGAACCCCGCGGGACGACCGGGCCCTGCTCGACGCATCGCGCAAGGGCGACACCGCCGGCGTACGTGCCGCGCTGGAGCGGGGCGCGAACGTCGAGGCGCGCGACGGCGACCGGCGTACGCCCCTGCTGCTCGCCGCGATCGAGGACCACGTCGAGGCCGCGCGCATCCTGGTCGCCGCGGGCGCCGATCCCGACGCGCGCGACTACCGCGACGACACGGCGTGGCTCGTGACCGGTGTGACCGGCAGCGTGGAGATGGCCCGTACGCTGCTGCCCGCCGACCCCGACCCGACGTTGCGAAACCGGTACGGCGGCACCGCGCTGATCCCAGCGAGCGAGCGAGGCCACGTCGAATATGTGCGCTTCGCGACCGCCGAAACCCGCATCGACGTCGACCACGTGAACAATCTCGGCTGGACCGCACTGCTGGAGGCGGTCATCCTCGGCGACGGCGGCCCCGACCACCAGGAGGTCGTCCGGCTCCTGCTCGCGGCCGGCGCCGACCCCCGCATCGCGGACAAGAGCGGGGTCACACCGCTGCGGCACGCCCAGGATCGCGGGTACCGCGCGATCGCCGACATCCTCCGGGCGACCCCCTGAAGGACCGCGGCGCAGTGCCGAACCCGCCGTGCGGGCGGCCTGTCGCCGGTTCCGACGGCCGGCACGCCGAGGGCTGCCACCAGCAGGCGTGCGGTGCCGAACCGGTGAGAGGTTCGGGCCACCAGAGGCGACGTCGCGGCGAACGTCAGCAGCGGGAGAGTGCTCAGCAACCCGCCCCAGCTCGACGCCAGGCCACTGCTGTGCTCGATCGCCGGCAGCAGCGTACCGACGCCGGTGAGACCGGTCCGCAGGTTTGCCGCCACGAGGCACATATGGGAACGCCCGGGCGGCCCTTGGCCACGCGGGCTTCAGGCCCGGACCGGGACCGTCGAAGCGGCCCGCCCGGCCCGGGTCACGAGCCGGCCGGTCGCGCGGGCGTGGCACACCCCCGCGACCGGCCCCCGGCCGTTAAGACCCCGGGCCCGGACTCGCCGGGCGCCGTCCGTCACTCGCGGGCGCCTCCCGAGCGCAGGAAACGTTCGATCGGGAGGGTGGCCGCGCCGAGGGCCACCGCGTCCGGGCCCAGGCGGGCGAGTTCGATGATGGTGCCCTCGAAGGGGCGGCGCAGGGAGTGTTCGGCGGCGTGGGACTGGATGGCCGGGAGCATGCGTGCGCCCACCACCAGGCCGGCCCAGCCGCCCAGGACGACGCGTTGCGGGTTGAGCAGGTTGATCAGGTTGCCGATGCCGACACCGAGGTAGAGCGCGGTGGTTTCCAGCACCTCGGCCGCCGCGGCGGAGATGTCGGCGGCGGCCACCAGCGCGGCGAGGCGGGTCTCCTCGTCGGCGCCGGTGAGCACGTCGTCGGACCGCAGTTCGCGGTAGCTGTCCAGGACGGCTTCGGCGCCGACGTACGCCTCCAGGCAGCCGAGGGCGCCGCAGCGGCAGCGGCGGCCGCGCACGTTGACGGTGAGGTGGCCCAACTCGCCCGCGCTGGTGGTGGATCCGCGGTAGGGCTTGCCGTTGGTGACGATGCTCGCGCCGATGCCCGAGCCGAGCAGGATCATCACCGCGTTCTCCGCGCCGCGCCCGGCGCCGAACCACATCTCGGCCTGGCCCATGGTCTTGGCGCCGTTGTCGATGACCAGGGGCAGGTCGGTGCCCTCGCGGAGCAGGCGCAGCAGGGGGACCGCGTCCCAGCCGGTGGTTTGTCCGTGCACGAGCAGTTCGGGTCCGTGTTCGACCAGGCCGGGGACGCCGATGCCCACGCCCATGATGGTCGCGGGGTCCACGCCGGCCTCGCCGATCACCTTGGTGATGCCGGTGAGGATGTGGCGCACCACTTCCTCGACGTCCGCGCCCTGGGCGGACAGGGCCATGTCGTCGCGGGCGATCTCCCGCATCGACAGGTCGAACAGCTCGACCCGGACCCGGGTTTCGCCGACGTCGACGCCGATCACCGAGGCGTAACCCGGTTCCACGCGCAGCAGTACCCGGGGGCGGCCGCCGGAGCTGTCGAGGGCCCCGGCCTCACCGACGATGCCCGAGTCGACGAGTTCGCCGACGACGTTGCTGACGGTCGCGGCGCTCAGGCCGGTGAGTCCGCTCAGCTCCTGTCGGCTGAGCGGTCCGTCGGAGTACAGCCGCAGCAGGACCTGGGCGCGGTTGCCGCGTCGCAGGTCCTGGACCGTACTGAGCTTGTTCGGCGCCATCGTCACTCCCATGCCGGTCAATGCTTCGTACATATTTCAACTCATGGAGCAAGTCAGTCAAGGCCGGTCCATCAATGAACACCGCTTAATTTACGTGTTGAACAAACTCTTGACGGTGTTGTGACCGCCGAGTTAAATCACACCTCGAAAGAAGTCTTCGGTGACCACGGGCCGGCAGATCCGATCGATCGTGCCCCCGAAGCCACCATCTCGGCGCCGCACCGAACCGCTCACCGGGCCACGCCCGCCCACACCCCACGCAGCCCATGCCCCCGCGCGCGCCCGGTGCCCCCGCCCCGCACCTCCTCGCACACCCGGCACCGCACCCCCGCACTCCGCTCTCGCACCTTCCATTGCCCCCGCGCCCGCCGCTTCCCCACCGCACCCATCCGTACCGAGGAGCTCATCATCGTGCGTGTACGAAGAGTCGCCACCGCCGTGGCGCTGATCCTGTCCGCCTCCACCCTCGCCGCGTGCGGTGGATCCGACGACTCGTCCTCCGGAGATTCCGACTCGGGCTCGAACGCGGGCCGGACCCTGACCTATTGGGCCAGCAACCAGGGCACCAGCATCGAGCACGACAAGCAGGTCCTCCGGCCCGAGTTGGACAAGTTCACCCAGCGCACCGGCATCAAGGTCGACCTCGAAGTCGTCCCGTGGGCGGATCTGCTCAACCGCATCCTCGCCGCGACCACCTCCGGCAAGGGGCCGGACGTGCTCAACATCGGCAACACGTGGTCCGCCTCGCTCCAGGCCACCGACGCGTTCGTGCCGATCGACGACAAGATCCTGGCGAAGGTCGGCGGCAAGGATCGTTTCCTCGGCCCCAGTTACGCCGCCACCGGAGCGGTCGGCAAGCCGCCCGTCGGGCTGCCGGTGTACAGCAACGCCTATGCGCTCTACTACAACAAGAAGCTGTTCGCGGACGCCGGCCTCAAGCCGCCGACCACGTGGGACGAGATGGCCGACGTGGGTGCCAAGCTCACCGGCAACGGCCGCTGGGGACTGGCGCTCGAAGGCGGCAGCGGCACCGAACTGGTGCACCACGCCTTCACGTTCGGCAAGCAGTACGGTGCCGACATCTTCGCGGGCGACAAGCCCAGGTTCGACTCGCCGGAGATGGTCAGGGGCGTACAGCGCCTGGTCGAGTTGATGAGCAAGGACAAGATCGTCAACCCGAGCAACGCCGAGTACGGCGCGGGCACGCAGTCGCTCGCCGACTTCGCCGGCGGCAAGTCCGCGATGCTCATGTGGCAGTCCGCGAGCGGCTCGCTGATCTCCAACGGCATGAAGGCCGAGGACATCGGCGTGGTGCCGATCCCGATGCCCGCGAGCCCGCCCCCGGGCGGGGAGAAGATGAACAGCATGGTCAGCGGGATCAACATGTCCATCTTCAAGGGCAGCAAGAACAAGGCTGCCGCGACCGAACTGCTCGCCTTCATGACGAGCGCCGAGACGCAGACGGTGCTGAACAAGGCCTACGGCTCGCTGCCCTCGGTCAAGGACGCCTACGGCGACCCGGCGTTCCAGACCGAGAACGTCAAGGTCTACCAGAAGGTCCTGGCCGAGACCGCCAGTCCGCTGCCGCAACTGCCGTCGGAGAGCCAGTTCGAGACCTTCGTCGGCAACGCCGTCAAGCAACTGGTCGCGGACGCCGCCTCCGGCAGGACGATCAACGAGGAAGCGGTCCGCTCCCGGCTCAAGGACGCCCAGCAGAAGATGCTCGCGGCCGGCTGACCCATCGTCGCATCGGTTCGGGGGCGGGCCGGTTCCCCCGCCCCCGAACCACCCCGCCCGCCGGGCACCCGCGTGCACCACGACCGCGGTCGGGCGCGGGATCACGAAAGGAAGTACTCGATGGCCGCCATCACCACGCGGCAGCCGACCGTCGCGAAGGACCCTCCACCCACCCCACGCCCCCGCAGGAGTCTGCGCCGGCCGTTTCGCGTCCGCCGCGGCGCGCTGCCCTATCTGTTGCTGGCACCCGCGATCCTGCTCGAACTGCTGATCCACATCGTCCCGATGTTCGTCGGCATCGGGATGAGCTTCCTCAAGCTCACCCAGTTCCACATCCGACACTGGAGCAGCGCACCCTTCGCCGGATTCGACAACTACCGACTGGCGATCGACATCGACGGTCCGGTGGGCAAGTCGCTGCTGCACTCGTTCTGGATCACGGTCGCCTTCACCACGCTGGTCGTGGGCATCTCGTGGCTGCTCGGCGCGATCGGCGCGATCCTGATGCAGGGCGCGCTCCGCGGACGCGCGGTGCTGCGCGCGGTGTTCCTGGTCCCGTACGCGCTGCCCGTGTACACCGGCGTGATCACCTTCGGCTTCATGTTCCAGCGCGACACCGGCCTGGTGAACCACGTCCTGGTCGACCAACTGGGTCTGGTCGACGACCGGCCGTTCTGGCTGATCGGCGGCAACAGCTTCTGGGCGCTGGTGATCACCGCCGTCTGGCGCACCTGGCCGTTCGCGTTCCTGTGCCTGATGGCCGCGTTGCAGAACATCCCCAAGGATCTGTACGAGGCCGCCTCGCTGGACGGCGCCGGCGTCTGGCAACAGATCCGCCGGGTCACGCTGCCGATGCTCGCGCCGGTCAACCGGGTCGTCGTACTGGTGTTGTTCCTGTGGACGTTCAACGACTTCAACACGCCGTACGTGCTGTTCGGCAAGTCGGCGCCGGAGGAGGCCGACCTGATCTCGATCCACATCTACCAGAACTCGTTCGTCACCTGGAACTTCGGCACCGGTTCGGCGATGTCCGTGCTGTTGTTGCTGTTCCTGATGCTGGTCAGCCTCGCCTATCTGGCGGTCGGCCGGCTGAGAGGCAGGGCCGATGCTTGAGCCGCGGTGGTTTCGTTGGGTGCGCCGGGTCGGACTGAGCCTGCTCACCGTGTTCGCACTCGTCCCGGTGTACGTCATGGTCACCTCCGCGCTCAAGCCGCTGGAGGACGTGCAGCGCGAGTTCCGCTGGATCCCCTCGCGGGTCACCCTGCGCCCGTTCGCCGACATCTGGGACACGGTGCCGCTGGGCCGGTACTTCGTGAACAGCCTGGTCGTCTCCGGCGTCGCGACCGTCTGCTCGGTGACGATCGCGGTCTTCGCCGCGTACACGATCAGCCGGCACACCTTCCGCGGCCGGCAGGTGTTCTCGATCTCGGTGTTGTCGACTCAGATGTTCCCCGGAATCCTGTTCCTGCTCCCGCTGTTCCTGCTGTTCGTCAACATCGGCAACGCCACCGGCATCGAGCTCTACGGCAGCAGGCTCGGGCTGATCGTCACCTACCTGACCTTCTCGCTGCCGTTCGCGATCTGGATGCTGGTCGGCTACTTCGACTCCATTCCGCGCGACCTGGACGAGGCCGCGATGGTCGACGGCAACGGGCCGATCGGCGCGCTGATCCGGGTCGTCATCCCGGCCGCGTCGCCGGGAATCGTGGCGGTGGCCGTGTACGCGTTCATGACCGCGTGGGGCGAGGTGTTGTTCGCCTCGGTGATGACCGACGAGTCCACCCGCACGCTCGCGGTCGGCCTTCAGGGGTACGCGACGCAGAACAACGTCTTCTGGAACCAGGTGATGGCCGCCTCGCTCGTGGTGAGCGTGCCAGTGGTCGCCGGCTTCCTCTTCCTCCAGCGCTACCTGGTCGCCGGCCTGACCGCCGGTGCCGTCAAGTAGCCGTCCGGGTGGGCGTCGAGCAGCCGGGCGAACGGTCGGTCCCACAGCCGCCGGACAACTCCCCGCTCACGCGCACCGCGCACGTGTACACCCGCACATCCATCACCTGCACCCCCTGCATCCGCACACCCCTGCATCCGCACACCCGTACATCCGCTCACCAGCCCGATTCAGCCCCATCGCACCTCTCGCGGATTCGCGCCCGACGCACGCGTGTCGACACGACGCGCGGGCGCGATGCGAGGCATGCCCGGAACATCCGAAGGAACCTCATGCCTGATACGACCGCCTTCCCCGAGGACTTCGTCTGGGGAGCGGCCACGTCCGCCTACCAGATCGAGGGAGCCGTCGCAGCGGACGGCCGACTGCCGTCCATCTGGGACACGTTCGCCCACACCCCCGGAACCATCGACAACGGCGACACCGGCGACCTGGCCTGCGACCACTATCACCGCTGGCCCGAAGACGTGGCGTTGATGGGCGACTTGGGCCTGAACGCCTATCGCTTCTCGATCGCCTGGCCGCGGATCGTGCCCACCGGCAGCGGTGCGGTCAATGCCAAGGGGCTCGCGTTCTACGACCGGCTCGTCGACAGGTTGCTCGACGCGGGCATTCGGCCGTTCGCCACGCTCTACCACTGGGACCTGCCACAGACACTTCAGGACGCCGGCGGCTGGACCGTACGCGACACCGCCGAACGCTTCGCCGAGTACGCGGGCGTCGTCGCCGGTCGGCTCGGCGACCGGATCACCGACTGGATCACCCTCAACGAACCGCTGTGTTCGGCCTGGATCGGCCACCTGGAGGGCCGGATGGCACCGGGCCTGACCGACCTGACCGCCGCCGTGCGCGCGTCGTACCACCTCCTGCTCGGCCACGGCCTGGCCACCCGGGCCGTTCGGGCCGCGGCGCCGCGCACCCCCTCCGTCGGCTACGTCGTCAACCTCAGCCCGTGCGAGCCGGCCACCGACCGCGCCGAGGACATCGCGGCGGCCGCCCGCGCCGACGGACACATCAACCGCTGGTGGCTCGACCCGGTGTACGGCCGCGGCTTCCCGAGCGACATGCGCGAGGTGTACGGCGTGGAACTGCCCGAACAGGCCGGGGACGCCGAGGTGATCGCCCAGCCGATCGACTTCCTGGGCATCAACTACTACTTTCGCCAGATCGTCACCGACGATCCGACCGGCCCCGCACCGCACTTCCGCCAGGTCCCGGTACCAGGCGCACCCACCACGGGCATGGACTGGGAGGTGTATCCCGACGGCCTGGAGCAACTGCTGGTCCGCGCCGCGGCCGAATACCCCGTCGACACCCTGCACGTCACCGAATCCGGCGCGGCCTGGCCCGACGAGCGCAACGCCGCCGGCGAGGTGCACGACGAACTGCGCGCCGCCTACCTGGAAGGCCACATCGCCGCCTGTGCCCGCGCGATCGAGCGCGGCGCGCCGGTCCGGGGCTACTTCGCGTGGTCCCTGCTGGACAACTTCGAATGGGCCTACGGCTACGACAAGCGCTTCGGCCTCGTCCACGTCGACTACGCCACCCAGGAACGCACCATCAAGTCCTCGGGTCACCGCTACGCCGCCCTGATCCGAGCACACGCCGAACGCACCGGCCGAACCACGTCCGCATCCCGACTCCCGACCGCCCGGTAAGCCCGTCACCGGCCGTCGCCGGCGTCCTCCGGGCTGTCAGGATGGGCGGCAGGAACGCATGAGGGATCGCGGAATCGACAGAGGGGGCACTCCGTGCCCCGTTTCGGGCGAGCTTCGCATGCGGGCCGGTTGGCCACAGGTCTTTCGGCCCTGCCACGGCTGTTGACGGCGTGTTCGTCGGGGGACGGCGGCATACCGGATCTCCGTCGCACCGAAGGCCCGACGTCCGCCGGGGTCTCCGCCGAAGGGAGCGCCACGAACAACGACGAGGCCCCGGCGACGACGCGCGCGCCGACGGGCGCGTCCGCGCCGGTCAACGTGGTCAAGGTGGTCGGCCCCCATGGCAGTGGGCTTTCAATTACCTGGAGGACCCGGCGAATCGGGCCGGAGCGGTCTACGACGTCGGGTCGAGCGGGAACATCCCCACGCTGTACCTGCCCCAGGGCGAACAGGTGCGGTTCGAGCTGATCTCGCTCCGAGGCGTCCGTCCGCGTCTTGGTCTCTCGGCACCGCGCAACCCATGCGGGGTCAGTCTCGCGGACCGGCACCGCGCGGTCCACGTCGGGAACTGTGACGGTTCGACCCGGGAGGTCGTGCCGCCCGACGTACCGGCGTGAGTCGGTCGCGGGGGTCGGTTCGCAATCGGCCCGGGTCCGCATGCCGTTCGGGTGAGTGCCGCTCGTCGAACCGACACGGCACCGCACGCAGACACGCACTGACCAGAATTGCCTCCATGCCACCAAGCCAACCACAACCATCACCGCGGACGATCCCGGCGGGCGGATGGTGAGGACACACCCGGCCGCCACTCGGGGGTGCCGCTGGACAGCGGGGTCTGGGCGTACCTCGCCCACACACCTGGTCGGGCTGCCCGCCGCACGCGCCTCCCGGCTGCGCGGGTATCGCGACGCGTACCGCTAGGCCGTTGCCGTGGGGATCGCCTGCTCCTTGCCGACGGCCCGGTTCGCGGGCGGTTCGGGCAGCCAGTCGCGAGCCGGGTCGTACTCCAGCCACCGGCGTTGCGCCGCTTCGGTGGCGCAGACGGCGGTGAGGTCGCCCAGTCCCGGGTGTCCGTTGCCGGCGCGCCACAGCAGTGACCAGGCGTACAGCGGCGTGGGGTCCACCAGCGGGACGGAGCGCAGCCCCGGGATCTCCGGCAGCGGCGCGTCCGCGGGCAGGAGCGAGAAGCCTCGCGGGTCTTGCGCCACCTCGGCGAGGAAGTGCGCGAGGCCCAGGTTGACGCTCGTGGCCGTGTCTCGGATCTCGAATCGGTCGGCGAACCGGTGCAGGAAGTCGAGCCGGTCCAGCCGACCGGGTGCCCACAGCACGCTGTCGCTCAACCGGTCGGGCCGCAGTGCCGGTTCGGCCGCGAGCGGATGGTCCGTACTCAGTACGGCATCCACCGGCTCCAGGCGCACGAGGCGGTGGGTCAGGCCGGACGGCAGCGGGGGGTGGACCCGGCCGAAGGCCGCGTCGATGTCGCCGTGCAGCAGTGCCGCCGTCACCGACGGCAGGTCGCGACCGTGCCCCAGCGTGAGGTCCCCGGCTTGACCGGCGACATGGGCCAGCGTCCGCATCGGTGCGTAGAGGTGCCCCCAGACGTCGACACGCAGTGGACGGTGCCTGCCGACCGCCGCCGCGACCGCGGCGTCGGCGACGGCCAGGGTCTGCCGGGCCGGCGGGAGGAAACGCTGTCCGGCCTCGGTGAGGCGAACCCCGTTGCCGTCGCGCTGGAACAACTCGACGCCGAGCAGGGATTCCAGCCGCGCGATCCTCTTGGACAGCGCCTGCTGGGAAATGGCGAGCGTCCCTGCCGCCCGCCCGAAGTGCAGTTCATCGGCGGCTCGCACGAAGGCGCGTACCTGTGCCACGTCGAGATCCATGGCTCCCACCATAGGTGACAACCGAAAGTTGTCGGCTGTGCGTGGGCGTTGTTGGATCACGGGGTTGCCGTGGAGGTTGCATGCTCGCCATGCGAAGACTGATTCCCACCGGGGAGGCGGCGCGTCCCGTCGCCTTCACCGAGGCTCCCCGGCCCATCCCGGAACACGGTGAGGCGCTGGTCAAGGTCGAGGCGTTCGCTCCGAACCGAGGCGAGACGTTCCTCCTCGAACACCCCCGGCCTGGCATGCTGCCCGGCAAGGACATCGCGGGGCTCGTCGTGCAGGCGGCGGCCGACGGCTCGGGTCCCGGCATCGGCACCCGCGTGGTCGGACATCCGGCGCAGGGCGGCTGGGCCGAGTACGCCGCCGTGCCCACTCACTCGCTCGCGGTGCTCCCGGACGGGGTCGACAGCATACGGGCGGCGGCCCTGCCCCTGGCCGGGATCACCGCCTTGCGTCTGCTGCGTACGGCCGGTTCCCTGGCAGGCAGGCGAGTGCTGCTGACCGGTGCCGCGGGCGGGGTCGGCCACTACGTCACCGAACTGGCCGTCGCTGCCGGGGCCGAGCTGACAGCGGTCACGGCCACGCCGGCTCGCGGCCGGCGGCTCGCCGAGCTGGGCGCGCAGGTGGTGCACGACGTCGCGGCGGCTCGAGGGCCGTTCGACGTCGTGCTGGAGTCCACGGGCGGGCCCGATCTGCCGGCCGCCCTCGCCAAGGTGCGACCCGGCGGGCTGCTCGTCTGGTTCGGCCAGGCCAGCCGCACCCCGGTGACCCTCGACTTCTTCCAACTGCTGAGCGGGCCCGAGCGCGTCACGATCCGGCACTTCCACTACGCCGGTGCCCCCTACGGCTCCGACCTCGCAGCCCTGGTACGCCTCGTGGAGCAGGAGCGGCTGCACCCGGAGATCGGCCGGATCGCCGCCTGGTCGCAAACCGCCGACACGCTGGTGGACTTGCGGGAGCGCCGGATACGGGGCAAGGCCGTGCTGACAACGGCAGCAACCCGATGAGCTTCGCCGAGTTCGCCACCCCCGACTGCACACGCGCCGGCCGCACGGGCGTCGGCGTCGCGCGCATCGGGCCGGCGGAGGCGAAGGCGCTGACCGGCCGGATCGCGGCAGGCCGCGTCGGACGCCCGGAGGAGATCGCGGCGGCCGTGGCATTCCTCGCCTCGTCCGACGCGTCCTACGTCAACGGCCAGGACCTCGTCATCGACGGCGGCCTGCTCGGTGCGGTATCCGCCTGACGCCCGGCCCCGCACACCCGAAGCCGGAATCACGGACTTCCGCGCGCATCCACTCGCTTCCTTGTCTTGCCCGCTCAGGGCGAAGGGAGCCACCTTGACTGATCAAGGTAGGGTGAGTGCGTGCCCACCCGCGTACGACGCAACCCCGAAGACGCCAGGCGCATGATCCTCGAGGCGGCGAGCAAGTTGCTCGCCGCCGGTGGTCCGGCCGCCGTACAGGTGCGCGCCGTCGCCGCCGAGATCGGGATCACCGACGCGGCGGTCAACCACCACTTCGGCACGCGTGACCGGCTGTTGGAGTCGCTGCTGCGATTCGGCGGGACGAAGCTCAAGGCCGAACTGCACGCGGTGCTGAGTATGTGGACCGACGGCCCGGTCGACCCCGCCGAGTTGGTGCGGGCGTTGTCCGCGCTCTATGCCGACGGCTATGCCGAACTGGCGCTGGCCCTGCATCAGTCCGGTTGGCGCGACACCGGCAGCGGCCTGCTCGACGAGGTGGTGGACCGACTGCACGCTCAGGCGCGGCAACAGTGTGCCGCCGAAGGGCGAACTCCCCCGCCCCGCGAGGCGATCCAACTGACGATGGCCGGATTGCACCAAGCCGTTGCGATGGATCCCCTATTCGGCGATGACTTCCGCAGGAGCGTCGGACTCGACACCACAGCGCGAGATCGCATGCTCGATTGGTGGATCGAGATCCTGCGCACGACCATTGCCGGGCACGGCCCCCGGGTGGCGGCGGTTCCGGCGCGGCGCGCTTGAGACGTATGGCACCGTGTGGTCGGCGGCGACGGACGAAGGACGGGGTGCGGTGGACGAGTTGGGGCCGACTGATCCGCGGCGCATCGGTGACTTCGAGATCCTCGGCCGACTGGGTTCGGGTGGCATGGGGAGCGTGTACGTCGGGCGCTCGCGCGGCGGGCGCCTCGTCGCGGTCAAGGTGATCCGCTCCGGCCTCGATTCCGAACCGCACTACCGAGCGCGCTTCCGGCAGGAGGTCCCGGCACTGCGCGGTGTCGCCTCACTGTTCACGGCGGCCGTTGTCGACGCCGACCCGGACGGTGAACCACCCTGGCTGGCAACCGAGTTCATCCCGGCCCCGACCCTCGACGAAGCGATACGCGCGTTCGGTCCGCTGCCCGCGTCCACCCTGCATGTGATGGCGTGTGGACTCGCGGAGGCCCTGAACGCGATCCACTCCGGTGGCACGGCGCACCGCGACATCAAGCCCGCCAACATCCTCCTGGCCGCCGACGGGCCCAGAATCATCGACTTCGGAATCGCGGTGGGCGCCGACGACCCCGCCTCCCCCGCCGACCGCCTCGCGGCGCGGCTCACCGCGACCGGGGCGATCATCGGGACACCGGGCTACCTGTCCCCCGAGCAGGCACACGGCATGCGGGCGGGCACCGCGTCCGATCTGTTCGCGCTCGGCTGCGTCCTGGTGTTCGCGGGGACGGGCAGGCCTCCGTACGCGTCGGCGTCGCTCGCCGAACTCCTGCGGCAGGTCGTGCAGGACGAGCCGTACCTGGGCGACCTGCCGGAGCCCCTGCGCGGCCCGGCGGCGGGTTGCCTGGCCAAGGAGCCGGAGGAACGCCCTTCCGCACGGGCCCTGTTGGAGCAGTTGGTCGCCATCGCACCGCCGCACTTCGGGCCGGACTGGCTACCGCCCACGCTGCAAGCCCTGGTGGCCGACCGAGCAGCGGCGCACCGGCAACCGGCCGCGTCCTCCGCGCCCGCGAACGCGCAGGCCGCCACGGAAGTGACCCCTGCCCTCCGATACGCACCGACTCAACCGCAGCAACCACGACAACCCCCGGAACCACCGACGCCGTTCGACCCCGTCGTGCCGCAACAGCCGGCCACACCGCCTGCCGCCCCGTCGACGGCTCCGCGCGGCCGCTTCGCCGGAAAGCGGATGCCCGCCGTCGTGTTGTCCGCCGTCGCGGCGGTCGCGGCGGCGATCACCGTGCCCCTCCTGCTGATCGGCGACTCCAATGGCGGTGCGAGCGACGGTAGTCGGTCCACCGGCAACACGGGGGCGACGTCGAGTTCGTCCGTTCCCACACCGAACACCGCAAGCACCCCGAAACCCCCTGGTACGCAACCTCCGTCCGCCGCGCCGGAGCCGAACTCGGCGACACCGAGCGGCTCCACCTCGGGGTATCCCGCCGGTGTCGTCGTCAGGGTGAAGGCGTCGAGCAAGAGCCCCTGGATCACCGCGAAGGCATCCGACGGAACGTTGATCTTCGAGGGACGCGTGGATGAGGGCGCCACGCGGCAGTTCACCGATCCCTCGAGGATCGACCTGTTGATCGGTAACGCCGGCGCGGTGCGGCTCGACGTCAACGGCGTCGACCTGGGCAGCCCAGGCGCGCTGGGCGAGGTCATGCGCTTCACCTTCAAGCCCGGCAACCCACGACCCTCGTAACGCCGGGCGCCGCGTCCCCGCGTCTCGCCGACCGGCCCATCGTCCGCTCGACCGCCCGCGCGCACGGCCCAGTCGCACGCGGCTCGCGGCTCGCTCCTGCGCAGGACGCGGGCCTTCGCCCCGACCTGCCGACCGTGTGCGGCTCCGATGGGGTCGCTGGTACGGATGTCCCTGCCTGCCTGACCGCCGATGAACGGATTGTCGACGCGGCTCGAAAGAGCACGGCCGGCGAGTATTCCGCACGGACGAACGCGTTTCGGAAGCCCACCGTGTCGCCCACCCGGCGTTGACGTCGTGCACGGAACATCCCCGACGGATCCCTTGACCTGGTCAAGTTGACCGATCCTCGTTGGCCTCCGAACCCTTGCCCGCCATCTCGACACGTGTCGCCTCCCGGGTGACGGGAGGCGGGAGGGGGGAGTGGCCATGACGTTGGACATCGGCACCATCGCGGAAGCCGGGCTGTTCGTGAATCGATCCTGGGCACCCGGTGGCAACGGTCGGTTCGACGACGTCTCGCCCGGGGACGGATCGGTGCTCGCGACGATCGCGGATGGCGGCGTCGTGGATGTGCTCGGCGCCGTCCAAGCCGCCCGAACCGCCTTCGACTCCGGGCCCTGGCCGCGAATGTCCCCCGCCGTGAGCGCGCCCGTGCTCGGAGCGACCAAGCCGCACCACATCGACGACGCGATCGCCGCACTGGACATCACCCTCGACGAGGAACAGACGGCCCCGCTCGAGACGCCGTACCGCCCGCACCCGGTCATCGGACACAACCGACCATCGCGCCGATCACCCGGACGAAAGGGAGTCGTCGCCACCGTCGATCCACCCGCGGACCCCGCGGCCGGCCTGCACGAGTCCGCCGTGGCGTGCCTTCCCCGCGGCGTGCCGTGACGCCACTCGGCCGCATCCCGCGAGCCGCCCGCCACCGCGACACCACCGGGATCGCGACTCGGTCCCGGCAGGCGACGCCGCGGGGTCTGCCCGATAGTGGTTCCAGATGACCGATAAGCCGCATAAAGGATACCGAACGCATGGAGCGCTACCCTCCCATCGCGGAACACGGACTCATCGGCGACCTCCAGACCGCCGCCCTGGTCTCCTCGGAAGGCGTCGTCAACTGGTTCGCCGCTCCCCGCTTCGACTCGCCGAGCGTCTTCGCCGCCCTGCTCGACCACGAGCGGGGCGGCTACTTCCGCCTCGGGGTCGACGGCGGGCACATCGCTCGCAAACAGCTCTACTACCCGGACAGCGCGGTCCTGGTCACCCGTTTCATGTCGCCCGACGGCGTCGGCGAGGTCGTCGATCTGATGCCGCCGCTCACCGGCCGCGCGCCGAGCGACCGGCACACACTGGTCCGCATCGTGCGCACCGTGCGCGGGACGGTCCGCTTCGACCTGGAGTGCCGGCCCCGCTTCGACTACGGGAGGGCCGCGCACCGGCTCGACGTACGGCCCGACGCCGCCGCCTTCCGAGCCCCCGGCGCCACCGCATACCTCCAGAGCACCTTCCCGCTGGAACGCGACGGCGACGACCTGTACGGCAGCGTCACCCTGAACGACGGCGAGAGCGCGGTCGCCGTGTTCACCTTCTGCGGCCCCGACGGCGCGGCACCACCCCCGCCCGACGCCGACGCCGTCATCGAACAACTGTGGGACACCACCGACTTCTGGCAGCGATGGGTGCGCGGGTCGAACTACCGCGGCCGCTGGCCCGGCATGGTCAACCGCTCCGCGATCACCCTCAAACTGCTCACCTACCGGCCCACCGGCGCCCCGGTCGCGGCGGCCACCATGGGTCTGCCCGAGCAGGTGGGCGGCGAGCGGAACTGGGACTACCGCTACACCTGGATCCGCGACGGCTCGCTGTCCATCCGGGCGCTGCTGGACCTCGGCTTCGTCGAGGAGGCCACCGACTTCGTGCACTGGCTCGGCGCACGCCTGGGCGACTCGGTCGGCAGGGACGCCGAACCACTGCAGATCATGTACCGCATCGACGGCGAACGCCTGACCACCGAGGAGATCCTCGGCCACCTGGAGGGCTACCGCGGCTCCGCGCCGGTCCGGCTCGGCAACGCCGCCGCCGATCAACTCCAACTCGACATCTATGGCGAGGCGCTGTACGGCGTCTCCGAAGGCCGCGAGATCGCCCCACAGGCGGGCTACGTCGGCTGGAAGACCCTCTCCCGCGCGCTGGACTGGCTGGCCGACTGGTGGGACCGGCCGGACGAGGGCATCTGGGAGACCCGCGGCGGCCGCAAGGACTTCACCTACAGCCGGGTCATGTGCTGGGTCGCCTTCGACCGCGGCCTGCGCCTGGCCGACGCGTTCCGCCGGCCCGCGAACACCGAAGTGTGGACCAAGGCCCGCGACGCCATCTTCGAACAGGTCATGGAGCGCGGCTGGAGCGACACCGCCGGCGCGTTCGTCCAGCACTACGGCAGCGGCGACGTGCTGGACGCCTCCCTGCTGCTGATGCCGCGCGTCGGCTTCCTCGCGCCGCGCGACCCCGCGTGGCTGTCCACCCTTGACGCGATGGAGGGCACGCTGGTCTCCGACAGCCTGGTCTACCGCTACGACCCGACCGCGTCCCCGGACGGCCTGCGCGGCTCCGAGGGCACGTTCAGCCTCTGCACCTTCCTGTACGTCGACGCACTGGCCCGCGCGGGCCGCCTGCGCAACGCCCGCTACACGTTCGAGAAGATGTTCACCTATGCCAACCCGGTGGGCCTGTTCGCCGAGGAGGTCGGCCCCAGCGGCGAACAACTGGGCAACTTCCCCCAGGCGTTCACCCACCTCTCGCTCATCACCGCCGCCTGCACCCTCGACGACGCGCTCGACCGCGAGCGCCTGGCCGGCGGGTCGGTGGAGCCGCGCGGGCCGCTGGGCCGCTGAACGGCCGAACCGCCGAACCGGGGGCGCGCCACTCGCGCGGAGCGCACAGGCGCGACGCCGCGCGCCGTCGCCCGCTCTCACCCTTCGCGCCGCTCACCCGTTCGCGCCGCCACCCGTTCGCGCCGCTCGCCCGTCCGGCCCGGCGCCGCCCCTCGGACGGCAGGACGGGGCTCGGTGGTGGAGCCCGGGCCGCGACGCCGATCGTTCCCACGCCCGTCGGGGTCCGACGTCCTGCGACGACACAATCACCCATCGATACCTCTATGTGGCATAAGTCATATTCATAGATCAATGCATTGCTCATCTATTCAAACCAGACATACCTTCCTCCGGGTCCGTGACAGGCCTCACACGTTCCCCACGGTCCCGGTACACCGGGTCCGCACCCCGTTTCGCATTGGTGAACGTCGCACGCCCGCACCACGAGGAGCTATTGCATGTCGTCCCACGTCCCCGGCCGGAAGACCGCGCCGCCCGACCCGATCGAGGCGGCGCCTTCCGGCGAGCAGGGCCTCAGCGGCGGTCTGAAGAACCGCCACCTGTCGATGATCGCGATCGGCGGGGTCATCGGCGCCGGCCTGTTCGTGGGCTCCGGCTCGGGCGTCAACAAGGTCGGCCCGGGCATCCTGATCTCCTACGCCCTCACCGGTCTGATGATCGTCTTCGTCATGCGCATGCTCGGCGAGATGTCGGCGGCCAACCCCACGAGCGGATCCTTCTCCTCGTACGCCGACCGCGCCTTCGGCCGCTGGGCGGGCTTCACGGTCGGCTGGCTGTACTGGTTCTTCTGGGTCGTCGTGCTCGCGGTGGAGGCCACCGCCGGCGGCGCGATCCTGCACGGCTGGGTGACCGCCGTACCGCAGTGGGCCTTCACCCTCGCGGTGATGGTGCTGCTGACCGCGACCAACCTGATCTCGGTGGGCTCGTACGGCGAGTTCGAGTTCTGGTTCGCGGGCATCAAGGTCGTCGCGATCGCGGCGTTCCTGGTGATCGGCGGCCTCGCGGTCTTCGGCGTGCTCCCCGACACCGACCCGGTCGGCCTGACCAACCTCACCGGGCACGGCGGCTTCCTGCCGAACGGCTGGGGCCAGATCCTCTCCGGCATGCTGCTCGTCGCCTTCTCCTTCATGGGCAGCGAGATCGTCACCCTCGCCGCGGGCGAGTCCAAGGACCCCCGCCGAGCGGTCACCCGCGCCACCAACAGCGTGATCTGGCGGATCGCGCTGTTCTACCTGGGCTCCATCCTGATCGTGGTCACGCTGATGCCCTGGGACTCCAGCGCCGTCGGAGACAGCTCGTACGTGGCGGTGCTCGACCACCTCGACATCCCGGCCGCCGGCCAGATCATGAACGTCATCGTGCTCACCGCGGTGCTCTCGTGCTTCAACTCCGGCCTGTACAGCGCGTCGCGGATGGCCTTCTCGCTGGCCAAGCGGGGCGACGGGCCGCAGGCCTTCGGCGCGGTCAGCCGCAGCGGCGTCCCCCGCAACGCCGTCCTGGCCTCGGTGGTCTTCGGCTTCGTCGCGGTGTTCTTCAACTACACCTCGCCGGAGACAGTCTTCGACTTCCTGCTGAACTCCTCCGGCGCCATCGCCCTGTTCATCTGGCTGTCGATCTGCCTCACCCAGTTGCGCATGCGCCGCATCCTGGAGCGCGAGGCGCCCGAAAAGCTGACCGTGAAGATGTGGCTCTTCCCGTACCTGACCTACGGCACCACGGCGTTCCTGCTCTTCGTGATCGGCTACATGCTGTACGACGACGTCGGTCGCAAGCAGATGCTGCTCTCGCTCCTGGCCGCCGCCGTCGTCCTGATCATGGCGTTCGTCCACCAGAGGCGCACCCGTCGAGCCCCGGACGACACCGCCGCCACCCCCGTCGCCCCCGGCGTCCCGGTGCCGGTCGGCGGAGCGACGAACAACCCCTGACGCCGACCCCCGACCGCGACGAGACGCGCGGGACGCCGGCCCCGCGGCTCCGCGAGGCACAGCGGCACGGGCCCTGTCCGAATACCCGGGCAGGGCCCTCGGCGCGCTCGGCGCCCAACCCCGGAACCCGGATTTCCCGGGCGGTCGTCCCGGTTGTCACATCGATATCCATTCGCTGGACGTGGTTACCTCGTCGAGGACGTCGGAGCGGGGCTCGACACCGAGGCCGGGGCCGGTGGGGACCTCGAGGTGTCCGTCGGACAGGACGAACGGCTTCGTGATGTCGGTGGCGAAGTACCGGCTGGAGCCGGAAGTGTCACCCGGGAGGGTGAAGCCGGGCAGCGCGGCCAGAGCCACGTTGGCGGCGCGGCCGATGCCGGTCTCCAGCATCCCGCCGCACCAGACGGGGATGCCATGGGCGCGGGCGAGATCGTGGATGCGACGGGCTTCGAGATATCCGCCGACCCGGCCCGGCTTGATGTTGATCACGGAGCAGGCGCCGAGGGAGATGGCCGCCGCCGCGTGGGCGGCGGACTTGATGGATTCGTCCAGGCAGATCGGGGTGCGCAGCCGCTTGGCCAGTGCGGCGTGCTGGACCATGTCGTCGTTGGCCAGGGGCTGTTCGATCAGTTGCAGTCCGAAGTCGTCGAGCCCGCCGAGATGTTGGGCATCCGACAGCGTGTAGGCGGCGTTGGCGTCGACCTGCAGGAGCAGATCGTCACCGAAGCGTTCGCGCACGGCACGCACGGGGCCCAGGTCCCAGCCGGGCTCGATCTTCAGCTTGATCCGGACGTAGCCCTCGGCGATGTACCTCTCCACGGCGTCCAGGAGTTCGGGCACGGAGTCCATGATCCCGACCGAGACACCGCACGGGACCCGGTCCCGAGCGGCACCCAGGTAGGAGCCGAAGGACTGGTCGGCATCGCGGAGTTGGGCGTCCAGCACCGCTGTCTCCAGCGCGGACTTCGCCATCCGGTGGCCGGTGAAGGGCTCCAGGACTCGTCCCACCTCGTGCACGTCCAAGCCGTCCTTCGGCAAGGCGGGGATGAGGAACCTGCGCAGGACGTGCCGGGCGCTGTCGACGTACTCGGAGGAATAGCGCGGCTCGGACATGGCCCCGCACTCGGCCCAACCCTCGTGGTCGGTGGTGACCACGCGGACCAGCAGCACATCGCGGGTGGTCTCCACACCGAAGGAGGTACGGAAGGGGGCAACGAGCGGCATCGCGATCCGGCGCAGCTCGACGCCGGAAATCTTCGTCTTCATGACTGGTGGCTCCTCTGCGGGTGGTCACATGTGGGTTGTGCCGCGTTTGTGGGTCGTGGGTCGTTGGACCACGTAGCGGCGGCGTTCGTGGAAGCCGACGACACGGGCGCCTTCGGCGAGCAGGCCGCCCAGGGTTTCTCGTACGGCCAGTCGCCAGGCACGGGCAGCGCCGGGATCCGTGCGGCGCAGGGCTTCGATGTCGTCGGGGAGGTCGATGAGTACGGTCTCGGCGTCGGTCGCGGCGGTCTCCGGGCGGCCTTCGCGGTTGCGGACGCGGTGGGCGGCGCCGGCGGGCGGTTCGATCATCCGGGGCGGGGAGGGCGCGGTGAGGTCCCAGGCGACCAGGACCCGGTCGGACTCGTCGCCGCCGTTGATGGTGTCGTGCATCGTGCCGTAGAAGGACGTCAGGTACTCTTCCGGCCGGGCGCCCAGTTTGGTCAGGTTGAAGTAGGCGTTGCGGCGGATGAGCGGGTCGTAGGTCCAGGTGATGCGCCTGAGTCGATGGGCAAGCGCCCACTGCCGCTGGTGCATCTTGAGGGCAAGGCCCACGCCGCGCCCGACCACGGCGCCGGTGATGTGCGAGTGCAGGCTGGTGCCTATGGGTTCGCCGAAGAAGGCGACCGACGCCCCCACCAGACGGCCGTCCTCGTATGCTCCGGCCACGTAGTTGCCGGCGTGGGAGAGCGCCCGCATGACCTCGGCGGAGATGGGTGAGGCGCCGGGTCGGGACCCCCAGATGTCGGCATAGAGGAGGCTGACGGCGTCGAGGTCCTCCATCATGTGCAGTTCTCGGATTGTGGATCCGTTCATCGCGGTGCTCCGACTGGGTGGGCCAGGGGCCGGGCGCGGGCCGGCATGGTGGCGGTGATGACAGGGTTCGTGGTCGGTGTGCGTGGCATCGCCGGCCGCGCCGAGGCCGGCGAGCGTGGAACACCCCACCCCGGCGGGGTGGTTGCCGTCGGGGGTTGCCCGGACAGCCGTCCGCCGCGGCGGACCGGGGCCGAGCCGTGCGGCCGAGTGGTATTCCGGACCCGACGCGGGCAGCGCTGCTCCCCGGGGGGTGACCGGGCACGCCGGGCGCGATGGGAACCGATCGGGCGTCAGCCCATGTGCTCGCTCATCAGCCGCCGCACGTTCCCGCCCAGGATCTTCAGGATGTGCTCCTCGGGCATGCCTCGGCGCACCATCGCCGCGGTGACCAGGGGCATGTCGGCCGGGCCCTCCAGGTCGGGGAAGTCGAAGAGGGGGTCCTCGTCGTCGGCGTCCTCGCAGCAGGGCGGGGTGAGGTCCGCGATCACCTCGCGGAGGAAGTCCGCTCCGAGGCCGACGTGATCGATGCCGGCCACGGAGACGACGTGGTCGATGTGGTCGACGACCCGGTCGACGCTCACCTTCGCCGCGTCGTCGGTGAGGAAGCCCGGGACGAAGTTCACACACACCACTCCCCCGGTGCCGGCCACTCCACGGATCTGGTCGTCGGTGAGGTTGCGGTGGTGATCCCGCAGGGCGCGGGCGCAGGAATGGGTGGCGATCACCGGGCGGGTGGCCAACTCCAGGACATGGCCCACGCCACTGGATCCCAGATGGGAGATGTCGAACAGCATGCCCAGACGTTCCATTTCCCGCAGCGCCCGGACGCCGGAGGAAGTCAGCCGACTGCCGGTGGCCTCCTCCCGGCTGCCGTCGGCGAGCGGGGTGCGCCCCCAGTGGGCGATCGAAGCGATACGCACACCGAGCCGGAAGAGGGTGGAGAACAGTTCGACGGAGGCGTCGACGCCCGGTGCGCTCTCCAGGGCGAGAACGAGCGCGATCTTGTGGTCGGCGAGAGCCCTGTCGATGTCCGCGCCGCTCACGCACAGGGCAACGTGTTCGGCGTTGGCCTCGGCGAGGACACGACCGCACTCGATCATGCGCAGCGTTTGCCGCAATGCCCCCTCCGGTTGGAACCGTTCGTCGATGAACACCGGCAGGACCTGGATGTCGATCCCGCCCTCGCGCAACTGCGGCAGCCATCGGTCCCGGAAGAACCCGCCCCAGTGCTGCGGGGGGCGGGCGGCAACGGCCATGAGGAGGTCGTTGTGGGCATCGGCGACGACCGCGCGGTGGTGCAGGTCCAAGGACACGGCGGGTCCTTTCGCGTGGGAGGGAGCACGTGGCCGGAAGTGGAGCCGCGTGCGGAGGGATTCGGGTGTACTCGTGCCGACGTGCGCTTCCCATGAGGTGCCCGTGGCGCATGACGGCGGCGGCATCGCACGCCTCCCACACGACGTGGGGATGTGCGACGGGATCAGCGTGATCAGGAGTTTCGGTGCGCGGGTGATGGCGATGCGCCGACGCCGGCCGCCGCAGAGTTCGCCGAGGGAGCCGGCGCCGTGCCCGCACTCGGCGCCCGCGTGAAGCGGTCCCACCGTGGTCGACAGATCTCCAACGCCATGGTGTTCCGCAGGAAGTGGATACCGACCTGCCGACGAAGGAGCCGTCGATGGCGGTGAGGTCCAGAATTCCGGCCGAGCGGAGTCCACGACTTTAGCCAGTCGTACAAAGCATCAGAGAAATCTCTGGTCGGATACCGCATGAACCCGGCCAGTCCAGGGGCCACGCTGTCCGCATGCACAATCCAGCAAGGATGCGGCGGGCACCCCCGGCGGCCGTACCCAACGCAGCGGCGGTGGGCCGGCACTCCGGTCTCGTGGCCGAGCTCTTGTGAGCGGTGTGGTGGTCCGGCGCCCACCACACGTCCATCCGGGCCCGATCTCCCGGTCCGGCTGGATCAGAACTCCAACTCCTCGGCCTGTCGGTGCGGCGCCGATGCGTTGAGGACTTCCACAGCAGGGGCGTCCGCCCTTGTCGCCGACGAAGTGATGACGCCGCCACAGCGGCACATACGTTCCGGCCGGCGCCGGTTGAGAGGGGTCCCTGTCAGATGACGGCACCATTGCACGAGCCGATCGCGGAAGCGGCCCCGAGCGCGGCCGGGGAAGCGACGACGGTCGGCGACACCAAGCCTGTACAAGGCCGTTCGCTGGGGCGGATCGCCTGGGAACGGCTCAAGCGCGACCGGTTGGCTCTGACGGGCGGCGCCGTCATCCTCGCGCTCGTCGTGATCGCGCTGTTCGCGCCCGTGATCTCGGACCTCGTCGGGCAGGATCCGAACGCCTACCACGAGGAGGAGATCGACGCGCTGTTCGGCACCCCCAAGGGGGCGCTGGGCGGCATCAGCGGCGAGCACCTGTTGGGTGTCGAGCCGGTCAACGGCCGGGACATCTTCGCCCGGATCCTCCATGGTGCCCGGATCTCGCTGCTCGTCGGCTTCCTGTCGGCCCTGGTGGCGGTCGTGCTGGGGACGATCCTCGGCATTCTGGCGGGCTTCTTCGGCGGTTGGGTGGACGCCGCCATCAGCCGCGTCATGGACGGTCTGCTCGCCTTTCCGCAATTGCTGTTCATCATCGCGCTGGTCTCGGTCATGCCGAGTGACATGCTGGGCATGACCGGTTCCAGCGTCCGCGTCTTCGTGATGATCCTGGTCATCGGCTTCTTCGGCTGGCCCTACATCGGGCGCGTGGTGCGCGGCCAGACGCTTTCGCTGCGCGAACGTGAATACGTCGAAGCCGCCCGCTCGTTGGGCGCCGGGCGCTTCTACATCCTGTACAAGGAACTGCTGCCCAACCTCGTCGCCCCGATCGTCGTGTACACGACGATGATGATTCCCACGAACATCCTGACCGAGGCCGCGCTCAGCTTCCTGGGCGTGGGCGTCAAGCCGCCCACCGCCTCGTGGGGACAGATGCTCTCGAACGCGATCGACTACTACGACTCGGATCCGATGTACATGATCGTTCCGGGCGTGGCCATCTTCATCACCGTCCTTGCCTTCAACCTCTTCGGCGACGGCGTGCGCGACGCGCTCGACCCCAAGGGCTCCCGCTGAACCGCCCAATGCGAGGCGACCCGCGGCACTTCACACGGGGTTTCTCATCAAATCCGGAGGATCCGAGATCGTGACTACCCAACGCACCTCAGGGCGGCGCAAGCAGGCACTGGCCGCTGCGGCCGTGGTCGCAGGACTGCTGACCACCGCGGCGTGCGGCGGCGGCAGCGGCGACAAAACGAGCGCGGCCGGCTACGACGCCGCCAACAACAAGGTCCTGAACGCCGGTTCCACCAAGGGCGGCACCCTGAAGTTCGCCGCCGCCCAGGACGGCGACTCGTGGGACACCACACGCAGCTACTACGGCTTCGCCTGGAACTTCATGCGGTACTACAGCCGCCAGTTGGTCACTTACAAGACCGAGCCGGGCAAGGCGGGCGCGGCGCTGCAACCCGACCTCGCCACCGACATGGGCAAGGTCTCCGCCGACGGCAGGACCTACACGTTCGGCCTGCGCGACGGGATCACCTGGGAGGACGGCAAACCGATCACCTCCCAGGACGTCAAGTACGGCATCGAGCGCCAGTGGGCGCAGGACGTGCTGTCGGGCGGCCCGGTCTACCTCAAGGACATCCTCGATCCCGACGGCGAGTACCACGGCCCCTACCAGGACGAGTCCGCCGACAAGCTGGGCCTGAAGGCGATCGAGACACCCGACGACAAGACGATCGTCTTCCGTCTGCCGCAGGCCAACAGCGACTTCCCCCAGATGCTCGCGATGCCGTCGGCCTCCCCGGTACGCCGGGACAAGGACACCAGGTCCAAGTACGGCCTGAGTCCGTTCTCCAGCGGTCCCTACCGGTTCGACTCGTACGATCCGGGCAAGGGCCTGGAACTGGTCCGCAACACGCAGTGGAAGCAAGCCTCGGACCCGGTCCGCAAGGCCTACCCGGACACCATCAGCGTCAAGTTCTTCTCCAACGCGAATGACCTGGACCAGCGACTGATCGCCGGCGACTACGACTTGGACCTCAACCAGTCCGGCCTGTCGCCGCAGGGCCGCCAGACCGCGCTGAAGCAGCACAAGGGCAACCTGGACAATCCGATCTCCGGCTACGTCCGCTACGCGGCCTTCCCGAAGAACGTGAAGCCCTTCGACAACGAACACTGCCGCAAGGCGGTCATCCACGGCGCCGACCACCTGTCCCTGCAGACCGCGCGCGGTGGCCCCGTCGCGGGCGGGGACATCGGAACCAACATGCTGCCGGCGTCGGTTCCGGGTACCGAGGGCCAGACGTACGACCCGTTCGGGACAGCCGGCGCCGACAAGAGCGGAAACATCGCCAAGGCCAAGGAGGAACTGGCCGCCTGCGGCAAGCCGAACGGCTTCGGCACCACCATCGCCGTCCGCAACAACAGACCGGTCGAGGTGGCCACCGCCCAGTCCCTGCAGGCGTCGTTGAAGAGGATCGGCATCGACGCGCAGATCGACCAGTACGACGGCTCGCAGACCTCCGGCATCGTCGGCAGCCCCACCAACGTGGAGAAGAACGGCTACGGGATCATCATCGACGGCTGGGCCGCGGACTTCCCGTCCGTCCAGGGCTTCGGTCGGCCGCTGTGGGACAGCAAGTACATCCTGCAGAGCGGCAACGTCAACTACGCCCTGATCGAGGACAAGGCGATCGACGACCTCTTCGACGCCTATGCCAAGGAGCCCGACGAGGCCGCCAAGGTCCGGATCGCCAAAGAGATCAACCACAAGGTCATGGAGGGCGCGTACTACCTGCCCTTCACCCACGAGAAGTATCTGAACTGGCGCTCCGGCCGGCTCACCAACGTCTACATGACCGACGCGTACAACGGCTACGACTTCGTCAGCCTCGGCCTGAAGCCCTCGAAGTGAACTCCGGTACACCCGCCGAACGGCACGAAAGGCAGGTGAAGGCCGGCGCGGCGTGACCGCGGGCCGCCGGAAGCCCCGGCGGCCCGCGATCCGCGGCAGGCCGTTAGCTGTGCTCACTTACCTCATCAGGCGGCTGTTCGCCGCCGCAGTGATGCTGGTGGTCATCATCATGGTGGTCTTCGGCATCTTCTTCCTCGTCCCCAAATGGGTGGGCGTCGACATCGCCGCGAGCTTCGTGGGCAAGCAGGCCGACCCCGCAGCCGTCGAGGCCGTGCGGGAGAAGCTCGGTCTGAGCGACCCCATCCACCTCCAGGCATGGGAGTTCTTCAAGGGCATCTTCACGGGCCGCACCTACGCGACCGGCGGCGATGTCGTGCACTGCTCAGCGCCGTGCTTCGGCTACTCGTTCAAGAGCGAACAGGCCGTCTGGCCGGTGTTGACCGACCGCTTCCCGGTGACCCTGGGGCTCGCGCTGGGCGCCGCCGTGCTGTGGCTGGCCTTCGGTGTCGCGGCCGGGGTGCTCTCCGCGCTCAAGCGCGGCACCCTGTGGGACCGCGGCGCGATGGTCGTCGCCCTCGCGGGCGTGTCCCTCCCCATCTACTTCACCGGCATGCTCTCCCTGGCGACCTTCGCGTTCGGGCTGAAGTGGTTCGACGCGCAGTACGTACCGCTCGCGGAGAGCCCGGGCGGCTGGTTCGGCGGCATGATCCTGCCGTGGATCACCCTCGCCTTCCTGTATGCGGCGATGTACGCGCGCATCACCCGCGCCACGATGATGGAAGTGCTGGGCGAGGACTACATCCGTACCGCGCGCGCCAAGGGCCTGCGGGAGCGGACCGTCATCGGAAAGCACGCCATGCGCTCCACGATGACGCCGATCCTCACCATGCTGGGCATGGACCTCGGCGCCCTCATCGGCGGCGCGATCCTCACCGAGTCGACGTTCAATCTGCCCGGCCTGGGCCAGGCCGTGCTGAACGCCATCAGGAACCAGGACCTGCCCGTCATTCTGGGCGTCGTCCTGATCACCTCCCTCTCGGTGCTCCTGGCCAACCTCGTGGTGGACGTCCTGTACGCCGTGATCGACCCCAGAGTGAGGCTCACATGACCGAAATCGGCGAGCGGCTCCACCGGAGCAGGGTCGCGGGCGGGCCCGCCGCCGCCTCGCCCGCCCCGAGTGCGTTCCTGGAAGTGCGTGACCTGAAGGTGCACTTCCCCACCGACGACGGCCTGGTCAAGTCCGTCGACGGGCTGAGCTTCCGCCTGGAGCGGGGCAGAACCCTCGGTATCGTCGGCGAGTCGGGCTCCGGCAAGTCGGTGACCTCGCTCGGCATCATGGGCCTGCACACCACCGGCCGGTACGGCAGGCGCAAGGCGCGGATCTCCGGCGAGATCTGGCTGGACGGCACCGAGTTGTTGTCGGCCGGACCCGACCACGTGCGCAGGCTGCGGGGCCGCGAGATGGCGATGATCTTCCAGGATCCGCTGTCCGCGCTGCACCCGTACTACACGATCGGCCAACAGATCGTCGAGGCGTACCGGATCCACCACGACGTCGACAAGAAGACCGCCCGCAGGCGGGCGGTCGAAATGCTCGACCGGGTGGGCATCCCGCAGCCGGACAAGCGGGTGGACAACTATCCGCACGAGTTCTCCGGCGGCATGCGCCAGCGCGCGATGATCGCGATGTCTTTGGTGAACAACCCCGAACTGCTCATCGCGGACGAGCCCACCACCGCCCTCGACGTCACCGTCCAGGCGCAGATCCTCGACCTCATCCGGGACCTGCAGAAGGAGTTCGGCTCCGCGGTCATCGTCATCACCCACGATCTGGGCGTCGTCGCCGAACTCGCCGACGACATCCTGGTGATGTACGGCGGCCGCTGCGTCGAGCGAGGCCCGGCGGAGCAGGTGTTCCACGAGCCCCGGCACCCCTACACCTGGGGCCTGCTCGGCTCGATGCCGCGCCTGGACCGCGAGCAGCAGGCGCGGCTGATCCCGGTCAAGGGCTCCCCGCCGTCCCTGATCAACCTCCCGTCCGGCTGCGCATTCAACCCGCGTTGCCCGTACGCGGACGTGCCGAAGGGGGACGTCACCCGCACGGTCCGCCCCGAGTTGACCGAGGTCGGCAACAGGCACTGGGCCGCCTGCCACATGACTCCGGAGCAGCGGGAGCGGATCTGGATCGAAGAGATTGCGCCGAGGTTGTGAGCGAGAACGCGGAGGAGAGCGCAGTGAGCATCCCTGCACATGGCGACGGCGGGCAGGCCGGTGATCTCGGCCCGGCCGTGACCGGCGGCGCGGCCACCCTCGTCCAGGACGCCGCGCCCGGCGAGATCCTGCTGAGGGTGACCGGGCTGCGGAAGCACTTCCCGATCCGCAAGGGCCTCTTCCAGCGCCGGGTCGGCGCGGTGCGCGCGGTCGACGGCATCGACTTCGAGGTGCGCTCGGGCGAGACCCTCGGCGTCGTGGGCGAGTCGGGCTGCGGCAAGTCGACGATGGGCCGGCTGATCACCCGGCTGCTGGAACCGACCGCGGGGACGATCGAGTTCGAGGGCAGGGACATCACCCACCTCGGTGTGGGTGGCATGCGCCCGATGCGCCGCGACGTGCAGATGATCTTCCAGGACCCGTACTCGTCGCTGAATCCGCGGCACACCACCGGGACGATCATCGGCGCCCCCTTCCGGCTCCAGGGCGTCGAACCCGAGGGCGGCATCAAGAAGGAGGTACAGCGACTGCTGTCGGTGGTCGGCCTCAGCCCCGAGCACTACAACCGCTACCCGAACGAGTTCTCCGGCGGGCAGCGGCAGCGCATCGGTATCGCCCGCGCACTCGCCCTCCGGCCGAAGCTGGTGGTGGCGGACGAGCCGGTGTCCGCGTTGGACGTCTCGATCCAGGCCCAGGTCGTCAACCTCATGGACGACCTGCAACGGGAACTGGGCCTGACCTACGTGATCATCGCGCACGATCTGTCCGTCGTCCGGCACGTCTCGGACCGGATCGCGGTGATGTACCTCGGCAAGATCGTCGAACTCGCGGATCGGGACCTGCTCTACAAGGCGCCGATGCACCCGTACACCAAGGCGCTCATGTCGGCCGTCCCGATCCCGGACCCGCGGCGCAGACACGCCGCGAGCGAGCGCCTCCTGCTCGAGGGCGACGTGCCCTCGCCGATCGCCCCACCCAGTGGCTGCCGCTTTCACACCCGGTGCTGGAAGGCGACGCGGATCTGTACGACCGGCGAGCCGCCTCTCCAGGAGCTGCGGCTCGGTCAGCGGGTGGCCTGCCACCACCCGGAGAACTTCGCCGACCAGGCCCCGCAGGACACCGTCCTGCTGTCGGCCGCGCAGCGGACCACGAAGCCGGCCGCACCCGGCGGGCACGGTGCCGCGGGTACGGCCGGAAGGTGAGGACCGGCCGGTTCCCGTGCGATGGCACGGGAACCGGCCGGTCGTCGGTCCGGGCGGCTCGTCCGAATTCGAGCCGCCCGGATTCGATGGTCACCGTCAGTGGAGTCAGCGGAGGTCGCGCATGAGCTTGCCCATGATGGAGTCCACCTTGTCCGAGTCGAACTTCTCCGAGCCGATCAGCAGGGTCACCGCCCGTCGGCCGTCGTCGGTGACGGCGTTCCTGAACTTGTGGCCGCTGGCCACGCTGCCGCTGTGTCCCCAGACGACCAGACCCGGAGCGGGCTCGTGGCGCTCGATTCCCAGGCCGTAGCGCTCGCCCGGGAAGTCGTCGGGAACGGTCTTCTTCATTTCGGCCAGTTGGGCCGGAGCCAGCAGTTTCCCGCTCAACAGGGCGGTCCAGAAGGCGGTGGTGTCCGCACCGTCGGAGATCAGCGCGCCCGACGCGTCGGCCTCCGAGGTGTTCCATTCCGTCAGGTCCACCAGAGTGGATCCGCGCTCCCCGTAGCCACGCAGGTCCGGCTTGGGGATCGTGGTGCGATCGCCGGGCCATGAGGTCTCGCACAGACCGAGACGCTTGATGATGCGTTCCTTGATCTCGGTGCCGATGCCGCGGCCGGTGACCTTGGTGACGATCAGGCCGACCAGGTTGTAGTTGGTGTTGGAGTAGGCGAAGCCGTCCGCCGTCCGGTCGGGCCTGGGCAGACCGAGCGCCTGCCGGACCGTCTGCAAGGGCTCGATGTGATCCCAGCGGTGCTCGTCCTCGTCCTCCCAGAACGGCGCGTCCAGGTAATCGGGCAGGCCACTGGTGTGCTGCAGAAGCTGCCGGATCGTGATGGTGCGCCCGTCGTAGAGCTTGGTGCGGATCAGGCCGGGCAGATAGTCGTCCACGGTGTCGTCGAGACCGATCCTGCCCTCGCCGACGAGCTGAAGCACGACCGTGGCCGTCCAGGTCTTGGTGTTGCTGCCGATCCGGCTGTGCTCGTTGCCGACGGCCTTGCGGCCCGTTCTGAGGTCGGCGAGTCCGACACCGCCGTTCCGGACGCCGCAGTTCGGACTCTTCACCGTCACGCTGATGCCCGAGGCGCCGATACCCTCCAGTGACTTCAGAGCCGTCTGGATGGGCTTGCTGTCACACTGCGCCTTCGCGCTTGCCTGCGTAGGCACCGTCACCAGAGAGGCCGCGCACGCCAAGGCCACGACGACACTCGTCCTGTATCGCATACTTTCTCCTTCTGCAGTACTGATCCGTGGGGCGGAATCGATGGCGCCCGGTGCCGGGACAGACGGCCGCCGTACGAGGGACGGCGGGGGCGGTCGCGGTGGGTTGCGCTGCACGGGGCGGTGGGGGGTACGGTCGCCGGGGGTGGCCGCCGCACGTTTGCTGGATTGTGCATGCGGACAGCGTGGCGTCTGGACCGGCCGGGTACATGCGGTACCCGTCCAGAGATTCCCGGAATGTTTTGTGCGACTGGCTAAAGAGGTGAGGATGCTCGGTACCGGGGTTCCCGATCTCGGACAAGTCCTGGAAGTGTTGGGCTCGTCGCTGCTGCGGCCGTTGACCGTACCGCCGGAAAGCCTGGTGCCGGTCTCGGGCGTCCTCATCTTCGAACGGCGAGCCCCGCTTCCACTTCCCCCGGTCCGGGACGCGATCCTGCTCGCCGTCGGAGTGGGGATGGTCGAAGCGCAGGCGATGGAGTTGGTCGCCTCGGCGGCCGAGGCCGGGTACGCCTGTCTGGTGGTGAAGAGTTTCGGCGAGCCGGTCACCCAACTCGTGGAAGCCGCCCGGAAATCCGGCATCGTGCTGCTTGCCGCGGACGAGGCCGTGGCCTGGCACCATTTGGATGCCATGATCTCCTCGGCTCTCACCCCGACGGTGCGCTTCGGGCAGGCCGCGGGTGCCCCGGCCGTCGGCGATCTGTTCGCGCTGGCCAACGCGATCGCGGGGATGGTGGGCGGAGCCACCGTGATCGAGGATCCGCACCGGCGCATCCTCGCCTACTCGACGTTGCCCGGCCAGGCCGTCGACGAGGGCCGTCGCCAGGGCATCCTCGGCCTCCAGGTGCCGGAGGGCCCGGAGTACGACGAGCAGTACCGGGTGCTCACCCGGGTCGAGCGCACCTGTCGGTTCGCCGCCGTCGCCGGGGGTCTTCCTCGTCTCGGTGTCGCGGTCCGCGTGGGAAACGAGGTGTTGGGTTCGATCTGGGTCGTCAATGCCGGGGAACAGTTGGACTCCGTTGCCGAACAGGCCCTTTCCGATGTCGCGGACAACGTCGCGCTGCACCTGCTCGCGGCCCGGACCACGGAATCCGCCGTCCGGCGCAGGTACGCCGACCTGTTGCGACGGCTGCTCGCCGACCCGAGCAGCGTCACCGCGGTGGCGCCACAGCTCGGCCTGGACCCGAACCTGCCCGTCGCGGTGGCCGCATTCGCCGTCGCCTCGGTCGATGCCGAGGATGTACTCACGGCACACGCGGCCACCCGGCTCGCCGACTTGGTGAGCCTGCACTGCGAGGCGCGCTACGGCAGGCACGGCTGCGCGTTGATCGACGCGACGGTCTATGCGCTGCTGCCGGGCGGGCCTTCGCCGGACGCGCACCGGGAACTCGTCGCCTATATCGCGCGGCGGGCCCACAGCGCGCTCCGCGTGCCCGTTCGGGCCGGTCTCGGCTCGATCGTCGAGGGGCTGCGCTCGATCGTGAGCTCACGCGCCGACGCGGATCTCGTCCTGCGTGCGCTCTCCGAGCGGCCGGGTGATCCGGAGCCGTGCCAGGTGGCCACGATCGACGAGGTGTGGGCGGGCGCGACGCTGTCCGCACTGGCCCAGATGCTGGCCACGCACGAGGTGCTCCCCCGCGGACTGGGTCCGGCGGTCCGCGCCCACGACGTCGAGCACGGCACCACCTATGCGCCCACGATCCTCGCCTACCTGGACGCCAACGGCGATGTCGCCGCCGCCTCCCATCGGCTGTCCGTGCACCCGAACACGATCCGCTACCGCCTTTCCCGCGCCGGCGAAATCTTCGGTTTCGATCTCGCCGACCCGGACGAACGCCTGGTGTTGTGGCTGCGGTTGCGCCTCGGCGACCAACTCGGCTGGTGAACGGTCGCCATCACCGGGCCTGCTTCACGACCGGGTCGCGGGGGCGACCCGGTCGCCGGACACGCGGTGGTGGCGGTGCCGGGGTCGGGTATCGCGTTCGTTTCGGTTCCCTCTCATCCGAAAGGCGCGAGGGCACCCGCACTTTCTGGATAGTGGCGTTTTCCGGCCACTGAGAACATCCTTTTCGAGCCGTCGTGATCAAGGTACGGCCGGAAAGAGGTCCCATGAAGCACAAGCGCAAGCTCGTCGTCGGCCTGGGTGCGATCACCATGAGCCTGGGCATGATCGCGGGCGCCGGATCGGCGAACGCGGGGACGAACAACACCGATTACGTGTATACGGGCAGCACCGCCACCGGCAAGGTGTGGTTCGATCACGACGGCGACTGGTTCTACGCCCAGGACCTGGCCACGGACAGCCACGGGGTGGCCGTCCAGTACCGGATCAACGACTCCTACGCCTATCCGCTGCTGGTCAACAACGGCGGCAAAGGCAGCGTCAAGGCCTTCAACAAGGATTTCCCCGAAGGTGCCACGGTCTGGTTCCGAGCCTGCCTGACCGAGGACAACGTCGCCTGGGACTGTGACTCCATGGCTTGGTCCGAAAGTGCGGTAAAGGCCAAGGCCTGATCCGACCCGACGCACAGATTCGGCCGAAACGGCTCGCCGGAAGACCCACTCCCAGCGGGCCGTTTCGCTGCGCCCGCGCGACGAGCGACGATGACTTTTCTCGTCCGCCGTCCGCGGAATGTCCAATTCTCGCTCGCAGTCCTGCACGAGACTGCGACGTCGGCGGTGCCGGCCACGCCAAATACGGCCCTGGCGCACCATTTCCCGCTGCCGTCGGGGAACTTGCTCACCACCGCCCGGCACAGCGCCTCTCCTTCCGCCGCGCTCCGGCAACCTCGACAGTGCGCCAGACCCGCGGTGGCCTCGTTGGCCTGCCTGCCCCAGGGCGAGGAACCCTCATGACCTTCACCCCCGCCCTCGAGTTCGCCTTCGAGATCCGCGCCCACGTCGCCGAGACGCTGCACATCGGCAATGGCGACGGCGAGAGAACCGAGTTCACCCCGATCGTCGGCGGCACGGTCGCCGGCCCCTGGTTCACCGGCACCGTGCTGGCCGGCGGCGACTGGAGCAACACGCGCGGCGAAGTCTGCGAACTGGAGGCGCGCTACCTGATCCGCGCGGACGACGGCGCGGTCGTCGACATCGTCAACCGCGGCTACTACCACCCCGCACCGGAGAGCCCCGACCAGTACGACGGCGACCTCCGGGTCACCGAGAAGGGCCACTACTACCGCACCTCGCCGATCTTCCGCACCGACGCCCCGGCCCACCGCCGCCTCACCGAGACCGTGTTCGTCGGCCTGGCCCGCCCGGACGGGGACGACGTGGTGGTGATCAGGATGTACGCGGTGGGCTAGACCCTGCCCGAGGTGGCGTCCGCGACCCGCTACGGCTCACCGGCCCCGCGTGCTGCGGGGCCTGGCGTTCGACGCGCGCGGTCCGGCACGGCCGCACGGGCCTCACGCGGCCCGGAGGACGCGTGGGACGGGTGGCCTGCCCGATGTGGCCGGCCACCCGGGTCGGCTCGGGAACCGATCCGTTTCGTCGTGCTCGCATACGACCGCGAGCGGGCGTTCGCCGCCCCGAAGACACACCTGCTCGCCGGCGTCTCCACAATGTCGCCGTGCCCCTCCCCATGCCCCGAGCCGGCGGCACTCGCGGCCCCGAGGCACTCCGGTCGCGGCGGCGCGCACGGTGACGGGCGCGTCCGAGCCGCGTACGGTCGGCGGAACCCGGCAGGACACCGCGATGCCGAACACCTCGCAGACCGTCCGACCCGGCCCCACATATCGCGAATCCTCACGTGCCGGCCCGCTCGTCCCGAGCCGTACCCGTCACGCCGCGAATCGACGCGGATTCCTCAACAACACATGCGGGTGCGGGAGACCGAGCACACGGTGCCGCAGGTCTGGGCGGCGACGTCGATCTCGGTCAGTCCTCGCTCGGTCGCCGACCCTCCGACATAGAGGGAACCGGCCGGGTTCTCCATACCTCGGGGTGATCCGGCGCCCGCGCGCCAGGCGGCGACGATCTCGTCGACGGGGATGCTGTGCGATGTCGTACGCATGGCGACACCTCTCGTCTTCCCTGGATGCCCGGACCTCTCGATGCAAAGACCCGGTGGTGCGTGGACGGCTCTCGGCCGCCCCGGTCCGGAGCGCAAGGTGCGGAACCCACACCGTATCGCCGCGGCACAGCGGAAAACACCCCCGGAGAACGTGCGTTGCGTCAGCGTGCGCCACACCGTCCCCCTCAGCCCGGCCGATACCTCGGCGATCGCCGGCACCGGACCGGATCGCGCCCCCACGCGTCCTGGGCGGAGGTTATCGACGTTGCGCGAGCCGGCGGGCCAACCCACTGCGACTGAGCGGTTGTCGATACGGGTACACGCCCTTGTCCTGTCACCGAAGCGCGTCCGGCACCGACGCGTTCCGGCCCGGTTTCCACATGTAGGGAGAGTGCCGTGACATTCACATCCGAACCTCGACCACCCACACCGCCACCGACGCCGACGCCGACGCATCACGAACCCACCACACCCACCGCGCAATTCGAGACCTGGGGACCCCCGCCCGGGCCGCCCGTCCTCCCTCCACGACACGCCTCACGCACGGCCCGCAGGGATCCGACCCCCTCCCGATCCACCTCCCCCTCACCCCTGACACGTCCCGCCCCCGCGCGCCCGACAGCGACCACGCCGGCGCCCGCGACGACGGGAACGTCCGGCAATCCGTTCGAAGAACCGTCCGTGGACGGCACGCATGAGCCCCCGGACGACGCGTCGCAGACGTTGCTGCGACTGACGGCGACACACCGGCCGATCCCCGACCTCGCTCGCATGATCGCGATCCTGCGAGACTGCCCCGGATCCGCCGCCGACGACGTCCTGCGCGAGGCGGCCATGACACGACCCGTCAGCGACCTCGTACAACTGGCGGAACTCCTGCGCGACCCCGCCCACTCCGCACAAAGCAAGCACCCCACCGCCCAACCCGACCCACCCCACCCGCGATAGGCCGGCGCGGCGGGCGCCGGTGGCCGGGACTGAGCGATTGCGCAAGCGGGTACACGCCCTCGTCCGGCGACCGGGAGCGTGTCCGGTACAGGCGCGGTCCGGCCGTGTTTCCACGCGCAGGGAGAACCCCGTGACCTTCGCACCAGACCCCGAACCATCGACGCCCGCACCGCTGCCCAGGCATCACGAACCCCCCGCGCCGAGCGCCTATTTCGACACCTGGACGCCCCCGCCCGGCGCTCCCCCGCGGCCCGCCTCGCCGCCGACCCGCCCGAGCGGCGCGGCGCCTTCGTGGTCCGCCCCCGCGCCCATGACGCCGCGTTCCGATCCCTTCGCGCACCCGGCACCGGGCAACCCGGTCGAGGAGCCCGACCACGACACGACGGACGACTTGCCGGACAACGCGGCGGAGACGTTGCTGCGCCTCGCGACCACCCATCGCTCCGTCCCCGAGGTCGCACGGATGATCGCCATCCTGGGCGACTGTTCCGGAATGGCCGCCGACGAGGCCCTGCGGGAAGCCGCGATGACACGGCCGGTGAGCGACCTCGTGCTCCTGGCGGACCTGTTGAGCAACCCCACCCACGCCAAGCAGGGCAGGCGCCCGGTCGAAGTAGGCGACCCGCACCGCCCGAACGGGCCCGTCGGCCCGGGGAATGCCGGCGGGTTCCCACCCCTGCCGCCGGCGTTCACCGCCACCGCGTCACCGGCCGGGACACCGTCGACAGCCACCGAGAAGGTCGCGGGGACGGCTCTGCGCTGGGCCACCGCGGTGGGCCTGGCGGTATCCGGACTGGCACTCGGCAGCGCCATCCCCGCCGCGTTCCGCACACCCCCATACGCGGCCGGGTGGTTCGCGCTGTCGGGTCTGGTGTGCCTGTTCCTGGCCGGGGTCACGGCCGTGCGCGCCGGTCGCGGCACACGCCTGGCCGCCTTGGTGGCGGGATGCGTGACGATCGCCACCGCGCTCGTACCGCGACTGGTCGCCGACGCCGGGAGCAGGATCGACGCGTGGGGCCCGATCGCCCTGGGCGCCGGCACACTCACCGCGCTGTGCGCGGCGGCCGTCCTCACCCGGCCCGCCGGCCCGCCCGACACCCGGGGCCCGCGCCGACGGATCGACTTCGAACCGTGGGAGGCCACGATGCTCAAGAACCGCCCCGACAGTACCGCCCGTCTGCTCGGCTGAACCCGAATCGTCGCGGCCCCGGGCCCGCGCGCCGAGGCCGGCCGACGTGCCCACCGATCCCCACCGAAGCGAGGGCCCGCGTTAGGAACGGGAACGGCCTCGACCGCACGCACGCGGTCCGGGGCCGTTCCCGCCGTCCCTTCCACGAGCGACGGTCCTTGCCATCCGGTTGCGGATGGCAAGGACCGTCGTCATGCCTGGGCCGCCCCGATTCCCGGCTGTTCCGCACCGGTCGGGCTCGCCTTGCCGGCCGGATCCCGGTCCGACGGATCTCTGTCCGACAGATCCCGGTTCACCGGGGCACGGTGATGCCCGCCGGACCGGCTCACTTGTACTGCGTGGTGACGTTCACGCCGCCGAAGGTCTGCGCGGCGGCGAGGGTGAAGTAGACCCAGCCGGACGGCGGGGCGGCGATCGTCAGGGTCTCGCCGTTGCCGGCGTTGGTGGACTTCGCCTGGTAGTTGCCGGTGGTGGCCCAGGTGCTGCCGCCGTAGTACAGGTCGGCGTTACCGGTGCCGCCGCTGCTGGTGATGGTCAACTCCTTCGCACCTGCGGGCAGGTACAGGAAGTGGTAGCTGTAGTTGCCGGTGGTGGCCGCGAGATTCTCCCGGCGGCAGTTCTTGTCGAACTGACGGGGGTCGGCGTTGGTGCAGAGCGGGGTGGACGAGACCTCCGGCAGGGGGCCGCAGTCGTCGGTCGCGCAGGTGGTCGTCAGCCAGGTGGCGAAACCTGCGTCATAGCGGGAGCCGATGGTCTGCTTCAGGAAGGTGCGGGCACCGGTCCAGTCGCCCACGCGGTACTTGCCCAGCACGGTCTCGACGTCCGCGGGGTGCGCCTGGAGCATGTAGCGGACGGCCAGGAAGCCCCACCGGTAGACCCGGGCCGAGTTGACGTCGGGGTCCTCGACCTGGTCGTAGACGGTGTCGAACAACTCGCCGAGCGTGTAGGTCTTGTTGCCGGCCACGGCGATGGCGTCGGCGTTGCGCTCGTTGCGGTAGCCGAACGAGACGTTCTCGGCGATGCCCTCGACCCACCAGATGGTCGGCGTGGTCATGCCGGCCTCGAAGTCGCCGTACATGTTGTAGCGGCCGTCGAGGTAGTGGGTGTACTCGTGGTTGAGGTTCCAGATCTCGAAGGACGGACGCAGCCAGTCCGCCTCGTGGGCGATGAAGCGGGCCTGGTTGCCGGCCTGGGTCGGGTTGCCCTCCTCGTATGTGCCGCCGTTGTCGACGTCGACGTTGTAGATGGCCCAGGCGTACAGCGCGTATTGGGTGTAGTCGTCGAACGCGACGACCTCGAGGTTGGTGTTCACGTCACCCGGGATCGCGCCCTTGTCGCCGATCACCCGGTGGAAATAGGCGTCCTGGTTGATCAGGCTGTTGCAGGTGGTGGCCAGTTGCCCGGGGGACATGTCCTGGGCACGGAACTTCAGGTTCGGGTTACAGGAGTGTTGGATCGGCAGGACCACGGGGAGCACCCGGTCGGCGAGGTCACAGATGGCGTACGCCGCACAGTTGTTCCGGTCGAACTCGCGCGTGTACCAGGCCAGGTTCATGGTGAGCGGCGCGGTCGGACCGACGTTCGGGTAGCGGTTGATCAAGTCCTTCAGCAGTGGCCGGACCCGGTCCTTGAGTTCGGGGACGTCGAGGGCGTAGCCGAGGAAGCGGCCGACGTTGCTGACGACGTCCAAGCGGTTCAGCTGGGTGTTGTTGCGGATGATGAAGTCGGACCAGGTGTCGAGGATCGCGGGGTCGGCCTTGAGGGCGGCCCGCCAGCCGCGGCCGTCGTTCTTGGCCTTGAAGCCGTTCTCGACGACCCACTCGACGTGCTCCACGGCAAGGGTCATCCGGCTCGGCCACGTGCCGCCGTAGCCGGCGAGCAGCCACTTGACGACGCCGGCGTACCGGCCGGCCGTGTGGGTGCTGTCGATGAGCGTGACGACCTCGTTGAGGGTCTCGCCGTTGGCGTCGGTGACGTCCTTGCTGCGCGGGGAGGCGAAGAAGGCGTCCAGCGCGCCGCGGGCCGCGGTGTCCAGCGCCGGGCCGTAGTCGCCGACGGCGTCCGCGTTGTTGTCCTGCACGTAGTAGCCGGCGCGCAGGAACATCACCAACTGTCCGATGGAGGTGGTGTTGTTGCCCGGGTACGTCGCGGAGGTGTCGCGCAGCGCGTCGGCGACGGTGACCATCTTGGCTTCGCGGAAGGCCGTCCCCGCGGTCTCCCCGGTGAGGTTGAACAGCGGGTAGGTGCAGGTGACCCCGGGGAGCGCCTTGAGGTGTTGGATCAGCGCCGCGCCCGAGGAGTTGATCACTCCGGACAGGTCGCCGCAATCGTTTGCGGCGGCCGAGAACTGCCCGTCTGTGTTGGCGGGTTCGGCGGTCGGGGCGGCCGGCGTGGCAAGCTCCTCGGCGCCTTCCTGCGAGGAGATCTTGAAGCCGAAACTGTCGGTCCTGGCGTGGGGTGACCTGGGGACCGGGATCGACCGCGGCGCCGGGGCCGCGGCTTTGGCGGCGCTTACCCCGGCCGGGGTCGTGGCGCCGGCGGGGGCGGCCTGGCTCTGCGGCGCGAACAGGCCGAGCGCTATGCAGAAGGCGACGCCGAGCGCAGGGATTCTGCGCGCGTTGGCCTTCGATATCCGGGAGAGACGCATCTGTGGAGGCCTCCGGAGCGTTGTGGCCGCGTACGGGAACGCAGCCTGGCGGTATGCGACATGTAACATGGCACATGTCGCATCGCGCCGGAAGAGCCTGAGGCGGAATGCCGCCCCACCACAACCGAAACATCCGCATATCGCGAGGTCGAGTGGGACGAAGTGCGTCGGGCGACTGGGCACCGGGCGCCGGCAACTCTCCGGTCGAGTGCACGAACGGGCCTACGTACGGGGGGTGTTCCCAAGTGCGGGCCGTTACCGGCAAGTTGCGGCGACGCCCGTGCGGCGGACCGCCCCCGCGCGCCGAACAGCCCTGCGCCCTCGACCCTGGGCGATCGGACCTCGCCCGCCGACGAGCGACCCGGCGGCGGCCCCGGTGAGTGTTCTCATCGCCGGGACCACCCGAGACCGCCGCGCCCATTCGACGCCGACGCGCAGCCACACGCGAGATTCGGTCGGCGGTCGGCGGTCGGCGGTCGGCGGTCGGCGGTCGGCGGTCGGCGGTCGGCGGTCGGCGGTCGAGCGTCAGCCGTTGTCGGTCCCCGGGAGCCCGAGACCCACGAATTCACGATTGCGTTGCCGGCCGCCGAATTCCCGGTCGGGTGGATGGCCCTCGACCCGCATTCAGGCACCGGTGAATCCGTGCGGAGCCGCGGCACAGCGAAGAACCGGGCGGTCCGAATCGCCGCGGACCGGTCCCGGCGCCGTCCGGCGGACGAATGGCGCGGGCCGAAGTCCGGTTCCGTCAGAAGCCGGTGAGGGTGAGCTTGCCGATCGTGCCGCCGGATTCCTGGAGCCGGTGTGCCTCGCGGAGGTTCGCGGCGTTCACCGGACCGAGGTCGCGGGTGGCGGTGGAGACGACGGCGCCCGCGTCGACGAGCCGCGCGACCTCGGTGAGGACACGGTGCTGCTCCTGCTGGTCGGGGGTGGCGAACATCGACCGGGTGAACATGAACTCCCAGTGGAAGGCGATGCTCTTGGCCTTCAGCATGCCCATCGGCAAGGAGTCGAAGTCGTCGACGGCGACGATCGCGCCGAAGGGCTTGAGCACGTCGGCGTAGACAGACAGGTTGCGTTCGGTGCCGGTGGTGCCGAACACGTAGTCCACGCCGTCGGGTGCCGCTTCCGCGAGCTGCGGGGCGAGCGGCTGGTGGTGGTCGACGATGTGGTGGGCCCCCATCCGCCGCGCGAAGTCGGCGGTCTCCGGGCGGGACGCTGTGCCGATGACGGTCAGCCCCGTGCGAGCCCGGGCGAGCTGCGCGACCATCGATCCGACGCCGCCCGCCGCGGCGGTGACCAGCAGGGTGCCGGTGGCGTCCGCGAGTTCCAGGTGGTCGAACAGGCCCTCCCAGGCGGTGAGCGAGGTGAGGGGCAGCGCGGCCGCGTCGGTGAAGGACAGCGCGGTCGGCTTGCGGGCGACCAGGCGTTCGTCCACGGCGTGGAAGCGGGCGTTGGCGCCGGGCCGGTTCAGTGCCCCGGCGTAGAACACCTCGTCGCCGACGGAGAACAGGTGCACCTGCTCGCCGACCGCGACGACCGTGCCGGCCGCGTCCCAGCCGAGCACCCGTGGCTCGCCGCCGGGGTCGGCGTTCTGCCGGATCTTGTAGTCCACGGGGTTGAGCGCCACGGCCTCGACCCGGACGAGCAGGTCGCGCGGTCCGGGGGCGGGTACGGGGAGTTCGAGGTCGAGCAGGCTCTCCGGGTCGTCGGTCGGGAGGCTCTTGCGGTAGGCGACGGCGGGCATCGTCGAAGGGATCGCGTTCATCAGGGGTCCTCGCGTCGAAGTGTGGCTGCGGCCCGGACCGGATTCCCACCGGGCCGAAAACACGGTAGGCGAAGGGAAGTGGTTACCCACAAGGACAACAAGTACCCATCGGATACCATGCAGGCCATGACCACAAAGACCGGCGAATGCGGCGATCCCGTCGACGTCTACGCGGCAGCGTGTCCATGCCGCGACATGCTCGACCTGCTCGCCAACAAGTGGAGCGCGCTCGCCCTGGGCGCACTGGAACAGGGCCCGCAGCGCTTCGGCGCATTGCGTACCCGCCTGCAGGGAATCAGCCCGAAGGTGCTCACCCAGACCCTGCGCCGTCTGGAGGACCACGGGCTGGTGCACCGCGAGATCTACGCCGAGGTGCCGCTGCGCGTCGAGTACAGCCTGACCCCGTTGGGTACCGACGCCTGCGCACCGCTCGCGCACCTGCGGACCTGGGTGGAGCAGAACATAGCCCGCTTCCCCGCGCCCGCCTGAGTGCCGGGGCAGCCATCCGCCTGAACAGCGACAACGACCTGCTGCTCGGGCGGATCCACGCCCGGGCGGCCGCCGCGCCGGCGCCCGCGACGATACGCGACGTCGTCCGAGCCCCGCGATACGCGATGCCGTCCGAGCCGGGTACGCCCGCCCGGTCGAGTACGCGCGCGGTACCTCGGTTTGAGCGGGCCCGCACAGCGCACCACGGCCGTCCATGTGTGGACGGCCGTGGCATCGCCGTCTGCCTCGTCACCCACCGCGCACGGGAAGCGCCTTGATGAGGACCTTTATGCCTTCCAAGCCTTCACGGTGCGCACGGCGTCGATCGACGGTTCAGCGACCACCGCGGCCACCGCGGCCGGCTTCGGGTCGGCCTTGCGGGAGCCTCCCCGGCGGGGCTTCACGACGCGAGGAGGAGCGGTCGTGGCCGCGTCCGAGACGGCGAAGCGCCGGGTCGAGACCTGGAATCCGCTCACGCACAACGCCTGGAGTTCGGCTCCCGCGCCCGGGACGTCGGGCAGGTCCAGCGTCGTGGCGAAGCGCCCGCTCGGTTCCAGCCGGACCCGGTCGATGGGCAGCGGCTTCGAGGGGCCGCCATCGACGACGCCGGGCGCGAACTGGAAGTGAATCGTCGAACAGTCGAGGGCTCGTGCCTCGGCGACGGACTCGATCTCGAGGACGGCGGAGCCGGATCCCGAGCGGACGCGGATGTCGATCTCGGGGCCGGGTTCGCCGTACGGGTGCTGGGTCGAACTGCCACACGTTCGGCAGGACACGGTGACCCGGTCCAGAACACCGGGGTAGGGGCTGGTGAGCACCACGCGTTCGCCATGGATCCCGCAGCGACCGCAGGGTTTGGTGGCGCCGGTTCGCACGACGTGGTGGGTCGCGATCAGTGCGTCACAGAGGTGGCCGAACCATCCCGCGTGTGCGGTCAGGCGAGCCAACGCATCCGCCCACCGCAAGGCGTGGTCGTTCACCTCCTTGGCGAGCGAGACGCTGTTCGGCTCCGCCGCGGCCGAGCGAACGGCCGCGAGGATCGAGGCCTGCGCGTCGTCGCTGTGCAGACGCATGGCACGGAGCGGTCTCGCGCCCGGATCCGTGGTCCCGTTGCGGAGTTGTGCTCCCAGATGGTGATGAATGCGATCCACGGTCGCGATGTCCTGCAACCACGCCCTGATTCGGGGGCTCGACGCCGCGATGGTGACGGACTCGCCGTTGAGTCTGTCACCGAGATGAGTGACGGTCACTGCTTCCTCCGAGAATGAGGCTCGGGCGCCGTTGCCCGGCCGAATGCTCGGAGCCTGCCCACAGCCCGACGACACTGTCGAACGACAGGCCCCGAAAGCCGGTTCACCGCTGTCGCGGCTCCCCGGAGGGGCTGACCAACCCCGTCGAACCATCCTGCGCTCGGGTTCTGCCGTTGCCTAGTACTCCAGGTAGCGAGATCTTGGGTGTGGGGCCGACAACTTCGAGGCCTGCTCCCGGCCGACCACCCCGCGCACGAACACCGAAGGTGTCCTGGTCGACTCGTCGGGAGGCGCCCTGCCGCTCGAAACGTTCGGTGCCGACCGCGCCGACTACGGACGTGGCCACGGGTTGGGCGCGCACGTGGCGCTGCCGGTGACGAGGGTCAGTGTCTGCTGCATCATGACCGGCGCGGGAGCGCCCGACCGTTCACACGTCTCGTGCATGTGACCGAGTCGATGGCCGACCTCGTGGTTGATCAGCATGCGTCGGTAGTTCGCCAGATCATCGCCGTAGGTGGAGGATCCCGTTCCCCATCTCCACGCGTTGAGCATCACCCGGCGGGTGGAGGCGACGTTGCAGGAAACCCGTTGTTCACCGGTATCCAAACCGTCCTTGGCGCACCACGAGTTGACCGTTCCCGTACTGGCCACGGTCACGGTGAAGGAAGACGCACCCGAACTCACCCGCTCCAGGCCGATCGTTCCGTCACCTCCCCAACTTCGCGCGTCGTTGAGCGTCTCGTGCACGGCACGGGCGAGGTATCGCGCGTCGATCTGCAGGCCCTTCTCGATCTGCACGCGATAACGCAGCACCCGATTTCCGCCCTTGGCCGCGTCCTGGCCCGGCACGGTGAGGAATTGCCCGGAGAGCGCGAGGTCGGCCGGTATCTCCGAACGCGCGGCAAGCCACTGGTCGTACGGCCGTGTGTCCGCGGCGGCGGTGACGTACTTCTCGGATTCCTTGTCCTTTGGTTGACAGGCGACCGTCGTCAAGAGCAGGCCCGCAACCAGGACGGCCGGCGAGAGAGTTCTGCGTGCCCAGTTCACGGTTGCTTCCACTCCCCGTCTTCGCCCGGCTCTGGTATCCGTCGATCGCCGAGGCGAGCCGGGGCTCGCGTCCGGGACGATCGGTATCCTCTCGCACGCGCGAATGCCGCTTTCGGGCGGGGGACTTGCCGGGCACCCTCACGCTTCCCACGCTGCGCAGGTCGCGAGCGCCCGAGGGCGCGGGGTGCCGGATCGGCCGGGATCCGACGGGCGTGGAGGAGTGTGGCGAGGCGGCGTACGGACGCGTTCGGGCGTACCGCGAGCGCTGTCGGCAGCGCCGGAGCGGGCGCGCTGAACGGACGGAACACGGTGCGGATGGTGGGCAGCGTGCGGGCTTGGGCGGCGTAGAACACCGTCCAACCGGGTCGGCCGGTTCCGATCGCGGCGAGGGTGTCCTGGTCGGTGGTGAAGGGTGGTCCGAGCAGGGGCTCGAATCCGGCGTCGCGGCAGCTTTCGCGCACCAGGTCGACCGGGGGCGAGTTGGCTTCGTGGGCGGCGATGCGCGACGGCAGGCCCGCCAATTCGGCGATGGCCACCGCTGCGGTGTCCCGGGACCGACGAAGACGTTTGCGTCCCGGGGCCGACAAGGACGCCTGCGGCGGGACACCGCGCGGCCCCGGCCGGGTCCGCGCGGTCAGTCGACGTACAGGCTGGAGCCGAACTCCTCCGTTGCCCGGCCGCCCGGCGGGACGACCCTGACCGGGTTTCCCGTGCAGTCGGGCCCGCTGTAGATCAGAACGTATTCGCTGGTCCTGTTCGCGACCGCGAGGGGCATGGCCTTGGCGTTGTAGCAGCCACCGGGGTTGTTGACGACCCGACCGGTATCGAGGAACACGATCGTTCCCTTGGCGGCGGCGGCACAGGCGGGCACGGTGAGGGTGATCGCACCCGTGGCGGCAAACGCTGCGAACATCGTTGCGGCACGGCGCACACTGGGCTCCCGGAACGGTCCGACGCGAATACCATCCACTCGCCTGGCACGCGATACCCGCCCTGCGCGGGAGGCGACCACGCCCGCGTCGAGGTTCACCCGTTCGCCGCCGGATCCATGCCGACTCCCAACGACCACCGGAGTCTCGGGCGTTGGGTGCCGATCCGCGCTCCTCGGCCCGTCGCTCGCCGACCCCTCCGGAAGGAAACGACCTCGTGTGGACTCGTCGACGGGGTGGATGTCGTCGACCACGGCGTCGCCGGGCGCGATTCCCCGAGGGGCGGGCCGCACGGGCCCGCCCCTTCGAAGAGACTCGGATGGGACGTCACCGATCTTCGTGGTCGAGCCTGCCGTGTGCCTCGGCCGAGAGGTCCTCCCAGTCGGACCAGGTCTTGAGCCGGTCGGCGTAGACCTGCTGAAGCATCGGGTGGAAGCCCCGGCCGAAGAGCACACGCAGGGGCGGGTTGTCGGAGTCGACGATCTTGAGGAGGGCCCGGGCCGCCGCAGCCGGGTCGCCGCCGGGCTGCTTGCCCATGACGTCGGCGAGGCGCCGGCGCAGACCGTCGTAGATCGGGTCTGCCTCGGACACGTGGCCGTTGGCGAGCGGGTCCGGGTTCTTGCCGGACCGAGTGGCGAAGCCGGCGGGCTCGATCACGGTCACCTTGACGCCGAATTCGGCGACCTCCTGGGCGAGCGTTTCGTTCAGGGCTTCGAGCGCCCACTTGGATGCCTGGTACGCACCGCCGAGCGGCATGGCGATGAGCCCGGCCACCGAGGACAGTTGAATGATGTGCCCCGCACCCTGCTCGCGCAGGTAGGGCAATGCGGCCTGGATCACCCACACCGCGCCGAACATGTTGGTCTCGAACTGGTCGCGCAGTTGCTGCTCGGTCAGCTCCTCGATCGCGCCGATCCGGGCGTAGCCCGCGTTGTTCACGATGACGTCGAGACGGCCGAAGTGCTCCTTGGCCCGCTTTACGCTCTCCAGGACGACCGCCCTGTCGGTCACGTCCATTGCGAGCGGAAGCACGGCGTCACCATGGGCGGCGACCAGGTCGTCGAGACTTCCCGTGTCCCGGGCCGTCGCGGCCACCTTGTCACCGCGGGACAGCGCGGCTTCGACGAAGCTGCGGCCCAAGCCGCGGGACGAACCGGTGACGAACCAGACCTTGCTCATGATGTCTTCCCGTTCATTGTTGGTGTCGCTGTTGGAGCACGAGACACCGACCACTCGACCCCTGTGACAGGTGCAGCTCCGTGACCTGCGCCACTTCCGCTTCCCCGTGCCATCGGGACGGGCGGTTCGGATGCCTGTAAGCGTGCCGCGAGGCTGCTCGGGCGAACAACGCGAAGCCGGGCAAGGGTCGTTAAGCCGTGGTAAACGATGAGAGCAGCGTGGAGCGGTACGAAACCGACCAGGCGAGGTGACGGTCGATGTTCGGGCTCGTCAGGCCGACGGCCGCAGGTCGAGGTCGGGTGGCAGCAGGCCGGGCACAAGGTCGTCGAGCCCGACGAGGTAGCGGCGGGTGCGGGGGGCTTCGCGGCGTGCCGAGGCGAACGCGCCGACGCCGGCCGGCTCGACGCGCTCGATCACGGCCGGTTCCGGCTCGGTGACGTGGTCGAGGATGTGGCGGTAGCGTTCCCGGAGTTCGGCGTCCGACCGCGCGGCCCGGATCGGGTCCAAGACCACCTTGACGCGGTGTCCGTCGCCGTCACGCCATTCACGGATGACCCACATGGGGTTCACCTCCGAGATCATCGGCCCTGCACCGTACTGCGCGCGAGTGACACCGGGAAGATCTTTCCCGACTTCCGGACGCCGACCCGCCGCGCGCCTGGCGCCAGCGGGCTTCGGTCGGCGTACGCGGACGGCTCCGTACCGGCGACCGAGACGCACGATCGGCGGCGCCGTCCGCGGCACCTGTCCTGGGTGCGCGGACGGCCGCGGGCTCGCGGCCGGCCGCTACGCCGCGCACCGCGTCGTCGGTGCGCGGTCCGGCCGCCGTCCCGCGCGGCGGTCACCCCCGTGGCCGAGGAAGTTTCGACGACCGTGTCGATCGAGCCGTGTCTCGTTCGTCGTCATGGCAAGGGGCGAAGAAATCGCCCCGCAATCCCGTTCGAGCGGGCGACACCGCCCGGTCCGAGGAGGACACCATGACCGCAGACGTCTGCATCACGACCGGCACCCTGGAGGTTCCCGGCGCACGCCTGTACTACGAGGTGCGCGGCACCGGGCCGCTGATCGCGCTCGTCGGCGCCCCGATGGACGCGGCCGCCTTCGCGCCGATGGCCGACCTGCTCGCCGCCGACCACACCGTGCTCACCACGGATCCCAGAGGCATCAACCGCAGCCCGGTCGACGACCCCGACCAGGACTCCACCCCGCACCTGCGCGCCGACGACCTGTCCCGGCTCATCGCGCACCTTGACCTCGGGCCGGCCGCCGTCCTGGGCTCCAGCGGCGGCGCCGTCACCGCACTGGCCCTCGCCCAGACCCGACCCGACCAGGTGCACACCGTCGTCGCCCACGAGCCTCCGCTCGTCGAACTCCTCGACGACCGCGAGCGCCTCCACGCCGGGACCGACGACATCATCGCCACCCGCCTCGCCGGCGACGTCACCGGTGCCTGGAGCAAATTCATGGCCCAGGCCGACATCGCACTGCCCGAGGGTGCGATCGAGGCGATGTTCGGCGGCGAACGAGCCCCGCACGAGGAGGCGGACGAACTCCGCTGGTTCGCGCACGAACTGCGCCCCACCACCCACTGGCGACCGGACCCCACCACCCTCCGATCGGCGACCACACGCATCATCGTCGGCATCGGCGACACCTCCGCGGGCCAACTCTGCGACCGCACCTCCCGCGCCCTGGCCACCGCGCTCGGCAGCGAACCCGTCCTCTTCCCCGGCGACCACACCGGCTTCGTCGACGACCCCGCACAATTCACCGTCCGACTGCGGGAGGCCCTGTAACCGACTCCCGTCCGCGCCCGGCCCTCCACCACCTCAAGGACACACCGACCACGCGAACACGCCGACCTCGCGAGCCCACCCGGCACCGCGAGGTCGGCGAGACCCGCGACCCGCACCATCGGCAGGTCCACCGCCGCCGGCGCCGCCACAACGAAGCCGGTTCGAGGACGGAGTATCGACCACCCCGGCGATGGCCTCGGACCGGTCGACTGGGTCGCCGTCGCGTTGCGGGACGGACGGTTGACGCCGGACGAGGTGGCGAGGTGCGCGGTCCTGGCAGCGGTGGGCCTCGGTCTCCGCAGTGCGACCCCGGGGGCGGGGCTGATCTCGTAAGATCGCGGCCGATTGACCCCGACCGCCGTTGATTCCCGACGGAGCAGAGCACGTCGCCTTGGCGGTGAAGGCCGCGCGTTCGAAAGGCCGCGCGTTCGGGGAGTGCCATTGCGCCGAGCGGGCGGTGCACGGGCCGCCGTGCTCGAAAGGGCATCGGCCACTACGAGCCACGCCGGGATCCACCCGGCACCGCCGCTCATCCTTGATCTGGTTGCCCTCGGTGACGCTACCGGGCCGGACCGGCGCGAAGGGAACGATGGCGGAACCGTCGTCGGCGGTGATCGCGGCAAACGGTTGTACATCGATCGCCCGGTTTCGCTTTACCACGAGGTGGTATGCACGCTCATCCGACGATTGTTCCCGTACCTGGTCCAATGACCGAGTTCAGCGGCACACGCAGTGCCTGCGGAGATGGAGGGCCCGGTCATGCTCAGCCCCCGCGGCATCCTTCGGGAGATCCACCGAGACGACGAGGCATTCCGCCTGTTCTGCAGCATCGCGGCGAAAGGCGAGAGCCAGGGCGGGTGGGAGAACGGGCGGATCGCCGCCTTGGTCTCCGACCCGGAACTCGCACCCAAGATCGCGCGGCACGGCGCCGACGAGGACAAGCACGGACGCATCTTCAATGCCATGCTGCGCCGTCGCGGACTCGATCCGGTCGACGTCCCGCCCGAGACGGACTACTGCATGCTGCTCGAACGTCAAGGCTTCGGCCTCGCCCACGACCGGCTGCGCCGCGGCGAGCCGATGACCGAGGTCGACATCGTCGAATACCTGGTGCACAGCCGCGTCACCGAGCAGCGCGCCGCCGAGGACATGCGGATGTTGCGCCGATACCTCGGCGACGATCCCGACATCGGCAAAGGCATTCGGATGATCTGCGACGACGAGGAGAACCACCTCGCGTATTGCCACGAGGAGCTGCTGCGCCTGTCCGCGCGCGGCTGTGTGACGGACATCGGACACGCCCTGCGGAAGACCGCCCGCGCCGAAATCAAGGTGAACCGCGATGTGAGCCTCGCAGTGATGGCCCACATGGGTCAGCTGCTCCGTTGGTCGCGCGGTCGACGACTGGCCCTGAAGGTCGGCATCCACGCGGCGTACGCCTACGACCGGCTGTGGGGCACACGCCGCATGGTCGACCTGCGCCCCCCGAAGCGCGTCAACGCCATGGGACCGAGACCCACCGAACCCCGAACCGTATAGCTCCGCCACCCACGCGCCGACCGCCCCGCACCAGAACGCCCGCACCCGTGACAGCCGGCGAACGTGCCCTGGGGACGGACCACCTGGTCCGTCGTCGGAAGCGGTCGGCATGGCGGCCGGCTCCTTGTCGGTAGCGCTCGGGCGACGGCACAAGCCTCGTTCGCGGACCCCCTGCGGAACCATCCGCCGATCCCCGCATCATGATGCCGAATTGCGCCGGCGGGCAGCCGCGGCCAGGGCCTCCGTCGGGACGGCTCGAAACGCGGATCGCCGGGTAGAGACCGGCGACGGCGCCGATGACCAGGGTGGCGCCGAAGCCGCCCGCCGTCGCCCGGGCCGGGACACCCGCGTCCCAGTCGCGAGTGCTCGCGTACCCGCTGGTGACCGCCGTCCCCAGGATGCCACCGGCCAACCCGCCGAGTGCGGACAGCATCAGCGACTCGACCAGGAACCGGGCACGGATCTGGCCGCGTGTGGCCCCCAGCGCGCGGCGGATACCGACCTCGGCACGACGTTCGAGCACCGTGATGACCCCGCGCCCACGGCGGCGAAATCCACGCCGAACTCCGGGGAGGCGGCGGATTGACGGTCACCGTAACCCTCCCGGCCGCCCAGGAACCCGGCGACGGCGCCCCCGCATCCGTCGAAACTCGGACATCCGCCCTCCGGTGGGAGTCTCGCGAGCCGGGCCGGTTCGTGGCGATCCGACCCCGCCGCGGGTCGGGCCGGGACGCCGAACGCGACGGGCAGCGACGGCACGGCGGCGGCCGACGCCGGGTCCGGCGCAGCGGCGGGTGCCGCGGCTCGTGGCGTGGCGGTCGCCGAGAGAGTCCGCGACATCGCCGGATGACGCATGTCGGTGAAGCCACTCCACCCCCAAGCATCACCCGGTCCCGCCCGCGCATGCGACGGGCACACCCCGCCCCTGTCGGCTCGGCTTGGACGCCGTCCACCGCAGGGCAGCCGTCGGACGGCCCGATCGCCCGAGGTCACGCAGGCCGGGACGAGCCCGGCGCGGAACAACACCTGACGCCGGCCGGGTCGGGCTCGGCGCCGCCCGAACCCTGCCCTCCGCCTGACGGCACCCGCGAGGTCGAGAGCCGACCGAGAGCGGACCGAGAGATCGTCGAGAGCGCCACAGCGCAGGGTGGCGATCACGACGAATCGAGCACGACGCGCACCGAGCAGCAAAAGCCGAGCACCACAGAGCAAGGAAGGTCATCGATGTCATCGATCGCTCCCGAGACCCCTTCCCGAAAGGCCGGGCCCCGGGAATGGCTGGGGCTCGCGGTACTGGCCCTGCCCACGCTGTTGATATCCCTCGATCAGAGTGTGCTGTACCTGGCGCTGCCGCATCTCGCCGAGGATTTGCGGCCCACCGGCACGCAAACGTTGTGGATCATGGACATCTACGGCTTTCTGATAGCCGGCTTTCTCATCACCATGGGCGCGCTGGGAGATCGCATCGGCCGCCGCAGGCTGCTGATGATCGGCGCCACGGCAGTGGGCATCACCTCCGTCGCGGCCGCCTACTCCACCAGCGCGGAAGCCCTGATCGTCACCCGCGCGCTGCTCGGCGTCGCCGCCGCGACGCTGATGCCGTCGACGCTCGCCCTCATCGGCAACATGTTCCACGACCCGTACGAGCGTGGCCGCGCCATCGCGGTATGGGCCGGTTGCTTCATGGGGGGCACGGCCCTGGGCCCGGCGATCGGCGGCGTGATGCTGGAGTTCTTCTGGTGGGGCTCGGTGTTCCTGCTCGGGGTCCCCGTCATGGCGGTGCTGCTGATCGTCGCGCCCCTGGTCCTGCCCGAGTACAAGAATGCCGAGGCCGGCCGGATCGACCTCTTCAGTGTGGTGCTGTCGCTGGCATCGATCCTGTCGATCATCTACGGGCTGAAGGAGCTTGCCCGTTACGGCTTCGCGTCGGCCCCGGTCGCCGCGATCGGCGTCGGTATCGCCATCGGTGTCCTGTTCGTGTCGCGGCAGGGCAAGTTGGCCGAGCCGCTGCTGGACCTGAAGCTCTTCAGGGTCGGCGCGTTCACCGCCGCGCTGTTGATTCTGATGGTCTCGATGCTGGCCACCGGCGGCGGCTACCTCTTCATCTCCGGCTTCCTCCAAATGGTGGAGGGACTCTCGCCGATGGAGGCGGGGCTGTGGATGGTGCCGTCGGCGATTGCATCGATCATCGCCGCGCAACTGGCGCCGGTGCTCGCGAAACGGCATGCGCTCGGCACCGTCATCGGGGTGGGCCTGCTCATCGGCACGATCGGCTACCTGATGCTCGTCTTCGTCGATCCCGTCGGCGGACTGCCGCTGCTGATGGCCGCGTTCGTGATCATCTTCATCGGCGTCGGGACCTTCGGCGCGCTCGGCACCACCCTGGTCGTCGGGTCCGTGCCGCCGGAGCGGGGCGGCTCCGCGGCGGCCCTCTCCTCCATCTGCGGCGACTTGGGAAACGCGCTCGGCGTCGCCACACTCGGCAGCCTCGGCGCAGCCGTGTACCGCGACTCGCTCGACCTGCCCGCCGACACCACCCCCGGCGCCGCCGATGCCGCGAAGGCAAGCATGGAGAACGCCGTCACCGCCGCCCGGGACCTGCCCGCCGAGCCTTCGGAGAACCTGCTGGCCGCCGCCGCGCAGGCCTACACCAACGGGCTGAACGTCATCGGCGTCGCGTGCGCCGTCATCACCGCGACCAGCGCGGCCCTCGCCCTCGCCATGCTGCGCAAGAGCCGGGGCGCCACACCCTCGGACGACGGGACGCCGGAGCGGGACGCGAAGTCCGAGACCGCCGAGAACTCGCTGTCGACCACCTGACAACCCTTCGGAATCGGGAGATCCCTCATGACGACATTGGTAACGGGCGCCACCGGGAACACCGGTCGGCACGTTGTGGCAGAGCTGGTCCGACGCGGCGAGCACGTCCGGGCACTGACGCGGAACCCGGCCGCCGCGGAGGGGCGGTTTCCGCCGGGCACGGAGTTGGTGACCGGCACCCACACGGCTCCGGGGGAGTTGCATGGTGCCTTCGACGGCGTCAGCCGGTTGCACATCACCGTGACGGCGGGACTCGCCGAGGTCGGGCCCGAGTTGGTGCGGCGGGCGGTCGACGCGGGCGTGCGACGCATCACCGTGGTGTGGGGCGGCGGGGTGGGGCCGGTGGAGCAGGCCGTGGCGGATTCGGGTGTGGAGTGGACACGCCTGGAACCGCAGGAGTTCATGTCCAACACTTTGACCTGGGTCGAGTCGATCCGGGCCGAGGGCGTCGTGCGGGAGCCCTACGACTTTCCCAGCGCGCTCGTGCACGAGGCCGACATCGGCGCGGTGGCCGCGGCCGCGCTGCTCGACGAGGGGCATGCGGGGCGCGCGTACAACCTGACCGGGCCCGAAGCACCGACCTCGCGTGAACGGCTCGCCATCCTGTCCCGGGCGATCGGCCGCGACGTGACCTTTGTCCGGATCACCCACCAACAGGCGGTCGACAGGCTGATCGCCGACGGCGTGTCCCGTGCGGACGCCGAATACGTCGTCGGCTGGTACGCCTCTTCGAGCGAGGAGTCCAAGACGGTGGTCGACACCGTCGAGCGGGTGACCGGTCGCCCGGCGCGCACGTTCGCCGAGTGGGTGGCCGAACACGCCGACCGCTTCAAGGCGCCGCCCCGGACCACCGCCGGCAACTGACTCGGCAACGGCCTGGTGCGCGGCCTCCGAACGACACGACGGAGAAGCGGCGAGTGCGGCCGGCGGGGTGCGCCCGCCGGCCGCGGTCGGCGGAGCGGACGGGATCGCCGGCGAGGAGATCGCCGCCCTGGACTTCGGCCGTCGGTGGTCCCGCTGGGAGAAGGGACGGACTGTCCAGGGGCGTCGGCCGCGCGTCAGTCGGCGGGCTGCCAGACGGCGAGTTCGCTCCCGCCCGGTTCGCGGAAGTGGAAGCGGCGTCCGCCGGGAAAGTCGAACGCCTCGACGGTGACCACCCCGCCCGCGGCCACGACCGCGGTCCGGGCCGCGTCCAGGTCGTCGGTGCGCACCACGACGAGCGCCGCGGCCGTCCGCTGGTCGGGGTCCGCCTGGATACCGACGCCGATCCCGGCTCCGCCGACGTCGGTGTAGGCGGGACCGTAGGGGGTGGACGTCCACCCGAACGCATCCCGGAAGAACGTGCCGGTGGCGGCTGCCGAGTCGGAAGGGAACTCGACGAAGTCGACGGTGTACATGGCGTCCACCCTAGCCGGCCAGGGCCACTCCTTCGACGCACCCCACGGCCCGGCTCGGGTCGCGAAGCGAGAGGCCGAGGCGGCCGTCGGTGCGCGGCCGCGGCCGGAGCAAGTACGACGGTTCGAAGAACGCGCCATCGAAACCGAACCCGACACAACCGGCCATCGACGCCGTGACCGAGCTGCTCGGGTGTGCCTTCTTCGCCCGGCGCCGCCCGCCGGCGGCCCGGGACGTCGGGCGGGCGGGCGGCGGAGACGGGCGCGGCGGTCGAGCCGGTTCGCCGGAACGAGCCGACCGTTCAGCCTCGCAGGTCGGACAAGTCCTCGACGCCGAGAGTGAGGTCGTTCGCCGCGAGGTTCTCCTCCAGATGGTCCACAGAGCCCGTGCCGGGAATCAACAGCACCGACGGCGACTCCGCCAGCAGCGCGGCGATCGCGACCTGCGCGGTGGTCGCGCCCACGCGTGCCGCGACCTTGCCGAGCCGTTCGGCGTCGATTGGGCCGCTGCCGACGCCACCGCCGAGTGGAAAGTACGGTACATACGCGATGCCCGCTTCCTCGCTTTCCGCCGGCCGGACCGAGTCGTCACCGTGCCGGTTCTGCACCGCCGCGACGGGCGCGATCCCCCGGGCCTCCGCCAACTGGGCGGCGTCGACGTTACTGACACCCAGGTTCCGGATCAGTCCCTCCGCGCGGAGCTCGGCCAGAACCGCGAACCGTTCGGCGATCGACTCGCCACCCGGTCCGCTTATCCCGCCGACCCGCAGATAGACCAGGTCGAGCCGGTCGAGACCCAGAGAGCGCAGATCCGCCTCGACCAGGCCGCGGAGCTGATCGGCCGTCGCCTGCCCGCTCGGCACACCGTTCGGTCCGCGCAACGGCCCCACCTTCGTCGCGATCACCAGGTCTTCACGGTACGGGGCCAAAGCCCTACGGATCAGCTCGTTGGCCCACACCGAGTCCCTGCCGTAGAAGCCGGCCGTGTCGATGTGGTTCACGCCCAGCTCCACTGCCCTGCGAAGCACCGCGATTCCGGTCTCGGGGTCTCGCGTCGGACCGGCGAAGGTGCCCATGGCCAGGCGCATCGCCCCGAAGCCCAGCCGGTTGATCGTCAGTTCCCCGCCGAGGGAGAAAGTCTTGATCGTCATGACACTCATGGTGTCCACCGCCACGACGCCCGGCGAGCTCATGGCAGCAAGCTGCCACACTGGTCGGATGCGGAACGAAGAAGTGTTCTCGGTACGCGGAGACGCGGAGTTGACCGCGCGCGCAGGTCATCTCTTCGAGTCCGCGCGGACCGAATTCCTGTGCGCCGCCCGGGACCTCAAGACCTGGTCCCACCCGGGAGCCAGAGCCGCGGTCCGAAATCGCATGCGCGCCGCGGATCCCGCCGAGTTCACTCCTCGGAAGCTGCTCAGCCCGGTGGCACTCGCCGACGAGGAGGCCCGCGCGCACCTGCGGCTGGTACGGAGCAAGGGCGCTCTCGTTCGGATCAGCCGTTCGCCGCTGCCGCACGAAACCATCCTCATCGACCGGCGGGTGATGATTCTCGCCGGCCCGGAGACCCCCACGGGCCGCGAGTACACGGTGACGACGTCGCAGATCCTGGTCGACGGAGTGCACTCGCTGTTCCGGGCGATCTGGGACACCGCCGTCGATCCGGAAACCTACCTGCGCGGCGACGTCCCGCACCTCGACGCCGACGGCCGCCGGATCCTCGAAGCCCTCGGCTCGGGCCTCACCGACGCATCGGCGGCGAAACGCCTCGGCGTCTCACTACGCACCTACCGGCGGCGCGTGGCCGAACTGATGGCCGAACTCGAGGCCGGCTCCCGCTTCCAGGCCGGACTGCGAGCCGGCGAGCTGGGGCTGTCGCACTGATTCCCTGGCCGAACGATCCGCCACCCCCGTTCCAGACTATTCAGCATCGACTGTATTGTTCAGCGCATGATGACTGTTTCGGCGCAGGGTGAGGTGTTGGCTCGTTTCGGTCACGCGCTGTCGGACCCCACACGCTCGCGTTTGTTGCTGGCGTTGCGCGAGGGCCCGGCCTATCCGAGCGAACTCGCGGACGCCCTGGGCGTATCGCGCACGAACCTGTCCAACCACCTGACGTGTCTGCGCGGTTGCGGCCTGGTCGTCGCGATCCCCGAGGGACGCCGATTGCGGTACGAGTTGGCCGACCCACGGCTCGCGCACGCGCTCGGCGACCTGTTGGGCGTCGTCCTGGCGGTGGACCCGGCCGCGGCGTGTCCGGACGCCGAGGCGAAGGGCTGCTGTCCGTGACCGTGATATCCCTGGGGCCCTCCCCCGCCCGCCGCGATGCGCTCGCCCGGCGAATACGGCTCCTGGTCGCCGCCGGCATCACCTACAACGTGATCGAGGCCGTCGTCGCGATCACCGCCGGGACGCTCGCCTCCTCCACCGCGCTGGTCGGCTTCGGCCTCGACTCCGTCATCGAGGTCTCCTCGGCGGCAGCGGTCGCATGGCAGTTCTCCGCCCGCGAGCACACGGTGCGCGAAGCACGCGAGCAGCGCACCCTGCGGATCATCGCCGTGTCCTTCTTCGCGCTCGCCGCCTGCGTCGGCGCCGACGCCGTCCGCGCCCTGGCCGTCAGCGGCGAGGCGGAGCACTCCCTGCCGGGCATCGTCATCGCCGCCCTCTCGCTCGCGATCATGCCGTTCCTGTCCGCCGCGCAACGCCGCGCGGGCCGCGAACTCGGCTCGGCCGGCGCGGTCGCCGACTCGAAGCAGACCCTGCTGTGCACGTACCTGTCCGCCGTGCTCCTGATCGGCCTGATCCTCAACACCACCCTCGGCTGGTCCTGGGCCGACCCCGTCGCAGCCCTGGTGATCGCCGCCATCGCCGCGAAGGAAGGCCGCGACGCCTGGCAGGGCAAGGGCTGCTGCGCGACCCCGCCCGTCGAACTCCCCACCCGGCGACAGCAGAAGGACACCTGCGGCTGCCGGCCCGGCTGCGCCTGCTGCACCTGAACCCCCAGCGAACCGACCGCAGCTCGCGGGACAAGCCGGACACACCGCCGCCGGCGAACAACGTCCCCGTCTCCGGCCGGGCCGCGGCCGCGGTCGCGTTCGCGAAGGCGCAGATCGGCAAGCCGTACTCGCCTCGGGCCGTGGGTCCCAGCTCCTACGACTGCTCGGGACTGACCCAGGCTTCGTGGAAGGCCGCCAACGTCTCGCTGAGTCGCACCACTTGGACCCAGGTCAACGACGGCCCGCGGATCTCCAAGGACGCGCTGCAGCCGGGCGACCTGGTGTTCTACTACTCGGACAACTCGCACGTGGGCATCTACATCGGCGGCGGCCAGATAGTGCACGCCCCGCGCCCGGGCAAGAACGTGACCATAGCGCCGGTCTTCTCGATGGAGTTCTACGCGGCCGTTCGACCCGGTTAGGCCCATCGGTCGCGCGCCGAGCCTTCTACGGTTTCCTCTCCCGGACACATTCCGACCGGCCCGCTCGGCGCGCATCGACCGAGAGCGTGCGCGCGTCAGGACAGCCGCGAGGCCCGAAGCGACCGGCGGCTGTCCTGCCCACGTCCGTCTACGTCGAAGTCCGCGTGCGGCCCGCCGATCGACCACACGAGGAGGGGTACGTCCGGAACCCGCGCCGTGGTCGACCTGGGCGCGGCAAAGCCCGGACGGCTCCTGGTAGTTGGCCGACCCCAGCACCCACCCCAGTACGTGCCCCCGCGCCTCGTGTCGGTCCCGCTGGTCGTCCCACGCGCATGCCCTGAACCGACCTTCCCGGCACAGACGACGCCAGGCCGTCCCCACCCGCACCGCCACGTTCTGCGATGCGGGGAACCAGTCGCAGGGCGACGACGTCACATCACCATGGCCGAGTCGAACGCACGACCACCCGCCACCCGGACGATCATCGTCGTCGCCGCCACACTGATCGCCGCCGCCTGCCTCGGGATCGGACTGTGGCTCCTGCTCGCAGGAGACGACGACGACAAACCCACGGCCGGAGAGCCGATCCGAACGGCGTCCGATACTCCGGTCACCGCATCGGTCACCGCATCGGTCGGCACTCCCGTCGCCTCACCCTCCGCCGGCTCCACCGAAACTCCGGTCACCCCGAGCGCTACGCCGCCGGGCACCACATCACCCGGCAGCCGACCGCCCGCCAAACCCACCGACGGTCGCCTCGACACGCGGACCATCTCCTTCGCCGACGCCCGCGGCCTCCCCAAGGTGTTCGCCATCGCCGAATCGGCGACACAGGATGCGGACGTCCTGGCGGGGCTGTTCGCCGGGGCCCCGACCAAGCGGCCTTCGGAACCCGTTCCCGCGACCGACTTCGCCCACAACGTCGTGATCTCCGTGACCGTCGAAGCGGGTTGCCTCGACCCCGAGGGCGCCCGGCTGTACGCGAACGGGAGCCGGCTCAGGCTCGACGTGCGCTTCCCCGATCGCAACACCCCGCCGGAATGCCTCGCCCCGTACATCCGGCTCGCGCGCTTCGAGGTCCCGCGCGCATCCGTGCCGAGCCGACCGGTCCTCGACGGCAGAACACCGGCGATCCCGTCCGCGAACGCCCGCCCCTGACAAGAGCGTTGCATCTGCGCGGGGACGGCGACCCGGAAACACGCCGGCGAGCATCGCCGACACCGGGCCGCGCGCGGTAAGACGGTCGGCGAGCGCGGTCGGCTCTGCTGCCGCATCGCCCGAGCCGTTTCGTCGCGCTCACCGTGACGATCACGCGGCATCGCCGGCGTGCGGATTGCGCGCCGCCGTCAGTGCCCGTCGAGGACGCCGGCGACCCGGTCCATGACGTGCTCCCACCGTGTCCGCTGCCGTTCGCGCTCCTGGGCGCTCGCCAGGCGCTCTTGGTGGAAGCGGAGCATCGTCCGGGCCCCGTCGGCGGTGGGGGCGACGGCGACCTGGATCGTGGTGGTGCCGTGGGTGACCCGGATACGGTCCTGCGGGCGGTAGCCGCGCACCTCCCCGGCCGCGCCCGCGTCCGTCCGGTAGGGGGTGCCGCGCTCCGGGGCGAGGGCCGCCCCGGAGCCGAGCCAGATGGCGATCCCCTCCGGGCTGCTGATGAAGTCCCAGACGACCGGCACGGGGTGGGGCAACGTGCGGGACACGCCGATCTGCCAGCCGGCGTCCTTGGTCAGTCCTGTGGGCATCGTTGTCATCCTTCCTCGGAGTGACGGGCGCGCAGCGCCCTCACCTTGTGACGGTTGCCGCAGTGCTCCATGGAGCACCAGCGGCGGCTGCCGGGGCGTGAGGTATCGACGTAGACGAGGTGGCAATCCTCGGCGGCGCAGGTACGGATACGGTGCGCGAAGGGTCCGGTCAGCAACTCGACCGCGTCCCGGGCGACGGTGGCCGCCAGGTGCGTGCCGCCATGGGTTTCGGCCCACTGCCGCTTCCCGGTCGGTGCGATGGCGGGGGCCAGCGCCGGACGGGCTGCCGCCTCGTTGACGACCTCCAGGTCGCCGGGCGGGTACGGCTCGCCGCGTGTGTGGGCGAGGATCACCCGCAGCAGTGCGTCGCGCAGCCTTCGCAGGTCGGCCACCTGGGCTTCGGTGACCTCCAACACGGGCGTCGGCGTCAGCCGCGACCGCTCCGCCCAGGCGGCCACGTCGACGGGCTCGTGCAACACCTCGTACCGGCGGTAGGGGCCGGGACCGCCGGTGACCAACAGCTCCAGACACAGCGCGCCAGGGTCGAACCGGTAGGCGACGCCGGTATGGGAACGCAGGGTCAGACCCTTGCTGCCGAACGAATCCATGTAACCAGTATAACCGGTTACACGATGGACGTGCCAAGCACCGGCTTCGCTTGTAGCTGCGGCTTCGGCTTCGGCTTCGGCTTCGGCTTCGGCATGGGAGGCTCGCCCTTCGAAACGACGAGTCCGGCCCGCCGTCCGCGTCGCGGGAACCCACTCCGACGTCCCCACGAGACTTCTAGGCTGGGCCGGTGACTTCACCGTTTGCGGTTTCCAGGGAAGAACAGCGGTTCGTCGACGCGGCGCGGGATCTGGCCCGGCAGTTCGCGGCAGCGGCGGACCGGCACGATCGTGAGGCCACCCTCCCGGTCGCCAATCTGACGGCGTTACACGACGCCGGCTTGGACCTGGCCGCGATGCCCCGGGAGCGAGGCGGTTCCGGGCTGTCCTACCAGGCGCTCGGAGAGATCCTCGGCATCGTCGGCAAGGCGTGCCCGTCGACGGCGTGCGTCTGGATGATGCATCTGGGCGCGGCGCAGGCGCTGGTCGGCTACGGACCGCAGTTCTACGCGGAGGAGTTGGCGGCGGGCAAACGGTTCGCGAACGCGCTGTCGGAGCCGACCGGCGGGAACCTCTTCCTGATGCCGCTCCAGCGGGCCGAACCGGTGGACGGCGGATTCGAACTGGACGGCGCGAAGCGGTTCGTGTCCGGGTGCGAGATCGCGGACCACTTCCTGGTCAATGCGCTGCTCGACGAGGGACCGGCGTTCTTCGGGGTGAGCCGGGACGACAGCATCGAGATGGTGTCGATCTGGGACTCGATGGGCCTGCGCGGCACCCGCAGCCAGTTGGTGAACTTCCGCAACACCCTGCTGCGTCACGAGAACCGATGCCGGATCGTCGACCCGACGGCGCCGAACATCATCGCGCTCGGCCTACCGTGGCTGTCGATCGGCATCGCCGAGGCCGCGCTCGACGCGGCGACCGACCATGCCCGCAAACGTGTCGTTCCGAGTACCGGCAAACCGGTCGGCGACATGCAATGGGTCCATTTCGACGCCGCCGACGCCCATGTGAGGCTCTTGGCGGCACGCACCCTCGCGGAACGATCCATGTGGCTCGCCGACCGGAACGCGCCCGGCGCCCTCGTCGCCGCCGTGGAAGCGAAGCTCTACGCCAACGAAGTGGCGAAATCGATCGCGGAGTTCGGGCTCCGGGTCGGCGGCGGCTCGGGCTTTCTGCGGTCCTCCCCGATCCAGCGACACTTCCGCGACGCCCAGGCGGGCGCACTGATGGCCTTCTCGGTCGAGGTCTGCCGAGACATGATCGGCAAAGGCCTCACCGGCGGCGAACAGCCCTGAAGCCGGCCGACTGCCGCCGCCCACCGCCGCTCCTCGCCGTGCCGTGGCGGTCGGTGGCGGCGGTGGCCGTCGGGCGGTCGACTACGGCGACCAGCGTCCACCGCCGACGGCCCACGGCACGCACCAGACACCGGCGGCGACGAACAGCGCCCGACCGGGACAAATCTGGACGGGCATCTCGACGCCCGCGTTCGACACCCCGATCGCGTCTCGAACGCATGTTCGGCTGGATGGAGTATCGTGGCGGAATGTCGGATTGTCTCCAGGGTTCGCTCTTCGACCAGAGCGACGTCATCCGTGTCGGGCCGCCGCGCGGCCTGCGACGCACCATGCTGGGCGACGGCGCCTGGATCGACGAGCTGCCGGGCTGGGTTGCCGGCGCGGACGCGTTGTTCGCCGCGCTGGCCGAGAGCGTCCCGTGGCGGGCCGAGCGTCGGCGCATGTACGAACGGGTGGTCGACGTTCCTCGCCTGCTCGCCTACTACGGCGCTGCCGACGAGCTGCCCCACCCCGCCCTCGCCGAGGCGCGCGACCGGCTCTCCGAGCACTACGCGGCGGAACTCGGCGAGCCCTTCGTCAGCGCGGGGCTGTGCCTGTACCGCGACGGCCACGACAGCGTCGCCTGGCACGGCGACCGCAACGGCCGCGGAGCCCGCGAGAACACCATGGTCGCGATCGCGTCCGTCGGCACTCCGCGAGATCTCCTGCTCCGCCCGCGCGGTGGCGGTGAAACGGTACGGCGCCCACTCGGCCACGGTGACCTGATCGTCATGGGCGGCACCTGCCAGCGCACCTGGGAGCACGCGATCCCCAAGACGACCAGGGCGACAGGGCCGCGGATCAGCATCCAGTTCCGGCCACGCGGCATCGGCTGAGCGGCGGCGACCCGGCCGCCACGGGCATCGAGCACCGCCTTTCGACCTCACCGTGCGGCGAGGTCGAAAGGCGGACGGGCCTACTGCTGTGGATGCTCGCCGGGTGTGCCGTCGGGGTGCGCGAGGGGAGTGGGGGAAAGGTCGCTGCTCTCCTCGCCGGGTTCCAGGAGTGTTCCGGCGGCGCCGACGATGAGCGGGTCGGGTACGCCGATCACCGCCTCGTCCTTGGCGGGGTAGTCCAGGCGCGTCAGCAGGCTGCGCATGGCTTCGAGCCGGCCGCGCCGTTTGTCGTTGGTCTTGACCACCGTCCACGGCGCGTGCTCGGTGTCGGTCGCCCGGAACATGTCGACCTTGGCCTTCGTGTAGTCGTCCCAGCGGTCCAGCGACCGGAGGTCGACCGGGGAGAGCTTCCACTGGCGCACGGGGTCGACCTGGCGGATCGCAAAGCGTGTACGTTGCTCCGCCCGCGAGACGGAGAACCAGAATTTCACCAGCAGGATCCCGTCCTCCACGAGCATCCGCTCGAAATCCGGACACTGGGCGAGAAAGAGCCGGTGCTGCTCTTCGGTGCAGAAACCCATCACCGGTTCGACGCCGGCCCGGTTGTACCAGGACCGGTCGAAGAAGACGATCTCCCCGCCCGCGGGAAGATGCTCGACGTACCGCTGGAAGTACCACTGTGACGCTTCGCGCTCGGTGGGTGTGCCGAGGGCCACGACTTGAGCACCACGCGGGTTCAGGCGCTCGGTGAATCGCTGGATCGTGCCGCCCTTGCCTGCGGCGTCCCTGCCCTCGCAGATCACCACCAAGCGCTGTCCGGTCTCCTTGACCCACCGCTGGAGTTTCAGCAGTTCGATCTGAAGCACCCGCTTGGCACGCTCGTACTCCACCCGGCGGATCTTGCGCTCGTACGGAAAATTCTCCCGCCAGGTCTGAAGGGGCTGTCCCCTCGCATCCAGCAGCACGGGCTGCTCCGGCCTGCTGGAATCCACGGTCAGCCCCTTGAGCAACCGCGGCTCTGGGCCACTGTCGACGTCTCCGGTATTCACACACTGCGTGTGCCCGCCCGTCCCGCTCGTACGCGGGCCGGCCGGTCGGAGATGATGATGCTCGGCACGTCCGGGAGCGGGCCGTCGACCAGGAGGTCGACGTACGTCGGCGCCGGTGTTTCGGTATTCGGCGGCGGGACCCCGGCACACCCCTCACGGTTTCCGGCACGAAGGTCGCCCGCGCCGGTGGCGCCGCACGAGGCGGTCGATGACCGGGCCGCGCGGGGCAGGGCGACCCGGACGAACACTTCGAACCGGCGCCCGCCACGGGAAGTCGTCGTCCGCCGGATCCTCAGGTGCCCGGATCCGGTTGCACCGGCTCGGGCAAGTGGGCGCGGACCGCCTCCAGTTGGGCGGCGAACGCCAGGCCCAGAAAGAGCGCGATCGAGGTCAGGTAGGCCCACAGGATCAAGGACACGAACGCGCTGAGGGGGCCGTACACGGAGTCGAAGGAGCCGCTGAGCCGAATGTAGAGGCCGAGCAGCCACGACAGCAGCACCCACAACACCAGGTACACGGCCGCCCCGAACGCCAGCCAGGTAAACCCGGGTTGGCGGCGGCGCGGCGACCACCGGAAGACCGCGGACGCGGAGATCAGCGCGAGTGTGACGCCCACCGGCCAGCACAGGATGCCCCACACCGTGCGCTGCGTGTCGCTCCAGCCGTACACGTCGGCGGCGGCCCCGACGATGTCGCGGCCGGCCACGGTCAACAGCACGCCGAGGCCGATCGGGATGCCGACCACCACGGTCATCGCTGCGGCGCGGCCGTACTTGTGGAGGAACGGGCGATCACGCTCGACGCCGTAGATGCGGTTCGCGCCGCGCTCGATCTGGCTCATCGCGGTCGCGATGTTGACCAGCGAGAACACCAGTCCCAGGGACAGCGCGACCGCGCTGCCCCCGCCCGCGTCGCGCAGCGTGTCCTGCACGACGGCCGAACTGGGGCCCGTCGACAGCCGGGCGAGCACCGCGGAGACGAACCGGCCGAATTTGTCGGTGTGCAGGACCCGGGAGAGTCCGACGACGGCGATCGCGAACGGCAGTACCGACAGCACCGCCTGGAGCGCGAGCGCGCGGGAGTGGGTGAACCCGTCCGCATAGCGAAAGCGAACGAACGCGTTCTTGACCAGTGTCCAGCCGCCGTACCGGCGCAATGTCAACCACGCCTCGTCGGCGGAGAGTTCCTCGCCCTTCATGTCCCGCGTCTGTGGAACTCGTTTCGCTGTGCCCATGCACCGCTTCTGCCCACCGGTCACGAATGCAGCACTCGGGAAGGGAGCGTGTCGGTTCGTGCACGCACCGTGCCGACGCGGTGGCGGATTCAGCGCATGATGTGGGCGCGCACGTGCTTGCCCGTGGCATGCTGTTCCACGGTCCACCGGGTGGTGAGCAAGTCGAGCAGGCGCAGTCCGTAGCCACCGTCGCCGTTCGCGGGACGCTGGAGTACGAGGAGGTCGCGGGCCCGATCCCCCACCCCGATCTCGACTCCGTCACAGGTGCGGGTCAGCGTCAACTCGGCCTGGCCGTAGGCATGGCGGATGACGTTGCCCACGAGTTCCGAGACGATCTGCACGACATCGTCCACGCGGTCCTCGGTCCATCCCCAGGCGCCGAGGACGTCTCGAACCGTGGCACGGACCTCGGCCAGGGTGCCGGGGGCGTTCGACACGGCCCAACTCCGGGTGGCGGCGGACGGGTCGGGCGGCGGGGTGGTCATGTCCTGGCTCCAGCCGCTCCTGGTGGTTGGGGTGGACGTCCGCAGTGTCGATCGACGTGCTTGTTCTTGTCGAACTCGGGTGAGTTCTTGAGCTGTTCCTTGCTGCACGCGACGTGGACGACCTTGTTCTCCGGGTCGATGCTCGCGATCGTGCCCGCGGGGAGCAGGACGTGCTTGCCGAAGATCCACGCACCGGTGTCCACCACCAGGTGTGATATGTCGACGTCGTCGTTGTACTTGTCGACCTTGCCGATGTGGCCGTCGAAGGCGTCCACCTTGTAGCCGGTCAGGCTCGTGCCGGCGGTGTATCCGGACTCGGGACGGTGACCCCACACGCTGGGCCCGGTGCTCATGGAGACTCTCCTCGGTTCTCGACGAATCCCGCAGTGGGTGGCGGAGCACCATGCGGTCGGAACTCGTGGGATGCGATGGTTGGACGCTCCTCTGCCCCGCAGCCCCCACTCCATGCCTCGTTCGCATCCTCATCGGCCCGGGGCGCCGCCGAGACCCTCGGTGAAGGTCTCGGCCGACGCGGCGCCCACCCGCGAAAGCGATCGAGGCCGCTCTGTAACGCCCCTATCCCGGGTGGGGCTCGGCGTCCCCAGGATCCACCGTGCGGCGAGCCCGGACGGTGGCCGCATCACACCGGGTGGCGGGGTCGGTGCGGTCAGGGTCGGCCGAAGGTTGCCGCGGCGATCCTGGTCCGCGTGTCCTCCAGACGACGGGACTGCGCTTCGGCGCGGTTCAGGAGTTCGTCCAGTTCCTGTGCGGACAAGCGCCGGTCGTGGTCGGCCACGGCGCGCAGGCTCCGCCAGCACGACGCCTTGCCTTCGACGCCCATGCGCATGGTCTCGAGTTCGATGACGCTGCTCAGGGGCGAACGCCCGAGCAATCGGCCGTTGGGTTTCAGCCTCGCCGCTCGTTCCGTGGCCCAGGCGAGGACGGCCTTCGCGGGTGGTGGCGCGATCCCCAGATCGCTCATGATCCGCTTCAGCGACTGGCGATCCTGGGCCACCTCGTCCGCGATGGCGGACAGCGCGGGCCCGTGCACCCGGCCCCTGTGGTTGCGTGCGATGCGGCGGGCGAGGCTTTCGCCACCGGTGGAGCCGGCGAAGTGGTCGCCCAGGTAGATGCGAAGCAGGCGCGCGGCGTCGGAGTCGTCCCCGGAGGACGGCTTCCCGGGGTGCTTGCGCCGCCGCGCCTGCTGGAAGGCCGTGGGTGGCGCCGGTCGAGAAGGTTGTCGCCGCGACGGGTCCGACATGGGGGGCTCCTTCCGGATGGGCTACATCGCCAGGCCCGGGTACCCGCTTGGAACGACTCGATACCCGGACCCATGGGTCGGGTGGAAGGGCCGGCACGTCCCTCCGGGCCGGGTCGGGTGGAAGGGCCGGCACGTCCCTCCGGGCCGGGCCGGCCGAGCCGCATGCGCGGGAGACCGGGCGCGGCCGCACGCGGCACGGCCCGGCGGGAGCGGCGACGCGTGCGCGCATCGTGTCCCGGGCTTCGCCCGAAGCGACGCCCGCTCCTTCGGTCGGGCGGGTGCCCTGCTCCGCCGCTTCCGGGGCCGCGCGGCCGGCGTCGGTGAACACCGTCGCCTCCCGCCAGGGTCCGCACCCGGAGCAGGTCGGACTCGGCTCCGGGCGTCGGCGGTCGCCGAAGGCGGCGCGTGGGCGGCGGCCGGGGCTTGCGTCAAGCCCACGCTAGGGTTCGGTTCGATGGATGTTGGTCGACGGTCTGCGGCGGGCCTTCCCGTGTGCCGCGGGGCGGGCGCTGGTGGGGAGCGGCATGAGCGAGCTGACGGCTGACGACCCGTCGCGGATCGGGCCGTTCCGGATCGAGCGGCGGCTCGGCCAAGGCGGCATGGGGCGGGTCTACCTCGGCCGGTCGCCGTCCGGTCGGGCGGTGGCGATCAAGGTCGTCCGGCCCGAACTCGCGGACGACGCGGACTTCCGGCGGCGATTCGCACGCGAGGTGGCCGCCGCCCGCGCGGTAGGCGGGGCGTTCACGGCCGCCGTGGTGGACGCAGCACCGGACGCGCCGAGTCCGTGGCTTGCCACGGTGTACGTCGACGGCATGTCGTTGTCCGAAGCGGTGGCGGCCCACGGCCCGTGGCCGAGCGCCGAGTCGCGGATGTTGGGCGCCGGGCTGGCCGAGGCCCTCGCCGCGATCCACGGGGTCGGGGTGATCCACCGCGACCTGAAGCCGTCGAACGTCATGCTGGCCCCGGCCGGGCCCGTGGTGATCGACTTCGGCATCTCGTTGGCGTCCGAGGCGAGCGCGCTCACCCATACCGGCAGCACGGTCGGCTCCCCCGGCTTCATGTCGCCCGAGCAGTGTGGCGGGCTCGCGATCGGACCGGCGTCGGACGTTTTCTCGCTCGGCGCGGTGTTGGTCTTCGCGGCACGCGGAGAGGGCCCGTTCGGCACCGGGCCCACACCCGCGCTGCTGTATCGCGTCGTGCACAACCCGCCCGCGCTCGACGGCGTACCCCCTGCGTTGCTCCCGTTGTTGTCCGCGTGCCTGGCCAAGTCGCCGGAGGACCGTCCGACGGCGGCCGAGGTGCTCACCGAACTGGCGGTCACGACCGTCCCTGGGTCGGGGAGGCGCCGGTGGCTGCCGGACGGTGTGGCAGAGGCGATCGCGGGTCGCGCCGAGACCGGGGACGGGGTCGATGCGGGAGCTGCGGCCTCCCCCGCCGCCGCCATGCCGGATGCCGAGGGCGTGGCCCATACGGCACGCCCGCCACACCCGCCACACGCGTCGGCCCCGGTCGGCCCGCCGGCAGACGACCAGCCCCTGCCACCGATCCCCCCGCCGCCGGTGACGGCGCCCCCGACACCGTTCGCGCCACCGCCGAAGACGTCGGGTACACGGCGGCGCCCACGTCGGGTCCTCACGGCGGCGGTTGCGGCGATCGTGGTCACGGCCGCGGTCGTCGCGGCCCTGCTCGCCACGCGCGAGGACGGCCGCGACCACCGCAACGCGACCGGCACGGGCGCCGTTTCGCCGAAGCCCGTCGTCACGACCCCCGGCATCGGCGCTCCTCCGTCCGGCGGAACGGCACCAACCTCACCTTCCGCCACCAGCACAGGGGACGACACGTCGCGCGGCGCGCCCGACATGCGCCGGCTCACCCTCGGCCCTGCCGACAAGATGGACGTTCGCGTCCTCGCGCTCGGATCGGGCGCCGAGGTCAAGGCGGGGCAACGCGTCGAAGTGCGCTACACCGGCTTCTACTATGCGGACGGCGTGGTCTTCGATTCCACGTGGACCAGCGGCAGCACGTCCAGCTTCGCCATCGGCGTCGGGCAGTTGATCCAGGGCTGGGACGAGGGTCTGGTCGGCCAACGGGTGGGTAGCCGCGTGCAGTTGGTGATCCCACCCGGCAAGGCGTACGGCGCCACGCCCCCGGGGGACATCCGGCCGAACGCGACCCTCGTGTTCGTCGTCGACCTGCTGGCCGCGACCTGATCGGTTCGAGTCCGCCCCGGAGGCGAACCGGGCGATCGACCCGGCCACACCGACGCTGGCGGTCACCGTGCTTCCGTCCGGAATCCGCGAGGACCGGCCGCTCCCGTCGACCCACACCATCCCCGAGGAGCGCCGAGTCCTGTTTCGCACCCCACCTGCGAGCAGACCGACCCGGCGCCTCCGGCAGCGGGGCAACAGGCGCCCACCATCCGGCAGTAGCGCCACCGGCCACGGCACCGACCCCACGCGGAAGGAGAGTTCGCACGGGGTCGATGCGGTAACCCTCGCGTCGCCGGGTTCGCGGACGGACGGGACGCGGGCCGCGCGGCCGATGTTGTCACTCGGTGTTCAGATATGGAGGCGGCGGCAGAACCACGCCTGGAGTAGATCGGTGAAGATGCCGATGGGGTCGTCCCACCCGCCTTCGCTCCAGTCGCCGTTGACGTTGACGGTGAACATGCGTTCGCCATCGCGAGCGCCATAGGTGTAGGACCACGATCCGAAGAGCGCGCCGCCCATGCCCCAGACCGTTTCACCGCAGGGCAGTCTCACCGAGGAAACGCCGAGGCCGTAGGCGGAGTCGGAGATCCAGTCGCGGGTGGGCACGGTCTCGAACATGTCGCGTTGTCGGTCCGCCGGGAGTATCCGGCCTCCCAGCAGGGCACCGAAGAATCGGTTGAGGTCACCGGCGGTGGAGATCATGCCGCCGGCTGCCCAGAACATCGATGCGTCGAACTCGGTCGCGTCGTGAACCGGCGCGCCGGGGTCGGTCCGGAAGAGCTTCGTGTAGTGCCGGGAGTGCGTCCCGTGGATCGTCGGGTCGCTGCCGCGTGGCAGATACGTGCCGGCCAGACCGAGCGGGCGGGTGATCCGCTCCGTGATCTCCTCGGCAAGCGTGCGGCCGGTGGCCCGTTCGATGATCATGCCCGCCAGGATGTAGTTGGTGTTCGAGTACGCCCAGCCCGAGCCCGGGGCGAAGGTGGGCGGATGGGATGCGGCGATCCGCACGAGTGACTCGGGAGTGTGTGTCTCGGAACGGTTCAGCGCTTCCTGGTCATCGGTGTAGTTGAAGATCCCGCTGGTGTGGTTGAGCAACATCCTGATGCTCACCCCGGCACCGTCGTGGCGCAGGCCGTGATCCACGCCGGGCAGCCACCGTTCCGCGGTGTCGTCCAGGCTGAGCCGGCCTTCGGCCGCCAGTTGCAGCACGACGGTGGCCACGAACGTCTTGCTGATGCTGCCGATGCGGAATCGGTCCTGCCGTGAGCGCGTGCGGCCGGTTCGGGTGTCGGCCACTCCCGCGGTCCCGAACCACTGCCGGTCGCCGTCGCGGACCTCGGCGAGAATGCCGGGAAGGCCACCGCGAGTCACGGCTTGCCGAAGCAGGAGCCGGATCGCCTCGTAGCCCTCGGCCTCCGATGCCGACGCGGCCTCGGATACGGCGCCCACATCCGTGGCCGGTTCGGCGTCCGGTCCGCTGCCATCCGTACGAGCGGTGTGTCGGTGCATTCATTCTCCTTGTCGCGCGCAACGCGAAGAAGGCCGCCCGGCCCTCTCCACGGCGTGATTTCGTCGGCCCACCGACCCGTTGACTCCGGCCCCCGGGCGCACCGGCTTCTACCCCAGGCTTGGGCCCAGCGCCCGTGCGATCCGTCGCGTACGCCCACAGGGCTCTGCGCACATCCCGGCCAGGGCACGCCCGCGAGGCGGGTCTGCCGGGTCGGCTGCTTTCGGTGCTCAGCGGTCCCGGCTGTCGAGCGTCTGCCGCGCGTGGTCCGCCAGTTCGGCCCGATCGACACCGGCCAAGGCGAGAGCGCGCGGCACGGTGCCGATGCGAGCCTGCAGGATCCCGAGGAGCAGATGTGTCGACCGCAGGTCCTTCTTGCGGGCGAGGGCGAAGCTCCGCTCCAGTGCGAGTCTGGCGGACGCGCCCATCCTGGGCTGCTCGCGAGCGCGGCTCGGCCCGGGAAGGTCATAGGCCGCCGGAGACACTCCGATCATGCTCAGGCTGTGCTCGAACTCCCGGTCCAGTGCCTCGCGGACAGCAGCGCGATCGAGCCCGGCCGAGGCCAGGACCTGCTGTGCGGTGGACCCCTGATCGGCGGCGATCGACATCAGGAGATGGTGCGCGTCGATCGTCGCCGACCCGTCCTCGTGGGCTTCGTGCGTCGCCCGCACGATGACCGCGTGCAGGTACTTGTCAAACGCGCTCATCGCCGCGTCTCCTCAGCTTGACTCCGGCGGCGATGAGCCGCTTGGCGTGCTTCTTGTGGACGGCCTGGCGGGTGATACCGAGCGCCTCGGATACCTGCGGCCAACCCCAGCCCGCCCGCATGGCCTGCTCGACGGCGGCGTCCTCCAGTTGATCGGCGAGGCGCCGCAACGCCACGACAGCCGCCAGGCTGTCGGCGGGCTCCGGTGGAAGGGGATTCTTGGCGGCCGACATACAAGCAACTGTAGTTGACTAATGGAGATAGTCAACCCGAGTTGCCAAAGACCGGGACGGGCCGGGTCGCCATCGATTCCTCGCGGCCCCGATCATCCGCACACTCCCGCCCCACCGCGGCCGGGATCTCCTGGTGGCGCGGCGCCGGGGCCTGGTGATACACCCGAACCTGCGGCCGGCCGGAAGGTGCCGCGGCCGATCCGACCCGGCGTCGGGTGCCGGAGCGTCTCGACCCGGGCCCCGATCGAGAGACGAGACAACCATGCAGATCGCTGTCACAACCCCGACCGGCAACGTCGGCCGTCACGTCGTGGCGACGTTGCTTCGCGCCGGAATCCGGCCGCGCGTGCTGCTGCGCGAGCCCGACCGACTGGCTCCCGACATCCGGGAGGAGGTGGACGCGGTGCGGGTCGACCAATACGACGCCGACGCCGTGGTGGCCGCCACCAAGGCTGTCGACGCACTGTTCTGGGTGGACCCGACCACCGGCGGCGAGGACCCCCTCGCCGACTACGCCCGCGCCACCGAAAGCGTGGTCCGCGCCGTCACCGCCAACCGGATCGGCCGCGTCGTCTTCCAAAGCAGCGTCGGCGCCGAGAAGCGGCACGGCGCCGGCGAGATCGACGGCCTGGCACACACCGAAACCGCCCTGGACGACACCGGCGTCGACGTCACCCACCTGCGCTGCGGCTACTTCTTCACCAACCTCGAACTCCAACTCGACGCCCTGCGAGCCGGCCTCCTCCAGGTGATCCTTCCGCTCGACCGGCCGATGGCCTGGGTGGCGCCGCGCGACATCGCCGAAGTCGCCGCCACCCGCCTGCTCTCCCCCGACTGGTCCGGACGCCACGTACAGGCCGTGCACGGACCCACCGACCTCACCTGGCGACAGGTCGCCGAAATCCTCACCGCCGCCACCGGCCGCCGGATCGACGTCGAACGCGTCACCGACGACGCCATGCGCGACCTGCTCCACCGGGCCGGGATGACCGACGCACTGGTCGAGGCGGTGCTCGGCATGTCGACCGGCCTGCGGGAGAACTTCGAGCCCGAACAACCGCGCACCGTGCGGACCACCACCCCGACCACGCTCGCCGCCTGGGCCCACGACCATCTCAAACACCGGATCGACGAAACCGCCGATGCCCCGGCCGACCCGGCGGCTCTCCGCCCGGCCGCCCGAGGCGGGGAGGACCCGGGGCGGTAACGCCTGGGGGTGTCGGATCCGTTCGCTACGGAGTGGACATGGCTTCCGGGACGGCCTTCGTGCCCCGGACGTCACCCGATCCGGTCGCACGGGGGCCGTAGGCCCGGCGTGCCCCGTACGCGACGAGCACGACCGCGAGGCTGCCCAGGCTGGTGAACAGTTGCGTGCGCTGGTCGTCGATGACCGCCATGGCCACGAGCACCGCGACGAAGCCCGCCATCACGATCCAGGTGAGGTAGGGGAACAGCCACATCTTCAGGGCCAGTCGCTCCGGGGCCTCGCGCTCCAGCCGCCGGCGCATGCGCAGTTGCGAGGCGCCGATCATGACGTACATGAAGATGGCGATCGCGCCGGAGGAGTTGACCAGGTACGTGAACACGGTGTCCGGCGACAGGTACGCGAGCACCACCGAGACCCAGCCGACGACCGTGCCCGCCAGGATCGCCCGGACCGGGACGTTGCGCTTGCTGGTCTTGACCGACCACTTGGGGGCGTCCCCGTGCGAGGCCAGCGCGAAGAGCATGCGCGAGGACACGTACACCGACGAGTTGAGCACGCTGAGCACCGCGGTGAGGATCACGACGTCCATCACGGTGCCCGCGCCGGGTAGGCCGATGATGTCCCACGCGGCGACGTACGGGCTCGCCAGCACCTCGGCGCCGTCCCACGGGACGATCGTGACGACGAGGAAGATCGAGCCGACGTAGAACAGGATGATCCGCCAGATGATGCCGGTCGTGGCCCGCGCCACCGAGCGCTCGGGTTCCTTGCTTTCGGCGGCGGCGATCGTGACGATCTCGGCGCCGCCGAAGGCGAAGATGACCACGACGATGGCCGAGAAGATCGACGTGAAGCCGTTCGGCGCGAAGCCACCGTGCGAGGTGAGGTTGGAGAAGTCGAACGAACTGCCCGGCCACGCGCCGAACACATGTAGGCCGCCGACCACGAGGAACGCGATGATCGCGGCGACCTTGACCGAGGAGAACCAGAACTCGAACTCGCCGAAGGACTTCACCGACAGCAGATTCGTCGCGGTCATCACCGCCATCAGCGCCATCGCCAGCACCCACAGGGGCAGGTCGAGCCAGGCGTGCAGGATCGCGGCGCCCGCGACCGCCTCCACGGCCACGATGATCACGTAGTAGTACCAATACAGCCAGCCGATCGTGAAACCCGCCCAGGGGCCGATGGCGCTGCGCGCGTAGTCCGAGAACGAACCCGAGGACGGTCTCGCGACGACCATCTCGCCGAGCATGCGCATCGTGCACAACACCAGCGCGCCGGCGAGACAGTAGGACACGATCGCGGCCGGCCCGGCGGTCTTGATGACGCTGCCGCTGCCGACGAAGAGACCGGCCCCGATCGCCCCGCCGATCGCGATCATCGCCATGTGCCGATTGCGGAGCGAGCGGCTGAGTCGGGGTTGTTCGGTCGGGGGTGTGTGCTGCGACATGGAGACTCCTGCGAAGCGGGGAACGGTGGAGGCAGCGGGAAACAACGGCGTGAGGGTGCGGCGGTGAGCCGGTACGGACGCCCGATCGGCGGCGGAGGCGGGACCGGTCAGGTCCAGTCGCCCTCGCGGCCGGCGCCGATCACCCAGGTCAGTGCCCGGAACCGGCGCAACGCCTCGCGGGCGTCGGGGGCTTGCAGGCGGACGGTGCGCGGGCCGACGACGTCGACCCCGCCCATCGCGCTCGCGCGTTCGGCGAGGTAGGGGCTGTCCACGTCCACCTCGACCAGATGTGCGGCGGGCGTCGCGGTGGGCCGATCCGGCGGGCCCGCCAGCGCGGCGGCGGCCTCGCGGCGGATGTCGGTCGCCGTCGCGGCCGGTGTGCGGCAGATCGCCGCGTGGCGGGAGATCGCCGTCTTGACCGTGACCGTGCGGCAGCCCGGCGCGTACCGTTCGGCCTCGGCGCAGGTCAGGTCGTCACCGGTGACCAGCACCACCGGGACGCCGGCCTCCGCGGCGACGAGTGCGTTGAAGCTTCCCTCGTCGACGGGGCGTCCGTCGACACGTACGGCGAGCACGCTGTGCGAGAGGTAGGTGTGCGCGAGTACGCCGGCCTCGCCCGCACCGGTGTGGTAGCCGACGAACGCCAGCGCGTCCACGTCGAGTTCGAGTCCTTGCAGCATGCCCAGCGGTTTGTTGCGGCCGACGATGAGCACCGCGCGCGGGTCGAGTTCCTCCAGGAGCACGTTGTCCATGCCGCAGTGCGCGTCGTTGACGATCACCTCGTCCGCGCCGCCGTCCAGGAATCCGGCCACGGCCGCGTTGACGTCGCCGGTGAGCAGGCGTCGGAAGCGTTCGTAGCGCGGGTTGCCGGCGCTCACGTCGGCGGGCAGCACCGTGCCGGTGGCGCCCTCCATGTCGGCGGAGATCAGGACGCGGGTCATACCGCAACCTCCTCGGGGTCGGGACAGTCGTGCTCGGACCGGTTCCCCGAGGAAGTCGTGGACACCAGGTCCACCAGGGCGTGCACGTGTGCCGCGCCGCTCTCCTGGACCACTTCGCGAACGGTCTGCGCCTCGCGGACGGTGGCCAGGCGCACCTCGTCGTCGACGACGCGGTAGCCGTACACCGCCGGTCGGGGCAGCGAGTTGTAGGCGAAGTGGGACGAGAAGTAGTAGGCGCCGGTGTCGTACAGCGCGACGACGTCGCCCGGTTCGAGCAGTGGCAGGGCGCGGCCGACGGCGGTCAGGTCGCCGGCGAAGCAGCACGGCCCCGCGACGTCCTGGATCTCCTCCGGCGCGGTCTTGGGCCGGCCGTGCGCGTCGAACGCGCCCACGCGCAGCGGCCACGCCTGGGGCATGAACACCGTGCGGGTGGCCACCTGGGCGCCCGCGTGGGTGATCGCGATCCGTCGGCCGCCCGCGCTCTTGGTGTACTCCACGAGCGAGGCGATCGTGCCGTTCTTGGCGAGCAGCGAGCGGCCGAACTCGGTGACCAACCGGTAGCGGCCGTCCAGGAGTTCGGGTACGGCCGCGCGCAGTTCGGCGACGTAGTCGGCGAAGGTCGGGTCGTCCTCGTCGCCGGCGAAGTTCACCGGCAGGCCGCCGCCGATGTCCAGGCCGGTGATCTGTCGGCGGCCCAGGACGGAGTTGATGTGCTCGGCCAATTCGTAGGTCGCGCGCAGGCCGGCGGCGATCAGCGACAGGGGGCAGCCCTGGGAGCCGACGTGCGCGTGCAGCCGGTTCAGCCACGGTCGGCGGGCGAACGCCTCGACCACGGCGTCGACGGCCCCCGGGTCGCGCAGGGCGATGCCGAACTTGGACGTGGTGGTCGCGGTGCTCATCGCACCGATCGTGCCGGCGCCGACCTGCGGGTTGATCCGGATCCCGATCGGTCCCGCGGCCGGGCGCTCGGCCACGATCGCGTCGATGCGGGCCAGTTCCTGGAAGTTGTCGACGTTGACGGCGATGCCGTGCGCGAGGGCGTACCGCAACTCCTCGACCGTCTTGGCGGGGCTGTCCAGGACGAGCCGATCGGGAGTGAACCCGGCCGCGAGGGCCTGCTCCAGTTCGCCCGGCGAGGCGACCTCGCAGCCCATCCCCGCGTCGGCGAGCAGGCGCAGGACCGGGACCAGGCCGCACGCCTTGGCGGCGAACGTGTGCAGCACGGGCGCGTCGCCGAACGCAGCCGAAAGCGCGCCGACCGACGCCCGGATGCCGTCCACGTCCAGCAGTCCCACCAGGGGCTGCTCGGGGCCCAGCAGGCCCTGCTCGACGACTCGGGCCAGGGCCGCCTGTCGGGCCGATCGACGCCGTCGGGCCGCTGCGGAAGTCACGTCCACCACACCTCGAAGATCTCAAGTGTTCGCGACCCGTTCGAGTCGCATGCACAGCTTGGATCCGGGCGTGGGCGGGCGTCAGCGTCCGGCCCGACCAAAGGAGGACGCATCGGTTGTTTGCCTCAACAGGAAAATGATCATGAAAATGGTCGCCGGCCCCCGCGGCTCACCCGTGCTCGCGGTGGGCCAGGCGCAGTCCGATGTCGGCGAGCAGTCGGCCCGTCGGGTCGTCCAGGTCGACGCCGAAGAGCTCCTTGGCCCGGCGCAGCCGATAGCGCAGGGTGTTCGGGTGCACGCTGAGCCCGCGCGCGGCGGCCACGGTGTCGCCGAAGGCGCCCAGGTAGGCGCCGACCGACGCGGAGTACCCCGATCCGTGCAGACGGTCGTGCTCGACCATCGCGTACACCGGTCCGGCCATCGGCCACAGCGGCTCGACCCGGTCCAGCAAGCGCACCAGGGCCGCCTCCGACACCACGTCGGCCGACAGCGCCGACGCCGACGCGGACACCCCGGCCGCCGACGCCCGCTCGCGCAGCACCCGCACCACGATCTCGGCCTCCTCGCGCGCGTCGGGCAACTCGGCCGGCCGACCCGCGATGGGACCGACACCGGCGAAGACCACGGTGCCCGGTACCGACCGGGCCGTGGCGACCAGGTCGCGCGCCGGGTCCGCGTGCGCCTCGCCCGCCGGCGTCAGCACGAACAACCGTCGACCGGCCCGCGCGGTCACACACCCCGGACGAAGCGCCGCCGCCTGCAACGCGAGTACGTCGAGCACCCGCTGCTCGGCGGGCGTGGGCGCGTCGGACGCGGACTCCGTCGTGGGGTTCTCGTACGCCTCGACCACGATCACCGCGTACGGCCGGTCCGGGCGCACCCCCACCGTCCGGGCCGCCCGGTCGGCACCCGCGCCGCCGCTCAGCAACGTGTGCACCGCCTCCTCCCGACGGCGCGCCGCCTCGCGACCGCGGGTCTCGTGGTGCACCAGGTGCGGCAGGGCCGCCCGGGCGGCGGTGCGCAACGCCGCCACCGCGTCCGGCGCGAGCGGGTGCCCGTCCGCCGCGGCCCAGATCGACCCGAGCACCTCGCCGCCGTCGCGCACCGCGATCGCCAACCGCTCCGCGTAGCGGTCGTCGGCGGGCAGCCGGACCACGTCGTCGGTGCCCCACAGGGTGCGGAAGAAGCCGCTCTCGCGCAGTTCGGCCACCCGCCAGCGGGGCACCTCCTGGTTCAGGATGGTCGCCCGGCGCATGGGATCCGGCTCGTGGTCCATCCGGGAGTAGGCCAGCACCCGCGACTGCGGATCCTCGATCGTGATCGCGCCGCCCACCAGGTCGGCGACCGTGTTGGCCAGGCCCGACAGGTCGCCCGGGCGCAGGCTGTCGACCGCGGCGAGTTCGGACGGGCTGCTCTGCGCACAGGCGTTGCGCAACAGGCCGAGCACGTCGGTCCAGCCACGTCCGGGCTGCCGGGTGAGCAGGGCGATCCCGCCGTCTTCGGCCGCCTCGACCGCGGCGGGATCCGCGCCGGTCGCGCCGCGCCGGATCACCAACACGCTCGCCCCCGCGCGCCGGGCCGCGCGCACGGCCTCGACCGCACCGGGCCCGCGCGGCTCCACGCCGACCGCGAGGAGGATCATCCCGGTGAGCGTCGACTCGTCGGCGTCCTCGTCGCCGAGGTCGTAGAGGGTGACCCCGTTCACCGGCACCTCGGTCCCGCGCGGCGCGACCACGACGTCGAGGATCCCGGGGTCGATCAGATCCAGCACCCGCGCCAGCGTCGTCGCGGCGCGACGGCCGGAGGATTCACGCTCGCTCATACGTCCATGATCGCGTGCGTGTCGACGCACCGGTGGGACCGGCACCGCTCCCCCCGCGTCCTCGCCCGCCCCGTCAGGCGTCCCGGCCACCTCGCCGGGGTTCACCACGGACGGGTCGGACGCCGGCGAAGCGGACGATCGTCGGAGCGAACGCGTCGATGCCCGCGCGGGCGAGCCGGCCGGCCGATGCCGGCCCCGCCCCGGGCCGGGCCGGGATCCGCCTGGGGACGGGGACGGGGCCACGCGCCGCCGTGCGCCCGTCCGGTGGCGCGCGGGCTTCGCCGGTACGACGGCCCGGCGAGACGAGCGTCGTTCCGGCGCGGTACAACGGTGGGATCCGATGTCGAGAACTGGGCCCATTGCCGCACGGGGGAGCCGAGACGGGTGGTCGGCACGCGATGTCCCATGCCTGAACCGACGTTCACCCCGGGGGGAACCCATGGCCGCCGATTTCGAACTTCGCTCCGGGGATTCCTCACCGCACGACGCGCGGCGGTCACCGGCAAGAGGTCCACGCTCGATCACGCTCACGGGCGTCGGCGCCGCGGCCGCCGCGCGCCGGGCCGCACGGGAGTTCCTCGCCCAAAGCCCCGGGGCCGCTCCCGGCCTGGCGGACACCGTGGAGCTGGTCGTCAGCGAACTCGTGACCAACGCGATACGTCACGCGACCGGGCCGTGTCGACTCGAACTCGCCCATGTCGACCGCGGTGTGCGGGTGTCCGTCCACGACGACGCACACGCGGCACCCACTCCCCGGGACCACGGTCCCCTCCGCGTCGGCGGACACGGCCTGGAACTCGTACGCGCCCTCAGCACCGACCTCGTCGTGACCGCCACCGCCACCGGCAAGACCGTCACCGCCCACATCCGCGCCCCCGACACCCCGCCACCCGGGTGAGTCGCCGGGGCGGCTAGCCGGTCCTGCGCAGCAACAGGAGGGCGATGTCGTCGCGTTCGTCGCCTTGAAGCGCGGACAGGAGGTGGTCGGCGAGGGCTGCCAGGTCGGTTCGGGGTGTGGTCTCCCGAACGGTCTCGGCCCGCAGCCGCTCCATGCCTTCGTCGAGGTCGCTGCCGCGCTCCTCGACGAGTCCGTCCGTGTACAGGAGCAGGGTCGCCTTCTCGGGCAGTTCGAACCGGGTGGTTCCGGGTCTGGGCAGTTCGAGGCCGAGCAGGGGGCCGCCGGCCACGAGGTAGTGCGCGTGACCGTCCTCGGTCAGTACCAGGGGTGGCAGGTGGCCGGCGTTGGCGAGGTCGATCACGCCCGTGCGGGGGTCGAACATCAGGACGCACACCGTCGCGGTCTCGTAGCGGTGGTAGCGCGTCAACATGGTGTTGAGGCGTTCCAGGATCGCGTCGGGCTCGTGTCCGTCGCTCGCGTAGGCGCGCAGGCCGTGGCGTAGTTCGCCCATGATGGTCGCCGCGTGCAGGGAGTGGCCCGCGACGTCGCCGATGGCCACGAGCAGGCGGTCCTCGATGGCGACGGCTTCGTAGAAATCGCCGCCGATCTCGGCTTCGTCGGACGCGGGACGATAGCGCACCGCGATGTCCACGAGGTCGGATACGGGGAGCACGGACGGCAGGAAGGAACGTTGCAGGTCCAGGGCCAGCGCGTGTTCCCGGGCGTAGGAGCGAAACGCCTCGACGGCGAGGGCTCCGGTGCGGGCGAGTTCGCGCAGCGCCTGCCGCTCCTCGGGGTGTCGGGCGGCGTCCGCCGGGACGGCGAGGGCGGTCGGTGGGCGGGCGGTCTTCGTTCGGCACATCGACAGGTGGACCGGGCCCGAGGCGAGGCTGTCCGGGAGTGTGCGCAACCACTCCTCGGCGGTGATCTCCACCGATGTCGAACCCGTTGCCTCACCGAGGTCCGTGAAGCGTGACAGGGCGTCGAACAGGGCGGGGGGAACGTTTGCCTGCTTCGGCTCGACGCCGTACTCGCCGATCACGGTGCGCCGGGCGCTGTCGCCCGGCCCGTCTATGTAGGAGGCCGCCGGCGCTCGGCTGATCAGGGAGGCTCCCGTCGCGATGGCGTTGCCGAGTTCCTCCAGGGTGCCGGCGGCGTTGACGAGCATGGTCGCGCGGGCGAGCTCGGACAGGACGGAGACCCGGTGTTCGGCACGGCGTCGGGCACGCGAGTAGCGCAGCGCGGCCTGGAGGGTGGCCAGCAGTACTTCGGGTTCGATCGGGTCGATGAGGTAGGCGTCCGCACCTCGATACAGGCCCTGGGCGCGGTCGCTGACAGTGATCGCGGAGGCGGAGACGTGCACGACCGGCATGGAGGCTGTGCGGACGTCGGACTTCAGGCGTTCGCACACCTCGAAACCGCTCGTGTCCGGCAGCCGCACATCGACGATGGCCACATCCACGGGATCGCCGTGGTCGGCCGCACCGAAGGCCACATCCAGCGCCTGGGCACCCGTCTCGGCTTCGAGGACACGGTGTCCGGCGCGCCGTAGCCAACTGCCGATGATGTAACGCTTGGTCTCGGTGTCGTCGACGACCAGGACGGTGGCGGGGCCGTCGTCGAGCATGGGGTCGTGCTCCGTCGCGGCGCCTGGTTCGAGGGCTCGGGTCACGTGCCGTCTCCGTCTCCGTCTCCGTCTCCGTTTCCGTCATCGGCCCGCGGCGCGGTGAGGGTGTCGGCGATTCGTTCGGCGGTCAGGTCACTCTTGGACAGGATGTTCGCGACGGCGGCCTGTGCCGGCAGTACCGACCGGTCGAGGGAGGTCACCACGACGACCGGTACCCGCGACAGCGTGTCGTGCGTCGCCAGTCGCCGCAGGACCTCGAATCCGTCCGGGTCGGGCATGTGGAGGTCGAGGAAGATCACGTCGGGCGGGTCCTCGGCGGCCAGCGCGAGTCCGCGGGTTCCGTCGGCCGCCTCGGTCAGTCGGGCGACAAGTCCCTGGGTCAAGCCGCGGAACAACTCCCGGAAGGCGGGGTCGTCGTCGATCAGGAGGGCATGTTCGGCTCGGGTCGGGGCGGTGGTGCCGTGCAGCGGAAGACGGATCACGGCGGTGGTTCCGACCTGCGGAGTGCTCTCCAGGGTCAGGGTGCCGCCGAGCAGGCGGGTGAGACTGCGGGCGTACGGCAGGCCGAGGCCGGTGCCGGCGGCCCGCGCCTGCAAGGGCCCGGGGATCTGGTAGAACTCCTCGAAGACTCGCGAGGCGTGCTCGGCGGTGATGCCGATGCCGGTGTCGCGGACGGTCAACACCAATCGGTTCGCGAGCGCGTCGTGCTCGGCGATGAGCACGACCTCGCCGCGCGGGGTGAACTTCAGGGCGTTGGACAGCAGATTGCGCAGGACGCGTGTGAGGATGACCTCGTCGGTGACCACGGCGGGCGGTCGGCCGTCGGCGTCGACGCGGAACGTCACACCCGGCGCCGCCATCGGGCGCATCACGCCGTGCACGTGGGTGAGCAGTTCGACCAGGTCCACCGGGGCCAGTGAGGGCTCCATGCGACCCGACTCGGCCTTGGCGATGTCGAGCAGTTCGTTCACCAGGGTCAACAACGTGGCACCGGACGAGGCGATCAGCCGCGTCTGACGGTGTTGTTCCTCGGTGAGCGGGTCGCCGGCCGGATCCAGGAGCAGTCGGGCGAGGCCGATCACGGAGTTGACCGGGGTGCGCAGCTCGTGGCTGACGTTGGCCCAGAACCGGGTGCGGGTCTCCGCGATCTCGCGCAACTGGCGGGTCTTGTCCTCCAGTTCGGCGTACAGCGCGACCACACCGGTATTGGTCTCCGCGAGTTCCTGGGACAGTTCCGCGTACAGCGCGAGCACGCCCTGGTTGGTCTCCTCCAGTTCGCCGTTGAGGCGCAGCAGGTCCTCCTGGCGGGCCTGGAGGTCGTCCAGCGCGCTCACCAATTCCTGGTTCTGCGAGCGCAGTTCCTCCAGCGCCCCGCGCGGACTCGCGGCGGCGACCGCAGCCCGTGCCCTCTCCACGTCACCGGGGCGGAAGTCGCCCAGGCGCTTGCGTACGACAATGCGACCGTCGAGGCGTTCGACGCGTTCCACCAGCCGTTCCGCGGCACCCGCCGTCGGCAACGGCGCGTTCGGGCTGTCGGGACTCGGCGTCTCCCAGGTGATCTCCACCACCAGCGAAGGGGCGACGCCGTCGAGTTCGACGCCGAAGTCCACAACGGCCGGACCGACGGCGTCGATGAGTTCGCGGCCGATCTCGCTGAGGGCGGTGGCCACCCGAACGCGATCCTGTCGCCCCAGGCCGACGGCCTCGGCGACATCGCGCGCGAGTTGGCGCACGACGAAGACGTCGTTGGCGTCGACGAGTGGACAGCGGATGAGCGTGGTCAACGTCGGCTGCCACTCGTACCGTGCGTCGTCCACCATCAGCCGGACCGGCGTGGTGCTCGCGCCACCACGACGCAGGCGTCGTCGGAACGGGTGCCCGCGTCCCGCAGGAGCGTCGCCGCCACCACGAGCGGGGTGTGCGACGTCAGGCCGGGGGCGTCGGGGACGCGTCCTCGGTCGGTCAGGCCGTCGGAGTGCAGGACGACCATCGCGCCGTCCGGCAGGTCGTACTCGAACACCCGCCGGGTGCGGGCGTGTTGGCCGGCGATGCCGGGCAGGGGCGTCATGCCTCTGCGGCCGAAGTCGCCGAGGATCGTGCCGGAGACGTTGCCGATGCCGCAGAAACGCACGACACCGGGTGCGAGTTGGGCGATCGAGACCGCGCCGCCTCGGGTGCCGGCCATCGCACGGTGCAGTCGATCGGCGTGCGCGTCCGGTCGCCCCGCGGGAGCGGCCACGAAGGCGTTCACCGCCACTTCCGAGGCACGCGCGGCCAGCGGACCGTGGCCCAGGCCGTCGCACAGCATGACGGTGGTCACCCCGTCGTCGACACGCACCGCGTACGCGTCGCCGCACACCGTCTCGCCGGCGATCGCCCGCGTCAGCCCGCTCACCTCGTCCAGCGGCACCCCGCGCGCCCCCTCGGCCCGAAACCGCAACGCCAGCGTGACTCCGCGACCGGGCACCGAGTACAGGTCGGCGTCGTCGGCCAGGCGCAGGATGCCGCCCAGGCCGATCCCCAGGGTTCCGCGGCTGGAGTTGCCGTCCAGGCTCGCCCACGCCACGTCGGAGATCCCGGGGCCGCTGTCGGCGGCCACCAACTCGACCGCGACGGACTCGCCCACGGATACCGACCGGAGCAGCAGCGCGCCGTCGTCGGCGTGTCTGTGCAGGTTCGTGGCGGTCTCCTGGGTGGCGATCCCGATCTCCTCGGAACGCACGGCTCCGAACCCCACTCGGAGCGCGAGCGCGACGGCGGCTCGCCGTACCGCCCCCGGCATGCTCGGCTCGCCGTGGCGGAACCAGGTCGGGTCCGTCGCGAACGCGGGCCTGAAGGACGCGGGGCCTTCGTTGCTCGTGGGTTCGCCGACGCCGGGCGTCATCGGGACCACTTGACGATCTCCACCTCGGTACCGGTCCCCACTTCGGTGTCGATCCGGAACTGGTCGACGAGGCGGCGTGAACCGCTGAGCCCCAGACCCATACCGTCACCACTGGTCCAGCCGTCCGTCAACGCCTGGTCGAGGTCGGGGATCCCGGGGCCCTCGTCGACGAAGCGCACGCGCACCCCGCGCCGCCGGCCCTCGGCCACGAGGTGCATGTGCGCTGTTCCTCCGCCGCCGTGGATGAGCGTGTTTCGGGCGATCTCACTGGCCGCCGTGACCAGTTTGGTCTGGTCGACCAGGGACAGGCCGATGCGTTGCGCCAAGTCCCGCACGGCCTGACGTGCCCGTACCACGTCGTCGTTGCCGCGGATGGGCAGGGACAGGACGTCCGAGTCCCCGCCCGCCGGGCCCGCGATCGGCGCGGTCATCCGCCGGACACGTCGAACGAGAGGTCACCGTGCCGGTCCGTCCGTCGACGGGCCAGGAGCGCCAAACCCTTCTCCAGGTCGAGCGCGGTGTGCACCCCGCCCATCGACAGCCCCAGTTCCACCAGCGTGATCGCGACCGCGGGTCGCATGCCCACCACCACGGTCTCCGCGTCGAGCATGCGCGAGACGGCCGCGATCGTGGCGAACATGCGGCCGATGAAGGAATCCACGATCTCGACGGCGGAGATGTCGATCGCCACTCCGTGCGCCCCGGTCCGCACGATGCGTTCCGAAAGGTCCTCCTGGAGCGCGAGCACGCTCTCGTCCTGCAGGTCGATCTGGATCGACACCAACAGGACGTCACCGATCTTCAGGATCGGCACACGTTCCATCACGACCTCCCCGCATGCGGCCGGGGCACCGCGATCCCGCTCCGGCGCAAGGCATGCGACAAAGCGTCCGCGAGGGTCGCCTTGGTCGTGATGTCCCCGAACTCGATACCGAGAGCGACGATGGTCTGCGCTATTTGCGGGCTGATGCCCGATATGGTGCATTCCGCGCCCATCAGGCGTGCGGCCACGATGGTCTTCAACAGGTGTTGGGCGACCTGGGTGTCGACGGCCGGAACACCGGTGATGTCGATGATCGCCTGTTCCGAACCGGTGTCCACCAGGGCTTGGAGCAGCTTCTCCATCACCACCTGGGTACGCGCGGAGTCGAGAGTGCCCACCAACGGCACCGCGACCACGCCGTCCCACAACTTCACGACCGGGGTGGACAGTTCCAACAATTGCTCGGTCTGATCGGCGATGACCTCCTCGCGCGCCCTCGAGTACGTCTCGAAGGTGTACAGGCCGAACCCGTCCAGCAGCCGCCCCAGCCGGTGCGCCGCCTGGTAGTTCGGCAGCGAGGCATCGTCCGTCGCGACGAGGTCGAAGACCACGTCCTTGAGCCCGAACACGCCGACGGCGGTCTCGGACGGCGTAAAGCCCTGCCGGGCCCGATTGCGGGACAACTCCGACAGCAGGGCCCGCAGTTCGCCGAACGACTCGCTCCCGGAGTCCTCCGGCTCGTCGTTGCGACCACCGGCCTCGAGTCCGGCGACCAGAGCCGAGAACAAGTCGCGCAACTCACCGGTCGCCTCGGTTGCGGAAACGCGTCCGCGCAGGGTTGCGACCACCTTCGCCGACCACCGCTCCGTCACGATGGCCTCGTTCGACTTCAACAACTCCAGAACCCGCAGGCGAACCCCGATGGCGCCGTCTTCCGCCACGCCGCGCTCCCATCACCGATTGATTGTCACAGGACAACAAAGACTAGGGCATCGGTCTCGCCCGCCCACAAGGCGCTCCCTCTTCCCCACCACGAATCGGGACCGGCCTCCCCCGACGGCCCACCCCACCGGTCGTGCACGAGGATTCGCGGCCCCGGCAGATCGCCGAAAGCCGGGGGACGACGTGCCCACCGCCCGGGCTTCCCTCGACGGATGACGATTGCCCCGAGAGTTGGGATACATACCTCGGGAGCCTGTCCCGCGCCGGGCGGGCGTCGGGACAGGCGGCGTGGGACGGGCCGGCGGAAACGGTGCCGGGTGCCGGAGAGGCCGGCGCGGGACGGGTGAGCGGCCAGGCGAGGGCCTGCGCCGGAGTGGCCGACGGGTTCGGTCCGTGTGCTCGCGGCGCCGGGTCCGTGTGCTCGCGGCGCCGGCGCCGGGACACAGCGCTGTCGGCTCGTGCGGGTGTGGCGAGGGCCGACCCGGCCGAGACGGTCGGAAGCCATCGAACCCGGCGGGCCGCCTCCCCGGTCCGGGGCCGACTCAGCGCCCCTTACAGGTCGGATCGTCGACGATCAGCGCGTTCGCGGGGATGATCACCTCGTCCTCCCCGATCGACACGGACCCCTTCGTCGTCGCGTAGGCACGCTTGCCGGGCCCGACGCACTTGGTCGCGAGATTCCCGAAACCGTCGGGGAAGTTGAACACCTCCGCGGGGCCGTCCTCACCTCGACCGTCGAGCACCGGTCCGTCGGCCTTGCCGCGCTCGTCGTAGTACCCCTGCGAACAACCGGCGACGCCGCCGAGGGCCAGACACATCGCCACGATCAGCGCACACCGCATCGCGTTCAGCCCGCGCACGTGCCGTCGGGGACGATCTGCACATTGGAGGGACCGCTCGCGTTCGTGGTCACGTAGGCGCGGAACCCGTGGCCGACGCACTTGGTCGCGAGATTCCCGAAACCGTCGGGCATGTTGAACACCTGGGCCGGAGTGTCGTCACCGCGCTGGTTCGCCACCGGGGCGTCTCCCGTGCCGCGCTTGTCGTCCTCCTCGGCGCACCCCGACAACAGCAGTACGCCGGCCACCGCGAAAGGCACGACGCCCCATCCGACTCTTCCCATGTTTTCCCCCGTCCCCCGCACCGCGCGTCCGAGGGATCAACGTCGCACCCGCACGGCCGGGCCACCACAGGGACTTCCCCACACACACCCGCGCAACGACAGGTGCTCGCGCCCGAGCTTCGGCCGCGGCGGTCGGCGTCGTGGGTGGTACCGGGACTCGACACGGGGTCGGCGGCGCGACGGAAACATCCACGATGCACTGGCGACACCGGCTCTACGCGAGTAGCGTTTCGGCGTTCGGTCGCGCATCCGGCCCGCCTGACGGGCCGTCAAGGAGGTTGTACGCCTGTGGACCGTCGTCGTTTCCTCGCCCGCGGCGCTGTGATCGCGGCCGGTACCGCCGTCGTCGGCGGCCCCTTCCAGGGTCTCGTCGCGGGCGCCGCGCACGCCGCCTCGGGAACCGCCTCGAACGCCGACCGGGGACGCCCCGGCTCCGGCGGATACGGTCCGCTGGGGCCGGTCCCCGACGAACGCGACGGCGCGGTACGGCTGCACCTGCCCGAGGGCTTTCACTACCGCTCCTTCACCCCGGCCGGGTCCCCGCTCACCGACGGCGGCCCGACCCCCGGCAAGCACGACGGCATGGCCGCCTTCCGCGGGCGCCGAGGCACGACCGTCCTCGTCCGCAACCACGAAGTCAACGGGCCGGTGGGCGCGTTCGGCGACGCGGCGCACGCCTACGACCCGGCGACGGGCGGCGGTACCACCACCGTGGTGGTGGACCGGTACGGCACCGTGCAGACGTCGTACGTCAGCCTCAACGGCACCCAGATGAACTGCTCGGGCGGTCCCATGCCGTGGGGGTCGTGGCTCTCCTGCGAGGAGACCGTCAACGGCCCCGATGTCGGCAACGACTTCACCGGCGCCGACAACAAGAAGCTCACGCAAAAGCACGGCTATCTGTTCGAGGTGCCGACCGACGGCGTCTCGACACGGGTGCCGATCCGCAGCGCCGGCCGGTTCGCCCACGAGTCGGCGGCATACGACCCGATCAGCGGCGCCGTGTACCTGACCGAGGACAATTTCGGCTTCGCGTCCGGCTTCTACCGCTACCTGCCGCCCGTCAGCCCCTGGGTCGGCGACCGGTTGCGCGACGGCGGCCGACTCCAGATGCTCGCGGTGCGCGGGCGTCCCGGGATCGACCTGTCGGCGGCGCAGCGTCCCGGCGCGGCGTACGACGTGACCTGGGTCGACATCGACGACCCCGACCCCACATTCGCCCCGGGCACCACCAACGACCAGGCCATTCAGGCCGTCGGCAACCAGGGTCGGGCCCAGGGCGCGGCGCTCTTCTCGCGCCTCGAAGGCGCGTACCACCAGCGCGGCGTCGTCTATTTCGTGTCCACGCAGGGCGGCGCGACCGCGCCCGGCGAAGCGGCGCCGGACGGCTTCGGCGACGGGCGCGGCCAGGTGTGGGCGTACAACACCGTCACGCGGCGCCTTCGGCTCGTGTACGAATCGCCGTCCGCGACCAGGCTCGACCTCCCGGACAACGTCACCGTCAGCCCGCGCGGCACGCTCGTGCTGTGTGAGGACGGCGACGGGGACAACTTCCTGCGCGGCCTGACCGCGGACGGCCGCATCTTCGACCTGTCGAGGATGGAGCCGGTCACCGGCGACCCGGGCGCCGAGTTCGCGGGCGCGACCTTCGGTCCGGACGGGCACACCTTGTATGTCAACATCCAGTCGAAGCTGGGCATGAGCATCGCCATCTGGGGGCCCTGGCACCGGGGAGGCTTCTGAATCGCGAGAAGTCGAGCGGTTCGGCGGGGTTTTCGTCGGCGTGGCCCGCGACGCGGGGCGGCGGGGCGATCGGGATTGCCGCCGCCCCGCGCCCGCCCCACGAGGTGTTGCGCGGTCCTCGGGAGCGGGTCGGGTACCGGTGTTGCCCGTCTTCCCCAGCGCCCGCTCGTCGAACTCCACGACAGGGTCGTCGCGTTCGTGGGCGCCGGGGAATGACGGGAGACACCCGAACGCGAAGCCGACCGTGCGGCGTTGATGTCCGGATCTCGCGGGATGCGGTGCGGCGACGCGGTGGGTTCTCCAATCCCTGTGCTGTGGGCGTCAAGCCCGGCGGCAGGCCGCGATCTTCGCAAGGATGGTGCCGCCGATCGGGGACAACATCTCCGGATCGAGGTCGGTTGTCGTGGAGGCGGGCGCTCCCAGGAATTCCCACGGGGCGGTCTGTTCGAAGACGTCGACAGGCGGCCTCTTGCCCTTGGCCGCCACGACCCACGCGTCCGCGGCCATGGGCGTCGTCGGGCCGAGCAGCGGATCGATGACGAACGTACCCTCGGTACAGACGAGTTGCGGAGCCACGTGGTGCTTCCAGTTGTACGGCGGGTGCATGGTGCCGCCGGGCGCCACCACCCACCGCTTGCTCAGGTGCAACCGGGTCCAGTGCGGGTGCGTGCTCTCGATCCATTCACAGACGGCGTGCGCGAGGAACTCGCAACCGTCTTGCGACTGGCCCTTGGGCACGATCAACGCATCGGTGAGTTGCGTCCATACGCCGATCAGTTCGGCCACACTCGGCGGCGGCTCGGCCGGCGACGCCAGATCGGCCTCCCGTTGATCACACATCACGATCAACTCGGCAACCAGATCGGCCTGCGTCGCGAGCCACGACCGAACCCGTCCGACACACCCGACACTCCTGGCCAAGGACAGGTTGGCGCACAGGCCGAGCGCGGACTGACGAAATATCAGGGCTCCCATATCCGGGGTCAGTCCGCCGAGGTTGTCATAGCGTTCCTCGATGGCGGCGGTGATCCGGTCGAGGGGCATGCCGGCGATCGAGGTTCGGCTCAGCTCTTCGAACTGCGCCGGCCCCTGCTCCTCATCGGATTCCTGGTCGACCCCGGTCCGTGTACCGGGGACCATCGACACCTTCGGCTCGGCCACGGCACCCGGACCACGGGGTTTGGCCGCGGCTGCGGCCTCCGCTTCGGCCTTGCGCCTCGCGCGCTCTTCCTCGGCCTTCTCGGCAGCGAGAAAGCCGGGGGCCCGTTGGAAGCGGTACGGCTGCGGCGCCGGCTGGGTTTCCGGCGTCGCGCCCGTCTGTCCGGTCTCCGGCGCGGGCGAGGTCGCCGGCACCGCCGTGTCGGTGTGCGCCGGTGTGTCGGCCGCTGCGGTCCCCGGCCCTGCCCCGGGCACGTGCGCCTGCTCGGGCACGATCACCGGTGCGTCCCCGACGGGTTCGGTGTCCGGCGCGGGATACGTGAGCTTCGCACGCTTGGTGTCGTCGTCCGGCCCCCGCTCGATCGGCTCCACGCCCTGGCTGCTCGGATTCTTGAGATCGCGATCGCGTTTCATGGATCCTCCCCTGGGAAGTCCCTCCACCCCGCAGCCCAGCCTACGGACCGAAATGCCCGCCGACGCGACAATCGCGATTTCGTGCGCGCCGCACATTCGGAACCAACTCGCTTGGAGTGCGAGACAGTTCGGAGCGGCACGGCTGCGTTCGGCCGACCCGGGTGGTGCGATGCCCCGGACATTCGACCTGCGCGAGCTACTTGCCCGCAACCATGTCCGCCGCGCGGTAGCCCGGTCCGACTCCCTCGACGATAGCCGCGCCGCCGTCCGAGTTGTTGATGCGGAAGTCGACGATCTCCTGGTAGCCGGCGGAGTGGTACCAGGCCTTGGCAGCTTCGGCGGAGGGGAACTCGATGAGGACCAACACGCCCTCGAACGAGCCGTCCATCACCTCGGGCACCTTGTTGTGCACGATGAACCGACCACCATGTGCGTCCAGGGTGGCGTCGATCTTCTCGACGTACTCGACGATCTCGGCGTTGAAGTCGACGGAGCGCAGGTGCGCGAACGCGTACGCGGTCATGAGGGCCTCCTCGGCCTTGTGTCGGCGGTGGGTTTCCTTACGGGTCGAAACGTTACGTGCCGACGGCGTACGCGGAATCTGTCACGTATAGGTATCGCTCTCGCCCGCTCCCCGCTCCGCATCGGCATGGTCGGGCTCCGCCGACCGGCGCTGTGCTGCGGATCGATGCCGTGTGGCGGATCGAGACGACCTCATTCGGAGACCTCGACGTATCTCTTGCCGCCCCAGTCGTTCCGGGTGTCGGAGAGGTCCACGTCGACCCCCGCCAAGGCACTGCGCAGGCGCGATTGCGTTGCCTCGTCGAGGAAGTGGTGGCGTGCGTCGAGCCGGTCGAGGTGGGTGAGCGGCTGCCCGGCCATCAGCACCTCGGCGCCCGCGTTGATCAACGTCCCTATGGAGAGGTCGAGTTCCCTGAGCCGCGCGACGATGGGGGCGCTCGCGAGGGCTGTTGCGATCTCGTCGGAGATCTCGCTGTCCATGAGGCCGAGGTGGTTGAGGGCGGGCAGCCCGGGATGCTCATGCCGGTTGCTCACCTGAGTAGGTCGGGCCGTGCCTGGGCGGCGCGGGGCATCGGGCTGGGAAGGGGCTGGGGAAGCGGCGAGTACTACTCGGCCACCTCGACATAACGTCCGGTCTCGCCGTCCGCCGATTCGTACGGTTCCTCTTCCTCGTCGAGATCGAGGCGGACCCCGGGCAGTGAGTCGCGCAGGCGCTGTTGCAGGGACTCGCTGATGAAGTGGTGACGCAGATTGAGGTGTGTGAGGTGGGCGTCCGGCAGCCCGACCAGCAGTGCTGCGGCACCCTCGTCGCCCAACGTGCCCATGGACAGGTCGAGTTCGGTAAGCCGGTCGAGGATGGGAGCCACCGCGACGGCAGCCGCGATCTCGTCCTGGATCTCGCTGTTCATCAGGCCCAGCCGGGTCAGCATCGGCAGACCCTCGCCGTTCAGGATGCCGGCGAGGTCTTCGATCGTGCTGTCGCCGTAGTAGCGCTCGACACCGAGCCACATGTCCAGTGCTCGGAGGGTCGGGAAGAGCGATGCGCCGACCGCGCGGACGAACTCGGCGGGCAGCCCCGCCGACAGGAACTCCAGGACACGCAGAGCGTCGTGACCGACGGGGTCCAGGTGCAGATCCTCGCCGCCGGCGACGATGAGTGTCTCCAGCGCCGGGAACGCGGTCAGGAGGGGCGTGATGTCGCTCTGCTGAATCCAGGAGAGCTCGTTCTCCTCGGCCACGATGTCGCCCAGGCACAGGTGCCGCAGCGCCGGAAGCCGATCCGCGGCCGCGGCAAGCAGTTCGATGGGCACGGCGGCCGACTCGTTGTGGTCACCCCACAGACCGATCACGATCGCGGAGACCTCGGTGGTGTCCACGGTTTCCAGGAAGCGCGCGAAGAGATTGGGAAAGGATTCGGTGATGCTGTGGCCGCGGTAGCTGTTGCCGACGCGCAGTGCCCACGCGGCGTCCCCGGCCCGAGGCCGCGGGTCCGGCGGCGTGGAGGGCGCGCTGTTCGCCTCCGTGGTCGTGGGACGCGGGATCTCGTGCAGTTCGGCGACGGGCAGCCCGCCGAATCGTTTCCGGTGGCCGTTCAAGGTCATGGTGGTGGTTCGTTCCTTCGCGGCGTCGGGAGCGCGGGAGCGCGGTGGATACGGTGGCACGCGTGGATCGGTCGACTCACGGACGAGTCCTGCCTACCAGAGCACACCGACGCACGCGGCGCAGGGGCGGTTCGCGCTTCCTCCGACGAAGTCGTCGTGTTCATGTCCTCGTTCCGTTCGTCGCGTGATCCGAGGGATCTCCACTCCCGCGTCGGGGCTCCGTTCCCGCACCCTGAACAAGAGGGAGACCGACCGCGGGAGGTGCGATGATCAGGCACGGGCGAGGCGACGCCGGGCAGGTATTCCTCGTGGGCCTGGCCTCCGTCGGGTTGGCATCGGCGACGGTCGGCATCGCGGTTGCCGCCGCGTTCCTCAACGCCTACGGACCCGCCACGTGGTGGCGGTCGGTGTGCGTCGTGGTGTTGGCGCTCGCCTCGATGGCGATGGTTCTCGCCACCACCACCGTGGTGTGGTCGTGTCCGTCGGGCGGCGCCGTCGTCGGTGGACTCGTCGTCTTCTTCGCCATGTTCGTCACGATCCAGCATGCGTCCAACGCGGTCGGCGACACCGCGCTGGCCAAGCGCGGCGTCTCCACGACCTGCCTGGTCCTCGACGTGCGCGCCCGGACCGAGACATCCACCTCCACCGACGCCAACGGCCACACCACGACCACGACGCGCACGTACAACGACCACCGACTGAACTGCCCCGAGGGCGGTCCGACCAACATGACCACGAGCCGCGCCGCCGCGAAGAAGGGCCAGTCGCTGCGTATCCGCTACGACCCGAAGGGCCGACTGGACACCGTGCCCGAGCGTCGAGTCGCCCGACCGGGCGCTTCGCTGCGGAAGGCCGAACGGTCCTTCACCGTGGTGGTGTTCGCGGCCCTGCTCATCCCGCAGATCGGAGCCCGCCACACCCGACCACGCCGCCCCTCCCCCCACCCGCAGTAACCCGGGCACCGGCTGCGACGGATCTCGACTACCGAAACCTGACGGACGGTCGGGTACCGGTCCGCGCGCGGCCGGACCGTCGGGTGCTCGGGTGCTCGGGTGTTCAGGGGCGGTACGCGGTCGTTGCGATTTCGACGAACGAGCGGATCAATGGATTGTTGTCGCCGGCGTTCCACACCGAGACCACTCGACTCGGTGCCATGTCGGCCAGCGGAACCACGGTCAGGTTCTCGGGCAGCAGGTTCTCCGGCAGGCCGTGTCCGAGCGGAGCCAGGCCGACCGTGCCGTTCCAGAGCACGGCCTGCAGGCATTCCTGGACGACGTGCACCACCGGGCCCTCGCGCGGCTCGCCGCCGTTCCAGTACGACTGCCAGATCGGGTCGGTTCCCCGCGGGAACTGGAACCAGCGGCGGTCGGCCAGATCGGCCAGGTCCAAGTGGTCGCGGCGGGCCAGCGGATCGTCGACGCGCAATACCGCACCGACCGGATCGGCGCGCAGTTCGCGCACCGTCAGGGCGGTCTCGTCGAACGGTGCACGCGTCAGGGCGACGTCGACCAGCCCGGCGCGCAGCCCACAGGTCGGGTCGGTCAGGTCCGCGTCGCGGATGCGGATGTCGACGCCGGGGTGGCTGCGGCGGAAGGCGGCGGCCAGCCTGGTGATGCCGGGATCGGTACTGTCGCCCAGGATGCCCACGGTGATGCCGGCCAGGCCGGCCGCCGCGGCCACGCGCGCGCGGAGGAGGTCGGCTTGGTCGAGCAGCGCACGCGCCTCGTCGAGCAGTATCGCCCCCACCGGAGTGAGCGTGACGCCGCCGGGCGAGCGGACGAACAGCACGGCACCGACCTCCGCCTCCAACTGCTTGATCGCCCGGCTCAGCGGCGGCTGGCTCATGTGCAGCCGGGCGGCGGCCCGGCCGAAGTGGAGTTCCTCGGCGACCGCCACGAAATAGCGCAGGGTACGTAGCTCCACGCTGCAACGATACCCGCGCGGTATCGGCGTGCCGGAATCGGTCTTGGACAGCGGCCGAGCCCCGGCGGTGCACTTGGAGCATGCCCGACAAGAGCACATCCGAGAGCGCACCCGATGAAGCGACAACCGGTGAATCGCCGGCCCTCCACCCCGGCGTATCGGTGGTCGGCCCCGACGACGGTGAGGTGATCGTCTTGGCCACCACGCGCATGCGAGTCCTCGAGGACGGCAGCCACACCGAGCACCGTCTCGGAGTCACCGAGTCCATCCTCGCCCCGCACACCTCCGGGCCGCCGCAACACCGCCATGCCCGGCACGACGAGGGTTTCTACATCGTCTCCGGCACGCTGCGGTTCACCATCGGGGACAGGGAGCACGACGCGACCGCGGGCACACTCGTGATGGTCCCGCGCGGAGCCCCGCACACCTTCGCCAACCGGAGCGACCAACCCGCCGTGATGCTCAGCATGTTCACCCCCGACCTCTACGTGCAGTACTTCCGAGACCTCCAGGGCATGACCGCGGACGGCCGACCGCCGACACCACGGGCCGGCCTCCACACGATGAGCCGCTACGCCACCGAGCCCGCCACCGACTTCGCCTGAAGCCTGCGGCTCCCGGCACCGCAGGGCTGCCCGGCGCCGCCCGGCCGCCCCGCACCCGGCAGCGTGCGGCACGACCCGGGCGCTGCCACCCCTCGGCCACCCTCGGCGTCCGGGTCACTCACACACGCCTATTGACACCTTCCGGGTCACCCCGGAACCGGCGGGTCATCCACGCTTGGTGACCCCGAACGGAGAGCATGAACATCGCCTATTGGATCGTTGCCGGACTGCTCGCCTCCTTCTACCTCTACGCGGGAGGGCTCAAGGTGGTCCGCAGCCCCGATCTGCTCCGGCCGATGATGGCTTGGGTGGACCGCATACCGCTGCCCGCCGTCAGGGCGCTGGGAACGGTCGAAGTGCTGGGCGCCGTCGGCCTGCTCCTGCCGCCGGCGACCGGCGTCGCCCTCTGGATGGCCCCGGCCGCGGCCATCGGGTTCACCCTGCTGCAGATCGGTGCGATCGCCGTCCACCTGACCGGCGAAGACCGCCGAGTCACGCTCAACATCGGGCTGATCACCGCTGGTGCGGCGACCATCTGGCTTGCCACCGCTTGGCTGTGATCGAGCAGAGCCCTCGACCGGTGGATGCGACCACCGAGAGCACGACCCGCCGGGTCCGACCGCCGGCCGGCCCGCGGCCTTCACGCCCTCCCGACCCGGCGCACGCCGGAGCCCGCACCACGAGGCATGGCCAGGATTTCGCGGCCGCGGGCCCCGGTGATCATCTCGGCCAGGACAGGTGCGGCGAACAGGGATATCGGGGCGATGTGGTCCTCGCACACCGGCCTCCACAGGCGCAGCGCCGCCCGGAGTTCGGGCCAGGCTTCGTCGCACAGGGCCGCGCGGGCCGCCCGCGCCTTCATGGGATCGGCCCATGGGTCGACTTCGGGCGCCGGGTCGCCGCTCGCGTACGCAGTGATGACGATGGGGCCCGTACGCGGCGTCGGCTCGACAGGAACCTGGAAGGCCGGGTGTGCGGCAAGGAAGTCGGCGACGGCGTGCACGGCCGCGTCGAACTCGGGGCCGCCGCCGAAGGTGAGCCGGAAGCCCGGTGCGTCGGCGCGGGCCTCGTAGTCGGCGATGAGCTCCCGTATCGGTTCGGGCGCGTACTCCTTGAGCCGCGGCAGGGGCCGCAGGTCGTGAGCGTGGGCGAGCCGGTCGTGCCTGACCAGCAGCGGCAGGAGTTCCGCGGCAAACAGCGGGCCGGCAAGGAGATCGTCCTTGCTCGGGCCGTACCACAGCAGGCCGGCGAGGTGCCTGCGCCAATCGCCGAGCATCGCCTCCATCTGCGTGCTCAGCACATCGGCGCGCTCGCGTCCGTACTCGCGCGCCTGGGCGAACACCGCGAACGGCCCGCTCACCGCCCCGGCGAGCGCCTCACGGCGAGCCCGCTCGACCTCCGCGTCCCAGTGGTCCCGAGTGGCACCCGGCGGCTTGCGCAGGGCGTGGAAGGACACCCACTGCCGGTGCATGAGGTCGTGGAACGATTCGTACCGCTGGGGCCCTTCGCCGGACCAGGAGGCGAGCCAGTACCCCGCCCACTCGCCGTCCCCGTCCACGTCGTCCGGGTCGAGCAGCATGATCGCGGCGTCACCATCGAGGGACAGACGCAGCGAACGCGCGAGGACCTTCGCCTCCTGGACGCCGAACGCCTCCTCGTCGTCCTCGTCTTCCGCGAGTTCTTCCCAGACGTCGATCCAGCTACGGTCGTCGGTGTCCCTCAGCCATTCCAGTTCCGCGCTGCCCGCCAGCCGGTAGATGAAGTTCCCCGCATCCCGCCACCCGTCGGTGACGAGCAGGAACTCCCGTAGCGAAGGCGGCAGTCGGCGCCCGAGTCGGGCCTCGGCCTCGGCGACCTCGGCCTCGCTCGCCGGCGCGAACCCGAGCCAGGTGTCCCTTACCACTTCCTCCGCGAGCGGCCCGTCGCGCTCCGGATCGTGCCCCGCGACCCACTCCTCGCTCCACTGGTCCAAGAACGCCCGCCAGACCGTACGTTCACCCATCGTCCCCGCCCTCGCTGTCGACCGTCCGACAGCACCCCACCACAGGGGTGCGACAACGGCCCGCGCTCTCGGCCCGGGGCCCGCACGAAGCGGGCCCCGGAACCGTTCGTCGGCGCCCGGGCCTTGCGTCACGTCACCACCGGGGATGTTCGCGTCGACCATCCGCCGCCGGCTCCGCCGGTCCTCGGGACTCGCGTCGGGTGTCGATCAGGGCAGCATGCCCGGCCTGTCGACCACCGCGGTCTCCAATACCGCCGAGGTGTCGAGCACCTGCCCCGCCTCGATGCTGTCGGTCGCCTTCGTCGCGACACGACGCGAACCGATGTACCGCAACGTGTCCTTGTCGAAGATCAGTTCGTCGCGGACACCGGGATTGTAGGAGTCGTATCGCACGATCGCGACGCCGTGTCGATCGGCGGCGGTGACGGCGTTGGGTACGACGAGCACGCCCGGGATCCTGGCGGCGGCCCGGTAGAGCGCGGCCCCCACCCTCGGCGGCATCAGGGATTCGCGGAGCAGGCCGCTCACCAGGACGAAGGCGTCCTGGTCCAGGTTCCGGTCGTCCGCCTCCTTGTCGCCTTGGGCCCGCAGCCAGCGGTACATCGCGTCCGGGTCGGTCGGCAGGGTCGAAAGGTGCCGGTAGTTGGTGGTCGACTCGTAGCCGAGTTCGCCGGGACGCGCCTCGGCCTCGAGCGGCTCCCCGTCGGCAAGGTGCGATTGACCCGGCTCTCGGACCAGTCCCGGGCGGGAGCCGTCCACGGCCCTCCATACCTCGCGCAGGTGCAAGGGGGTCATGGTGGTGGGGATGCCTTCGCCGACCGTCGCCGAGGCGACCCGGCTGCGCACGTAGACGTACTGGTCGTCCCGAATGCCCTCCGCCGCGTGCGACTCGGCCGCGACCATCGCGATGCGGTTGAGCAGGTCGGCGGCACCACCGGTGGTGTCGCCGTTGACCCGCGGGGCGAAGGCGGACGTCGCCGGCCCGGCCCGACCGATCGTCCTGCCGGGATTGTCCGTACCGTTCACGCTGACGCCCGCGAGGACCGCGAGGGCCAGGGCACCGGCCGCCGCCGGTCCGACGATGACGGGTCGCAGCCACGGGGTGCGTCGGGAAGTACTCCCGGTCGGAGCGTGGTCGTGCCGAATCTCGCGCATCAGATGCTCCTTGATCTGCTGATGGCGACCCGGCGGAAGGTCCTTCTCGGGGAGCGACGTCGTGGCGTTCATTCGTTTCCTTCCTGGATGGGCCTGCTCGCGCATGTGTGGGCACCTCTCACCTGTCCCGAGCGGCGAAGCGGTTCCCGTTTCTCCGCCGCGGCGGCGAGTTTGCGCCGGGCGCGGGAGAGCCGCGAGCGCACCGTGCCCACCGGAATGCCCAGCGTCCGGGCCGCCGTCGCGTAGTCGCAACCCGACCACACGCACAGCGCCAACACCTCCCGTTCGGTGCGGCGCAGCGTGTCCAGCGCGAGCCGTACCGCGTCCAGCAGTTCGGTGTCGTCGATCCGGCCCACGACCTCGTCGGAGAAGTCCCGCAGGACACCGCCCGGTGGCAACCGCGACATCGCGGCAGCGTGACGTCGGGCCGCGCGCCTGATGTTCCGCACGGTGTTGGTGGCGATCCCCAGCAGCCACGGCCGCAACGATCCGCCCTCGGCGTCCAACCGGCCACGCAGCCGCCACGCCTCGAAGAAGGTCAGGGACACGACGTCCTCGGCCGTCGACCAGTCCCCCGTCAATCGGAAGGCGTGGTTGTAGACGGACCGTGCGTACTGATCGAACAACTCCGCGAAAGCGTCGTCGTCCCCGTCGCGAATACGCGCGCGCAGTTTCGTCGTCATGTCCTTGGACCTGTCCGGCGGCATCGGCGGGTTCCTGTGACCGGCGCCACACACGATGCGACGCCGCGCAGGAACCGGGCCGCCGACGCGCGCCTGCGCGGGCGTCCTTGATCGGCACTGAAGCCGGTCGGGGCCACATCGTTCGCAAACGGCGTGGTACTTCTGCGCTACAAGATCGTGAAATAGCCGGATGGTCCGCAATCACGAAATATCGGCCACCGGCGAAGCCGCCCGCCTTGAACCACCGGGCTCCTCGCCATCCGGAGCCGGGACCCCGACGCGATCAGGGCCTCACCGCCGCTCCCGCCACGCACGGCTGTCACTCCCGCCACGCACGGTGGCACGCAAACCCTGACCGACCCACGCCCACCGCCGTGGATCGCGTACAGCCGCGAACCTCGGCGCACGGTTCGCGGCACGACGGTCACGTCGGGGCCGTGCCGTACATCATGCCGCTGCTCGGCACCAAGCACGACGCGGACTTCGTGGGCTCGATGCAGCAGTCACTACGGCATCAACGTCCCCCTCAACGAGGCACTCGCCGCCGCGGGCAACACCGGCCCGGCCAAGACCCGCGCCGTCCTCTCCACCGCCGCCGCGATGGCCGAGGCCATCCGCCGGCACCGCCGCGACCACGCCTGAAGGGTGGGGAGCGCAGAATCCACCGACCTCCGTCTCCCGGCGATCCGCAGCCCGGGAGCGGAGATCACCCGGTGCGGCGTGGCGGCGCTACTTTCCGGGCCAGTCGGCGCAGGGTACGACCTCGAATCCCCGGCTCGGGAAGACCGCGTCCATGAAGAAGTCGTGTATCGCCGCGTCACCGTCGGCGCAGCCGTCGCGGAGCACGGTCACCCCGTAGCCACGGTCCGCCGCGTCGTAGCACGTCGCGGCCACCATCGCGCTGGTCGCGACTCCGGCGATCGCGAGAGTGTCGACCCCCCTCGCGCGAAGCACCAGGTCGAGATCCGTACCGGCGAACGCGCTTGCGCGGCGTTTCACCACGACGACGTCCTCGTCGACCACCGGCAGCGCGATCTCGGTTCCGGCCGATCCCTCATGGAAGGTGTCCCCGGCTTCGTGGAACGTCCTGAACAGCTCGTTGCCCGGCGGCAGATCGGCCCCATTGCCCCGAACGGCGAAGTGCACGAACACCACGAGAGCACCGCTCTCGCGGGCACGGGGAAGCAGTTCGGTGAGCGTCGGCACGACACGCCCAGCGAACGGGTATCCGCTCGTGATGCCCTGCTGGATATCGCCGATGATCAGTGCGGAGGTCACGACAGCCCCACATCCAGTCTTGTATCCAACACCCGTGGCCGGCACGACAACCGCTCCGACCGCCACGATCATACGATCACCGACAGCCGGTAGCCGAGGCCGCCCTCCCGGCGAGCCCGAGGACGACGCTCGTCGCCCCGATGCCCCGACCCGCCCCCACCCATCGCCGGCGCACGTCCCAACGCGCCTACGCCATCGGGCCTTTCCGTCGAAGCTCGTGACCGTTCCGAGGTCGCCGAACGGCGCCATCGCCTCGACGTGAACACCGGACACCGCGAACCCGATGCCATGGCCCTCGCGCTCAACGAGATCGGCCGCGTCACCCCGCGCACCACCGCCCCGCTCGTCCACGACACCTACCGCCGCAACCGCGCGACCGGCAGCTTCATCCTCGTCGACGAGGCAACCGACAACACCGTCGCCGCCGGAATCCTCCCGGACGACGCGTGAACCGACACCGACCAACGCGGCGCCGTCACCCGACGTCCGCCGGCACACCGAAACACGCAGTGCGCGGCCGGCCCCCGACGACCCGGCAGCACGGCCCGCCGGGATTCGTGCGGCGGCTTCCATTGCACGGCGGCCCACATCCTCCGGCGATCGCCACTGAGCCAACCGGCCGCAAGGGACCCGGCTGCCGCGACGCGCCGGCTTCGGGAGTTCCGCGCCACACGACCCTGCGCGAACTCGTACCCGGTTCCTAGAGGGTGCGCGGGCGCAGCCGTTCACCCTGCGGCCCGAACATGATCAGGTATTCGACCGTTCCGTCAGCGGCGGCGTTGGCGACTCCGTGGGGTGTACGGGTGTCGAACTCGACGACTTCCCCGGCGGTGAGGACGAGGTCCTGTTCGCCGAGCGCCAGCCACAACCGCCCGTACAACACGCACAGCCATTCGTAGCCTTCGTGGGATACCTGTCGTGGGCGCAGCGGCGGCTCGCCGTCGGCGGGCAGGATGTGCTTGTGGGCGTGCAGGCCCCCGACGTATGGGGTCAGCGGCAACATCGTCTTGTCCTGCCCGGGGCGCCGCGGCCCGGCACTTCGCGGTCTCTCCGCCGTGGCGGACGCGGTGCCGGCGAGTTCGTCGAGCGTGACGCCGTACGTCTTGGCCAGGCTCAGCAGCGCCTCCAGGGTCGGCTTGCGCCGTCCGTTCTCGAAGCGCGACAGCGTGCTGAGGGAGATGCCGGTTGCTCGGCTCACGTCGGTGAGCGTGGCACCGTGCCGCTCGCGAACGGTCCGCAGCCGCGGGCCCATGGCCGCCAGTGCTTCGGCTGTGCCGTCGTCCCTCATTCTCGCCTCACCCCTTCCGGTCGGGCCGTGTCCACCGCCCTGGCCTCCCAGTTTGCCAGGATGGCAAGGGAAGTCGCGTCGGTCGACCGCGGCAGCGCATGATCGGTGCGTCGCCGCAGCCACCCGGGAACCCGAGGAGGGGCCATGTACCAGCCCGCACCAGCCGCAGACCTGCGCCACCGCACCATCGAGGCACCCGCCGGCCGGTTGCACCTGGTCGAACAGGGCACCGGGCCGCTGGTCCTGCTCGTCCACGGCTTCCCCGAGTCCTGGTTCTCCTGGCGGTACCAGCTCCCGGCACTCGCGGCGGCGGGATACCGGGCGGTCGCACTGGACGTACGCGGCTACGGCCGCTCCTCGAAGCCGGCCGCGACGCAGGACTACCGGATGCTCGCCCTGGTGGAGGACAACGTCGCCCTGGTGCACGCTCTGGGTGAGGACACGGCGGTGATCATCGGACACGACTGGGGCTCGAACATCGCGGCCGGGTCCGCCCTGCTCCACCCCGAGAGCTTCCGCGCGGTCGGACTGCTGAGCGTCCCCTACGCACCGCCCGGCGGCCCCCGCCCGACCGACGTGTTCACCCGGATGGGCGGGGAGGCGGAGTTCTACGTCTCCTACTTCCAAGAGCCCGGCCGCGCCGAGGCCGAGATGGAACCCGACGTCCGCGGCTGGCTCGCGGGCTTCTTCGCGGCCCTGTCCGCCGACACCATGCCGGCGCGGGGCGAACCCGACCCGCACTTCGTGAGCCGCGGCGGAGGGCTGCTGCGCGACCGCTTTCCGAGCGGTCGGCTGCCCTCCTGGCTGACCGAGGGCGACCTCGACGTGTACGCGGGAGAGTTCGAGCGCACCGGCATGACCGGGGCACTCAACCGCTATCGCAACATCGACCGCGACTGGGAGGACCTCGCCCCCTACGCCGGCGCGCCCATCAAGCAGCCGTCCCTGTTCATCGGCGGCGGCCTGGACGCCTCCACGACGTGGATGGCCGACGCGATCGACGCGTACCCGTCCACGCTGCCCGGCCTGGTCTCCTCGCACATCGTGGACGGCTGCGGCCACTGGATCCAGCAGGAACGCCCCGACGAGGTCAACCATCTCCTGACTGCCTGGCTCGACTCATTGCCCCCGGCCGCATGACCGCTCCCTCGCCCAGGCGACCTCTCAACCCCACCGGCGACTTCCACCGCCGCGCGGTGCCCGGGGTCGAGGGCTCGACAACCTCGGGGCCCCACGGGGTCGAATCCCTGCTCCGGGAGGCGTTGTCGAAGCGGTCGAGGTCATCGCTCCACGCGGTGGCGCAGGTGCGTCACGCCGGGTGCCGGCGCTGCCCGACCGCGATCGGGATCGCCCGCGTGCCGGGCGGCCGACTGCACGCCGTGGTCGCCGAGTTGCCCGTGTCCCTATCGGGACGCCGATCCCCCTGACGCCGCGTTTCCCGCAGCCAGGATCCGGCGGGCGTTGCGGACCACCGCCTCGTCGATCATCTTGCCGTCGTCGCCGACACAGACCGCCTGTCCTGCGGCAAGGCCGGCCTCGAAGCGGGCGACGAGTCGTCCGGCGCGCTCGACGGCCTCCGTTGAGGGAGTGAACACGTCGTGAACGACCCTCAGTTGATCAGGGTGAATGCATGCACGCGATCGGTAGCCGAGACGACGCAACCGTTCGGTGGAACGGCGCAGGGCGTCCAGGTCGCGGTAGTCGGTCGACACGGGGGCGACCGGAGGGGCGATGCCGGCAGCCGCCGAAGCGAGCACGATCCGGGACCGGATCGCGAGGAGTTCCGATTCGTCGTCACCGGGTTCGATGCCCAGGTCCGCACACAAGTCCGCCTCGCCGACCTGGAGTCGAGTCACGCGGGGCGCACGCGCGATGGCAGGTGCGGCGAGGATCGCCGCCGCGTCCTCCAGCAGCGGGGACACCTGGGTCCGGCCCGCGTCGATGCCCGTTTCGTGTTCCCGCTCGGTGAGGACGTCGTGCAGTGCGCGCAGTTCGTCGAGACCCGCGCACTTGGCCTGGACCAGACCGCGCAGGGCGGGCGCGACGACGGCACGGGCGTCGACGAGGCCCGGCGTACCGGAGTTGATGCGGACCCAGATCGCGCATTGTCCCTCGGGGTCCTGCCCGGTCAGCCACCGCGCGACCTCGGCGCGCACGGCGGACTTGGCCGAGGCGGGCACGGCGTCCTCGAGGTCGACGATGACGGCGTCCGCACCTCGGGACAGTGCCTTTTCGAGCATGGCGGGTCGGTCCCCGGGAACGTACAGCCATGAGCGGCCGGTCATCCGGTCCGCCTGTCCGCCTCGCGGTGGACTCGGCCACGCGGAGCGGGAGTCGGACCGGCGACCGGCTTCGGGGGGACGTGCTCGATGACGGTGATGATGTCTCCTCGCGGGCGCAAGGCACGGCTGTGGGCGAACTGCGCAGTCGTGCGGCGGGAGCGGGATGCTCCGCCACCCTAGGCGCGCTCGTTCCCAGGATCAAGGTTCCGTTTCGCTGCGTGTACCGATGCTCGATTCGATCGGATCGGCATCCGAGCCGACCGTGGTCGAAGGCGGCGGGAGCGAGGTGTCGGCGTCGGGTTCCCACGAGCGGCGCCGCGTGAGTCGGGGCCGCCGACGTACCGTGGGAGAACACCCGACGCCGTGGTTCCGGATCGAACGCGGCCGCCCGGGCGGGAAGGCCGCGTTCGATCCGATGCCGCCCGCGTGAGCGGCCGTCGTGCTCAGGGGCCGGTGTGGCCCACGGCCTCCGCGTAGAAGGAGCGGTCGACGAGCTTGTCCTCCGGCAACGCCGGTGCCTCGACCACCTTGCCCTCGATGTACATCTTCTGGACCCGGTCGGTCGTGCCGCCGCGGATCTCCCAGTCGACCACCTGCGCGGGCACGGACTTCAGCAGTTCGGGCTTGCTGCCCAGCGTCGTCGCCAATTCCTGGACGAACGCCGGGTCCTGCTTGTAGTCGCCCGCGAAGTACGTGTTCACGGTGCGGATCAGCGCGCGCAGGAACGCGACGCCGGCGTCCCGGTTCTTCGCCAGAAGGTTTTGCCCGTAGAGCATTCCGCCGAGCGGCTCACCGACCGGCTGACCGCCCAGGAAGGTGTACTCGGGCTTGCCCTCGAAGTCCTTCCAGATCGGGTCGAGCAGCCAGGCCGCGTCGATGCCGCCGTTCTTGAACGCCTCGGGCACACCCGCGCCGTCCAGTTGCTGGAAGGAGACGTCGGTGGGCTTGGTCCTGTGCTGGGCGAGCACGCTCTCGATCGGGTACATGATCACCGACGTCTTGCCCACCAGCGTGCCGAAGCGCGCGTTCTTCAGGTCGACCGCGTCCCCGGTCTTGCCGTCCTTGACCCGGGCCCAGACCCCGGTCTTGGATTCGGGGGCCACCGAATAGTTGCCCGCGACCCACTTGATGTCGAAGCCCTGCTTGACCGCGTTGACCATGCCGGCCTCGGGCGCCGAATACAGCACGTCCACCTGGCCCTTGGCGAGCAGCGTGATCGCGTCGGTGGCCGGCATCTGCTTGAGCTCGACGTCCAGACCTTCCTTCGCGAACTCGCCCTTGGCGATCGCGGTGCGCAGCGGGCCGAGGTACTCGGCCGACAACGAGCCCGCCGTCACGGTGATCTTCGCCTTCTGCGCGAGCGGCTTGGCGGCGGGCGAACCCGCCGTGCAGCGCGCCGGCTTGCGGGTCGGGGCCAGGTCGGCCGGATCGGTCCAGGCGTGCTCGCATCCCGCGACCGCCTCGATCGGGCGCTTGGGCTGCGGGGTCTTGTCCCGGTCCGAACCGGAGTCGGCGGAACCGCCGCATCCGGCGAGCAGCGTGGTGCAGGCCAACAGTGCGGTGGTCGTCAGGAATCCGCGTCTCGCCATGATGTGCCTTTCGGGGTCGGTGCGCCGAGGTGTGGTCGGGAGGCCGCGCACGAGGCGGGCGGCCCGGCCGAGGTGGTGGCATCGCATCGGGCCTGCGCTGAGGTGGTGACGTCGCGTCGGGACCGCGTCGTGGTTGACGGCGCGTCAGGACTGCCCGGGACCGCGGTCGCGCGGTGCCCACGGAGTGCACAGTCGGCCCACGTGGCGGATCAACTCGGAGAAGAGCACGCCGACGATCGCGACCACGATGATCCCGACGAACATCGCGCGGTTGTCGAAGAGTTGGCGCGAATTGAAGATCACGTAGCCCAGGCCCTTGTTGTCGGGCGAGGCGATCCCCTCGGAGGCGATGATGACCAGGACCGCGACGCCCGCCGAGATCCGCAGGCCCACCATCACCTGCGGCAGCGACGCGGGCAGCAACACGTGTCGGAACATCTGCCACGGACCGGCGCCGAAGACCGCCCCGGCCTCGCGGTAGCCGTCGGGCACGGCGATGACCGCGGCCATTGTGGCGATCCAGACGAAGAAGAACACCGTCACCGCGACAAGCGCGATGTGCGGTGCCTCGCCGAGACCGAACATGGTCATGAAGATCGGCAGGAGCGCGAGCTTGGGCACCACGTACAGGGCGTCCAGGGTGGGTTCGAGCGCGGCCCGAACCAGCGCGTTGGTACCCATCAGGAGGCCGACGACGAATCCGCCGATGGCGCCGATCGCGTAGCCGGGCAGCACCCGGGCCAGCGTGGCCCACACGTCCGGCCACAGCTTGCCGTCGGTGGCGTCGGTCCAGCCGTCCGCGACGATGGTCGAGGGCGCGGGGTAGAGCCGGTCGTCGATCCACCCCTGGTTCGCGGCGAGTTGCCACCACAGCAGGAGGACCACGGGAACGGCGACGGCCAGGCCGATCTCCAGGAGTCGCCGTCGCGTCCGCGCCCGGCCGGGGTCGCGTTCGGCGGTGCCCGGTTCGCGGACCAGCACTCGGATCGACGCGTTGTCCTTCACGGTGACCGTCACGGCGCGACCTCCTCCTTGTCCTTCTCCTGCTCCCTCTTCGGGTCCTGCTTCTGCTTGCCGCCCTGCTTCGGGTCCCGGTCCTGCTCCCGGTCCGTCTCCTGCTCGCGGGTGGTCGTCGTCTCGACCTCCCCGCGCAGCAGTTCCCACAGTTCGGCCTGCATCGCGGCGAACTCCGGTGACCTGCGCACCTCTCCGGTCCGCGGGCGGGCGAACGGCGGTACCCGCTCGGCGATCAGTCGGCCGGGCCGTGCGGACATCACCAGGACGCGGTCGCCCAGCACCAGCGCCTCCTCCAGGCTGTGTGTGACGAACAGGACGGTGCGCTTGTCCGCCTGGCAGATCTCCAGGAGTTCGTCCTGCAGGATCGTCCGCAGCTGCGCGTCCAGGGCCGCGAACGGCTCGTCCATGAGCAGGATTTCCGGCTCGACCGCGAGCGCGCGGGCGATCGACACGCGCTGCTGCATCCCGCCGGACAGGGCCGCGGGGTAGCGGTCGGCGAAGTCCGCGAGGCCGAGTCGACCCAGCCAGTCGCGCGCTCGCGCGTTCGCCTCCTTGCGTGGCACCCGACGCAGGTCCAGGCCGAACCGAACGTTGGCCAACACCGTCTTCCACGGGCTGATGCCGTAGTTCTGGAACACCATCGCGGCGGGGTTCGCGGTCGCCGCCGTCACCTCGACCCGGCCGGCGGTCGGCTTGACCAGGCCGGCCACGATCCGCAGGAATGTGGACTTGCCGCACCCGGACGGGCCGACGATGCAGCAGAATTCCCCGGGTTCGACGTCCAGATCGAGTGGGCCGAGCGCGTGCACCCGGCTCGCGCCGCGACCGAATCGGCGCTCGACCCCCGCGGCTCGGATCCTGCCGGCCTGCGCGGCCGGTTCGGGCAGCTCCTGGCCCACGTGTCTCACCCCTGAAGTCCGTGCGGTCCGTGCGATCCGTCGATCCGTCGCGATCCGTCTGCGTCCGGTGCCCGTATGCGTCCGTGTTCGAGCACAGCCGGTGTCCCCACCGGAGTCGATCATTCCGTTCGACCGGCGTGACAATATGACGATGCGTCAGATTTCTCAATCGATCGAATCGACAAAATGACATTGACCATGAGATGTGTCCACCACGAGACCTGACGGAGTCTCAGGCGTGCTCGACAGCGTCGTCTTCGCGCGGACTCGATGCCGAGAATCCCGGTCCTGGAACCGATATTCACAACCGACCACCTCCACCCCCACCAACCTCGCTATCGAAACGGTTGCGTTTCGATAGCGCCACCTCTAGCGTTGGCGAAACGACGTCGTTTCGCTATTTCAACCGACGAGGTACCCCCGCATGCACACCGACTCGACCGGGACCACCGACTCCGCGCCCTCCGGACGACGTTCGCGGCTGACCCCGGAGCGCGAGGCCGAGTTGTACGTGGCCACGCTGGACCTGCTCCGTGAGATGGGCTACGCCGCGTTGACCATGGAGGCCATCGCCACGCGAGCCAAGGCCGGCAAGGCGACCCTGTACCGCCAGTGGCGGAGCAAGCCGCGTCTGGTCGCGGCGGCACTGCGGCACAACAAGGGCGCGTCCCTGGTCGGCCTGGACACCGGTTCGCTGCGTGGCGACCTGTACGAGACCGTGCACCGGATCGCGTACGGCGCCGCCCCCGACACCGCGCTGCTCGCGAGTGTCGCGCACGCCATCCTGGGCGATCCCGAACTCGGCCTGGCGGTACGGGAAGCCATCGTCGATCCCGAGGCGGCGGTGCTCGACCGGGTGCTCGCGAACGCTGTCGCGCGCGGCGAAGTCGCCCCGGACAACCCCGCGGTGGGCCTGCTGGCACACCTGCTGATCGGCGCGGTGACCGGCCGACCCCTGATCGAAGGCTGCATCGCCGACGAGGAATACCTACAGCGCTACATCGACGCCGTCGTGCTCCCGGCGCTGCTCCGGCACTGAACCGCCGGCCGCGGGCCATTTCCCCAAGCGCGTCCTCTCCCACCCGACAGGAGCAGATTCGCCATGCCACAAAACACCGCCGCCCCGGCCGTGGCACCACCGGACCCGGCCGCTGCCGGCGCCGTGCCCCGCCGCTGGTGGATCCTCGCGGTGATCGCGCTGGCCCAGGTCACCGTCGTCCTGGACGCCACCATCGTCAACATCGCCCTGCCGTCCGCACAGCGCGACCTCGGCTTCTCCGACGGCAATCGCCAATGGGTGGTCACCGCCTACGCCCTCGCGTTCGGCAGCCTGCTGCTGCTCGGCGGCCGGATCGCCGACCTGTTCGGCCGCCGAAACGCCTTCCTGATCGGCCTGTTCGGCTTCGCCTTGGCCTCCGCCGCCGGCGGCGCCGCGCCGAACTTCGAGGTACTGGTGGCCGCCCGCGCCCTCCAGGGCGTCTTCGGCGCGCTCCTCGCCCCGGCCGCACTGTCGCTGCTCACCACCACGTTCACCGACCCGACCGAACGTGCCAAGGCCTTCGGCGTGTTCGGCGCCGTCGCCGGCGCGGGCGGCGGCGTGGGACTGCTCCTGGGCGGCGTACTGACCCAACACCTCGACTGGCGCTGGTGCCTGTACGTCAACCTGATCCTGGCCGGCCTCGCCATCGTCGGTGGAGTCCTGCTGCTGGGCAGGCACGAGCGCGCCGCCGACCGCCCCCGTCTGGACCTGCCGGGCACATTGGCCGTCTCCGCCGGTCTGTTCGCGCTCGTCTACGGCTTCTCGCACGCGGAGAGCGACGGTTGGCGCGACCCGATCACCTACGGCTGCCTGATCGCCGCCGTCGTACTGCTCGCCGTCTTCGCCCGCATCCAGACCGTCGTCGCCAACCCGCTCCTGCCGCCGCGCGTACTCCTGGACCGCGACCGGGGCGCCGCCCTGATCGGCATGCTCGTGGCCGGCGCCGGCATGTTCGGCATCTTCCTGTTCCTGACCTACTACATGCAGCAGACCCTGCACTACAGCCCGGTGAAGACCGGGCTGGCCTTCCTGCCCATGGTGTTCGGCATCATGCTCACCGCGACCAGCGCAACCGTCGTCCTGCTGCCGCGCTTCGGGCCCAAGCCGATCGTGCCGACCGGGATGGGCCTGGCAGCGCTCGCCCTGCTCCACATGACCCGCCTGGATCTGGACAGCGCGTACGCGACCGACCTGATGCCCGGCCTGATCGTGTTCGGCGCGGGCGTGGGACTGGTCATCGCGCCGTGCATGAGCGCGGCCACGTTCGGCGTACGCGCGCAGGACTCCGGGGTTGCCTCGGCCGCGGTCAACACCGTGCAGCAGGTCGGCGGTTCGGTCGGCATCGCGCTGCTGAGCACGCTGTCCGCGTCGGCCGGATCGCACTACCTGAAGGACCATCGGGCCGGCCCGGAGACCTTCGCCCGCGCCGCGCTGGAGAGTTACGCGACCGCCTACCGCTGGTCCGCCGCGTTCTTCGCCGTCGGCCTGGTCGCCACGGCGCTGCTCTTCCGTCGCGGGGCCCCCGTCGTCGACCCGAACACGGCCCCCACCGTGCACATGTAGTCGATGTCCCGGCCCGTCTTCTTGACCTCTCCCGGAACGGATGGCGTGGCCTTCACCGGGTAGGCACCCGCGACAACACGATCCGGGAGGACGGTTTTGGGCGAGGCGATGCGGGCCAAGGGATGGGCACGGGCGTTCCCCGTGGAGACGGGAGTCGGCGCCGGGCGGCGATGGGCCAGGGAACGCCTGGCCATGCTGGAGTGGACCGAGGACGCCCCCGAGACGGTGGACGCGATTCTGCTCGTGGTCACCGAACTGGTCACCAACACTCACCTGCACGCCCACACTCGCGCTCACGTGGTCATCTCCTGGGACGGCCACTGCCTGCACGTGCACGTGTGCGACGACGACCCCACTCTGCCGACACCACGAACCCCCGACAGCCTCACCCCCGGCGGACGGGGCCTGGCCCTGGTCGACGCGGTCACCGACGACTGGAACATCCACCCCCACCGCCACGGCAAAACCATCGACACTTGCTTCCGCCCTCCGACAACGAGCGAGTCGACGAAGCCCTGAAGCAACTCCCCAGCGCGGTTCGCGGGATGGCCACCCACCGGATGCCTGCGAGATCGCACATCCCCATCCCCGTACGGGACGACCACGACGGCGGGCGGCGGCGTTCGCGATGCGCCGCCGATTCCGTCAATCCCGCGGCGCGGCTTCGGGACCGACGTCCCCCGGCAGTATCGGCCGCATGAACGTGCGTTCGTAGCGCACGACACAACCGCTCTCGTCCCGGATACGGTCCGCTGCCACGAAGTCCGGATCCACTCCGAACAGGCCGCGGTACCGCTCGTAGGCGGCCAGGCTCGGGAAGGTGAACAGGGCCAGGGCCCGGTCGCTCGCCCCCTCGGCAGGCAGGAAGTAGCCATGATGGATTCCACCGTGGCGACCGACCAGTTCCATCCAACAACGCCCGAACCGTTCGAACGCCTCGATCTTGGCGGGATCGATCGTGTAGTCGACGACGCAAGTGATCACCCGAACATCCTTCCCTTCCGCAGAGCTTCCAGTCACGGTCGTCCGGCGGCGCGGCGGAGCGACCGAAGCGGAGGCTTTCGGCGCTTCCCTTCGCCGCCGCCGGCGACGGGCGACGGGCGACGGCCGACAGGCGACGGGCGATGGGCGACGGGAACGACGCCCGGTTCGGCGGCGAAGCCCCACATGACGACCGGGTAGCGGTCCTCGCCGTCGACAATCTCGAAAGCCGCCCAGGCGATCCGTTCGCAGCACATGCGTTACGGACCAGCCGTCTTCGCTGTGATCAGCCGTCTTGGCCGACTACGGCGCGACACAGCGCGCCCCGTCGATCGCTCACCCCGTGCCGGGAGCATCCGTGCCTCTCCCCGCGATCCGCGGGCAGCGCATGGGGTGTCGCCTTCTGGGCAGAGAAGGCGGTATGAGGGTGCTCACGGACCTGGGCGGGCCACGTCCGCCGCGCGGCGATCAAGCCCTGCTCCCGGTGAACGGCACGCGCCGCTACCGTGGACCGATGGCATCGATCAAGAAGTTCCAAGTCACCTTCGACTGCGCGGAGCCTGAGCGCGTCGCTCGTTTCTGGTGCGAGGTGTTGGGGTACGTCGTACCGCCGCCGCCGGAGGGCTTTGCCACCTGGAACGAATACCACCGCTCGCTGCCGCCCGAGCGCCGGGGCGCGGCGTTCGTCTGCATGGATCCCACCGGTGTGGGCCCACGCATGTACTTCCAGCGTGTTCCGGAAGGCAAGGTCGTCAAGAATCGGGTGCACCTCGATGTACGGGCCGGCACCGGGCTCGTGGGTGAAGAGCGCCTCGCCACACTCGAGGCCGAGTCCGCACGACTGGTCGCGCTCGGAGCGGTACAGGTGCGGGTATTGCATGCCGATGCCGTGAACGAATCCTGCATCCTGATGCAGGACATCGAGGGCAACGAGTTCTGTCTCGACTGAGCGGTCGTGAACGCGCCGCCACCTGCCGGTCCTGCCGCCTGACGACGAGCAGGGGCGCCGCCGTTCAGGTCGCCGTGCTCGGCCTGTCCGCGGGCCGGCGTGTGCCGAGGCGGGCGCGGTAGGCGGCCACCGCGTTGCGGTTGGCACACGCGGTGCTGCAGTAGCGGCGCGAACGGTTCCGGGTGAGGTCCAGGACGATGCCCGCACAGCCTTCGTCCGCGCACAGGAACAGGCGGGACAGCTCGTCGACGCGCACCACGTCGGTCATGGCCATCGCGGTCTCCACGATGACGCGGGTTGCCAGGGGCGCGTCGGAGGACACGGCGTGCAGATGCCAGTCCTGGTCGTCGTGACGAACGAGCTGCGGGAGCGCACGAGCGTCGATGAGCATCGTGTTCACCAGGCTCGCGGCGCGGTCGCGGTCGGCGGTCAACAGCTCGCGCAGAACCGGCCGCAGCTCGCGCATGCTCGCGAGTTCCTCGGCATCGCGGTCCCGGCGTCCGGTGTAGCGATGTTCGGCGCACCATGCGTCCAACTCCTGGACGGTGGTGAGGGTGTCCGACCCCTCCGCGCTGTTGACCAGCGCCACGGCCGCCTGCAGGTCGGACTCGGTGTCATGACCAAAAATCATTTTGACATCTTACATCTTCTCTCTTAGCGTCATGGTCTATGACCCAGGTAGTCGATGACACGCTGCGTGTACGCGCCTCCTCCGGCGCCCTCGGCGGCGGCCTGTTCCTCGCCCTCGTCTCCGCGATGTCCTTCGGCATGTCGGGATCGTTGGCACGAGGACTGCTCTCGTCCGGGTGGAGCCCGGGAGCCATCGTGCTGGCCCGGGTCGGCATCGCCGCGCTCGTCGTGGCGCCGTGCGCGGTCGCGTCCCTGCGCGGGCGCCTGCGGCAACTGCGCGCGCAGCTGCCGACCGTGCTGGTGTACGGCGTATTGGGGCTCGCCGGCGCGCAGTTCTGCTTCTTCTCCGCGGTCGCCACGATGGACGTCGCGCCCGCGTTGCTCATCGAGTACACCGCTCCGGCGGCCGTCGTGGTGTGGTTGTGGGTGCGTCGCGGTCAGCGCCCGCGGCCGTACACCCTGGCCGGCGCCGGCATGGCAGCCGCCGGCCTGGTACTGGCCGTCGACCTGCTCTCCGGCGCCGACCTGGCATGGTCGGGCGTCGCCTGGGCGCTCGCCGCGATGGTGGGCCTGACGGCGTACTTCCTCATCGCGGCGGACACCGACACCGGGCTGCCGCCGGTGGCCCTGACCGGCGCCGGTCTCGTGATCGGCACGGTCACCCTCGCCGCCCTCGCGGCCGTCGGCCTGTTGCCGATGCGCGCCACCCTCGAACCGGCTTCCTACACGACCGGCAGCACACCGTGGTGGGTGCCGGTGCTCCTGCTCGGCCTGGTCACCGCCGCCTTGGCCTACACGACGGGAACCGCGGCGAGCCGCCGCCTCGGCTCACGCACCGCCTCCTTCATCGCCCTGCTGGAAGTCGTCGCCAGTGTGGGCTTCGCCTGGCTGCTGATCGACGAGGCACCGACGACTTCCCAGACCGTCGGCGGCCTCCTGATCATCGGCGGCGTCGTCCTGGCCAAGCTCGACGACCGCTGATCCCCCCGGAGCACAGGAACGACCGCTGCCGAAACGCGCTCGGGAAACGCCGGAGCCGGGCAGCGGGCAACCGGCTCCGGTGAAGTCCCGCATCGATCCGTCGCGAGAACGAGTGGCCCGGTTCCCCGCACCGCGAGCGCGGCGTCACATACCCCGCGTCGACCCCAGCCGCAGACGGTTCGACCGCTCACCAACCGACGGTGGTTATGCGAGTGGTTTGGCGCCGAAGACGAAGATGCCGTCCCTGGTGCTCACCAGACCGTGGCCGTCGGCGGTCATCCTGGGGAACAGCTCGCCCGGCACCCCTTCGGGCAGCACGACCTTCCTGGTTCGAGCGTCGACCACGAGCGGATCGCCGGCGCGCGGGTTGTCGCCGTTCATGCTCCCACTGGGGCTGTAGCCGCGCTTGCTCGCGTACAGGGCGCCGTTGACCACCACGAACGACTCGATCGGCAACTCACCCTCCTTGGGCTGCTGCCATACGATCCGACCGGTCCTCAGGTCCCATGCCGTGGTTCGCACTTCGCCGCCGGTGCCGGCTGCGACGAACATCAGCGACTCCTCGCGGTCGACGATCGCGCGGTAGTAGCCGCTGGTGATGCGCGGTCCTTCGTGGACGAGGTTTCCGGTCGCCAGGTCGTACAGTCCCCACTGCGTCGCGAAGCTGAAGCTGCCCTTCGAGCCCGCGTCCCAGGCGATGACGATCTTGTCGCCGCCGATCATCCGTACGATCGCCGGAGCATGACCGCTGGTCGTCGATGCCTCGGGAGTGCCGGCGGGCTTGCGTACGCTCGCGGTCGTCCACTTGCGCTGACCGGTGGCGATGTCGGTGGCGACCAAGTGCTTCACACCGTCCTTGTCCGCCTTGTCGTAGGAGAACAGCAGGCCGCCGAAGATTTGCCGGTCCTTGCCGCCGTCGAAGTCGGCGATGTTGTGCTCGACCGTCACACCCGCCGAACCTCCTTGCGCGGGGCGCACGTTCACCGTGGCCTTGGAGCCGTCGTGCACGGTACGCACCACCCACCCGTCGACGACGGTCTCCGTGGTGTCGGCGTCGCTGTCCTCGGGAAGCGCGGCCCTTCCCGCTTCACGACCGTTCTCGTCCAATGCCAACCACACGGTGGTGCGTTTCGCGGTGCTCAACCCGTCGGACGCGGTCTTTTCGGTGTAGACGGCGTACAGCACCGGCTTGCCGGCCCACGTTCCGGCGACGATGCGGCCACGCAGGTTCACGGTCGCGCGGACCGCGCCGCTCTCGGCGTCGCGCAGTTCCACGGTGTTCCAGTCACCGACGATGGTGTCGGCACCGGGCGCGGGTGTCGATTTGGGCACGTTCGCGGCCAGTTCGGTACGCACGAGCGCCACCGTGTTGCCGACGATCCGCGGTTCGGCCGGCCCGGTGACCTTGCCCGTCGAGGTGTCGACCTTGGCACCTTCCTTGCCAGCGGCCACGGACCAGAGCGGCTTGTCGGTCAGACCCGGCAGCGCGGGCCCGGCGTACGCGGGGCCGTTGCGGATCGCCGAGCCGCCGCCCGGTGCGCCGTCCCCGGCAGTCGGGGCATCGCTGTTGGCGCCGGCCGGACGGCGCTCGTCCGCGCTGTCCCCGTCGCCCGAACACCCGCCCAGGGTGAGCGTGAAGGCGACGGCACCGGCGAGGGCCACGTTCCTGGACATCAACCGCACGGCTTCTCCGAGTTCATCAAGGGCCGCGAAAGCACGCGAACAGAACAGGTGTCGGCACAGGACCGGCACGACAGTGAGAGGAGGAAGTGGGAGTGGCGCCGCACGCCGCGACGCCCCGTCCGCAGTCCCCACCGATGTGGAGCTTTCCACGATCGAGTGATGGAGAGACCGTTCATCGCGCCCATGACGTGTCTGTGACCTGGCGCGATGTGTCTTCCGCGACGGATCGAAACAGATGAGGCGCATAGCTGCGGCAGAATCGGTGCTCGCCTACGCGATGGGACGGGGACTCGAGCATGAGCGACACCACCGGTACGGGCAGTTCCGCGGACGCGGACGTCGCCGGGGACACGAGCGGTACGAACGCCGACGACGAACGGTCCGCCCACGCCGCGGCCGTGGCGGCGGAACAGCACGTCGCCCGTCTGCTGCGGGAGGCCCAGAATCGCGCCGTCGCGCACGGCGCGGTCCCCGAGCCGCGCAAGGGCAGCGCCAAGCCCCGACGTCCCGGGTCGCTGCGTCATATCGCGGCGGTCGTCATCGAGTTACGCCTGTACGACCTGGCGGTGTCACCGACGGACGGTCCGGACCACAACCCGATCGACCAGGCCCTGAAGGGCAGGCCCGGCCGCGTCGCCAACGTCGACCTGGTGCTCGCCGTCGCCCGCGCCTGCCATCACATCGCCGGACAGGAGTTCGGTGACGCCCAGGCCCGGACCTACACAGCGGCGGCCCGGCAGGCCGACGCGCTCCGCAGGAGGGCGGAGATCGCGGCCAAGGCCCGCCCGCTCGACCCGGTCGGCAGCCCGCCGGAACGCCCGCTCGCGGGTGCGACGGCGGACGCGGTCACCGAGCCGGGCGCAGGCGGCGCCGAGGCACCGGACACTGCTTCGGGCGGATCGCCGGGTGCCTCGCCGGACGGATCCCCGGGTACATCGCCGGACGGTGGGTCGGCCACGTCGCCGGCAGCATCGTCCGAAGGCTCTCCGACCACCGCGTCGAGGCGACGTCAACCGCCCCGACTCACCGCTGTCGCCGCGTTGGCCGCCGTCGCGGCGGCATCCGCGGGGATCACGTGGTGGGCGACCTCGGGAGACTCGGACGCGCGGCCGTCGGATTCCGCCGACGCGCGGCCCATGGCCACACAGCACATCGACCCGGTTTCCGAGTCGGCGCCGACCGTGCTCAGTTGCCGCGACGGTGTCGTCGACGCCGGCATCATCGAATCCCCCGCGACGATCTTCGTCGACAGCCAGGCCACGATGGTCCTGCCCACTCTGGACTTCGACACCATGAACGGCTCGGCCCGCTACCTGAGTCACCAGGGCCGCAAGTACTACTGGGGCAGGGCCGGGTCCGACGACCACGACCCGCACTCCGGCGGCGTACGCCTGTTGTGGCGGCTCGACGGCGAAACCGCGTGGCACGAGTGCCGCAAGGCGCTTCCCACGGAGGAACGCGACTACGTGCGTACTCCGGCTGTTCCGACCGTCATCAACAACCGTGCCGTCACCGTCAAGATCTGCCTCTGGCGAGACGACCCGTACCTGGAGAACTGCACCCGAGAGCAGTAGCCCGGGTCGCGCGTGGGCAAGACACCTGTGCACACCGCCGCACAGGCATGGGGACCCTGGCGGCCGACCGGCGAACCGGAAATACCGAGCGGTCTCAGCGAGAGGTCGCCGAGTCGCGTACGCGCCGGCCCGTCCACGACCGCACTCGGGATCGCCGCTCGGGGTTCGGTGCGCGTCCCCTGCGCGGAAACCGGACGCTCGCGACGCCCCGGCCGAAGAGCCCGGCCGGGCACCTGCCGTCGACCTCGGTCACAACGACATGCCGGCCGGCTCCCGGAGGGCACGCTTAGACTCGAAGGTGCGGCGTAGCACGGGGCTCGCCGGGCAAAGAACAAGGGTGGAACCGGATGGACTCCCAACCGGCCGACGGGTGGACGCAGAATGACGAATACCTCTGGTACACCTGCGACATCGTGGCCGATGTCGTCACCGGCCAGGCGCACCGCCGCCCGCTCGTAGCGAGCACGGCCCGGATCGAGGCGGGGGAACGCGTACTCGCGACCGGGCCGGGGGATCAGTTCAGACTGCGCGCGGTGGGCAATGGCAGTTACCGCAGCACCGGCGTGGCCGCAATCGGCAAGCCGGGGTTCGTGGTGGGCGCGCTGGCCCTGAACGCCCTGGGCAACGCGGCGCGCCGCAAGCGTGCGCAGCAGGACACCGTCCCACGTTGGGTGCACGACGGCGGCGGCGAACTGACCATCACCCAACTGTCGGCGTATCTCGCTCATCCCCGCAATCCGCTGAGCCTCGGCTTCACCGGTCTCGACCAGATCGACCTGCCCGAGCCCGGCGTCTTCGAGGCCCGCTACCACGACATGTACGGCAAGGGCTACATGTGCGTGCGCGTCACCACCCCGTGGGCGTCGCTGATGTTCGCCCTGGCAGCCCTGGCGGCGTTCCCGGCACACCCCCGGCTCCTCGGCGGCACCTGGCTCCCTCCCGGTTTCGAGGCGCGCTGCGCCCACTTCGGCCGAGCGGTACGCCCCGTGCAGCAACTGGTGCTGACCCAGGGCCAGGGGTAGCGCCGTATCAGGCAACGTTCGCCCTGTGTTCGAGGCGGGAAACGGTCCTCAGCCATCGGCGAACGGGCAGTGATCAGGCACGGCGAGACCGCATGGAGCCGGACCGGCCGGCATGCCGGCCGCAACGCGTGGCCGACCAGCAGGTGGTCGACGAGTTCGCCTTGTCCTTCGAAGACGCGGGAGAACCGCTGCTGGATGCAAATACCGAACCTACCCACGCTTTTACCGGCGACCGGCACTACGACGTGTACGCGTAGCCGCTGCCGTCCCGAGGCCGGCCGACATCCGATCCCCGGGAGGGTCGGGGATTTCGCCTGCGTTCGTCGCGCCTCGAAGGGCCCGCCGTCCCGCTCCTTCGGCGGCCACCGAAGGAGCGGGAGGAACCCGGCGCGGGAAGGAACCGGCGCGGGAGGATCAGTGCGTGTAGAGGTAGAACCAGCCCTGGGAACCCGACGTGCAGAAGAAGTTCGGGCCCCAGAGTTGAATGCCCGCCTGGCCGGCCGCGTTGCATTCGGCATACGTGGTGTAGACGCCACTCACATGGAACTCGCCGCCGGCGCTCGCGGAGGTCGCGGCGCAGATGGGGAACAGAACCGCCGCAACGACGGCGACGAGCAACCCGATGCGTTGTCTCACGTGCCAACTCCTTTTGCCTGGACGCGATCCGCCTGCTCGTCGGCTCGTGTCGGAGATGGTGCGATGCCACCCGCATACTACGGACGCAACACCGGAAAGGTCTAGACCAACCAAGGTCCAGACCTTCCGGGGTACGGCCCCGACCACGGCAACCCACCCGAGCGGAGCCGTTCTCGGCGTCACACGGACGATCGATCGGGCGAGGGAACGACCCTCGGTGTCCGTGCACCTGTGGTTCGGCGATCGCCCGCCTCGTCAGGCCGCCAGGTGTCGTGCCGGCGGGTTCCAACTGGAGTCGAATGGAGTCGAAGCCCAAGTGGGCACCCTCGCCGCGGAATTGCTCGGGGACGCCGGTCTGGCGCAGGGTCGGACGGGTACGTCCACCGCCCAGGTGGCTCCTCAAATCCTCGTGGTGTCCCGTGCTTTCGAAACGTGGACCCGCGCACCGACACGAACTCATCGCGACCCGCGGCGGCTCGCCCCGCCGGTTCCGCGACAGGCGGGCGTGGACGGTGACACCACGCTCAGCCCCACGGCAGGTGGGCGCGTACCTCGAAACCGCCGTCCGGGGTGGGGCCGCAGGCGAGGGTTCCGCCGGCCAGGGTGGCGCGTTCGGTCAAGCCGATCAGGCCCTGACCGGAGCCCGGCACGTGCGGCACCTCGCCCGGCGGCGCCGGGTTTCGCACGCACACGGTCAGGCCCTCGCCGGGTGCGCCCGCGACCGTGACCGTGGTCTCGGCTCCGGGGGCGTGCTTGCGGGCGTTGGTCAGTGCCTCCTGGGCGATGCGGTAGGCGGTGCGGCCGACGGAGGCGGGTACGGTCGCCGCGTCGGTGACCTCGTGGGTCAGAGTGATCCTCATGCCGGCCTCGCGCGACTCGGCGACCAGACCGTCCAGCGCGGCGAGCGTCGGCTGGGGCCGGCCGCCGGGGTCGTCGGCATCGCCCGTGCGCAGCACACCGATGATCTCCCTGAGATCCTGCAGGGCCTCGTGGGCGCTCTCCCGGATGACCCCGGCCGCGCGCGCGACCTGCTCGCGTGGCGCGTCCGGCCGGAACTCCAGCGCGCCGGCGTGCACGCTCAACAGGGTCAGCCGGTGCGCGAGGACGTCGTGCATCTCGCGGGCGATGGCCTCGCGGGCAAGGCGCTGCGCCTGCTCGGCCCGCAACCGCGCCTCCGCCTCGGCGCGGCGGGCCCGGTCCCGCAGGCTGAGCATGAGTTGCCGCTTGGCGCGTACAAACATGCCCCAGCCGATGACCGACAGAGTCAACAGCACGGCGAACACCACGACGCCGAGGTACGACAGATCGGGATCCGGGCGCAGCCGGTAGAACACCGGGACCAGCGCGAGTTGCAGACCGCCCACCCACGCCACGTACCGGAAGGGACGGTGCACCGTGAGGGTGAACAGCGCGATGAGGGCGGCGCCGCCCGCGGCGGTGGAGACAAGACCGACCGGGATCATGGCGACGGCCAGTCCCAACGGCCACCGGCGGCGAAACCAGACCGCGCCACAGGCCAGAACACCCAGTGCCAGGTCGGCGACCACGAGGCCGCGTGGCAGATCCGACTCCTGCAGAGCGTCGACGGCGGCGAGGCCGATACCGACGGCCACCAGGAAACCGCAGGTGTCGACGATCCAGTCGCGGGCCGTGCGGCGGGATCGACCGTGCCCGCTCCTGTCGGGATCGAGCTGGTCCACCACCGCGGATGGCAGCCACCACCGCCGCTCGCCGAACGCTCGTGGCTCCGGCACCGTCGTGTCATCTTTCATGGTCGACAAAAGTACGCAATGGTCCTGCGCACAACGGCTCGACCTCCCGAAGTCTCCGCCCGACGACATTCACGGCGAGACACGGTCCGGACCGTGCAAGCCCGGCCGGCGACGCACAGCGCCGAATGCCGTGTCCCGGAGGACCCTTCGCGCAAAGTCGCGCGAGCACGGCCGCATGCGGTCGGGGGTGGGTCCGCGGTGGTGGCGTGGCGCACCGAGCGCCGTTCTCTCGAACGGATGTGACGCTCTCGTTCGAGTGAATCTCTCGTCGGTGCCGGTGATGTCGATCCAGGCCCGGGCGCCCGGATGCGCACCGGCTCGAGGTGTTCGCAGAGGTTGTCCGGGCGCGTCTCCGCACGGGGAGTCGCCCGTTCGGTCACTTCTCCCCGTCGCCTCATCCATGTCACAGTTCCTCCGGTTTCTCTCGTCTCGTGAGAGCCGGTTCCCAAGTCCGGAGGGTGAACGGGGTCATGCGGGTGTTCGCGGCAAGTCGTGCCAGGGGCCTCGGGCGGCCGACGCCCCGGCCGTGGCGCGAGGGCCACCGGGTGAGCGCCGGCACGGCGAGCACGACCGGCCGTGGCTGTGGTCGCAGCCGGGCACGGCGGTTCCGGACCCGGCGAGGGGGGCAGTGGTGAGACCGGCACCGGCCGCACCCGAAGACGGCCTTTCGCCGCCGGAGATCGACGTCGTCCGCCACCTGCTGGGCATGGCGGTCAACGACTCGCCTGCCGATTTCCCGTATGGCGAAGGCCTTCCCACTTCGTACGCGGAGGTGCTCACCGACGCGTACGAGAGTGCGGGGCTGGGAAATTTCCCGCTTTCGGGCAGGCCCCCCGTCCGCGGGGCCTTCAGCACCGGGGTCGTGGCGCTGACCACGAAGGGCTATGTGGTCGGGCAACGGACCAGCGAGAACTACCGCCCCACACATCCCGTCCTGCAGGCGGAACCGATCGTGACGACGCCGCAGGCACTGCGTATCGCCAACGGGCAACGACCGGGACTCACCCCTCGGTTGTTCCACCACGAGGACGAGAAGCTGATCGTGACCAGCTTCGAGTTCGGGACACACCCGCGGAGGGACCGCGACCCGTCCGGCACCGTCGTTCGTCGACTGCTCCTCCAGGGACTGCCCCAGGCGTTGACCGACTTCACGACGATACGGATCCCGCGAGAGGTACGACGCCACCAGAACGTGGACTCGACCGTGGCCATGATCGACCGCGCGCGAACCGTGCGCCGCAGTCGCTTCAGCGAGGAACAACTGCGTGGGACGGCCACCTTCGGAATCGACGACGCCCTCCTGGACGACCTGGGCGATCGAGCCGCCGCGTTCACCCCGCGTACCCCCGGCATCCTGCACAACGACCTGCACTACGACAACATGCTGGTGCGGCCGGTGCCGCGAGACGGTCGGATGCCGAGCAGGCCGGTCTGCCTGCTGGACCTGCAGTTCGTGACCGAAGGCGACCCGGTACAGGACCTCGCGTGTGCCGCGGTCAAGCTCGACTGCACGAGGGACGAGGTCGCCGATCTGGCCGTCGGCTGGGCCCGTCGGCTGGATGCCGGCAGAACGTCCGGGATCGAGCACGACCTTCCCGCCGCCATGGCGGCGGTCTCCGCGACGCAGTCGACGGTGCTCATCCCCAACGTGATCAAGGCCGTGCGAGAGGCCGCCGAACGTGATCGGTCGAGTCTTGAACACACCCTCGACGAGGCCGCCCGAAAGATCCAGGCCTGCGTGGCACCGGCCATGGAGTACGGCCGCGACGCACGGGTCACCACCGCCTGGGTCCGCGACCGCCTCGGCGGCACGCTCCCCCGGAACCCCGCGATGATCCCGGTCGTGGGATTTTGGCCGGTCACCAGTCCACATCGTGCGTCGCCGGCGCCCGTCCTGCCCGGTTCAACGGAACACGCTTCCCACACCCCTCGACTCGCCCCGGAGCAGCGAGCGCGGAACACCCGAAGCGACCCCATCTCCGGGTGGCAGGCGTAACCGACGTCTTCATCGCGGCGGACGCCGACGGCTCTCCACCCGAGGAGGTCGGGGGCGCCGCGTCCGGGCCCGTCGCGGAAATGTATTGCGTGGGGTACGCGTTCCACAGCGCCGGGCGCGAGCGTGGTCTGCCCGAGGGGTGCGGAGCTGCCGATGAGCGATCGCCATCATCGAAGAACGCACGGGAATTCGGCTGTCCCGACTGTCCGAAAGCACCTGCCCCGACCGCTGCGTGAGCTCCGTTCACCGGCCTGGATAGGGTGGCCGGCGAGGCACGGCGATGAAGCCGTTGGACCACCGGCATCACGTCACCCGGACCGACGGGCGCGCAGCCGACGACAGTGGGAGAGAACATGACTGCGATTGGCCGTGTCGTGGGACGCGAAGTCATCGACAGCAGGGGCAACCCCACGGTGGAGGTCGACGTCCTGCTGGAGGACGGTTCGCTGGGCCGTGCGGCTGTTCCCTCCGGTGCCTCCACCGGCGCGAACGAAGCCGTCGAACTCCGCGACGGCGACGAGGCCCGGTTCCACGGCAAGGGTGTACGCCAAGCCGTCGACGCGGTCAACGGTGCCATCGCCGAAGCACTCGTCGGGCTCGAGGCCGAGGACCAGGCCTTGGTCGACGAGGCCATGATCGCCCTCGACGGCACGCCCAACAAGGGCAGGTTCGGAGCCAACGCGATCCTCGGTGCGTCGTTGGCGACCGTGAAGGCCGCCGCCGCCGCGCATCGGCTGCCGCTGTACCGCTATGTCGGAGGCGCCGGCGCACGGCTGCTGCCGGTGCCGATGATGAACATCATCAACGGTGGCGCGCACGCCAACAACGCGCTGGACTTCCAGGAGTTCATGATCGCCCCGATCGGCGCGGAGAACTTCTTCGACGCGGTGCGGATGGGCTCCGAGGTCTTCCACACCCTGCGCAAGTCCCTGTCCGACGCCGGTCACAGCACCGGGGTGGGCGACGAAGGCGGCTTCGCCCCCTCGCTGAGCACCGCGGACGAGGCGCTGCAGTTCGTCGTGGACGCCATCGAGAAGTCCGGCTACACGCCCGGGGATGACATCACGCTGGTGATGGACCCGGCCTCTTCGGAGTTCTTCCGGGACAACGTCTACGACTATGCCGGGGAGGGCGTCAAGCGCTCCATCGAGGAACACGCCGAGTACCTCGCCGGTCTGGTCTCCCGCTACCCGATCGCCTCGATCGAGGACCCGATGGCGGAGGACGACCTCAAGGGCTGGAAGCTGCTCATGGACGTGCTGGGCAGCAAGTGCCAGCTCACCGGTGACGATGTCTTCTGCACCAACGTCGACCGGCTCCGCGACGGCATCCGTGACGGGGTGGCCAACTCCATCCTGGTCAAGGTCAACCAGATCGGCTCCCTCACCGAGACGCTGACCACCGTCGACGCCGCGCACAAGGCCGGCTACACGGTGGTGATGTCGCACCGTTCCGGCGAGACCGAGGACACCACGATCGCCGACCTCGCCGTGGCCACCGGCTGCGGCCAGATCAAAACCGGTTCGCTGTCGCGTTCGGACCGCACGGCCAAGTACAACCAGCTGATCCGGATCGAGGAGGAACTCGGCTCCCAGGCCCGGTACGCCGGCCGTTCTGCGCTGTACGTGCGCGGCTGACGATTCCTCGAACAACGCCCCACGTGGCCCGGCCGCCGGTCGCACCGGTGGCCGGGCGGTGAAGACCGGTCACCCCCTTGGGGCGTGGCGGGCGAGCGAGGCGCGGATGGCGTTCGCGCGTGGGCCCTCCCACCAGGGCACGGTCTTGACCAGGACCGGAGGGGTGCCACTCATCAGCACGAGCGCGCGACCGCGCGGCAGCGCGGCGAGGTCGGCGATGTCGAGTACCGATTCCGGGCGGGATGCCCGGGTGGTCGACTGGGTCCACAGAGCCGGGGACGTACTCGACGTACTGGTGGTGGCCGGCTCGAACATGCCCGCCGCGGCGGAGAGTTCGCCGAGGAGGCGGGTATCGGCGACGCCGCCGCCGTAGACCCGGACGTTCGCCGCGCCCCACAGCTTGGCCATGCCGTGCTCACCCCAGACCGCCACGCCCTGTGCCCAGGACTGGAGGATCGTCATCATCAGGATGCCACGCGACCCGTAGTGGCTGTACATGGTGGGGAGTTCCTTCCAGGGGCAGACGTTCGCCGCCTCGTCCAGGACGAACACCGCGGGCACCGGCAGTCGGCCGCCGGGACTCTCGATCGCCACGCCCTCCGACGCGTAGGCGATCGCCGTGGTCAGCGCCAGGACCAGTGGGGCGGCCATCTTGTTCGTTTCCTCGGACAGCAGGTAGATGGTGCCGCCCACGGTCGACGCGAAGGCGTTGTGCGAGAACTGTGGGCGTGAGGCGTCCTCGTTCGGCGTCACCCATTGGGTGACCTCGGCCGCGGACAGGAACGACGCCATTTGCAGAGCCGTGCCGTACACGCCCGCGCGTTGCGCGGATGGAGCCTGATGGACACTTTCGACGGCGTTCGCCACCGTGTGGTGGCCGTGGTGGCGCAGGATCCGGCTGGGCGTGTCGTCGTTGGGGCGGGTCAGCCACCCGTACACGTCGGTGATGGGCCGGTCGTCGATCGAGGCGGCGAGCATGAGGTGGCCGAAGAGATCCTGTCCGGCGGGTTCGAAGTAGCCGTCGCTGCGGACGTGCGAGCCCCGATTGACGCTCGCGAAGATGGAGGCGAGGACGACCGCCTTCACCACGTTGTCGCCGATGAAGGTCAGGGGGTTCCACCACCATGACGCCGGTTCCCCGGCCTGTCCTTGCGGGTCGAACACCCAGACCGGGCCACCGCGGGCCCGTACGCCCCGGGTCGCATCCAGGATGTCGCGCTTGTTCGAGGTGACGACCACGCTCCCGGGCGCGGCGACGACGGCGGGGATCGCCCTGGTGGCGGTCTTGCCCGTGCGCGGTCCCCAGATGTCGACGTGCATGTCCTCCCACGATCCCCACAGTTCCCGGTTGCCGCGCACCGTACGTCCCACGAGCAGGCCGGGGCCGGCATCGCGGGCCACGCCCATGCGCAGCGCCCTCGCGCGGGCGGCACGTCCCGTCGTGTGTCGCAGGTCGCCGGCTCGCGCCAGGTACCGCGCGGCGCGATCGACCCTCGGCCGGTCGGCCCGAGCGCGGATCAGGGCGGTCGCACCCGCGCCCAGCAGGCCCAACTCCCCCACGGCGACGAGCGTCGCCGGTACGCCGGGCCATGAGTAGGTGCCGGCGAGCCACTCGAGGACGAACCTCGGGGGGAAGGCGGCGGGACGCGGCCGGGTGCCGTCCGCCCACGTGATGACGAATGCCGCCGACCAGAGCCAGCAGCAGACCAGCAGGGCGGCTGCCGGCAGCGCGGCCAGCATGATCATCTCGGTGTGCGGCGAGGGGCCACGTCTGGTGGTGGTAGCGCTCATTGCGGAGTGATCCGATCGGTGAAGCGGCTGACGGCGCCCGGACGCGCGGCAGCACGGGAAGTCGGTGCACGATGGCTTCGCCCGCACGCCGGCACGAAGGCCCCTCGACCGCGAGGGAGGCGGCGAGCGCGTCGTGTCGAGCGGGCGGAAGTCGACAAGGAAGGCGGCTACGGGTCGAAGCGACGACAGCTGTGGCTACGGCGACAGCGCGTAGCGGATACGAGAAAACGACACCAGGGCCGGGAACGCCGAGGCCGATCCTCCGCGCCCGCGCCCGATCCGGGCCTGCCCGCCACCGTCGTCACCAGTCCGTCGCGTTCTCGATGGTGGTCAGGGTGAGCCGGTTGCCGACCCGCAGATAGTGGCGCATCGAGGGAAGCGCGGGACTGTACACGTGGACCGAGATCGCGTGTTCGACATCGGAACGGTTGCGTACGTCGTGCACGTGCGATGCGCCGAAGGCCCGCCCTCGGCCCGCGCGCAGAAGCCGCGCTTCCGGTTGCCGGGGCTCCAACTCGACCGCGCCTCCCACAACGATGGGCAGGCTCCGTACCCGCAGGACCTGCTCGGTGAGTTCACCACGCGCCACCGCGAACGCGCCCCGTGCCCCGCCGTGGTCGTGAAAGCCGGTCGAGGAACCCGGTGGCCATCCGATCAACCACGCCTCGCCACCGCCCGGCACAGGGAGCCGCGACCAGGTGCGTTGCTCGGGGTCCAACCGCAGGGTGGAGACAAGTTCCCGGTCTCTCACCGCGGTGAGCACGAAGTCCAGGGACGATCGCGTCGACGGATGCGATGGAGCCGCGGCGGCCACGGCGGCCGAGGTCTGCGAGCCCAACCCGTCGACGTCGGGTCCGGGTAGTCCGGGAAGTCCGGACGATCGGGGCGTGAAGTTGTCGGAGGCAACGGAGTCTGTACGCATGCAACGTCCTCGAAAGGGGTGCTGCGCGCTGTTGCTGCCGCATGCCCTCCACCCTTCCGCCCACGCACACGCGTCGCGTGTCGGGGTCGGGCGTGGGCGGACGTCTCGTCGCACCGAAGGGCGGCCCGGATACCGGGTCGGCCGGACGGCGTCAGGAGGTGCGTGAGGGCACGTCGCTTGCACTTCGCGGCGAGGCGAATCCTCGTTGCGGATCGTTCGGTCCAGGCGATGGACCGCGGCGAGATGCGAAGTGCGCGCGTCGGCAAGTGGGGCGCGCGAAAAGGGCCGGGGCTCAGGTCAGCGCGAAGCGCGACACAGACACCCGGCGTACCTGAGAAGGTCCAGGTGGATGCGCCCAACGAGGATTTCGTGACTGCTCACGCTCACGGACACAATCACGCAGGTTCAGCACAGTCAAATCGGCTTGCTCCAACTGCCTGCCTTCGAAGCAGAGTTGGCGATTTCCGGCTGCTCCGCGGCAGGCGAGTCCGCATGCAGGCCCACTCGTCCTCCTCCTGAGGGCGACCGACTCGCTCCCTGCGACGGGCCCGCCCGCCGGGGCCGGCCGCAGCCGCGCGAGCCGGGGAATCTGTCGCTCACCCGCATCGGTGTACGTGGTGTTTGTTTTGTACTGAGCGATCCAATATGGTGTCGGCACGTGCTCGTGCGGCACGAACCCTGTTGTGGCAGGTGCCTACTTCGGCACGTGCCTTTTCGAAGGAAGGTTGGGCCATGAGCGAGACCAGGGCAGTCGTCGAGGAGTTCTTCCGTCGCGCCGGGGCCGGTGACTTCGCGCGGATGCCGGAGTTGTTCGCCGAGGAGGTCGACTGGGACGTCTACGGCGCCGAGGAGGTGCCATGGATCGGTCGCCGCACCACGCGGGCCGAGGTCGCCGACTTCTTCGACATCCTTCCCCGGCACCTCAAGGCCGAGGAGTTCGCCATCCACCAGGTCGTCGTGGACGGCGAGGACGCGGTCGCCCTCGGCTACATGCGACAGGTGGTCGTGACCACCGGCGACCTGTTCGTCTCCCCGTTCGCCTTCCGCTTCACGGTGCAAAACGGCCTGATCACTCGCTACGTCACCTACGAGGACAGTCTGAACCTGGCCCGCGCGTTCGGCGTGGTCTGACCGGCCGAGCCGCATCCGGCCGGGGATCGGTGCGGGATCACCGGCGCGGGCCGTCAAACCCGGGCCCGCGTCGCGCGGCGGCTTTCAGCGCCACAGCCAGGCGGCCACTCCGGATACGGCGATGAGCAGGCACACGCCGAGGTTGACGACCTTGTAGGTCAGGAACACCGCGACGAACTCGCGGATCGTCGCGCTGGGGCGGAAGTACGAAGCCGTCGGCGCGCCGACCACTTGGCCGCGCACCCCGGTGCGGCGCGCGAGCAGGGCGGCGCGGAAGGCGTGGAAGTTGTTGGTGACGATGACGCACCGGTAACCGGGGTCGGCGGCCGTCATGATCGCCTTGCTGAAAAGCAGGTTCTCCTCGGTGTTCCGCGAACGGTCCTCGCGCACGATGCGTTCCGCGGGGAACCCGCCTGCGACCAGGTAGTCGGCCATCGCGTGTGACTCCGGTAGGTCCTCGTCGGGGCCCCGGCCGCCCGACGTGATGAGCACGGGCTGGTTCCCGCGTGCGACTTGGGCCTCGAAGAGGGTTCGCGCGCGATCGAGCCGACTGGCCAGCAGGGGTGGCACCTTCTCGCCGCCGACGAGGCCGGAGCCGAGTACGACCACGAAGTCGACCGAGCGGCGCACCCGCAATCGCTCGTAGAGGAAGGCGTATCCGACGAAGCACAGAAGCAGGAAGGACACGTAGCCGACCACCAGAACGACGGTGCCCGAGACCACGATCAGCGTACGCGAGCGGGTGACCGTGGCCGTCACGAGAAGTGCGATCACGGCGACGATGGCCAGCCCCGTCAACAGCGAGAGCAGGTTGGCGGGACGGATGCCCTCCCGGCGCACCATCGTCACGCCGTTGGACACCAGCGCGCCGGCGAGCACGAGCACACCCACGGCCGGAGCGAGCAGGAGGAGCACGGTCAGCACCGCCACGAGCGGCCGTGGTATCCGGCTCAATTCACCGATCAGCCCGACGATGAGGGCGACGAGGGCCAGGCCGAGATACACGGCGTTGCCGAACCGGCGGCGGTCCCTCAGGACTCCGACGAGGAAGAGCACAAAGAACAGCGCGGCAAAGGCGTAGGCGAACACCGCCGAATCCTATGCAGCGCGACCCACCCCGCTCGCAGGGCACACCCGGGGCGCCGACCGGCGACGGCAACCGGCCGACCGTCACGTCCACCAATCCGGGAGGCGGGTCCCTGCGGCCCCACCCTCCCGGGCCTGCGGAGCGCCGGGCGAAGGCGACGAGGCTTCCTCCGATATCGGTCGGATCACAGTGCCGGGACCGAGGGCTCGGCACCTCCCCGTCGGCCCGCGCTGCCCGCGCGGTCACGCCCCCGGGATCGGGAAGATCATGCAGCTACTCGTCGCGTGCGCGAGGAGACGGTCGTTCGCGTCCAACAGCTCGGCCTCCGCGAGCGCGGTGCGCCGGCCTTGGCTGCGCACCCGGCCCACGGCGCGAATCCGGCCGGTGTCGAAGGTGATCGGACGCAGGAACTTCGTGGACAGGTCGAGCGAGGTGTACGCCATGCCCGCGGGCAGCGTCGTGTGCACCGCGCAACCGGCCGCCGAGTCCAGCAGGGTCGCGTACACGCCGCCGTGCACGCTCCCGATCGGGTTGTAGTGCTCCTCGCCCGGCGTCATGGAGAACACCGCGCGCCCGTGCTCGACCTCATCGAGGGTGAAGTCGAGGGTGGCGGCTATCGGCGGCCCCGGATACCTGCCGGCGATCATCGCCTTGAGGAAATCGAGGCCGGCCATGGAGGCGGCGGCGCCTGCCGTGATCGCCGGGTCGTCCCGCGTATACGTCCGCGACCTGCCCATGCCCGTCCTCCGTTTCCTTCCCGGCCGTGCCGTGGCGCGACGGGCTGTCCTGTGCCGTGACCGGCGCCGCGGCCGGCACCGACTGACTGCGGTTTCCGAAGTCAGGTGTCACACTACTCCCATGGACCTGGAGTGGCTGGACATCGACCCCGCGCAGTGCCCGGTCCGGCGCACGCTCGACCTGGTGGGAGAGAAGTGGTCGCTGTTGATCCTGCGGGACGCCGTCAACGGTGTGCGCAGGTTCGACGACTTCCGACGCCACGTCGGCTTGTCGGAGGCCGTGCTCACCGACCGACTGCGCAAACTGGTCGCCGGTGGTGTGCTCGCGACCCGGCCCTACCGCGAGCCCGGAGCGCGCACGCGCAACGAGTACCGGGTCACCGCCAAGGGCTGGGACCTGTGGCCGGTGCTGCTGGCCCTCAAGGAGTTCGGCGAGAAGCACTGGGCCGATCCGGCGGGGCCGATGCTCGACGTAGGGCACCGCGACTGCGGAGCGCCGGTCCGCGTCGTCGTCGAATGCGCCGAGGGGCACCCGCATCTGACGCATCGTGATGTGACGGCACGACCGGGACCGGCCGCCCGTCCGCTCACCAGACCCACCCGCTGAGCGCCCGTCCGCACCCTCCACCGACGCACCACACGCTTCCCCACGCAGGGCGGCTCGCCGGAACAGCCCCGAGGGGGAACCCACCTCGGCCGAGTCACGCTGTCGAGTCCCCGACCCGATGCGGGGGCTGCTCGGAGTCGTCCCCCGCGATCGCGCCCGGTTCACCTGTCGCCGAAGGCGGCCAGGAGGTCGTCCTCGGACGGCGCGGCGGTCGGCGGCGCGGGGGTGGTCGGTAGTTCGGTCCAGATGGTCTTGCCGGTGCGGTGGTAGCGGCTGCCCCAGCGGGCGGTGAGCTGGGCGACGAGGAACAGGCCGCGCCCGCCCTCGTCGGTGTCGCGGGCTCGGCGCAGCCGGGGTTGGGTGTTGCTGGGGTCGGAGACCTCGCACACCAGCATGCCGTCGTGGATGAGCCGCACACCGACGGGCCCGCCCGCGTACCGGATGGCGTTGGTGACCAACTCGCTGACGACGAGTTCGCAGGTGTACGCGAGTTCCCCGAGGCCCCAGTCCGCGAGCTTGCTCGTGACCAACTCCCGGGCGCGGGAGACCTGGGCGAGGTCGGCCGGCAGTTCCCAGCGGGCCACCGCGTCGTCGGGGACGCCGCGAGTACGCGCGAGCAGCAACGCGACGTCGTCGTCACGCCGCGGATCGAGGCGGGCCAGCACGGCGGCGCCGATGGCCTCCAGCGGCCGGTCCCGGTTCTCGGCCGCGACCGCCGCGAATTCGTCCAGACTCGCGGAGGGGTCGGTGTCCCGTCGCTCGACGAGCCCGTCGGTGTAGAAGGCGAGCAGCGAGTCGGGCGGCAGCTCGATCTCGACGGCCTCGAACGGCAGTCCACCGACGCCGAGCGGAGGCCCCGGCGGCACCTCGGCGAACCGCGGGTCCATGCCTGGGCGCATCACCAGCGGCGGCGGGTGTCCGGCACTGGCGATGGCGAGGGTACGGCCGATCGGATCGTAGACCGCGTACTGGAACGTGGCGCCGAGTGCGGCGAGTTCCGCGGTCGCGTCGTCGGGATCGTGCTCGGGCCAGTAGCTGAGCACCAGGTCGTCCAGGTGTCCGATCAGCTCGTCGGGCTCCAGATCCAGGTCGGCGAGGGTCTGCACGGCGGTACGCAGGCGCCCCATCGCGGCGGTTGCGCCCAGCCCGTGGCCGACGACGTCCCCGACCACGAACGCGGTGCGCATCGAGGACAGCGGGATCACGTCGAACCAGTCGCCGCCCACCCCCGCGTCGCCCTCGGCGGGACGGTAGGTGCCGGCGGTTTCCGCGGCCGCGGTGCGGTTGACCAGCCGGGGCAGCAACGATCGCTGCAGGGCCACGGCGGTGCGGTGCTCGCGCGTGTAGCGGCGCGCGTTGTCCACGCTGAGCGCGGCGCGCGAGGCGATCTCCGCGAGCAGGGTCGCGTCGCGGTCGTCGAAGGCGGGTCGGTCGCCGGTGCGCCAGACGGTGATACCGCCCAGGATCAGCCCGCGGACCAGCAGCGTGGCGACCATGGACGAGGACGCCACCGCCGGAATGATCGTGTCCAGCGTCTCCGGATCCAGGTTGAGGGACGCGCGCAGTTGTGCCATGTCGGTGGCGCGGACCGGGACGCCCTCGGCGAGCGGACCGAGCATCGGGCTTTCCGGAAACTGCGGCAGTCGGTCGCCGACGCCCAGCATCGGGGCGGGCCAGCGGGTGCCCGGCCGGGCGGCGACCGCGACCCGCAGCAGGGCGAGCTGATTTTCACCGGTCGGGCGGGGCTCGTCCCCGTGCAGGACGGGCTCGGTCAGATCCACGGAGGCCAGGTCCGCGAAGTCCGGCACCAGCACGTCGACGAACGCCCGGGCCGCCGCGTCCAGGTCCAGACTCGCGCCGATGTCGACCGCCGCCGTGTGCGCCAACTCGTGGTGTTCGCGGGCCCGAGCCTCCGGGTCCCGCGCATCGCCGGCGGCGCGCCGAACCGGCAGCAGCAGGACCAGTCGGGCGCTGGGGACGAGGTTCGACCTGTCCGGGCCGTGGTCGGAGAGCGGCGTCGTCAGGGAACGAGCGTGCACCGGCCCCAGGGCGCCCGGGATCGTCACCCGCGCGCCCGGCCCGCGCCCGGGCACCGCGCGCAGCGCCGCGGCAGCGGCCGGCGGCAACGGATCACCCAACTGTCTCCGCGCGGACGGGCTGCACATGAGGACGTTGCCGTCCGCGTCCAACAGCACCGCCGCGAGGTCAGGGGGGATCCCCTCGTCCGCTTCGACGGCACGCGACGCCCGCATCCTCGGCCCGCCCTGCCTCCCCGAGCCACGGAATCCTTCGTGACGTTCCATTCTCACGCCACCCGACCATCGCCTGCCACCAGAGCCCCGGACCCGCCCGCCCCACCCCGCCTCGGCCGTGCGGGCTCCCGGCCGCCGGGCGCGTCGTTCGATGCCGCCGATGCCGCTGCGCGAGGCGGCGTTCGGCGTCGAGGACGGTGAACGGGCCCGCCGCAGGGGCCGAAGGCGGCGTGCCGTGGCGTCGGCCGAGCCCTGTCGCCCCGATCACGAAATCGTCCGCCGTCGACTGCGGGAACGGCGGTGACGCCCGACGGCGGGCCCCGGACGCCGGACCTACTTGCCGTCCTTGTCGGGATCCGCGGCGAGGGTGATCACGCCCAGATAGCCGTCGCCGTCCTGGACGACCTTGAGGAGCATGGTGGGCTTGTAGATGTTGTCGCCATCGTTGAACGTGTCCCGGCCGGTGTGCTTGGCATACGGCTGTTCGGCGAAGACGGCACTGTTGAGCGCCTCGTCCATCATCAGCTGGGTGGTGAGTGTGCGTGCGTTGTCGACGTGCACCATGGCGTGGACGTGGACGGTACGGCCCCGGTACCAGCCGGGCCAGATGGTGGTGAACTGCACAATCCCCTGGTTGTCGGTCACCTGAGCGCCGCGCAGGTAGCGCTTGTCGTCCTGCGGCGTGAGGTCCCCCTGTGCACCGCCACCGCCTGCGCCCCCGCCCGGCGCTCCCGAGGGGGGTGCGCCGCCGGGCGCTCCGGACGGGGGCGGGCCACCACCCGGACCGCCGCTCCCGCCGCTGGGACCGCCCCCGCCCCCGCCGGAGAGGCTTTCGGCCCCGGAGTAGAGACCGGCCGCGTCGCAGTGCCAGATCTCCACCACCGCGTTCGGGATCGCTTGGCACGTCTCACTGTCCTGGACCCGGACGGCCAGCCGCAGCCGGGCGCCCGCGCGGTCCTCGCGGATGTCGCTGCGGATCTTGTCGGCGTCGAAGTAGTACGGGCCCTGGGTGGTCTGCGGGGTCAGAGCGCAGGTGCCCGCCCCCTCGAACAGTTTCGCGATGTCCTGGGTGCTGCCGGCCTGGGGCGAGACCGTGGCAGTGGCGCCCGTCGTCGTGGTGGCCTGGGCGCTGCCGCCGTTCTTTGCTCCCGAGCAGGCGCTGAGGAGCGCGCCCAGGCCGATGCTGCCGATGCCCGCCAGCGCGGTGCGCCGACTGACGCGTTGACCTTCGTGGTGGTCATGGCTCATGGTCCGTCGACTCCTTCCGAGTCACTCTCGGTCATCGGCAGCGTAGGAACGCAGCATGAGAGCCGTCTGTGAGCCGGATGAGAAACGGATCGTCCGTCGGCGGGCCCTTCGCCGATCCCGACCTCGCCGCGCCCGCCCCGCACACCACGCGTGCGAGCGGACACCGCAACGGGCCACCGTCGCCGTCCTTGTAGGCGAGGCACCCGAACCGCACACGCGGCCGGGTCCGCCGCCGGCGGGACCGGGCGGTTCGACGCACACTCGAATGGTGGAGATCATGTCGGCGCGCGGCTACCTCATCCTCCCCGACCTCGGGGATGTCGAGGTCACCCTCGACCTGTTCGACTGGCCGATCAACGGCGAGACCCTCGCGCGTACGTGGAGCGCGGTCATCGACAACGGCCCCGTCCTGGAGCCCGACACCGAGGGCTTCCTGCGCCTGGACACCGAGCCCGCCGGAATCGGACACCCGTTCGTCGTCATCGCCGCCGGGCACCACGTGACACGAATCAGCGGACGCAGGACCGTGTGACCGGGGCCGCCCCCTCCCGGACCGGGTCGCCCGACCGGATCTGAGTATCCGTACTCTGCCGGGTGCTCGCGTAGACCGGAAAACTGGCGCCATGGACGAAGGACCACGAAAAGCAGTGCCCACGTTCCTGGCGACCCCGGTCCTGGCCGCGATCGCGGCGGCGGCATGGGCCGCATGGCTGGGCTGGGATCAGCACCGCGACGTGCATCCCGACGGTTCGACGACCGGCCCCTACCAGGCCTGGCAGGTGGTCGGGCTCGTACTGACCCTGTTCGCGGCGGTCTGCCGGGCGGCCTCCCGCGGCCATGTCGCGGCGGCGACGATCGGCACCACCACGGGCCTGACCCTCGCCGCCTATCTCGACTGGTCGGACGACTCGAGCGGACTGTACATGGTGGGCGTGACCATGGTCGGACTCGCGAGCGTGGGCGCGACGGGCATCCTCTCCCACCTGGTCGCCTCCGCGAGGCACCAAGCGGGAAGCCGCCGACCGAGGCACTGACCCTTCCCCACGCCGCCGCCCCGACGCCCGCCGGCCCCATTCACGGGGCGGGCGACGCGGGGCCTCGGACCGGGCATCCCGGTCGGGCGTCTCCTCCCCCTCGGTCGGGAGGAGACGCCCACCCACCGCCGGCGATCCCCCGGAGCCCCCGAAGGGGAGGAACCGCCCGCGCCCCACGCCTGCCCCGCCCGCGGCGACCCGCACCCACCCGAACGGGTGAACCACTTCGCCGCGGCGCGTGTCCACCGACGGCCGGCCGGGTTCCCGCACCGAGCAGCGGCACTTCCGCCGCGTCCGGGTCCTCCCTCGGGCGCGGCAGACGGCCGGCCCGGCGCCACTTCCCGTCCCCGGACACGGAGCGGAGTCGAGCGCGATCTCCCCGACGAGTTCGTGAACGACGGCATCGCAGGTTGTCCGTAAGGGAGTTCGGGCGGTCTCGCGAGCGCTCTCAGGACATGAATCCCAGGACTCCGCGGCCCTCGCTCGCCCGTGCCGCGTTCAGCCATTCCGCGCAGTCCTCGATGGCCTCGCGCACCTCCCCGTCGAGTGCGGCCAGTTGCTCGCCGGTGGCGGCGGCGTACTGTTCCAGGGCCTTGGCGCAGTCCGCCGGCGACCAGACTCCGTGCCCCGGAAGGTCGGTGTACGGGAGCGGCGAGGGAAGTCCGTAGCCGAACTCCGAGACCCGAACGGCGTCCACGCCGAGCGACGCGAGCCCTTCGTCGACGCGCTCGAGCCACCCGAACCGGAACGGCGAGAAGTTGTTGCTGTAGATCCGCCGCCCGTGGAAGGCGCAGATCATCCGGTACGCGTAGCCGTACTGGAACGCGTGCCCGTCCGCGAACGGCCCGCCGTCCACCACCGCGGTCAGCGCCTCGTACAGCGTCGGCGCGCCGGCCGCGATCTCGCTCGAGAAATAGTCGTCGTCCCGGGCCATCTCCTGCTTGAAGCGTCCGCCGATGGCCCGGCGCACGCGTACGTCCCCCGACCCCACCACCGCACGCACGGCCGCGGGGTCCGCAATGAACAAAGACAGCGAAAGACTCATGCCGCCAAACCTATCGACCTCGCCCGACACGGCCGCGCCCCTGTGCGGTCGCGAACGGCGCACCCCGAACGCCCGCGTGGACAAGCGGACATGGACCCGCCTGTCCGGGGTGGGCACGGGACTCGGCGTCTGCGCGGACGGCGTGGGAGGTGGTGGCGCGCCCGTGTCGACTCGGGCTTCCGGGGAAGGCGTCGACGGTGAGCACCCACGACCCGTCCCGGGATGGCCTGTCTCGGTCCGATTCACGATTCGGCCTCAGGTTGGTCCTGGTCGCGGGCGCCTTCCTGGTCGGGGTTGTGCCTTTCACGCTCTTGGCGCTGCTGGTGCGCAACTCCTGGTCGCCATTGCAGGCGTTGGACGTCGACATCGCTCGGACGATGGAGGCGTGGATGTCGGCGCGACCGCGTTGGCGCCGACTGGCGCACACGCTCAGCGACTGGGTCTGGGACCCTTTCGTCTTTCGAATTCTGGTGCTTGTGCTCTGCGTGTGGTTGTGGCGGCGCGGTGCCCGCCGGCTCGTCCTGTGGGCGGTCACGGCGATGGTGATCGCGGCGGCGCTCAGCGGCCTGACCAAGGTGGTGATCGCGCGTGCCCGCCCCGAGGACGCCGTCACGAGCGCCCCGGGCGGATCGTTTCCCTCCGGGCATACGTTGACCGCGACCGTCGGCGCGGGCGTGCTGTTGCTGATCCTGCTGCCCGTCCTTCCCCGTCGGTCCCGCCCGGTGGTGTGGTGCGCGACAGTCGTCTCGGCGTTCGGGGTCGGGTGCACCCGTGTGGCCCTGGGCACTCACTACCTCTCCGATGTGGTCGGCGGCTGGATCCTGGGCATCGCCGTCCTGGCCGCCACCTCCGGCGCCTTCGCGTGGTGGCGGCACGACACCGGCCCGCCGGCCCCGGACACGGACGCCGGACTCGAACCGGGAATCCACTCGGCGAAACCCGGGCACTGACGACCGAACGTGGCATCGTGACCGCGCATCGGGAGCGCCGACGAGACGGGGACGACGGACAACGGGGACGACGGACAACGGGGACGACGGCCCCGGGGCCCGCGGCCGCCCCCCCCACCCGGGGGGGGCCCGGGGCCCGGGGGGGGGGGTGGGGGGGGTTCCGGGCCCCGCCCCGGGGCCCGGCCACATTGTTGTACCGATTGTGTG